>NZ_JAZIBG010000017.1:0-359003 GCF_036621135.1 Aquincola agrisoli
GCGGACGAGGCCGCCGGCCGCTTTGCGGCCGCCCTGGCAGAAGCGACCGCCCAGGCCGAACCAGCGCCTGCAGCCCCCGGACCGCGCCAGGAGGCGCCCGTCGCCGGCGATGCCGCGCGCGCGCTGGCCGCCGCCGACGGCACCACGCCCGCGTCGGCCGCGCCGGCGGCCGAGGGCAGCGCCCCGGCATCCGCCCCCTTCCATGCCCACCTCGCCGCGGCGATCGACTCGCCGTCGTTCGCGCCGGCCCTCGGTGCCCAGGTCAGCGTGTTGGTGCGCGACGGGATCCAGGCCGCCCGGCTCGAGCTGAACCCGGCGGAGATGGGGCCGATCTCGGTGCAGATCGAACTGGCCGGCACGCAGGCGCACGTTTCCTTCGGCGCCGACCTGGCCGCCACGCGCGCGGCACTCGAATCCAGCCTGCCCGACCTGGCCGCCGCCCTCAGCGCCGGCGGCTTCACGCTGGCCGGCGGCGGGGTGTTCGCAGGGGCCGGCGGCCAGGCCGGCGGCACGGCGGACGGCCGCCGGGGCGACGGCGGGCACGGCCCGCAGCGCCCGGGCGACGACCTGGCGCCGCAGGCCACCGCCACGCCGGCGCAGCGGGCACAGCGCGGCGTGGTCGATCTGGTGGCCTGACGCAGGCCCGCGGCGGCGGCGCGCAGCCGCGGTCTGCCCAGCAATCCGGGCGCTTTTCACGGCATCGGCACAGGGCCGGGGCTCGAATAATCGGTCCCATGCTGTGCGGAAGGCCCTGCCTTTCGCGACCCGAGTCTGCCAGGAGCCTGCATGTCAGCCGCCGCTGCCACCGACGCCGCCAACGCGCCCAAGAAGAGCAACAAGAAGCTCATCGTCATCATCGCGGCCGTGCTGCTGGTGGTGCTGGGCGGCGGCGCCGCCGCCATGCTGCTGCTGAAGAAGCCCCACGACGGCGAGGAAGGCGAGGCCGAGGTCGTCATCGCCCCCAAGGCCGAGCGCAAGGTCCAGCACAAGTTCGATCCCAAGCACGCCCCGACCTTCGTGCCGCTGGACCCCTTCACCGTGAACCTCGCCGACCGCGATGCCGAGCGCTATGCGCAGATCGGCCTCACGCTGGAAGTGGAGGACCCGTCCCTGCCCGAGGCCCTGAAGGCCTACATGCCGGCCATCCGCAACAACATCCTGCTGCTGCTCGCGCAGAAGACCGCCGCACAGCTGCTGGACCGCGAAGGCAAGGAGAAGCTCGCCGAGCAGATCCGCCGCGAGGCCTCCCGCGCGCTGGGCTACGAGATCGAGGAGGACGAGGACGACGCCACGTCCGGTGCCGACGACGACAAGCCGAAGAAGAAGCGCAAGCGCCGCGCGCCGCAGGTGCTGCCGATCATCGCGGTGCACTTCTCGAACTTCATCATCCAGTGATGGTGCCCCTCGTCCGACGGCATGGGAGCGGCCTGGCACTCGGCCCGCTCGGCCGCGGTCTGCCGAAGGAAGTCCACGCATGAACCAGCAGATCCTTTCGCAGGACGAAGTCGACGCGCTGCTGCAGGGCATCACCGGCGAGAGCCAGAAGCTCGAGCAGGAGGACGTGCCGACGGGCGGCGTGCGCGACTACGACCTGTCGAGCCAGGAACGCATCGTCCGTGGGCGCATGCCCACGATGGAGATCATCAACGAGCGCTTCGCCCGCAACGTGCGCGTGGGGCTGTTCAACTTCATCCGGCGCAGCCCGGAGGTCTCGATCGGCGGCATCAAGGTGCAGAAGTACAGCGCCTTCCTGCGCGAGATCGTCGTGCCGACCAACTTCAACATCGTCAGCGTGCGGCCCCTGCGCGGCTCCGGCCTGATCGTGTGCGACCCGACGCTGGTATTTGCGGTGATCGACGCCCTTTTCGGCGGCGGCGGCAAGTACCACACCCGCATCGAAGGCCGCGACTTCTCGCCGACCGAGCAGCGCGTGATCCTGCGCATGGTCGAGGTCATCATCGAGGAGTACCGCAAGGCCTGGGTCGGCATCTACCCGCTGGAGCTGGACTACCAGCGCTCGGAGATGCAGCCGCAGTTCGCCAACATCGCCACGCCGAGCGAGATCGTCGTGGCCACCAGCTTCACCCTGGAGATCGGCGACACCACCGGCACGGTGCACTTCTGCATCCCCTACTCCACGCTCGAGCCGATCCGCGACGTCCTGTACAGCACGATCCAGGGCGACTCGGCGGAGCCCGACAGGCGCTGGATCAACCTGCTGAAGCAGCAGATCCAGTCGGCCGAGGTGGAGCTGATCGCCGAGCTGGCCCATGCAGGCGCCACCGTCGAGCAGCTGCTCAGCTTCAAGCCGGGCGACTTCATCGAGCTCGACATCAAGCCCGCCATCCAGGCCAAGGTCGATGGCGTGCCGGTGCTGGACTGCCACTACGGCATCTCCAACGGCAAGTACGCCATCAAGGTCGACCAACTCATCTCCAGCTCCAACCTGAGCTGGCTGGGAGATCACAATGCCCAATGACAACGTGAACCAATCCGAAGAAGACGCGATGGCCGCCGAATGGGCGGCAGCGCTGGCGGAATCCGCGCCGCAGACCGCCTCGGAAGTGACGCCCGCGGCCGAGCAGGTCTCGACGCCGTCGTTCACCAACTTCTCGTCGGCCGCGCCCCAGCTCACCGGAACGGGCAACGACATCAACATGATCCTCGACATCCCGGTGCAGCTCACCGTGGAGCTGGGCCGCACGAGGATCCCGATCAAGCACATCCTGCAGCTGGCGCAGGGCTCGGTCGTCGAGCTCGACGCGCTGGCGGGCGAGCCGATGGATGTGCTCGTCAACGGCTACCTGATCGCCCAGGGCGAGGTGGTGGTGGTGAACGACAAGTTCGGCATCCGCCTCACCGACATCGTGACCCCGAGCGAACGCATGCGCCGCCTGAGCCGCGCGAACTGACGCACTCGGAACCTGAATGACCGCTTCCCTCACTCCCCTGCTGTGGTTCATCGCCATCCTGGCCATGATCCCCTTGGCCCTGTGGCTGCTCAAGCGCAGCCCGATGGGCCAGGCCGCCACCCCTGGCGCCCCGATGCGCAACGTGGGCACGCTGACCCTCGCGCCCAACCAGCGCCTCGTCACCGTCGAGGTGGGCAGCGGCGAGGAGCGCCGCTGGCTGGTGCTGGGGATCACGCCGCAGAGCATCACCACCCTCTACACGATGCTGCCGCAGTCCGACGAGGCGCCGGCCGGCGGCCAGGTCGTCGCGCCGTTCGCGCAGCTGATGGCACGCCTGAGCCCCTACACCCCCAACAAGCGCAACAGCCAGCAGCCTGGCGATCCCGATGTCTTCTGACCGTACCGTGCACGGCCTGCGCATCCTCGGCCTGTCGGTGCTTTCGGCCGTTCCTGCACTCGCTTTAGCCCAGCAGGCCGGCACGGCGCCGGGGGCGCTGCCGCTCGTCGTCGCGCAGAACGCCGGCGGCACGAGCTACTCGGTGCCGATCCAGACGCTGCTGTTCTTCACCGCGCTGTCCTTCCTGCCGGCCGTGCTGCTGATGATGACGGGCTTCACCCGCATCGTCATCGTGCTGGGCCTGATGCGCCAGGCGATGGGCACCCAGGCGGCGCCGCCCAACCAGGTCGTGATCGGCCTGTCGCTCTTCCTGACCTTCTTCGTGATGGGCCCGACCTTCGACAAGGTCTACCAGGAGGCCTACCAGCCCTACTCCGCGGGCCAGATCCCCTTCGAGCAGGCCGTGGTGCGCGCCGAGGCGCCGATGCGGGAATTCATGCTGAAGCAGACGCGCCAGTCCGACGTGCAGCTCTTTGCCAAGCTGGCCAAGCTGCCCGCCGACGTGAAGGGCGAGGACGTGCCGCTGAAGGTGCTGGTTCCCGCCTTCGTCACCAGCGAGCTGAAGAGCGCGTTCCAGATCGGCTTCCTGATCTTCATCCCCTTCCTGATCATCGACATGGTGGTCGCCAGCGTGCTGATGTCGCTCGGGATGATGATGCTGAGCCCGGTGCTCGTCGCCCTGCCCTTCAAGCTGATGCTCTTCGTGCTGGCCGACGGCTGGAACCTGCTGCTGGGTTCGCTGGCGGCCTCCTTCGCGACCTGATCCCTTCCCTCTTTCCATCATGAACGCACAACAGGTCTTCACGGTCGGCCAGCAGGCGATGCACATGCTGCTGATGGTCTCGGCGCCGGTGCTGCTGGCGGTGTTGGTCGTCGGGCTGCTCGTCAGCGTGTTCCAGGCCGCGACGCAGATCAACGAGGCCACGCTGAGCTTCGTCCCGAAGATCCTGACCGCGGTTGCGGTGCTGGCGATCGTCGGGCCCTGGATGATGACGACGCTGGTCGAGTTCCTGCAGCGCACGCTGCTGTCGATCCCGACCGCCGTCGGCTGAGCCGACGCCGCCTGATGGTCACCTTCACCGAAGCGCAGTTGCTGGCGTGGATCACGCCGGTGCTGTGGCCGTTCCTGCGCGTGCTCGCGCTGTTCTCGGCCCTGCCGGTGCTGGGCCAGCGCAGCGTGCCGGCGCGGGTGCGCGTGGCGCTGTCCTTCCTGATCGCCGTGTGTGCACAGGCCGGTCTGCCCGAGATGCCGGTGGTGCCGCTCGACTCCGGCCTGGGCTTCATGCTCGTGGCGCAGCAGGTGGTCATCGGCTTGACGCTGGGCTTCGCGGTGCGCATCGTCTTCGCCGCGGTGGAGTTCGCCGGCGAGCTGATGGGCCTGCAGATGGGCCTGAACTTCGCGGGCTTCTTCGACCCGGCCACCGGCGGCCAGGCCACGGCGACCAGCCGCTTCCTCGGCACGATGGTCTCGTGGATGTTCATCGTCATCGGCGGCCACCTGCTGATCATCGACGCGGTGCTGCAGAGCTTCCGCGTGTTCCCGGTGGCGCCGGAGCCGTTCGCCTTCATCCGGGCGCTGCGCCCGGAGGTGTGGGGCGCGGAGATCTTCTCGATGGGGCTGTGGATCGCGATGCCGCTGGTCGGCATGCTGCTGTTCGTCAACCTCGTGCTGGGGCTGATCTCGCGCGTCGCATCGCAGATGAACGTGTTCTCGATCGGCTTCCCGATCACGCTCGGCGTGGGCCTGGTCGGCATCCTGCTGACGCTGCCGATGATGCAGGCGCCGTTCACGATGGCGCTGGAGCGGATGCTCGAGCGCTTTCAGTAGGCCGGGGGCCGCGGACGCCGCCCGGCGGGGGCTGACGCGCACCCCGCGGCACCGGGTGCCTGCTGTCTAGCTGCCGACGAGGCCGTTGCGGATCGCGTAGACGGTGAGTTCCGAGTTGTTGCCCAGGCCCAGCTTCTCCAGCACCCGGGCGCGGTAGACCGACACCGTCTTCGGCGAAAGCATCAGTTCCTCGGCGATGTCCGACAGCCGCTTGCCCGACGCGATCATCACCAGCGTCTGCAGTTCGCGGTCGGAGAGCTTCTCGTGCGCCTGTTCCGGCACCGGGGTGGTCAGGCTCTCGACCAGCATCTGCGCGATCTCGGGCGTCACGTACTTGCGGCCCTGCGACACGGTGCGCACCGCCTGCACGATGATCTGCGGGTCGCCGCCCTTGTTCACGTAGCCGTACGCCCCGGCCCGCAGCGCGCGGATGGCGTACTGGTCTTCGGGGTACATGCTGACGATCAGCACCTTGATCGGCGAGCCCTCGTCCTTCAGCACGTGCAGCACGTCGAGGCCGCTGCGGCCGGGCATGTTGATGTCGAGCACCAGCACGTCGCAGGTCTGGCCGCGCAGCAGCGCGCGCAGTTCGCCGTAGTCGCCGGCTTCGCCGACCACCTCGATGTCCGAGGCGTCGGACAAGGTGTCGCGGATGCCGCGCCGAATCAGCGCGTGGTCGTCGCAGAGCATCACCTTGATCATGGTTTCCCCCAGGCAGATGGATCGTGTGTTTCTTCGGCCATGTCGTCGACGTCGTCATCGCCGGACGGACCGCGGGGCGCATGCAGCGGCACCGACAGGATCAGCGTGGTGCCCCGGCCGCTGCCGCCACTGCTCAGTTCCACCCAGCCGCCGACGGTTCCCGCGCGCTCGTGCAAGCCGCGGATGCCGAAGCTGCGCGCCTTGGCCAGGTCTTCGCTCGACAGCCCGCGTCCGTTGTCGCTGACCTCCAGCGACAGCACGCCCTGCGCCAGCGACAGGTCGATGGTCACGCGCGAAGCCTGCGCGTGCTTGCTGATGTTGGTCAGCGCCTCCTGCGCGGTGCGGTACGCCACGAGCGGCACGCCGGCCGGCAGCGTCGGCAGCGCGTCGTGGCTGACCCGGCACTGGCAGGCGATGCCGGTGCGCTTCTCGAAGCGGTTCGCCATCCACTGCAGCGCGGCGACCAGGCCCTGCTCCAGGATGGCAGGCCGCAGGTTGTGCATGATGCGCTGGCTGGCCTCGATCGCGTAGGAGACGGTTTCCAGCGCCTGCTGGACGCGGTCGTAGACGTCGGTGTGCACGGTGTGCCGCGCGATCCAGGCCAAGTCGAACTTGACGGCGGTGAGCGAGCCGCCGACGTCGTCGTGGATCTCGCGGGCGATGGCGGCACGCTCCATCTCGACGCTGGTCTGCAGGTGCTGCGCCAGCTCCGACAGCCGCTGCCGCGACGCCGCGAGCGCCCGGTCGGCATCGGCCTTGAGGCGGCGCATCTCGGTCGCCTCGATCGCGTGCTCGAGCGCGGGCGCGAGGCGCGACAAGTTGGCCTTCAGCAGGTAGTCGCTGGCGCCGTTGCGCATCGCCTCGACCGCCGTGTCCTCGCCGATTTCACCCGAGACGAGGATGAACGGGATCACCAGCCCGCTCTCGTTCAGGATCTCCAGCGCCGTCAGGCCCGAGAACCCCGGCAGGTTGTAGTCGGACAGCACGGCGTCCCAGGGCTCCTGCAGCGCGGCCCGGAACTCCGACTCGGTCTCGACGCGGCGCGTGTCGACATCCAGCCCGCCACGGCGCAGGTACGCGAGTGCCAGATCGTGATCGAGTTCCGAATCCTCGATGTGCAGAACACGCAAGCGTTGGTCGATAGACATGGCTGCGAGTATCGGACCACCGGGGGACCGGCAGGGTGGGTTGAACTGGGGCGCATTTTGACGGGTGATCGCCGCATTGCGCGGCGAGGGGCTCCGAACAATGCATTGCATCGAAAACCGGGCCCTCGAGACCTGCCCGACCCCCGGGGACGATCCACCACGCCGGAGCCGCGAGAACAATGAGTGAATTAACCGTCTCCACCCCCAGCAGCATGCTGCTGGCCAATGCAGACATGCAGGATCACCTGATGGTGGCTTGCAACGACCTCGAACGGCTGCAGCGCCTGCTCACCGGCGCCTGCGACACGCTGCTGACCTGCTTCGACAACGCCAACGCGGCGCTGGCCCGGGTGCCGGCGCAGCAGGCGCACAGCGAACTGGCCGAGGCCATCGCGCAGCACCTGCAGCAGGCGGTCACGGCGTTGCAGTTCCAGGACATGTCCTCCCAGCTTGTCGCGCACACCATGCAACGCCTGCGCAACTGCGCCGACCGCCTCGCCGCCGACGCCTGGGGCAACGACGACGAGGACGGCATGGCCATCGTCGAGACACCGCCGCTGCGGCCCAACCCGGTGACGCAGGACGAGATGGACGCCGGCTCCATCGAACTCTTCTGACCCTCGCCTAAAGAAGCCCCGGCTTCGCCCGAAAACCACCGAGAACGATTCGGAGTAACGAACGATGCACTCAATCCTCGCCGTCGACGATTCGGCGTCCATGCGTCAGATGGTGTCCTTCACGCTGAAGAACGCGGGCTACAACGTTGTCGAGGCCGTGGATGGCCAGGACGCGTGGGAAAAGGCCAACAGCCGCGACTTCAACCTCGTGCTGACCGACCAGAACATGCCCCGCATGGACGGCATCGGGCTGACGAAGAAGCTGCGCGAGAACCCCAAGTTCAAGGCGACTCCGATCCTCATCCTGACCACCGAGTCGAGCGACCAGATGAAGCAGGCCGGCCGCGCCGCCGGCGCCACCGGCTGGCTCGTCAAACCCTTCGACCCCGCCAAGCTGATCGAGGTGATCGGCAAGGTCATCCGCTGACGGCGCCGGAGTATCCAATGGGTGAAATGACACAAGAAGGCGGCAACGCCTCCGCTGGCTTCGACCTGAGCCAGTTCTACCAAGTCTTCTTCGAGGAAGCGGGGGAAAACCTCGACAGCATGGAGCAGATGCTGCTCCAGATCGACCTGGAGTCCGCCGACGACGAGGAGTTGAACGCGGTCTTCCGCTGCGCGCACTCGGTCAAGGGCGGTGCGGCCACCTTCGGCTTCGCCGACGTCGCCGAGCTGACGCACCAGATGGAGACGCTGCTCGACAAGCTGCGCCGCCACGAGCTGGCGCCCAACGCGCAGATGGTCGACGTGCTGCTGCTGGCCGGCGACGCGCTGCGTGCCCAGCTCGCACGCCACCAGGGCTCGGGCGCTGATCCGGTGGACACGACGGAGCTGCTGTTCAGCATCCGTGCGCTGGTCGATGGCGGCAGCGCCCCGATGCCCGCTGCGGCCGCCGCCGCGCCGGCCCCGGCTCCCGAGCGCATCATCGACGACCTGCCCGCCCCGCCGGCGCAGGCGCCCGTGGCCGCCCCTGCGGGCCCCGCGCTGCGCCAGCTCGAGCTGACCGTCGGCCCGCTGCCCAAGCCCGAACATGCCGACAACCTGGCGGAGCTGTTCAAGGAAATCCCGGACCTCGGCGTGATCGAGCCGCTGGACGCCGGGCGCGCCGCCGACGGCATGCGCCGCTTCAAGATCACGACGGCCAGCGCGGACAACGACCTGCTGGACCTCTTCACCTTCCACGTCGCCCGCGAGCAGATGAAGCTCGAGCCACTCGGCCCGGGCTACGGCTTCCACGACGGCAACCCCGGCGTGCCGCCGGCGAGCGCCGCCGCGGCCGATCCGGGCTACGGCTTCTTCGACGACGCACCGGGCGCCCCGGATGGCAGCGCCCCCGTGGCGCAAGCCCATGCGACGCCCGGCCCCGCTTCCACCGGCGATGCGGCCAAGGCTTCGCCCACGGCGAGCGCCGCGCCCCGCGCCGCCAAGGCCGAAGCCAAACAGGCCGCCGGCGCGCTCGACTCCGCCACGCTGCGCGTGTCGGTCGAGAAGGTCGACCAGCTGATCAACCTGGTCGGCGAGCTCGTCATCACGCAGGCGATGCTGGCGCAGAACAGCAAGAACATCGACAGCGGCATCGCCCAGCAACTCGTCTCAGGCCTGGCCGACCTGGAGCGCAACACCCGCGACCTGCAGGAAGCGGTGATGTCGATCCGGATGATTCCGATGTCGATGGTGTTCAACCGCTTCCCGCGCATGCTGCGCGACCTGGCGGCCAAGCTCGGCAAGAAGGTCGAGCTGGTCACGCAGGGCGAGGCCACTGAACTGGACAAGGGCCTGGTCGAGAAGATCACCGACCCGCTGACCCACCTGGTGCGCAACAGCTGCGACCACGGCGTGGAAATGCCGGCCGACCGGCTGGCCAAGGGCAAGAGCGAGACGGGCACGATCACGCTGGTCGCCTCCCACCAGGGCGGCAGCATCGTGATCGAGGTGCGCGACGACGGCCGCGGCCTGTCGCGCGAGAAGCTGCTGAAGAAGGCCCGCGAGAAGGGCATCGACGCGCCGGACACGATGTCCGACAGCGAGGTGTGGAACCTGATCTTCGCCCCGGGCTTCTCCACCGCCGACGTGGTCACCGACGTGTCGGGCCGCGGCGTCGGCATGGACGTGGTGAAGAAGAACATCACCGCGCTGGGCGGCTCGGTGGACATCGATTCCGCCGAAGGCTACGGCATGAGCGTCAAGGTGCGCCTGCCGCTGACGCTGGCCATCATGGACGGCATGAGCGTGGGCGTCGGCGACGAGTGCTACATCCTGCCGCTGTCGAGCGTGGTCGAGTCGTTCCAGGTGCAGCCGGGCATGGTCAAGACCATCGGCGGCAGCGGCCGCGTGGTCGAGGTGCGCGACGAATACATGCCGGTCATCGACCTGGAGGAAGTGTTCGCGGTGCCGAGGTTCGACTTCGAGCACGTGAGCAACATCCTCGTGGTCATCGAGGCCGAAGGCGGCCGCGTCGCCGTGCTGGTCGATGAACTGCTCGGCCAGCAGCAGGTGGTGGTGAAGAACCTCGAGGCCAACTACCGCCGCGTCAACGACGTGTCGGGCGCCACCATCATGGGTGACGGGCGCGTGGCCCTGATCCTCGACGTCGGCAGCCTGATCCGCCGCAGCCGGCACTGAACCGGTCCACGGGGCACGAAGACGCCCCGGGGCCTGCGGACGCCACAAGGGCGTCCATCCATGACAGACGAATCGTTGGGACACCATGCAGTTCAACCACCTGATGCGAAGCTTCACCATCCGTATGCGCATGATCGGCGCGATCGGCGTGGTGCTGTTTCTTTTGGCGCTCGTCGGCAGCGCCGGCCTGTTCGGCATGTACCGCATCGCCGCGATCAACGAGGCCTTTGCGCAGAACACGGTGGCCGAAGCCTCCGAACTGAGCGACCTGCGCGCCGCGATCGGCGAGCTGCGCACCCGCGAGAAGGACATGATCATCAGCTACGAGAAGCCTGAGCTCGTGGCCAAGCACTTCGCGGCCTGGAAGCAGACCTTCGAGGGCGCGCAGCAGATCATCGACAAGATGCTGGCGGGCGAGGAGGACGTCGACAATGCCGTGCTGCGCCGCCTCAAGCCCGAACTGGACACCTACGCGCAGAAGCTCACCCCCGTGGCGCGCCAGCTCGAAGCCGGCGCCTACGACACCGCGACCGTCGCCAACCGCATGCTGGTGCAGGCGCACAAGTCGAGCGACGCGGCCGCGGCGATGCTCGGGGAGATCCGCGATGCGCTGCAGAAGGAAGCCGATGAGGCCCATGCCTCGGCAAGCTCGGCCGTCTCGAGCACGGTGCTGCTGTTCGGCGCGGCGCTGCTGCTGGCCGTGGCCGTGGTGCTGCCGCTGACGCTGCTGAACATGCAGTCGATCTGCCAGCCGATCGACCAGGCGCGCCGCCTGGCCGAAGCCATCGCCAAGGGCGACCTCACCGGCGACGTCACCGCCGACGGCAAGGACGAAACCGCCGCGCTGCTGCGTTCGCTGGAGGCCATGCAGCAGCGGCTGCGCAGCATCGTGGGCGACATCCGCGACGCCGCATCGAACATCCAGCTCGCCTCGAGCGAGGTGGCCACCGGCAACCAGGACCTGAGCCAGCGCACCGAGCACACCGCCTCCAACCTGCAGCAGGCCGCCAGCAGCATGGAGCAGCTCACCGGCACGGTGCGCCAGACCGCTGATGCCGCGACCACGGCCAACCAGCTGGCCGGTTCCGCCTCCGACACGGCCGGCAAGGGCGGCGCGGTGGTCTCGCAGGTCGTCTCGACGATGGACGAGATCCACACCAGCTCGCAGAAGATCGCCGACATCATCGGCACCATCGACGGCATCGCGTTCCAGACCAACATCCTGGCGCTGAACGCCGCGGTCGAAGCGGCCCGCGCCGGCGAGCAGGGCCGCGGCTTCGCGGTCGTGGCCGGCGAGGTGCGCAGCCTCGCCCAGCGCAGCGCCGAGGCCGCCAAGGAGATCAAGACGCTCATCGGCGCCAGCGTCGAGCGCGTCGAGACCGGTTCGCGCCTGGTGCGCGACGCCGGCACCACGATGGGCGAGATCGTTGCCAGCGTCCAGCGCGTGACCGACATCATCGGCGAGATCACCGCCGCCTCCGGCGAGCAGAGCCAGGGCATCGCCCAGGTCAACCGCTCGGTGATCGAGCTCGACCAGATGACGCAGCAGAATGCGGCGCTCGTCGAGCAATCCGCCGCCGCGGCCGAGAGCCTCAAGGAGCAGGCCGCGCGCCTGACGGGGCTGACGGCATCGTTCACGCTGGCGGGCCACGCCGCCTCGCCAGCTGCACCGGTACGGGCCCCTGTGCCTGCGCCGGCAGCGGCGCCCGCGCGCGCCGCCATCCAGCATGCGAGCCGCAGCTCGCGCCAGGTCGCGTCGAAGTTCGTCGCGACCGTCAAGAAGGCAGCGGCCCGCCCGCAGCCGACCCCTGCGAAACCCGAGGCAGCCGTCAGGCCGAAGGAGATGCACGCGCCCGCCCCCATCGCACGAGCTCCGGCCGCCGCCCCTGCGGCACCGGGTGAAGGCGACTGGGAAACCTTCTGACGCTGCAACCGCGAACACCCAGCCCCGCCGCCGTTGCAGTCTCCCGGCGATGCCGAAGGAGATGCCACGATGACCACCGCCGCCGTTCCCACCGGGCCCGCCCAGGGCCTGCTCGCCCGCCGCATTGCACTGGGGGGCAGCCTGCTGATCGCCCTGGTGCTGATCGGCATCTGCGTCGCGACCTCGATGGTCACGTCGGGCACGCAGCGCCAGGCGGCGATCACCGCCGCCACCGAACGCGCCGCGACCATGGCGTCGTTCGTCGACGCGTTCGACGCCTCGTCCCGGGAGCTGGCGCTGCGCAGCTTCGCCGCCTTCCAGGGCATGCTGCCCGGACCGTTCAGTGCCGATGCGCAGGGCACGATGAGGTCCGGCGAGGCAGCCCTCAACGGCCGGTTCGACGAGGTCGACCGTTTCCAGGCGCTGACCGGCGGCGTCGCCACCGTCTTCCTCCGCGAGGGCGAGGATTTCCGGCGCATCAGCACCTCGCTGCGCAAGGAAAACGGTGACCGCGCGATGGGCACCCTGCTCGGCACCGCGCACCCGGCCTACAAGGTCCTGAACGCGGGGCAGCCCTACACCGGCCGCGCAACGCTGTTCGGCAAGCCCTACATGACGCATTACGCGCCGGTGCGCGACGCAGGAGGCCGCCTGGTCGGCCTGCTGTTCATCGGGTTCGACATCGGCACCTTCCAGAAGCAGCTCGCCGACATGCTCGCCGGCGCCCGCCTGTTCGACAGCGGCGGCCTGGTCGTCGTCGATCCCAAGGGCGCGCCGGCCGATGCCTCGTTCGTCTTCCATCCGCAGGCCTCTGGCCGCAAGGTGCTGGAAGTGCAGGCGGGCGCGCAAGCGCTGTTGGACCGCCTGCAGGCGCAGGACGGCTCGCTGCTGGCGAACGCCGCGCCGCTGCTGGACGGCGCGGCCAGCGAGCGCTGGCAGGTTGCGCAGCGCAGCGCGGCCACCGGCTGGTGGATCGTCGCGGACTTCTCCGCCGCAGAGGCGATGGCATCGCACCGGCGCACGTTGCTGTGGTACGCAGGCCTGCTCGGCGGCGCCGCACTGCTGCTGGGCGGCGGGCTGGCGGCTGCCACCAGCCGCTGGATCGCCCGGCCGCTGCGGCAGGCACTCGATGCGTTGGAAGCACTGGCCAACGGCGACCTGACGCACGCGGCCGGCAGCCACCGGCGCGACGAAGTGGGCGCGCTGCTGCGCGGCGTGGATGCGATGCGGCAGCGCTTCGTCGGGCTGCTGGGCGAAGTGCGCCAGGCCTCCCATTCCATCGACACCGCGGCCGGCGAGATCGCCGCGGGCAACCTGGACCTGAGCCAGCGCACCGAGCAGACCGCCTCGAACCTGCAGACCGCCGCCGGCAACCTGCAGCAGCTCACCGGCACCGTGGAGCAGACCGCGGCCGCGGCCACCACCGCGAACCAGCTCGCCAGCTCGGCCTCGGAGACGGCGCAGCGCGGGGGCCGCGTCGTCGCCGGCGTGGTGTCCACGATGGACGAGATCCACGCCAGCTCGCAGAAGATCGCCGACATCATCGGCACCATCGACGGCATCGCGTTCCAGACCAACATCCTGGCGCTGAACGCCGCGGTGGAGGCGGCCCGCGCCGGCGAGCAGGGCCGCGGCTTCGCGGTCGTGGCCGGCGAGGTGCGCAGCCTCGCCCAGCGCAGCGCCGAGGCCGCCAAGGAGATCAAGACGCTCATCGGCGCCAGCGTCGAGCGCGTCGAGACCGGTTCGCGCCTGGTGCGCGACGCCGGCACCACGATGGGCGAGATCGTTGCCAGCGTCCAGCGCGTGACCGACATCATCGGCGAGATCACCGCCGCCTCCGGCGAGCAGAGCCAGGGCATCGCCCAGGTCAACCGCTCGGTCGTCTCGCTCGACCAGATGACGCAGCAGAACGCGGCGCTCGTGGAGCAATCCGCCGCCGCGGCCGAGAGCCTCAAGGGCCAGGCCTCGCGCCTGACCGGCCTGATGGCCGCCTTCGCACTCGCCGCGCACCGTCCCGAACCGGCGCTGCGCTGACAGCCTGTTACCACGGCGCGCACGTACGGCGCGCTGCTGTCCTACAGGTGGCCGGCCGGCCGATCGCCACAATCGTCCCACTTCGATTGCGGGAGCGTGTTCGTGGCAGTGGATACCGGCCGCAGGCTGTGGGAGCTGGATGCCTTGCGCGGGCTGATGCTCGTGCTGATGACGGTCACCCACCTGCCGACCCGCCTCGCCTCGCCGCTGGGGCAGCCGCTGGGCTTCGTCTCCGCGGCCGAAGGATTCGTGCTGCTGTCCGCCTTCATGGCCGGCATGGTCTACACGGCACGCGAGCGCCGCGAGGGCGGCAGCGCGATGAGCGAGGCCTTCCTGAAACGGGCCCTGAAGATCTACGCTTGCCAGATCGCGCTGCTCGTCTTCCTGATGACGGTGATCGCCGTGCTGGGCTGGATCACCGGGCAGGAAGCGATCGACAACCTGATCGGCTTCTACCTCGACCGACCGCTGGCGGCGCTGCTGAGCGGCCTGCTGCTGATCTACTCGCCACCGCTGCTCGACATCCTGCCGATCTACATCGTCTTCATGCTCGCCAGCCCCGTTCTGCTGCTGCACGGCCTGCACCGCGGCTGGGGCGGCATCCTCACGGTGAGCGTGCTGCTGTGGTTCGCGGCGCAGTTCGACCTCGGCCTCTTCGTCTACGAGACGGCGAGCGCGATCGCGCCTATCCCCGTGCCCTTCCAGCAGACCGGGGCGTTCGAAATCTGGGGCTGGCAGTTCCTGTGGGTGCTCGGGCTGTGGATGGGTTCGGCCCAGGCCGATGCCCGGCCCGACACGCCGCCCACGGTGTTCCCGCGCTGGATGGTGCACACGGCCATCGGCATCGCGCTGATCGGCTTCGTCTGGCGCCACGTGATCGGCCAGACGCCGTTCCCCGGCCAGCCGCAGCTCGCGCCGCTACTCGACAAATGGCACCTGGGCCCGCTGCGCGTCTTCAACTTCTTCGCGCTGCTGGTGCTGGCGATGCACTTCGCGCCGTTCCTGCGGCGGCATCTGCCGCGGCTGCCGGTGCTGGAGACGCTGGGCCGCGCCTCGCTGCCGGTGTTCTGCGCCCACCTGGTGCTGGCCCTGCTCGCACTGGCGCTGGTGGGCGATGCCCAGGCGCCGGGACGTCGCTGGTGGATCGATGCGCTGATCCTCGGCCTGAGTTTCCCGATCCTCTACGGCGTGGCGTGGATCAGCGGCGAACTCGACCGGCGGGTGGCCGAGCGACGCGCCCAACGGCGGCGGCACCGGCCCGCGGCAGCGGCCGCAGCCGTCAGCGCGCCGCGGTCGTAGACGGCTCGCCGGGCTGGAGCTCGGACGGGCTGCCCGGCCCTGCGGGCAGCTGCAGGTGGGGGCCGATCACCGTGCGCCACAAGGCATAGCCCGCATCGTTGAGGTGCAGCGCATCGGGCAGGAACAGGTCGGCACGCGGCCGGCCCTGCGCGTCCAGCATGCGGGAGAACACGTCGATGTAATCGAGGTTGGGCACGGAATCGCTGTAGGCCTCTATCAGCGCGTTGGTCTCGCGGGCGGCATCGATGAGGTTCGCGCGAAGCGGGCTCGGCTTGATCGACAGGTAGGCGATGCGCGTGCCGGGCAGCGCCTGGCGCACCGTGTCCACGAAGGTGGTGAAGCTCTGCAGCACCTGCTGCGGTGTGCGCCCTTCGGCCAGGTCGTTGTCGCCGGCGTAGACCACCACCAGGCGCGGCTGGTAGGGCAGCACCAGCTGGCTCACGTGCTGTGCGCAGTCCAGCATGCGCGATCCGCCGAAGCCGCGCTTCAGCACGGTGCGTGGCGGCATCGCAAAGGCCTGCTCCAAATCGCTCCACAGCCGGATCGACGAGCTGCCGACGAACAGGATGCCGCCGGTGGCGGGGGCCTGCAGCTTGTCGGCGGCGGCAAAGGCGTCCAGGCTGTCCTTCCACCGGGTGTCGATGGCCGCGGCAGCACGGGCCGAAGAGGGGCTCGCGGGCGACTGGCCGCGGGCCTGCACGGCCCAGGCTCCCAGGCCCAGCCCCAGTACGGTGAACATCAGTGACGTGGTTTTGCGCATGGCGATGGCTCGTTGGGGAAAACACGGCATGCCCTTGGGGGATCGGCGCCGCCTGGCAGGGTTCCCCGCGGTAGCGGGCTGTTGCAGATGCCGGCTCAGCCCTGGCGGGTGCACCTTAGTGCAGCAAAGGCAGGGCCTGCAAGCGCGATTCGATCTCGGCGCGCATCGCCTCGTAGGCCGGCGAGTCCACGGCGCCGTACCGCTGGCGAAATGCCGCCTCGTGCAGGAACTCCGGCAAGTCCGACACGTCGGGCAGGAGCTCGCGCTCATCGACCCCGGCCGCGAGGGCCTGCTGCACCGCCCTCGCCTCGCGCACGGCCCGCGCGCCGAGCAGCGCGCCCGCCCGGTCGGCCGCGATGTCGTTGAAGCTGAAGCCGCTGCCGTCGCTGGCATCGAGCAACTCCTTGTAAATGCCGATCGCGTCGGCCAGCGGCCCGCCGCCCTCCACCGCCAGGGCAGCCGACACGAGGAAATGCTGCGGAAAATCCACGCGCCCCTGCAGCAGCACCGGCCGCGGCGCGCGCCACCGTGCATCGGCCACCCAGGCGCCGAAGCCGCGCCCGCTGACGTAGAAGGCCATCGCCATCAGGGCCGCGCGGTTCTCGTGCGCCGCCGCCGCCTCGTCGGCGGACCGCTGCTGCGCCAGCGTGAACACCCGCTGCAGCAGCGCCGGCAAGGCCAGCGTGCCGCCGGGCGCCTGCGCGTCCAGCTCGGCCGTCCAGGCCGCCAGGTGCTCGACGTACGCCCGCAGCCGCGCCTCTTCGGCCGGCGGCAGCAGGGTCGCCAGCATGCGCTGCCGGGAGTCCGGCTGCCACACGTACGCCAACCGCACGGCACCGGGTGCAAAGCTCACCTGCTGCAGCAACTGGACCGGCCATGCACCCTCTGCGCCGTACGCTTCGAGCGCCCGCCGCAGCAAGGGCGCCGCCAGCCATGCCGGCACGGGCACCCGGCCCACCTGCAGTTGCGCCAACGCCGGCAGGCCCTCGGTGCCCTTCAGCACGAGCACCAGGTTCACCCACGGGCCGAACCCGGATGCCCAGGCGCCCGGGGGCAGGCGCAGGCTCATCGACGCCCGTGCGCCGTCCGCGAAGAAGGCTACCTTCGCCGCCGCCTCGCCCGGCCAGCGCAGCGCCGCCTGGTCGAGCAGCAGCTGCACCTCGTGCTGCGACAGCACCGCCTGCCCCGCTTGGCCGGGCCGCAGGCGGCGTGGATCGTGCTGCCGCAGCAGCGCATGGGCACGGCGGATGTCGGCCGGCCCGATGGCGGCGGCCTCCTGCACCACGGCAGGCGCCGCCTGCAGCGCGAGCGCCGCGGCAGCCAGGGCCGCCGCGCCCAGCAGGAGGAGCAGCGCGGCGAACAGACAGAGGAACCGCTTCATCGACGGGGTTTCAAGCGCGGCGGCGCCGCCGGGCGCGACGAAATTTACTTTATCGGGCGCCCCTCCCGGCCGATATGTCTCCCAGCGACCACCCTTTGCAACCAAGGACGCCCCAATGGACATGATCACAGACGCCACCGAAGTGGCCCGCCACGAAGCACAACGCGCGGTACAGAACGCCAAGGCCAAGGGCGGCACGCCCGGCGGTGAATACCTCACCTTCCGCCTCGGCGCCGAGGAGTACGGCATCGACATCCTGCGGGTGCAGGAGATCCGCTCGTACGAGCAGCCCACGCGCATCGCCAATGCGCCGGCCTTCATCAAGGGCGTGGTCAACCTGCGCGGCGTGATCGTGCCGATCGTCGACCTGCGCCTGAAGCTGGGCTGCGAATCGGCCGAGTACAACACCTTCACCGTCGTGATCGTGCTGAACGTGCGCGGCCGCGTCGTCGGGGCCGTGGTGGATTCGGTGTCCGACGTGCTGGAACTCGCCCCCGACGCGATCAAGCCGGCCCCCGAACTGAGCTCCGGCCAGATCGACACCAGCTACATCACCGGCATCGGCAGCGTCGCCGAGCGCATGCTCATCCTGATGGACATCGAGGCGCTGATGAGCAGCGAGGAGATGGGCCTGATGGACGCCGCCGCGATCTGACGGCACCCTGCCCCTGCCCCACCATGCAGCTCACCCTTACGCAGAAGCTGTGGTTGCCGGCCGTCGGCGTGGCAGTCGCCGTGGCCGTGATGTCGGCGGCCTCGGTGGTGCGCACCCGGGCCCTGCTGGCCGAATCGGCCGAGCAGCAGACGATCCAGGAAGAGAAACTGGAGACCTCGCTGCGCTGGTCGGGCCTGACCGAGGCCAATGCGGCCCGCGTGATCGCCACGCTGGTCAGCAGCGACCCGCAGACCGCGGCCACGCTCAAGCCCCAGATCGACGCGACGAGCACCCGCATCACCGAGCTGCAGAAGCGCGTGGAGGCGCTGTCCGCCAGCGCCGAGGACCGGGCCGCGCTGGCCGAGGTGGCCGCGCGCCGCCAGGCCTACCTCGACGTGCGCAAGCAGGCCGCCGCGCTGCGCAGCGCGGGCCAGGCCGATGCGGCGATGGCCGCGATGCGCGACAAGGTGGCACCCTCCGTGGCCAGCTACCTCGAGGCGCAGCAGGCCTTCGTGGACATACAGCATCGCCGGGCCGCCGGCGTGCGGGCCGAGGTGGCCGCCGAGCGCATGCGCGCGGTCTGGACGGTGGTGGGCGTGATGGGCGTGCTGGTCCTCGTGATCTGCGCCTGCACGGCCGCGCTGGTCCGGTCGATCCGCCGCCCGCTCGACGAGGTCGTGCTGCTGACGCGGCGCATCGGCGAGGGCGATCTCTCCGTGCGCATCGACACCTCGCGGCACGACGAGATCGGACGGGTCCGCATCGCGCTGGGCGACATGTGCGGCGCGCTGCGCTCGCTGGTGTCGCAGGTCCGGTCGTCGGCCGACAGCCTGGCCACCGCGTCCAGCCAGATCGCCAGCGGCAACGAGGACCTGAGCCGCCGCACCGAGCAGGCGGCCAGCAGCCTGCAGCAGACGGCGTCGTCGATGGAGCAGCTCACCGGCACGGTGAAGCAATCCACCGAGTCGGCGCGCACCGCCAACGACCTCGCCACGTCGGCGGCCTCCGTGGCGCAGCGTGGCGGCGAGGTGGTGGCACAGGTCATCTCGACGATGGACGAGATCAGCACCAGCTCGAAGCAGATCGCCGACATCACCGGCACCATCGATTCGATCGCCTTCCAGACCAACATCCTGGCGCTGAATGCCGCGGTGGAAGCCGCGCGTGCCGGCGAGCAGGGCCGCGGCTTCGCCGTCGTGGCGGGCGAGGTGCGCACGCTGGCGCAGCGCAGCGCCGAAGCGGCCCGCGAGATCAAGCGCCTGATCGGCAGCAGCACCGACCGTGTGGAAGCCGGGGCGCGCCTGGTGCACGACGCCGGCCGCACCATGGACGACGTGGTGAACAGCGTGAAGCGCGTCAGCGCGGTGATCGCCGAGATCACCACCGCCACCGGCGAGCAGAGCGCCGGCATCGGCCAGGTCAACAGCGCCGTGAGCCAGCTCGACCAGATGACGCAGCAAAACGCCGCGCTGGTGGAGGAATCGTCCGCCGCCGCGGAGAACCTGCGCCAGCAGGCCACCACGCTCTCCGGCGTGGTGCGCACCTTCCGCCTGACGGACGCCGCGGCCTGACGGCAGCGCCCCGCAGGGCGCGCGGCGCGGTCAGTCGGCCGTGAAGCCCACTGCCTTGACGATCGGCGCCCAGTGCGCCGTGTCGCGCTTTTGCATGTCGGCCAGTTCAGCGGCGCTGGAGGCCTTTGCTTCCAGCCCCATGGCCGCCAGCGCCTCCACCACCTCGGGCTTGGCGAGCACGGTGCGCACGGCGGCGTTCAGCCGCGCCGCCACGTCAGGGGGTGTGCCGGCAGGCAGGTAGAACGCGAACCACTCGTCGGTGACGACATCTTTCAGCCCCTGCTCGACAAAAGTGGGCACCTCCGGCACGAAGCGGCTGCGCTTGCTGCCCGAGACCCCCAGCAGGCGGATCTTGCCGGCCGGCAGGTGCGGCATGAAGTCGCCGATGGGGCCCGACACCCCGGCGATCTGCCCGCCGATCAGGTCCAGCACCGCCGGCTGCGTGCCGCGGTACGGGGCATGCCGCAGGTTGGCGCCGCCCGCGCGGCTCAGCATCTCGGCCGTGAAGTGCGGCGTTGAGCCCGCGGCCGGAGAACCGAAGGTCGCGTGCTCCGGGTTCGCCTTGGCCCAGGCGAGGAACTCCGGCATGGACTTGACCGCCGCGGGCACCAGCAGGCCGACGGCAAAGCCGAACTCGAACAGGCAGGCCGTCGACACGGGCACCAGGTCCTTGACCGGGTCGTACTGCAGCTTGCGGTAGATGTGCGGGTAGATGGTCAGCATCGAGGCCGGCGTCTGCAGCAGCACGCTGCCGTCGGCGGGCGACTGCTTCATCGACTGGATCGCGATCTGCCCGCCGGCGCCCGTCTTGTTCTCGACCAGCGTGGACTTGGCGTACACGCCGCGCAGCCCGTCGGCGGCACGCCGGCACACGGTGTCCGAGGTGCCGCCCGCGGCGAAGCCGGTGACGATCTTCAGCGACTCGACGAGGTTCTGGGCCTGCGCCTGCGTGCTCCACAGCGACGGCGGCAGGACGAAGGCGGCAGCGGTGCCGCGCAGCGCGGTGCGACGGTTCACGGACATGGGATCTCCTGGTGGGTGGCGAGGGTGGTATGCGGCCGCGGCGGCGGTCAGGCCTGCGGGGTGTCGTAGGGCCAGTCGACGGCGCCCGCGTGGGTGACGGCGCCGGTGCAGGCGGGCCCCACCGTCTGCGCGTACTTCTGCAGCACGCCCGCCAGCCGCCGGGACGACGGCGGCGCCCAGGCCGCGCGGCGGGCGGCCAGCGCCTGCGGCGCCAGGTCGACCTCGAGCGTGCCCGCCGCGGCGTCGATGCGGATGAGGTCGCCGTCGCGCAGCAGGCCGATCGGGCCGCCCGCCGCCGCCTCGGGGCCGACGTAGCCGATGCACATGCCGCGTGTGGCGCCGGAGAAGCGGCCGTCGGTCAGCAGCGCGACACGCTCGCCCATGCCCTGGCCGTACAGCGCGGCCGTGACGCTGAGCATCTCGCGCATGCCGGGCCCGCCCTTCGGGCCCTCGTTGCGGATGACCAGCACCTCGCCGGCCTGGTAGGCCCGCGCCGACACGGCCTGCATGCAGGCCTCCTCGTGCTCGAACACACGCGCCCGGCCGGTGAACTGCAGAGAGGCCAGGCCCGCGATCTTCAACAGCGCGCCCTCGGGGCACAGGTTGCCGTGCAGCACCGTCACGCCGCCGCTCGGGTGCAGCGCCTGCGCGGCGGCCTTGACGACGGTGCCGTCGGGCCCGGGCCAGCGCGCCAGGGCCTCGGCGAGCGGCTCGCCGTCCAGCGTCAGCGTGTCGCCGTGCAGGTGGCCGCCCTGCAGCAGGGCCCGCAGGATCGACGGCACGCCGCCGGCCTCGTGCAGGTCGCGCGCGAGGTAGCGGCCGCCCGGCTGCAGGTCGGCGATCAGCGGCGTGCGCTCGAACACGGCGGCCACGTCGGCCAGCGTGAAGACGATGCCGGCCTCGTGGGCGATGGCGGCGATGTGCAGCGCGGCGTTGGTGGAGCCACCGGTCGCGGCCACGGCGGCGCAGGCGTTCTCCAGGCTCCTGCGTGTGACGAGGTCGCGCGGCAGCGGGCCGCCGCGCGCGATCGCCCGCATCACCTGCTCACCGGCGCGCTGGGCGATGGCCAGCCGCTCGCTGTAGACCGCCGGCAGCATCGACGAGCCGAGCGGCGACAGCCCGAGCGCCTCGCCGACCATCGCCATCGTGTTGGCGGTGAACTGGCCGGGGCAGGCGCCGGCGCTCGGGATGCAGCTGCGTTCGACGGCTTGCAGCGCCGCGGCGTCCATGCCGCCGGCCTGCACGCGGCCCACGCCTTCGATCGCGGTGAGGATGGTGGCCGGGGCGCCCACGGCGTGGCCGGGCAGCGTGGCGCCGCCAAACAAGAAGACGGCCGGCACGTTGACACGCACCATCGCCATCATGAAGGCCGGCAGCGTCTTGTCGCAGCCGGCGAAGCCGACCAGCCCGTCGTAGCCGTGGCCCCGGACCACGAGTTCGATGCTGTCGGCGATCACCTCGCGCGACACGAGGCTCATGCGCATGCCGGCATGGTTCATCGAGGTGCCGTCGGACACCGACACCGTGGTGAAGCTCACCGGCACACCCCCGCCGGCGGCCACGCCCAGGCGCGCGCGGTCGGCCTGCGGCGCCAGCGCCATCGAGCACGGCGTGTTCTCGCCCTGCGTGCTGACGATGCCGACGATCGACTTCTCGAACGCCGCCTCGTCGAAGCCGGTGCCGTGCAGGAAGGCGCGATGCGGCGCCCGCGCCAGGCCGTGCGTGACGGCGCGCGAGCGGTGCTTGTGCAGCGAGGGACGCGGGGTGAACGGTGTGGCCATGTCGGGGAGGCCGCACGATACGGCCTCGGCGACGGGCCCTCAAGCGGTGATTGCCCGCAGGCGGCTCCGTCCGCACCCCGCCCCGCTCAGAAGAACCTCCTGAGAAAGCGGCCCACCATCAGGATGCCGCTGTCGAACTCGATCGTCACCAGGATCCTCGAACCCTGCTCGAAGTCGACGGGCTCGGCTTGGAAGCTGTTGTCCGCCCGGTGGCGGAGCACGAGCGTGGAACGCGAGCCGCCCGGACGCTGGAGTTCCAGCGTCGCCCGCGTTCCCGCCACCATCACGGGCTCGCCATGGTCCTCCACGTAGATGATGGTGGCGGCCGGCCCGCGCACCATCTCCATCGTGATCTCGCCCCCCACGTTCATCTCGCCGCCGTGCTTCGCGGGCCAGTCGCCGTGGGCGCCGGCCACGCTGGCCGAGAGGGCCAGCGTGGCGGCCAGGCTGCTGCAGCGCCATCGCTTCATGGCAGCACCCTGGCGCGCGTCACGAGCAGAACTGGGCGACGCGCGCGGCCTTCTGGGGGTGGTACCAGGCGGGGTCGCCCGGCTGGTAGACCTCGGGCTTCAGCAAGTCCGTCGGGTCGGTGTGGTTGCGCACGATGGGCCAGTCCTCTTTCGGGAAGCCTGGCCAGGCGTTCCTCGGCTGCTCCATCAGCTTCAAGTGGTTCATGAACCCCGAGTAGTACTGCAGCGAAGCGCCGACCGGGGCATGGCCCGAGGTCAGGATCTTCGGTCGCAGCGCTTCCGCGTGGTAGACGTGGTCGCGCCATCCGTTGTTGTCGGTGTTGCCGGACGAGAGCGACGAGAAGTTCAGGTCGGTGTTGGGCAGGCTGCGCATCAGGTTCAGGACACGCTGGCCGTCGGCGGGCGTGCCGTTGGGCCAGTTGCTGCCCTTGCCTTCCTTGAAGGCACCGATCGAGTTGTTGTAGAAGATGGTGAAGTTGTAGCCCGTGCGCAGCGTGAACTGGAAGTCGAGCTGGTCCGCGCCCCCCGGGCCGCTGCCCTGGCGAAGATCCTGCTGCCCGGCGAGGCGCGGATTGCTGGGCGTCAGGCGCACGCCCGCGGGAAAAAGTTCCTGGTCGCGCGGATCGGGCGTGTCCACCACAGGCACCGGCCCCCAGTCGGGATCCGCTGCGACCGAGGTGGAATGCAGCGCCCGGAAGCCGTTGATGCAGACCAACGGCTCGAACTGCTTGATGCGCACGACCTCGGTGCCGGGCACCGAACCGGCCGAGGTCACGCCCACGCACTTGACGGTGGCAGACGGCGCGATGGCGAAGAACGCATCGGCCTGCATGTACGGGTCGTTCTTCATGCGGTTCAGTGCCGTCTGCGCGGTGCCGCAGGCTTCCGGCGTCATGTACAGCGTGGCGCCCGTCTTCGCTGCGATGAAGGCCGCGTTGTCGGCGTGATCGCTGTGGCCGTGGCCGATGAAGATGGCTTCGGGCTTCAGCTCGACGAGGTCGCGGATCACGAACGGCGTGCGCCCCGGCGTGACTTCCAGGCGCGGGATGTACGACTCCAGCATGATCACGCGCCCGAGCAGCGACACCGCGCCCGCGTTGTGGCCCAGCCAGGAGAACACGACCTTGTCCTTCTTGACCAGGCCGGTGGCCGGGTCGACGTTCTCCGGGCCGAAGAACTTGATGCGCGCATTGACGAGCGCTGCATCGGCTGCCGAGAAGGCGGCCGAGCCGCTGCACAGGATGCCGGCGGCCAGCAGGGCCTTGGCGAGAGTGGTTGTCTTCATGGTTTGTCTCCGATCTCTGTGGTTCTTCGAGCTTCAGCCGAGGCGGCGGCGCATCAACGCCAGCGCACCGAGGCCGAGCGCCATCAGCGCATAGGTGCCCGGCTCGGGCACGGCGGTCACAGTGATGCTGTCCAGGCGCAGGGCGCCCGCGTCGTTGCGCAGGCCGAACTGCAGCTGCGTCAGCGTCTGCGTGGCCGTGAACGTGGTCGTGACCCGCGTGAAGTCCTGCAGCTTCACGTCCTCCAGGTCGTAGCGGACGGCGCCGTCCGCCAGCACCTGCAGGCGGTTGGGCAGGTAGCCGTCGCTGTAGAGCCAGAAGCTCACGTCGTACGTCTGGCCGACGCTCGTCATCACCGACTGGTTCAGGTACGCGAGGCCGCCGATGCCGCCTCCGTAGAAGGCGCTGCTACCGCTGTGCGCGATGTCGCCCACGCCGTAGTCGTAGCCCTCGAGGATGAACCCGCGGGTCGTCCAGGACGCCAGCCCCGATTCGAAGCTGCCGTTGACGAGGATGTTGTCGGCCGCATGGGCCGCTCCCAGGGTGCCGAGCGCCAGCGCGCACGCGGCCATTCCATTGAGTGTTCTCCATCTCACTTGCGTCTCCTTGTTGAGCCGTCGAGGCTCGTGTTCAGGTACTTCGACATCAAGCGATCGCCGGCTCGCGCCTCGGGCCCAAGGCTGCCGGTCTCCTTGTTTTTCTTGAGCTTTTCAGTGGCGTGGTTCAGCGACGAGCAGCCGCTCCAGCAGGCGCGCTACGTGCACCGCCTCGCGCTGCGCGCCGTCGGCGATCTGGTGGCGGCAGCTCGTGCCGTCGGCCACCACGATGGCGTCCGGTTGTTGGCGCACCGCGGGCAGCAGGCTGGCCTCGGCCATCTGCATCGACACCTCGTGGTGGCTCGCCTCGTAGCCGAAGCTGCCGGCCATGCCGCAGCAGGAGCTTTCGATCAGCTCCGGCTTCGCACCCGGGATGAGCTTCAGCACGTCGAGGATCGGGCTCACCGCGCCGAAGGCCTTCTGGTGGCAATGGCCGTGCAGCAGGATGGGCGCATCGGCCGCCTTCAGCTTCACCTCGAAACGGCCGGCCTTCAGCTCGCGGGCGATGAACTCCTCGAACAGCAGGGCCTGCTTCGACACGGCCTCGGCCTTGTCGCCGAAGCCCATCACCAGCGTCTCGTCGCGCAGCGTCAGCAGGCACGACGGCTCCAGCCCGACGATCGCGATGCCGGCCTGCGCGAACGGCAGCAAGGCATCGAGCAGCGCGCCGGCCTTGGCCTTGGCCTCGTCGACCATGCCGGTTGCCAGGTAGGTGCGGCCGCAGCAGTGGTGGCCGCCGGCCTTGGCGATGGTGTGCAGCGTGTAGCCAGCCGCCTTCAGCACGCGGGCGGCGGCCAGCGCGTTCTCGCTCTCGAAGGTGCCGTTGAAGGTGTCGACGAAGAGCACCGCGGTGCGCTCGCCGGCCGCGGCGCGGCGCAGGGTTTCGTCGGCGCTGGCGAAAGGCTCGCCGGAGCGCCAGAAGGTGTCGCTGCGCCACGCAGGCAGCGAGCGCTTGGCCGAGAAGCCCAGCAGCTTCTCGCCCAGCCAGGCCGCGCCGGGCAGCGTGTTGCGCAGGTTCAGCAGCCAGGGCACGCGGCTCGCGGCCGCGGCGTAGTCGGGCAGCTTCGCGACGAGCTTGTCCTTCAGCGTGTGGCCGTGGCGCGCCTTGTAGTGCGCCAGGAACTCCACCTTCATCTTGGCCATGTCGACGCCGGTCGGGCAATCGCGCTTGCAGCCCTTGCAACCGACGCACAGGTCCATCGTGTCGTGCATCGCCTCGCTGGTGAAGGCGTCTGGGCCGAGCTGCCCTGATATGGCCAGCCGCAGCGTGTTGGCACGGCCGCGCGTCAGGTGCTGCTCGTCGCGCGTGACGCGGTAGCTGGGGCACATCGTGCCGGCGTCGAACTTGCGGCAGTGGCCGTTGTTGTTGCACATCTCCACGGCCTTTGCGAAGCCGCCGGTGACGTCGCCGCCGGTGCCCGGCGCGGTGGTGACCTCGGTCACCGGATCGGCCTGCACGTTCCACGCCGACCAGTCGAGCACCGGCTGGATGGCGATGCGCTTGTACGGCTGCGGCGCGGTGGGCGGCGCGAAGCGGAACAGCGCACCGTCGTCCATCTTCGGCGGATCGACGATCTTGCCGGGGTTGTAGAGGTTCTCGGGGTCGAAGTGCTGCTTGATCGCGCGGAAGGCCTCGTTGATCGCCGGGCCGAACTGCCACTCGATCCATTCGCCGCGGCACAGGCCGTCGCCGTGCTCGCCGCTGAAGGCGCCCTTGTACTTGCGCACCAGCGCGGCGGCTTCCTCGGCGATGGCGCGCATCTTGGCGGCACCGTCGGTGCGCATGTCGAGGATGGGCCGCACGTGCAGCGTGCCCACCGAGGCGTGCGCATACCAGGTGCCGCGGCTGCCGTACTTGGCGAACACCTCGGTCAGCGCATCGGTGTACTCGGCCAGGCTTTCCAGCGGCACCGCGCAGTCCTCGATGAAGGACACCGGCTTGCCGTCGCCCTTCAGGCTCATCATGATGTTGAGGCCGGCCTTGCGCACCTCCCACAGGTTCTTCTGCGGGGCGTCGTCGGCCATCTCGACCACGCTGCCCGGCAGGCCCAGGTCACCCATCAGCTCGACGAGCTGCCGCAGCTTCGGCAGCAGCGCGCCCTTGTCGGCGCCCGAGAACTCCACCAGCAGGATGGCCGCGGGCTTGCCGATCAGCGCCGTCTCGATCGTCGGGCGAAAGGCCGGGTTGGCCAGGCTCAGCTCGATCATCGTGCGGTCGACCAGTTCCACCGCGGTGGGGCCGAGCTTCACGATGTGCTGCGCCGAATCCATCGCCGCATGGAAGGTGGGGAAGTTCACCACCCCCAGCACCTTGGCACGCGGCAGCTCGCTCAGCTTCAGCGTCAGCGAACGGGTATACGCCAGCGTGCCTTCCGACCCGATGAGCAGGTGCGCCAGGTTCACGCTGCCGTCGGTGGTGTAGGGCTTCTCGCTCTGGTTGTCGAAGATGTCGAGGTTGTAGCCGGCCACGCGGCGCATCACCTTGGGCCAGCGTGCGTGGATCTCGTCGCGGTGCTGCACGGCCAGCCCGCGCACGAACTCGGCGATGCGCGCCGTGCGGCCCGAGGCCTGTGCCACCGGCCCGAAGGGCAGCAGCTCGCCGTCGGCCATCCAGGCGCTGGCGCCGAGCACGTTGTGCACCATGTTGCCGTAGGCGATGGAGCGCGAGCCGCAGGAGTTGTTGCCCGCCATGCCGCCGAGCGTGGCCTGCGCGCTGGTCGACACGTCGACCGGGTACCACAGCCCGTGCGGCTTGAGCCGGGCGTTCAGGTGGTCGAGCACGATGCCGGGCTCGATGGTGGCGGTGCCGTTGGCGGCATCCACTTCCAGCACCCGGCGGAAGTGCTTGCTGTTGTCGATGACCAGCGCGGCGCCGGTCGTCTGGCCGCACTGGCTGGTGCCGCCCCCCCGCGGCAGCACGGGCACCTTCAGCTGGCGTGCGATCTGCAGGGCGATCGCGATGTCGTCCTCGCAGGTGGGCACGAACACGCCCACCGGCATGATCTGGTAGATCGACGCGTCGGTGGCGTAGCGGCCGCGCGATGCGGCGTCGAACATCACCTCGCCTCGTGTCTCCTCACGCAGGCGGCGCGCGAGCGCCTCGCTGACATCGGTGGCGGGCAGGACGGTGCCGGGCGCGGGGGCCAGGCGCTGTGCGGGATCGATGAGCATGGGCTGGGGTCAGTTCTTGGCGGACTGCGGGTAGATCTCGCCCGCCCGCATCAGGTCGATGACGGTGTCTCGCTTGTTGTTGAGGTGGTCGACGAGCACCTTGCGCAGCGCCGCCGAATCGCGTGCGGCCAGCGCTTCGATCATTTGCTCGTGCTCCTTCACGGCGCGCTTCCATTTCTCCGCGTTCTGGTTGGTACGGAAGCGCAACGACTGCACCCGCGCATTGATGCTGGCGTAGGTTTTCACCAGCACCGGGTTCTTCGCGGCGCTGTTGATCGCGGTGTGGATCAACGCGTTGATGCGGTAGTAGTTGGAGAGGTCGTCCCGCGCGTAGCTGGCCATCATTTCGTAGTGCAGCGCCCGCACCTCCGACAACTCCGCATCGGTGATGCGCTGCGCCGCCAGCTCGCCCGACTGGCCTTCCAGGCCCGCCAGCACCTCGAAGGTGTTGAGCACGTCGGTCTCGCTCAGCTTCACCGCCACCGCACCGCGGTTGGGCAGCAGGTCCACCAGCCCTTCCGAGGCCAGCAGCTTGATGGCCTCGCGCAGCGGCGTGCGCGACACGCGCAGCTGCTCGCACAGCTCGCGCTCGTTCAGCTTGGCACCCGGCTGGATGCGGCCCTCGACCAGCATGGTCCGCAGCCGCGCCGCCACCTGATCGTGCAGCGCCAGTCGGGCGATCTCGATGATTTCTGCCATAGGCTCCTCGTTCAATGAATTTTGAATGCATTTTTTTCGCAGCGCAACGGATGCGCCCAGGGGGAAACACGCAGCACACTGGTAGGCCGAGATTCACTCACGCCTGAAAGCGTCCGCAACAGATCGTCCTAGGGGAAAACCGCATCCTCATTTTTGTGTTTTGAATGCAAAACTGACTTCTCGAAAGGATCACTCATGCTGACACTCGACTTCCATCCCACCGGGCGGCACTTCCTGCAGATCCCCGGCCCGAGCCCGGTGCCGGACCGCATCCTGCGGGCCATGAGCCTACCCACGATCGACCACCGCGGGCCCGAGTTCGGCCAGCTCGGCCTGAAGGTGCTGGGCGGCATCCAGCAGATCTTCAAGACGAAGCATCCGGTCGCGATCTACCCCGCCTCCGGCACCGGCGCCTGGGAAGCCGCGCTCGCCAACACGCTGAGCCCGGGCGACAAGGTGCTGATGTACGAGACCGGCCACTTCGCCTCGCTGTGGAACAAGATGGCCTTGCGCCTGGGCGTGGTGCCTGAGTTCCTGGCCTATGCCGGCAAGGACGAGCACCTGCCGCATGCCCCGGGCTGGCGCCGCGGCGTGCAGCCCGACCTGATCGAGGACCGTCTGCGCAAGGACACCGCCCGCGAGATCAAGGCCGTGTGCGTGGTGCACAACGAGACCTCCACCGGCGTCACCTCCGACATCGCCGCGGTACGCAAGGCGATCGATGCCGCGGGCCACCCGGCGCTGCTGATGGTCGACACCATCTCGGGCCTGGCCAGCGCCGACTTCCGCCACGACGAATGGGGCGTCGACGTCACCGTCAGCGGCTCGCAGAAGGGCCTGATGCTGCCGCCGGGCATCAGCTTCAACGCGCTGTCGCCGCGCGCGCTGGAAGCGAACAAGACCGCGAAGCTGCCGCGCGCGTTCTGGGCCTGGGACGAGATCGTCGAGATGAACAAGGACGGCTACTGGCCCTACACGCCCAACACCAACCTGCTGTACGGGCTCTCGGAAGCGCTGGACATGATCCTCGGCGAAGGGCTCGACAACGTCTTCGCGCGCCACCAGCGCTGGGCGGCGGGCGTGCGCTCGGCGGTCAACGCCTGGGGCCTGCCGATCCAGTGCGCCGACCCGTCGGTGTATTCGCCGGTGCTCACCGGCGTGATCACGCCCGAAGGCGTCGATGCCGACGCGGTGCGCCGCCTGATCCACAGCCGCTTCGATCTCTCGCTCGGCACCGGCCTGGGCAAGCTCAAGGGCCGCATGTTCCGCATGGGCCACCTGGGCGACAGCAACGACCTGACGCTGGTGGCCATGGTGGCCGGCGTCGAGATGGGCCTGAAGCTCTCCGGCGTCAAGCTCGCCGGCAGCGGCGTGCAGGCCGCGATGGACCACTTCGCCAGCCACCCGGCCGGCGGTGCGCTGCGCCAGGCCGCCTGAGCGGCCCGCCCTTGTGCGGCGGTCCACCCGCCGCCCGCCCTTGCACATCACACAGTAGGAGACGAACATGAACATCAGCCAGCTTGGCCTGGCGGCCGCGGCCGCCTGCACGCTTGCCGCCCCCGGCGCCGCCTGGGCGCAGTGGAAGCCCACCAAGGCCGTCGAACTCGTCGTGCCCTTCTCGCCCGGCGGCGCATCGGACCAGATGGCCCGGGTGATCCAGGCGATCGTGACCAAGCACAACCTGATCGACCAGCCCATCGTGATCCAGAACAAGGCGGGCGCATCGGGCGCGGAAGGCATCATCGACGTGAAGTCGTCGGCGAAGGACCCGCACAAGATGCTGGTGGCCTCCACCGCCATCTTCACGCTGCCGATGGCCACCTCGCTGCCCTTCACCTGGCGCGACCTGACGCCGGTGGCGATGATCGCGCAGGACCAGTTCGTGTTCTGGGTGAACGCCGAAACGGCCTACAACACACCGGCCGAGTTCCTGGCCGCGGTGAAGCCGGCGCCCGCCAAGTTCAAGATGGGCGGCACCAGCTCCAAGCGCGAGGACCAGGTCATCACCGCCAGCATCGAGCAGGCGGCGGGCGTGAAGTTCACCTACATCCCGTACAAGGGCGGCGGCGAGGCGAGCACGCAGCTCGTCGGCAAGCACATCGATGCCAACGTCAACAACCCGAGCGAGTCGGTCGCGCAGTGGCGCGCCGGCCAGGTGCGCGCGCTGTGCGTGTTCGACGAGAAGCGGCTCGACTACACCGCCAAGGTCACCGACAAGCAGGCCTGGTCCGACATCCCCACCTGCAAGGAGCAGGGCCTCGACGTGCACTACACGATGCTGCGCGGCTTCTTCCTGCCCGGCGGCGTGACCCCCGACCAGGCGAAGTTCTACGCCGAGGTGATGCAGAAGATCGTCGCGACGCCGGAGTGGAAGGAGTACCTCGAGAAGAACGCGCTGAAGCCCGAGTACATGACCGGCGCCGCGTTCAACGACTTCCTTGTGAAGGACGAGACGCGCCACCGCGACATCATGAAGAAGGCGGGCTTCCTGGCCGGCGGCGCGCCCTGAGCCGCGGCGCAGCGCCCCCATCGGAAGTTGCCACATGGGACAACCAATGACTCAAGCCACGCTGCCCGCGGAGGCCGCGCCCCACGCCGGGGCCGGCGCCTCGGAGCCGGGCCTCTCCCGCCGCCACGCCGAGTTCGGCGTGGCGCTCATCCTCTTCGCGCTGGCCGCGCTCGTCGTCTGGGACAACCAGCGCATCGGCGCCGGCTGGGGCGACAGCGGCCCGCAGGCCGGCTACTTCCCGCTGCGCGTGGGCGCGGCCGTGGGCTTGTGCGCCATCGCCGTGTTCGTGCAGGCGCTGCGTTCGCGGTCCGGCGAGATGTTCGCCACCTGGCTGCAGCTCAAGCGCGTGGCCCAGGTGCTGGTGCCGCTGACGGTGTACGTGGCGCTCATCGCGCCGCTGGGCATCTACGTGGCATCCACGCTCTTCATCGCCGCGTTCATGGTGTTCGCCGGCCGCTACCCGTGGTGGAAGGCCGCGGCGCTGGCCGCCTTCACCAACGCGCTGATGTTCTTCATCTTCGAGGTCCAGTTCAAGGTGCCGCTGCCCAAGGGCCCCTTGGAAGCCTGGTTCGGCTATTGAGGGCCCGCCATGGACGAAATCAACTCGTTGCTGCACGGCTTCAACCTGGCCGTCACCTGGCAGAACACCGGCCTCATGTTCATCGGCATCCTGCTGGGCATCGTGGTCGGGGTGCTGCCGGGGCTGGGCGGCCCCAACGGGGTCGCCATCCTGCTGCCGCTGACCTTCGGCATGTCGCCCACCTCGGCCATCATCCTGCTGAGCTGCATCTACTGGGGCGCCCTCTTCGGCGGCGCGATCACCTCGGTGCTGTTCAACATCCCGGGCGAGGCCTGGTCGGTGGCCACCACCTTCGACGGCTACCCGATGGCCCAGCAGGGCCATGCGGGCGCGGCGCTCACCACGGCGTTCACGGGCTCCTTCATCGGCGCGATCTCCGGGGTGATCCTGATCACCTTCCTCGCGCCGGTGGTGGCCTCGTTCGCGCTGCAGTTCGGGCCGCCCGAGTTCTTCGCGGTCTTCTTCCTGACCTTCTGCTCGTTCATCGGCATGGGCAAGGAGCCCAAGGCCAAGATCGTCGCGGCGATGGGCGTGGGCCTGCTGCTGGCGGCCGTGGGCATGGACACCATCTCGGGCGACCTGCGCATGACCTTCGGCACCACCGAGCTGCTGCGCGGCTTCGACTTCCTGGTCGTGGTGATCGGCCTCTTCGGCATCAGCGAGATCCTGATGACGATCGAGGAAGGCCTGGCCTTCAAGGGCAAGAAGGCAGCCATCGACCTGAAGATCGTGCTGAAGACCTGGGCCTCGCTGCCGCGGTACTGGCTGACGATGCTGCGCTCGGCCGCGGTGGGCTGCTGGATGGGCGTGACGCCAGGCGGCGCGGTGGCCGCGAGCTTCATGGGCTACGGCCTGGCCAAGAAGTTCTCGCGCAACCCCGACTCGTTCGGCAAGGGCAACCCCGAAGGCGTGCTCGCGCCCGAGACCGCCGCGCACGCGGCCGGCACCTCGGCGCTGCTGCCGATGCTGGCGCTGGGCATCCCCGGCTCGGCCACCGCCGCGGTGCTGCTGGGCGGGCTGATGATCTGGGGCCTGCAGCCGGGGCCGCTGCTCTTCACCGAGCAGAAGGACTTCGTCTGGAGCCTGATCGCCAGCATGTACCTCGGCAACATCGCGGGGCTGCTGATCGTGATGTCGACGGTGCCGCTCTTCGCCGCGATTCTGCGGGTGCCGTTCTCGATCGTCGCGCCGATGATCCTGATGGTCTGCGCGGTGGGGGCCTTCACGGTGCACGGCTCCGGCTCGGACATCTGGATGATGCTGGCCTTCGGCATCGTGGGCTACGTGTTCAAGAAGCTCGACTACCCACTCGCGCCGATGGTGCTGGCCATCGTGCTCGGCGACCGCATGGAAGACGCGTTCCGCCAGAGCATGCTGTCGAGCCAGGGCAGCCTGGGCATCTTCTGGCACAACGGCCTGTCGGGCACGATCGTCACGCTGGCGCTGCTGATGCTGGTGTGGCCGCTGCTCGGCAAGCTGCGCGAGATGGTCTCGGGCCCGCGCCCGGCCGCCGCCTGACGCCGCGCTGGTCCTGCGGCGCCCCGGCCCGGTTGCGGGCCGGGGCGCCGCATCCGTTTTCGGAGAAAGAATCCGCCCATGCCTTCGAACCCACCTTCTCCCCCCGCGCCGGCCACGCCCGGCGCCGCGCTGGCCGACGTCGACACGCCGGCCCTGCTGATCGACCTCGACGCCTTCGAGGCCAACCTGGCGCAGGTGCATGCGCAGGCCCATGCGGCCGGCGTGCGCGTACGGCCGCACGCCAAGGCCCACAAGTCGCCCGACATCGCCCGGCGCCAGCTGGCCGCGGGCGCGCAGGGCATCTGCTGCCAGAAGCTCGGCGAGGCGGAGGTGTTCGCCGGTGCCGGCATCGACGACATCCTGGTCACCAATGAGATCGTCGGCACGTCGAAGGCGCGGCGTGCGGCGCAACTCGCGTCGCGCATCCGGCTCGCGCTGTGCGTCGACCATGCGCTGCAGGTGCGGCAGCTCGGCGAGGCCGCGCAGGCCGAGGACAGCCGCCTCAACGTGCTGATCGAGGTCGACGTCGGCCAGGGCCGCTGCGGCGTCGAATCGCCCGAACAGGCCCTGGCGCTGGCCCGGGACATCGCCTCGTTCGCGCCGGCCCTGCGCTTCGCCGGCCTGCATGCCTACCACGGCGGCGCGCAGCACCTGCGCACGCCGGCCGAGCGCGCCGCCGCCATCGCTGCGGCCTGCCAGCGCACGCGCGCGGTGGTGGCGCTGCTGGCCGCGCACGGCATCGCCTGCGAGACCGTCACCGGCGCGGGCACCGGCACCTACGGCCTCGAAGCCGCCTCGGGCCTCTACACCGAGGTGCAGCCCGGCTCCTACGTGCTGATGGACACCGACTACGCCGCCAACCAGCCCGAGCCGCACTGGCCGGTGCTGCGGCATGCGCTCTCCGGCTGGTGCAGCGTGATCAGCCGGCGCGCGAGCCACGCGGTGCTCGACGGAGGCCTCAAGGCCTTCGCCACCGACCATGGCCTGCCGCGTGTGCTGCTCGAAGGCTGGCGGGTCGACGGCCTCTCGGACGAACACACGGTGATCGTGCCCACCACCGCCGGGGCTGCACCGCTGGCGGTGGGCGACAAGCTGCGCCTATTGCCCGGCCATTGCGACCCCACCGTGAACCTGCACGACTGGCTGGTCGCGCTGCGCGGCGAGCAGGTGGAAGCGGTATGGCCGGTGGCGGCCCGCGGCGCGTTGTTCTGATACGCACGGAACTCCTGCGGTCCATCCGGATTCCGACGCCGGGAGCGTGCCGAGCCTTTCTCGCAGCTCCCTGCCCATGATCCGACTCGACGGCCTGTCGATGCACTACACGCTCGGCACCGCACGCATCGACGTGCTGCGCGGCGTCAGCCTGCGCGTTCCCGCCGGCCAGAGCGTGGCCATCGCCGGCCCCTCGGGCTCGGGCAAGACCTCCCTGCTGCTGCTGCTGGCCGGCCTCGAGCGGCCCGGCGCGGGCAGCGTGGACATCGACGGCATGCGCCTGGACACGCTGGACCGCGACGCCCTGGCCGACCTGCGGCGCGACCGCATCGGCATCGTCTTCCAGTCGTTCCACCTGCTGCCCAGCCTCACCGCACTCGACAACGTCGCGCTGCCGCTGCAGATCGCCGGCCGGCCGCAGGCCCACGACCGGGCGCGCGACTTCCTGCACCGCGTGGGCCTCGGCGCGCGGCTCGGCCACTACCCCGGCCAGCTCTCCGGCGGCGAGCAGCAGCGCGTGGCCATCGCCCGCTCGCTGGTGCACGGTCCGCGGCTGCTGCTGGCCGACGAGCCCACCGGCAACCTCGACGACCACACCGGCGAGGCGGTCCGCGAGCTGCTGCTCACCCTGAACGAGGAGGCCGGCACGACGATGGTGCTGGTCACCCACGACCTGGCGTTCGCGGCCCGCTGCGACCGCGTGCTGCGCCTGCACGACGGCCAGCTGCACGAGGCGCGGGCGGCGCCGCACGGCGATGCGCTGGCTGTTTAGCCTCGCCTGGCGCGACCTGCGCGCCAGCGGCCGCACGCTGTGGGTGTTCTGCGCCTGCCTCGCGCTGGGCGTGGCGCTGGTGGCCGCCGGCGGCGGCCTCTACGGCCAGGTCGCGGGTGCCCTGCAGGCCGACGCGCGGGCCCTGTTCGGTGGCGATGTCGAGGTCCGCCAGGGCCAGCCGCTGGCGCCGCCGGTGCTGGACTGGATGGCCGCGCGGGGCGAGGTGTCGCGCCTGGTGGAGCTGCGCACGATGCTGCGCACCGCCGACGGACGGGCGCAGCTCGTCGAGCTGCAGAGCGGCGATGACCGCTATCCGCTGGTCGGCCGCATCGACCTGGCGCCCGCCGGCGACCTGGCGGCGGCGCTCGCGCAGCGCGACGGCCGCTGGGGCATCGCGGTGGACCGGGTGCTGGCCGCGCGCCTGCGCCTGGTGCCGGGCGACCGCGTGGAGGTGGGCGACCTCTCGCTCGAGGTGCGCGCCGTCATCGTCCGCCAGCCCGACCGCAGCCTGCGCGCCGAGTGGCAGGGTGCCCCGGTGCTGGTGGCCGACGGTGCGCTGCAGGCGACCGGCCTGGTGCAGCCGCTCAGCCGCGTGCACTACCGCTACCGCGTGCGCACCGGCCTCGCGCCCGAGGCCTGGCGCGACGCCTTCATCGCGGCCTTTCCGGCATCGAACGCCAGCGTGCGCACCTTCGCGCAGCGCAGCGAACGCATGGCGCAGGTGCTGGGCCAGATCGGCTCGGGGCTGATGCTGATCGGCTTCTCGGCGCTCTTCATCGGCGGGCTGGGCGTCTTCAACAGCGTGCAGGCCTACCTGCAGGGCAAGCTCGGCACGCTGGCCACGCTGCGTGCGCTGGGCCTGCGCGATGCGCGGCTCGCGGCGCTGGTGCTGCTGCAGATCCTGATGCTCGCGCTCGGCGCCAGCGCGGCCGGCGTGCTGATCGGCGGTGCGCTGGCGCTGGGCGGCGCGGCCCTCGCCGCGCAAAGCCTGCCGCTCGCGCCAGCCATGGCGCAGCTGGCCGCGCCCGCCAGCGTGGCGATGCTGTTCGGCGTGCTCACCGCCCTCGCCTTCGCGCTGCCGGCGCTCGGCCGCGCGCTGTCGGTCTCGCCGGCGGCGCTGTTCCGCGGCATCGACGGCCAGGCGCTGCGCACGCCCGCGGCGGCCTGGGCCGCGTCGGCGGCCTGCGGGCTGCTGGTGGCCGCGCTCGTCGTCGGCGTGCTGCCCGACCCACGCTTCGGTGCCGCCTTCCTGGCCGTCGTCGCCGCGCTGCTGCTGCTGCTCGAAGGCGTGCTGCGCGTGTTGCGAGGCGCGTCGCGCCGGCTGCTGGCGGACCCGCGCTTCCAGCCCCGCTTCGAGCTGCGGCTGGCACTGGCCGGGCTGCAGCGGCCGGGCTCGCCGCTGCGCGCGGCGCTGCTGTCGCTCGGCACCTCGCTGACCCTGCTCGTCGCCTGCACGCTGGTGGTGGCGGCGCTGCTGCGCACCGTCAACGACACGGTGCCGCAGCAGGCGCCGGCCCTGGTGTTCCACGATGTGCAGACCGACCAGCTCGACACCCTGCGCCGCCGCATGGATGCGGCACCCAGCCTGCAGCGGCTGCAGACGGCGCCGCTGGTGCTGGGCCGGCTGGCCGAGGTCAACGGCGAGGCCCTGCGCGCCAGCGGCGACGCCCGGCGGGCGGGCGAGGCGCGCGACGAACACAAGCTCAGCCACCGGCAGGGCAACATCGACGACGTGATCGTCACCCGCGGCGCCTGGTGGCCCGAGGGCTACACCGGCCCGCCCCGGGTCGCGATGGAAGACCGCGAGGCCGACGAACTGGGCCTGCAGGTCGGCGACCGTCTCACCTTCGACATCCTCGGCACGCCGGTCCAGGCCGAGCTGGCCGCCATCTACGCCCAGCGCCGCCTGCAGGCGCGGCTGTGGCTGGAAGGGATCTTCAGCGACGGGGTGCTCGACCCCTTCATCACGCGCCACGTCGGCGCGGCCTGGCTCTCGCCGGCCGATGCGCTGGCGGTGCAGGATGCGCTGGCCGCCGACGCGCCCAACATCGTCACGGTGCGCACCGAATCGCTGCTCGCCGAGACGCGGGCCCTGATGGCGCGGGCGAGCGCCGGCCTCTCGGTGATCGCCGGCATCTGCCTGGCCGCCAGCCTGCTGGTGCTCGCCAGCGTGGTCGCGGCCAGCCGCTCGCGCCAGGTCTACGAGGCCAGCGTGATGCACACCCTGGGCGCGCGGCTGGGCAGCCTGCGCCGCACGCTGCGCTGGGAGTACGCGCTGCTGGCGCTCGTCACCGCGGGCTTCGCGATCACGTTCGGCAGCCTGCTGGCGCTGGCGCTGCTGCAGTGGCGCATCGGGCTCGACCCCGCCGGCCTCTACTGGACCGGCGCGGTCACCGCGCTCGGCGTCAGCGCCGCGAGCCTGGGCCTGGGCGCGCGCTACCTGCTGGCGCAGATGCGCATCGCGCCGGCCCGGCTGCTGCGCGGCGGCGCCTGATCACAGCGCGCGGCTGATCGTGAAGCTGCCGAACACCGGCCGCCGCTGCTGGCCCACGAACTCGTGCGTGCGGTGGTAGCGCGCCAGCGCGAACTTCCATGCGCCCTTGTGGATGACGAAGCCGTAGCTCAGCTCGCCCACCAGCGCACGCTTGTCGACGCTGTGGCTGTCGCGGAAGGTGTTGCCGTCGAGCGTGATGTTGCGCAGCACCCAGCGCAGGTCCGCGCCGGCGAAGAGGTGGCCCGACCACCCGCCGTCCTGCCGCACCGCGGGGGACCGGACCGGCGCCGTGTTGTCGCCGCCGGCCCACAGCGGCAGGCTGCCGAAGTCGTCCGGCAGCGTGCCGTAGCGCCACTGCCCGCCAACGACTGCCTGCGTGGCGAGCGTGCCCAGCGAAGCACCCCAATGGGTCACGGCGTCCCAGCGGCGGCGGCCGTCCGCGCCCTCCCCGGCGGCGGGCCAGCGCCGCGCCCATTCGCGCTGCAGCTGGAAGAGGGGTTCGTCGTGCAGCTGGTTCGACCAGCCGCGGAAACGCTTGGAGCCGGTGACCTTGTGCACCGCCCGCTGCACGTCCTGGCCGCGGGCGGAGGGCCCCACCCAACCCAGGCGCAGCACGCTGCTCTCGAGCCAGTCGCCCGTGCGCACGTGGTAGCCGACGCCGGCCACCAGCAGTCCCGCGTACGGCCGGTCGTCGGTGATGAGATCGCGCCGCTCGTTGTCCCGCGGCGTGAAGATGGCCTGCGCAAGCGTGAAGCTCATGTTGCGCTGATCGCCGCCCCCGGGCTGCAGCCAACCCAGGGCGCGGTTGAGCCCGCGTGCCACGCCCGGCAGGCACGGGTCGTCGAAGCCCGCCAAGTTCCCGGAGACGAGGGTCAGCACCGCACCGTTGGTATACCCCTCGTCCTGGCCGCCAAGCAAATCGTTGTCCACCCGCAGGCCGGCGCTGCCGCCCCGCCCGTCGCCGCACCGTTCATCCTGCGCCGCCGCGGCAGGGCTGATCGCGCCACCGGCGCAGAGGGCGGCCAGCGCGGCCAGCAGGGCGCGGGCGCGCGGCGGAAAAGCAGATGGCATGGGCACTCCGAAGTTTCATGGCGCCGCCATCATGGAGAAGCGCCCTCCTGCACCGCCGTCGGCATCGGCGAGGTTCTGGCGTAGGACGGCGCCCGGTGCGGTCCTCGCGCTACCGGACGGCGATGCCCTTCAGCGCATCCGGCAGCGGCGGGTAGCGCAGCCCCATCGCCTTCAGACGGTGCAGCAGCACGGTCGCGACGACGAGGTTGCGGTGCGTCTTGGAATCGGCCGGCACGATGGTCCATGGCGCCCAGGGCGTGCCTGTCGCGCGGATGGCGGCGTCGTAGGCCCGCTGGTAGGCGGCCCAGCGGCGGCGGACGTCCAGGTCGTGCGGGTCGAACTTCCAGCGCTTCGTGGGATCGTCGAGCCGCTCCTGCAGCCGCTGGCGCTGCTCCGCCTTCGAGATGTGCAGCATGAACTTGCACACCACGGTGCCGGTCTCGCAGAGGCTGCGCTCGAAGTCGTTGATGCGTGCATAGCGCTGCAGGCGCTCGGTGTCGGTGACCGTGCGCTCGACCACCGGCACCAGCACGTCCTCGTAGTGGCTGCGGTTGAACACCACCACCTCGCCCTTGGCCGGCACCGCGCGGTGGATGCGCCAAAGCGGATCGTGCGCCCGCTCCTCCTCGTTGGGCGCCTTCCAGGCGACGGTGCGCACGCCCAGCGGGCTCATGCGCGAGAACACGCCGCGCAGCGTGCCGTCCTTGCCGCTCGCGTCCATGCCCTGCAGCACCACGAGCAGCGCATGGCGCTTGTCGGCGAACAGCAGGTTCTGCCATTCGTCCAGTTCGATGGCCAGCGCCTCCACGCGCTGCTTGTCGGCCGGCTTGTCGCCGCTGCACAGGCGCTCGTCGGCGGGGTCGATGTCCGACAGCTGGAAGGCCGCCCCGGGCGAGGCGTGCGTGAGGTCGCGCAGCAGGGCCGGCGCGCGCCATGCGGTGGTCTTGGGCATGGCGGGCAGTCTATGCCGCCGCGGCCTCCCCGAACGACAGCCGCTGGGTCGCGACGGCGGCGGCGATGTCGTCGTCGTGCGTCACCAGCACCAGCGCGGCCCGTGTCTGCGCCGCCGTCTCCAGCAGCAGCGCCATCGCCTCCTGCTGCGAGACCGGATCGAGCCGCGAGGTGGGCTCGTCGGCGAACAGCAGCGCCGGCTGCACCGTGAGCACCCGCGCGAGCGCGATGCGCTGCAACTCGCCGCCCGAGACCTCGGCCGGCCGCCGGCCCAGCAGCGATTCGGGCACGCGCAGGCGGTCCAGGCAGGCCTGTACCTGCGACCAGGCGCGGCCGTGCCGCCGGGCCACGTCGCGCAGCGACTGCGCCAGGCGCGCGTGCGGCGCGAACGAGGCGGCCGGATCCTGGTAGAGCTTCTGGAACGCGGTGGCCGGCAGGTCCGGCCTGCGGCGGACGACGCCGGCATCGGCCGGCTGCAGCCCCAGCAGCACGTTGCCCAGCGTGCTCTTGCCCGTGCCGCTGGCCCCCTGCACGACGAGCCGGTCGCGGCTGTGCAGCGCGAGGTCGATGCCCTCGAACAGGCGACGTTCGCCGAAGCGCTTGGCCAGCCCCTGGGCACGCACCACCGGCTCGCCTTCGGCCGCCTGCGGCGCCGGCATCGGCCAGTGCGCCGGGTCGGCGGCGAGCAGCGCGCGGGTGAAGGGATGCCGCGGCGCGGCCAGCACCGCCTGCGCCTCGCCCTGCTCGACCACTTCGCCGTCGCGCAGCACCATCAGCCTGCCGCCCAGCGCCTGGGCCACGCGCAGGTCGTGGGTGATGGTCACCACGCAGCCCCCGCGGCGCTGCACGGCCTGCAGCGTCTCGACCGTGCGGGCGCGCCAGTGGGCATCGAGGCCCTTGGTCGGTTCGTCGGCCATCAGCACCCGTGCGCCGCCGGCCAGCGCCATCGCCGCCGCCGCCCGCTGCGCCATGCCCCCCGAAACCTGCCACGGATACCGGCGCACCGCGTGCGAGAGGCCGATGTCGGCCAGCTGCCGCGCCGCCAGCGCGGGCGCCTGCCCGAAGCCGGCCCCGCCGACCAGCGCATGCACCTCGGCCAGCTGGGGTGCGATGCGCGCGAGCGGATCGAGCGCCAGCGCGGGCTCCTGCGGCAGCAGCGCCAGGGCACGCCCCCACAGCGGGCGGCGCGCCGCCCCGTCGGCCGCGGCGGTGGTGGCGCCGCCGATCGTCACCCGCCCCCCGGCCCGCAGCGCCCGCGGCAGGTTGCCCATCACCGCCTGCGCCAGGAGCGACTTGCCCGCGCCGCTTTCGCCCAGCAGGGTCAGTGCCTCGCCCGCACGCAGCTCGAACGACACCTCGCGCAGCAGCGGCCTGCCGCCCACTTGTACGGACAAGCCGGCCACGGCCAGCAACACCTCCGTCATGCCGCCTCCCTGTCGCCGGCCAGCAGCATCATGCCCAGCACCAGCAGCATCAGCAGCACGACGGGCGCGGCGATGAGCCACGGCGCTTCGTCGTAGTGGGGCAGCAACTCGATCATCATCAATCCCAGTTCGGGGGTGGGCGGCTGCAGGCCGACGCCGACCACGCCCAGCGCCGCCAGCGACAGCACCGACTGCGCGAGGCTGAACGCCACCAGCGTGGCAAGCACCGGCGCCAGCGCCGGCAGGAGGTGGCGCCGCAGCACGTAGCCGCCGCCGAAGCCGAGCAGGCGCGACGCCTGCACCGCATCGCCGGCCAACACCGGCCGGCTCGCCGCGCGGCTGACGCGGAAGTACTCGACCCACAGCGACAGGCTCAGGCCCACGTACAGCGCCCAGTGCTGCCCGGGCGCCAGCGCGGCGAACAGCACCACCAGCAGCAGGCCGGGCACCGACATCACCGCGTCGGCCAGCATCACCAGCGCACGCTCGGTGGCGCCGCCGCGCCAGGCCGCGGCCACGCCCAGCAGCACGCCGGGCACCGCCGCCGTCAGCGCCGCCAGCAGCGCAAGGCCCAGCGAGCGCTGCGCCGCATGCGCCAGCCGCGCCAGCACCGAACGGCCCAGCACGTCGGTGCCCAGCCAGTGCTGCGCGCCGGGGGGCATGAGGCTGTCGTCCAGCACCTGCCGCGCCGGGTCGATGCCGACGAGCCAGGGCCCGACCAGCGCGAACAGCGCCAGCGCGCCGATCAGCGCCAGGCCGATCCGCTGCCGGCCCTGCGCGCGGCGTGCCGCCGACGCGGCGAGCAAAGCCGGCAGCGGCGCGCGTTTCACGTCGGTCGTCATGCCGGGGCCCCCCTGCGCTGGCGCGGGTCGATCGCGAGCGTCGCCGCGTCCACCAGCAGGTTGAACACGACGAACAGCACGCCCATGCACAACGCGGTGCCCTGGATCATCGGCACGTCGCGGCCGAAGACCGCGTGCACCATCGCATGGCCGATGCCGGGCCAGGCGAACAGCGTCTCGACGACGAGTGCACCTTCGAGCAGGAACACGGTCTGCACGCCCAGGTAGGCCACCACCGGCACGCCGGCGTTGCGCAGGCCGTGGCGCAGCAGCGCCTGCAGGTCCGACAGGCCCTTGGTGCGCGCGAACTCGTACGAAGGCGATTGCGACGCCTCGCGCATCGCGCTGCGCGCCACGCGCGCCAACCCCGCGGCCATGCCCAGTGCCAGCGTCAGCGCCGGCAGCAGCACGCCGCCATGCTCGTGCTCGCCGGCCACCGGCAGCATGCCGAGCCACACCGCCATCACCAGCATCAGCAGCACCGACAGCAGGAAGGGCGGCATCGCGCGCAGCACCACCGCCATCGCCAGCGTGATGCGGTCGACCACGCCGCCCGCATGCAGCCCGGCCCACACGCCCATCGGCAGGCCGATCAGGCAGGCCAGGAACACGGCCGTCACCGCCAGGTCGACGGTGGCGCCTAGCTGGTGGGCCACCTCGTTCCACACGGCGTTGCCGGTGACGAGCGAATGGCCCAGGTCCAGCCGGGCGATGCTGCCCCACCATTGCAGCAGCGCCTGCCACAACGGCCGGTCGAGGCCCAGTTCGGCCGTGACCGCGGCCGCGGCCGCGTTGCCGACCATGTCGTAGCCGTAGCGGCCAGCGGCCACGCGCATGGCCATGTCGCCGGGCAGCGAGCGCACCATGAAGAAACACAGCGTGCCGATCACCAGCGCGAGCGCGACGATCTGGAACACGCGGCGCGCCAGCACGGCGGTCCATCGGGAGTTGCTGAAGTTCATGCTTTCCATTCCATGCCGCTGATGCGGTACGAGCGTTCGAGCGGATCGACGCTCACGCGGGCCACGCGCGGGCTCATCGCCACGTGCTGGCGGTACCAGGTGACGGGGATCACCGGCAGTTCCTCCTGCAGCACGCGCACGATGCCGGCGCGCAGCGTGGCGGCGCGCTCGGCCGGCACGCCGCCGCGGGACAGTTCGGCCAGCGCGGCGACCACGCCATCGTGCTTCCAGCCCATCGCGCCCCAGTCGCCGCCCTGGGCGCCGTAGTCCTGCAGCAGCGTGCCGGTGGGGTCGGGCACCGTGCCGAAGTTGCGGGCGCCCAGGCCCATGTCCAGCGTGCCGTCGCGGTGGCCCAGCGGGATGTCGCCCGAGTTGCCGATGCTCACCCGCACCGCGATGCCCGCCTGGCGCCATTGCTCCTGCAGCGCGGTCGCGAAGATCGGCAGCTCGGGCCGGTCGGGGAAGCCGCGCAGCACCAGCTTCATCGGCTGGCCGTCGGGGCCGCGCAGGCCCTCGCCCGTGCGCTGCCAGCCGGCTTCGGCCAGCAGCCGTTCGGCCTCGCCGGGATCGTGCCGCAGCGCGGGCAGCGTGGGGTCGTGCCAGCCTGTCATGGTGGGGGGGAACATCTGCGTGGCGGCCAGCGACGGGTCGCGCAGCAGCGCCTTGGCGATGCCGGCGCGGTCGATCGACAGGCTGAGCGCACGCCGCACGCGCACGTCCTTCAGTGCAGGCAGGCCGGCATTGAGCTTGACGATGACGGTGCGCGGCAGCGTCGCCGACTCGATGGGCACCTGGCGCCGCGTGCGCAGCCGCTGCAGGCTCGCCGGGTCGAGGCTGTAGGCCAGGTCGGCCTGGCCGGCCTCGATCATCAGCGCGCGGGTCTCGGCCCGGCTCACCGTCAGGTAGCGCGTGTGGCGGATGGCGGGCTGCGGACCGTCGTACCCTTCGAACGCCACCGCCTCCACCAGCTGCGGCGGCGACAGCACCGCGATGCGGAAGGGCCCGGTCCCGACGATGCGCTGCACGCCGCCGTCGGGCCGGTAGCTCGACGGCGCCAGGATGATGGTGCTGCTGTGCGCCAGCAGCGAAGGCAGGCCGCCGAACGGCGCCTCGAGGCGTATCAGCACCGTGCGGCTGCCCTCGGCCTCCATGGCCGCGATGGGCGCCACACTGAGCAGCGACGGCGGCTTGCGCGCCACCGCCAGGCAGCGCAGCACCGCGTCGGTGGTCACGGCCGTGCCGTCGTGGAAGCGCGCGCCGGGCCGCAGCTCGAAGCGCCAGGCCAGGCCGTCGGCCGACAGGCGCCACCGCTGCGCCAGGCCGGGCTGCGGCGTGCCGTCGTCCGCCGCGTTCATCAGGGTCTCGGCGATCTGCAGGCGCGCGAACATGTAGCCGCTGTTGGCCGGCGCCAGGCCGGTGAGTTCCCAGGGCCCGACGATCTGCAGCGGCCGCATGGCCGGCGCGGCCGCCTGCGCCCAGGCGCCGGGGACCGCGGCTGCCAGGCCGGCGGCCGACCACTGCAGGGCGCGGCGGCGTGAGGGGGTGGATTCTTGTCTAGTCATGGTGAGTGTTTTCTGTGGGGGCTGTGCTGCCGTGCCTTGGTTCTGCATGGCCAAGGGCGCGAGGTATCCGACTCCGCGAATGTCCTTCGGGCCGGCAAGCCGGCCCTCCCCCTCTTATTTCGCTGCGTCGGATACCCCACGCCCTTGGCAGGCGAGACATGGTTTCCTTGCTTCGGAACACCCGCGGCTCCGCTCGAGCGGGGCGGCGGGGCACTGTGCGCAGCGAAATAAGAGGAGGAGGGGCGGGCTTGCCCGCCCCGGGGGACATTCGCGGAGCACAGTGCCCCGCCGTCCCGCGCCAGCCCAGAGCCGCGCCCCCACCATCGTCCGTCAGAACTTGGCTTGCAGCCCGACCGTCCAGGACCGCGGCGTGCCGGGTGTCACCCACAGCCTGCTGTAGGAACTGGTGTAGTAGGTGCGGTCGAACAGGTTGTCCACGTCGAGCGTGGCACGCAGCGTGGGCGTGATGCGCCAGTACGCGACGAGCTTGGCCGTGGTGTACGAGGGCAGATCGAAGGCCGGGCTGCCCGCGTCGGCCTGGGCCTGCGTGCGGGCCGCCCCCAGGCGCCGGCCCATGTGCGTGGCGCCAGCGCCGATGCCGTAGCGCTGGCCGCTGGCCAGCGTGTCCTCGTAGACGGCGAGCACGCTGCCGTTGACCTTGGGCACGTTGAGCAGGCGCCCACCCACCTCCAGCGTGTTGTCGCGGGTGATCTCGACCTCGTTGTAGACGAAGCTCGCGTTCAGGCGCCAGTGGGCGCTGAGCTGGCCCGCCATGTCGAGTTCCAGCCCGCGGCTGCGGATCTCGCCCGCGGCGATGGAGCGGCTGCTGTCCGCCGGATCGGCCGTCAGCACGTTGCGTTTGCGGATCTCGAACAGCGCGGCCGTCGCGCCGATGCGGCGGTCGGCGCTCTCCCACTTGGCCCCGAGCTCGAAGGCACGGCCCTTCTCGGGGTCGAAGGTCTGCCCTGCCGCGTTGGCATCGGCATTGGGCCGGAACGAGCGACCGGCGTTGGCGTACACCGTCCACTGCGCGCTGGGCAGCCAGCTCAGGCCGAGGCGCGGCGAGGTGGAGGACGGGCTCTGGTCGGCCTGCACGTCCGTGCGCCGGTTCAGCAGCGACTGCCTGTAATGGTCGGCGCGCAGCCCCCCCACCAGCCGCCACCGCGGCGCGAGCGTGATCGCGTCTTGCAGGTAGAACGCCGTGTTGCGCTGGCGTTCGTCGGTGCTGACGTTCAGCGGCGGCACCGGCTGCGGCTGACCGTACACCGGGTCGAGGATGTCGATCGCATACGGCGCCGCGTCGCTGGGGTTGGCCCGCAGCACGCGCTGGTCCATCGCGAAGCGGTAGGTCTCGATGCCGAACAGCAGCTCGTGGGCGACGCTGCCGGCCTGGACCGTGCCCTGCAGCTCGGCCTGCAGCGCGGTGTCGTGCGAGCGGTAGTCGCGGTGGCGGCGCTGCCGGCGCAGCGTGCGGCCGTCGGCCTCCAGCGCGCTGGCTTCGGTGGAGTAGCCCGACATGTCCGTCTCGCGGTACGACAGGCCCACGCGGCTGCGCCAGGTGTCGCTCCAGTGGTGCGCCAGCACGAGTTGGTGCGTCTGGTTGTCGACCGTCACGTTGCCGTCGGCCGGCTCGCCCAGGAAGCGGTCGCGCGGGATCGCACCCAGCCGGTTGTTCACCGCGACCACGCCGCGGTCCAGCGGCGTGGCGTGGCGCAGGAACTCGCCGCTGTAGTCGAGCGTGGTGTCGGCGCCCAGGCGCCAGGTGAAGGCCGGCGCCGCTACGCGGCGCTCGGCGCCGATGTGGTCGCGGAAGCTGTCGCGGTCTTCCACCGCGATGTTGAGACGGTAGGCGAAGCGCTCGCCGAGCGGGCCGGTGCTGTCGAGCGCCGCACGGCGCAGGCCGTAGCTGCCGAGGTAGCCCTCCACCGCGTGCGCAGCCGACCACGACGGCTTCTTCGTCACGATGTTGAGCGTGCCGCCGGGCTCGCTGCTGCCGTACAGCGCGGCGGCCGGGCCCTTCAGGAACTCGATGCGCTCGACGGCCGCCAGGTCGCGCGGCGCATTGAAGCCGCGGTTGGCCGAGAAGCCGTTGAGCAGGGTCGCCATGCCGGTGTTCTCGCTGCCCGGAAGGCCGCGGATGGCGATGTTGTCCCACAGGCCGCCGAAGCTGTTTTGGCGCGAGACGCCGCCGACGTAGTCGAGCACGTCGTCGAGCCTGGTGGCGCCCAGGTCGTCGATGGCCTGGCGCGTGATGACACGTACCGACTGCGGCAGCTCGCGCAGCGGCAGGTCGGTCTTGGCGCCCGACGCGTCTTCGGCGAGGTAGGCGCCCGACAGGCTGCGGCCGACGACCTCGATGGTGTCGGGGGTGCTGCCCTGGGCCAGGGCGGGGACGGGCAGGGCCAGCAGGCTGGCCATCGCCAGCAGGGGCGGCGGCAAGGTGGACTTCACGGAAGAAACTCGCAGGCGTACCGCCGGTCCCTGCATCAGGCAGGGCCGGTCGGCGGGTTCGGGGAAACGCTTGGCGACGCAAGGCCGCAGGGTTCAGACCGTGCCGGCGGGTGGGTCTCGCGACGAGAAGGGCCAGTGCAGCGGTGGCCGCGCCGAATCCGTCGTTTGCAGGGAGCATGCCACCCCCAGGTGACAAGCCGATGGCAACGCCGGGCCTGCATGCTGCGGCGCGACCGCCGCATGCCCGAGGCCCGCGCACCAGAGGCAGGCCGCGTCGACGTGGCCTCCCGGCGCTCGCGGCCCATGCCCCTCCTCGTCGCCTGCCGCCACGTCGGCCGCAGCGTCGACGGCCTGCCGCACATGCAGGGCCTCGTGCGCAAGCAGCGCCAGCATCGCGTTGAACAACGCGGCCAGCAGCAGCATGCTCACGAAGGCACGGCGGGTCGTCATGGGGGTACGGCGTCAGAAATCGGCGCGCAGGGTAACCCGAAACGCACGCGGCTCCGCCGGATGCACGTGCCGCCCCTCCTGCGCGGCGCGTCCCGGCACCTGCGAGGCGTAGTAGTACTGGATGTCGTCCACCTGGCGATCGAACAGGTTGAAGACGTCCAGCGTCAGCTCGGTCTTCGGCGTGAAGCGGTAGGCCGCGCGCAGGTTGGTGGTCAGCGACGACGCCGAGCGCTGGCTGTTGTCTTCCACCAGCGCGCCGCTGCCCAGGTAGCGCCACTGGACCGAGGCCGACCAGGGGCCCAGCGAGCGCAGCGTCGCGGCCACCGAGGCCACCTTGTCGACCGCGTTCGGGATGCGGTCGCCGTTGGCGAAGCGCGCATGCGTCCAGGCGAAGTCGGCGTCGAGCAGGAACCACGGCAGCGGCGTCCAGCGGTTGCTGAACTCGATGCCACGCCGCCGGCTCGCGCCGCTGGCCTCGGTGGCGCCGGCGTCGCCGACGTACACCAGCTCCGAATCGAAGTCGAGCTTCCACAACGCGATCGAGCTCTGCAGCCCCGGCAGCGCCTCGGTGCGCGCCCCCACCTCGAAGCCCTTGGACGCCACCAGCGGCGGCACTGGGTCGACCGCATCGCCCGTCTTCGGGTCGACGCGCGCGGTGGTGCCTCGCGCGTCGTTGCTGTGCAGGCCGCGGCCGGCGTTGACGAAGAACTCGGTCTTGTCGAAGGGGCCGAGGATCAACGAGAGCTTGGGCGAGACCTGCGTGTCGTCGGAGCGGCCGCCGTTGGCCGCCAGCGTCAGCGCGTCGACGGTGGATCGCACGTGGTCGGCGCGCAGGCCGGCGACGACGCGCGCCCACGGCGCCACTTCCACCGCGCTCTGGCCGTACACGCCCAGCATCGTCTCGCGCACCCTGTCCTCGCGGGTGGTGCGGGTGATGCGGCGCGCCACGCTGTCGTAGAGGCCGACGCGGACGCGGTCGTGCCGCAGCTGCACGCCGAACTCGCTGCGCGCCGGCAGGCCGCCCAGCAGGTGGCCCAGGCCGTGGCTCGCGTCCAGCCCGTACACGTTGCGCTCGTCACGCTGCTTGAACTGGTCGCCGCCTTCGTCCGGCCGCTCCAGCGCATAGGTGAAGTTGGAGTTGAGGTCGAGCTCGTAGTGCATCGCGTAGGCCGAGACGCGGGTGCGGCCCGCAGCGCCGTCGCGATGCCACGCGCCCGACAGGCTGTAGCGCGCCGTGTCGCCGCCGGTGGTGGGGTCGAGCGAGTCGAAGCGGCCGAAGGTTCGGCCGCCGTAGGTCTGGCCGATCAGGTCAGCGGGGATCTGGTCGGTGGCGACCCAGCGCGCGTCGTAGCCCATCGCGCTCAAGTGCCAGCCCTGCGCGGCGCTGCCGCCCGACAGCGTCAGCACGCCGTTGGCCTTGCGCAGCCGCTCCGGCACGGTCCAGGGTCCGTCGTTGTGCATCGCCTCGAAGGCACCGAGCAGCGCGACGCCGGAGGCCACCTCGAACGAGGCCCCGAGCACGCCGCGCCGGTAGCCGTTCTCGCCCAGCGTCAGCTGGCCGAAGGGGGCGTCCAGCCGCTGCCGGTAGGCGACGTCGGCGGCACCGGCCGACGCGAAGTCGCCGCGGTCGGCGAAGTACGGCCCCTTGCGGTAGCCGATGCGCTGCACCAGCTCGGGGATGAGGAAGTTGATGTCGGTGTAGCCCTGGCCGTGGCCGTGGGTGGGCAGGTTGACCGGCATGCCGTCGAGGCGGGTCGCGAAGTCGGTGCCGTGGTCGAGGTTGAAGCCGCGCAGGAAGTACTGGTTGGCCTTGCCGTCGCCGGAATGCTGCGTGACGATCAGGCCCGGGATGAACTCCAGCACCTCGCCCGGCCGCAGCGCCGGCCGGCTCTTCAGCAGCTCGGCGCGGATCACGCCCTGCGACGCGGCATCGCTCGTGCCCACCGCGTTGTCGTAGTGCCGGCCGGTGACCTCGACGGATTGCGCGGCGGCGATGTCGGCGGCGCCTGCCTGGGCCTGCACGGCCGCGGCGGCCAGGGCCATCACCACGGCCAGGGCCACGGCATGCAGCGGATGGGAACAAGCGATCGATCGGGACGGGGCGTGCACGGTTCTTTTCCTCGGGAGGTGTTCTGGTTCTCGATGCGCGGCCGTCAGGGCAGCGGCGGCGCGGGCCGCCCGGCCATCGCACGCAAGGCCTCCCGGGCTTCCGGCCGCGCCGGCTGCAGCGCGGCGAGCTCGGTGAACAAGGCCTGTGCCGCAGGCGCATCGCTGCGGGCCAGCGCGCCGGCCATCTGCAGCAGCGGGTCGTAGGCCGGGCGGAAGTCGGGGCTGGTGCGCAGCACCGCCAGCAGCGGCACGCGCACCTGCGCCAGCATGCGGTGCACGTCGGCGGTGGGCTGCACGTTCCGGCCGACCTCGATGAAGAGGTCGCGCGCGGACCAGTAGGCCGCCAGCCGGCGCGCGACGCCGGCGTCGTCCGTGAGTTCCGAAGGCTCGATCGACAGCGCGTGCAGCAAGGCCACCAGGCGCTCGCGCGGCAGCGAATCGGGCGCGTAGGTGATGCGCGGCGCGCGGTAGGCGACCACCGGGTGGTCGTCGGTGTTGACGGGCGCGTGGCCGGCAAACTGCCTGAGCGCGCGCGGGCCGGCGACGAAGCTGCCCAGCAGCGCGTACTCGTCGGGCAGCCCGAACTCGGCCGGGCCGTGGGGCAGCGCTGCGTGCGCCAGCCGGTCGCGCACCTGCGCCACGTCGAAGCGCGCCGCGTCCCGCCGGGCCACGAGCCCGAGCACCGGGGTGTCCAGGCTATGGGTCGCGAGCAGGGCCCAGCCGCCCGGGTACACCTCGGTGAAGGCCCGCACGATGCTGCGCAGCGTGGGCAGGTCCAGCTGGTGCAGCGGCAGCCATTGGCAGAACAGGCCGCCCGGTGCGAGCCGGCCGCGCACGGCCTCGAAATGCTCGACGGTATAGAGCGCGCCCGAGCCGCTGCGCGCGGGGTGGAAGTTGTCGGAGACGATCAGGTCGTAGCGGCGGTCGGTGGCGCGCACGAAGCGCCGCGCGTCGGCCGCCATGAGGTGCAGGCGGGACGCGGCCCCGCCGTCCACGAACGGCTGGCTGAAGTGCGCCGAGGCCTCGATCACTTCCGGCAGCAGTTCCACCGCGTCGACCTGCAGCATGCGGTCCTGCGCCGCGGACGACGCGGTCATGCCGGTGCCCAGGCCCAGGAACAGCGCCCGGCGCGGCGCCGGGTGCAGCAGCAGCGGCAGCAGCGCCTGGCGTGCATCGGCCAGCAGGGTCGAGCTGCTGCCCTCCTGCTGGCGGTTGTTGATGCGCAGGCGGGACACGCCCTGCGCATCCTCCACGACGCTCACCGCCGCCATCGCGCCCTCGCGGTAGCTGACGATGCGGCCGCCCTCGGGCACCTCGACGAACGCCAGCGGCGGCGCGGCCACGGCCAGGCCCAGCACGGCGGCCAGGGCCGCCCATGACGGCAGCGTGGACCAGGCCCGCATCGAGCACAGCGCCAGGTAGCCGCCCACGACCAGCAGCAGCGCCGCCTTGGGGCCGAACGCGGGCACCAGCAGCACGCCGAACAGCAGCGGCGCGGCCGCCGCGCCCAGCGTGTTGACACCCAGGGCCCGTCCGAAGCCGATGCCCGCCGCGCGCGCCTGGATGGCGAGGTGGCTGAACAGCGCGCCCATCACGAAGGTGGGCAGCAGGAAGGCCGCGGCCGCGAGCACGGCCTCTGCCGCCAGCGCCGCCGCCATGCCAGCGCCCAGCCGCTGCACGGCGACGGCCTTGAGCAGCTCGGCGCCCCACAGGCTGGCGGTGCCGAGCAGGCAGGCCGCTGCCAGCGCCCACAGCAGCCTGTCGCGCAGCAGCCCGGCATCGCCGCCGCGGCCCACCAGGCGGCGCTGGTAGAACGCCGCGCCGGCGGCCGTGCCGACCAGGTACACCGCCAGCAGCATCGCGAAGGTGTAGACCGTGTTCTCCGCCACCTGGCTGAGCACCCGCACGACCAGCACCTCGTAGCCGATGCCCAGCAGGCCGGTGGCGGCCAGCAGCGGCAGCACGCCGGGTGCGGGCACGGTGGCAGGCGGCGCGGCAGGCGCGGCTGCGGCCGCGGGAAACAGCCGCAGCGCCGCGGCGGCGCACAGCAGGTTCAGCACCGCGCAGACGAGGGCGGTGCGCGAGAGCCCGTACGCCGGCACCAGCCAGAAGGCGGACGCCAGCACCCCCAGCACGGCGCCCAGCGTGTTGCCCGCATAGAGCACGGCGATGGCTGACCCCTGGCGGCGCCAGGCCGACAGGGCCCGCTCCATGGCCGGCAGCGTCGCGCCCATCGCGGCCGTGGCCGGCAGCAACAGCACGAAGGTGCCGAGGAACGCGACGGCCCATTGCCAGCCCGCGGAAGGCTGGGGGCCGGTCAGCCGCAGCAGCCCGCCGCTGACCGGCGCCATCAGGCCGGCGAGCACCAGGCTCCACAGGCCGATGACGGCTTCGCAGCCGGCGTACCAGCGGCCCGGCCGGGGGCTGCGCTCGATGCGGCGCCCCAGCGCCAGCGCGCCTGCCGCCAGGCCGCCGAAGAACGCCGCGACGACGGCCAGCACGCCGGCCGTCTCGTGGCCGAGCCAGAGCGCGCTCTGGTGCGTCCACACGATCTGGTAGCCCAGGCCTGCGAAGCCCGAGGCCAGCATCAGCCCGAGCGCGAGGCGCCAACGCATGTTCATCCGCCGAAGCTGATCCGGTAGCCCCAGGAGTCGAGCTGGGTGGGAATGGCGTTGAAGGCCATCGTGATGCGCCGCTCGCCGGGGTTGCCGGGCACAGCGTGCATCAGGTAGCTGGGGAACAGCACCATGTCGCCGGGCGACGGCGCGGGGCTGATCCACTTGTCGGCGCTGTAGGGGGTGGTCTTCACACCGGCGTGGTCGTTCTTGAAGGCGAAGTCGGTGCCGCCGGGAGACTTCATGAACACCGTGCGCGCCTCGGGATGCGTGGGCGTGAGGTACACCACGCCCGAGATGAAGCTGTTGGCGTGGTTGTGCATCGCCTGGCGGCCGCCGGTGTCGAGCACGTTGACCCACATCTCCTTCAGCGACCAGCCCAGGCGCTCGCCGAACATCAGCCCGCCGAACTCGGCGAGCCGCGGCGTGATGAGCCCGGCCGCCTCGACCAGCAGCGGGCTGTCGCCCGGCCGCAGCATGGCGGTGTGCGACAGGTGGGACGAGGCGTTGTTCCCGCGGTCGGCCTGCGCCGTGAAATGCTCGACCAGCCCCTCCACCAGGACCGCGCCGAGCACGCCCGGCAGCCGCATGAAGGGGGTTGGAAAGAGACCGATGACCTCGCTCATCCCGTCGGGGCTCCTTGTCGTGGCGACGGCTGCGGTCAGCCGCGGCGGCGCGAGACGGCCGCGAGGCCGGCCAGCCCCAGCGCCATCATCAGCACGCTGGCGGGTTCCGGCACGGCGGTGACGGAGATGTTGTCGAACACGGCCAGGTTGGCGGCGTTGCCGAAGGTCAGCGAGTGCGCGGTGCCTGCGAAGGTGCTGGTCAGCGTGTCGAAGCGGCAGAAGGCGGTGTCGCTGCAGCCGCCGGCCTGCGCGTTGCCGACCAGGTTGAACGAGGCCAGCAGCTCGCCAGTGCCGTTGAGGCCGCTCCACACGTTGACGGCGCTGACGGCCAGGCTCGACGAGGAGTAAGAGAAGCTGACCTGGTCGACGAAGCCGGCCGCGACGTTCATCGTCGCGTCGGCACCGACCGGCGTCATCACGCCCAGCGGCGAAGGCGCGTTGGAGAAGTACTGCTCGAAGTCGTTCTGCAGGCCCAGCGCGTCGCCGGTGAACGAGACGCCCCAGTCGGCGTAGTGCTCGCCGATCGACTCGAAGCTCGGCGCCGTTTCGAAGTCGATGACGAGGGGAGCGGCCAGCGCGGGCGCGGCGGCGAAGGCGGCCAGCACGGCAGCGGTAATGAACTTCATCGGGAACCTCCTGAGGTGTGTGTGGTGGGGCGCGGCCGGGGCGGCCGCTGTCTGCGCATGCAGACGCGGAGCGACTCTATGCAGCGTTCGCGACAGGCTCATGACGGAACCGCGCGGCCGCCGCCGGCCGTCATCGTCGTTTCACCGCCGCGGCCTAGCCTGTGCGGCCCCTCGACCCAGGAGCCCCCTTCCATGCACCGCTTCATCCACCGCCGCGGCGCCCTGCGCGCCGGCCTGGCCCTCGGCGCCACGCTGCTCGTGCCCTCCGCACGCGCCTGCGAGTACTTCGCCGACAACCTGCGCATCACCCACCCCTGGTGCCGCGCCACCGCGCCCGGCGCAACCTCGGTCATCGTCTCGATGAAGTTCGACGAGGTGACCCGGCCCGACCGCCTCATCGGCGTCGAGACCATGGTCGCCGAAGGCGCCGAGCTGGGGGGCCGACTGTCGCGCCCCACGGTGGACTTCGAGATCCCCGAGGGCGTGGAGACGCACCTCGGCGAGCACGGCACCTACCTGCGCCTGACGGGCCTGAAGTTCCCGCTCGAGGTGGCGCGGACCTACCCGCTGAAGCTCACGTTCGAGCACGGCGGCGTCGTCGGCGCCAACCTCAACGTCGACTACGCGCGCTTCTTCTGAACCCGCCGGACCACCGGCCGGCCGTCACGGGGCGGTCATCACCGCTCAATAGGATCAAACGCACCTTGGCCATCCAGAGGGGCTCCGTCGACCCCGCGGCCGGGCATTCCCAAACGCTAGAGAGGAGTTCCATGAAACACAGCTTCCGCAGGAACCAGGTCGCCCTGGCATCGATGGCCGCGCTCGCCGCCATCGCCCTCACGCCCACCACCGCCAGTGCCGCCAAGCCCGCCGGCACCTACGTGACCGGCGACTTCCACAACCACACCACCTGCTCGGACGGCTCGATCTCGATGCAGAAGCTGGTGAAGAAGGTCACCGACCGCAACGAGACGCCCTGGGGCCTCGACTGGTTCGTGCAGGCCGGCCACGGCGGCAGCGGCAACCGCAACTGCACGCTGGCCGAAGACGCCAGCCTGGCCACGCCGGCCTACCCGCTGGTGTATTCCAGCACCGGTCAGCTGCAGGGCCCGACCACGACCTGGCAGAACACCAACCCCGCGGTGAACCCCAAGGGCACGGTCTCCGGCAGCGCGCCCGGCCAGAACATGTGGCGCTGGCAGTCGATCCAGGAGTACCAGTACCCGCAGCTCGAATACCTCGCCGCGTACCTGAACAAGCCGATGTTCGTCGGCGTCGAATCCGTCGCCCCGGGCCACGAGCACGTGTCGATGTCGGTGGTCACCGGCCAGATGCCCAAGTCGCTGGACAGCGCGACGCTGCCGACCACCCCGGGCTACAACGCACTGGGCAACGCCACCGCGCTGGCGCAGTGGGAGTACTGCTTCGACCGCAACGACAGCGACCGCAGCCGCGGCAACACCGTGGCCGGCGGCTCGGTCGGCAACAACTGGGACTGCTCGGTCCCCGGCAGCCTGAACAGCGCCGACCCGAGCTGGAACGTGGCGGCGCAGAAGCTCATCCCGGCCGGCGGCGCCGGCACCGGCGAGCGCGGCCACGCCAAGGCGGTCGAGAGCATGAAGTGGCTCGCGAAGAACCACCCGAACGAGAGCTACTACGTGCCTGCCCACCTGGAGCGCGCCGGCCCGTTCAACCCGGACGGCAACAACGGCTTCAACATCGAGCACCTGCGTAACTTCAACAACGCCGCGCCGACCGTGGCCTTCGGCTTCGAGACGCAGCCCGGCCATGGCGCCTCGGACAACCGCGGCGAGTACTCGCCCAACCGCAACTCCATCGGCGGCGTGCGTGTGGACTCCGTCGGCGGCACCACCTGGGGCGGCACCGGCGTGTACGGCGCGCAGATCGGTGGCGTGTGGGATGCGCTGCTGGGCGAAGGCCGCAACTGGTGGTTCTTCGCCAGCTCCGACTGGCACAACCGCGGCATGTTCGGCCCGGACGACCGCCGCTCGACGCAGGACTTCTATCCCGGTGAATACCAGCGCGACTACGTGATGGTGCGCAACGGCGCCGACAAGAAGCTGCGCCCGCAGACCATCGTCGACGGCCTGCGCAGCGGCAACAGCTTCGCGACCACCGGCCAGCTGATCGATCGCCTGGCGTTCATCGCCTGCGCGTCCTACGCCGGCCCGGCCACCCGCAGCAACGCGGCGGTCGAGGCGCTGGCCGTGGAAGCGGCGAAGAACAACACCGACATCGACCGCAGCGGCTGCGCCACGATGGGCGAGAAGCTCGTGGTGCGTCCGGGCGCGGAGATCGTCGTGTCGATCGTCGTGCGCGACCCGTCGGGCGTGAACTACGCGCCCTACACGTTCAACAACCCGTCGCTCGCGCAGGTGGGCATCAGCCAGCCGCTGAACGCGCCGGTGCTGGACCACGTCGACGTGGTGCGCGGCATGGTGACCGGCTACAAGAAGCCGGGGGCCGCCGACTACGCCGGCCAATGGCCCAACGACTGGCTGCTGAACCCGGTGATGGCCAACGTCCCGGCCGCTGCGAAGAACACCACCGCCTCGGTGATCAAGACCTTCAACAGCGCGACCTGGACCGCCGTGGCCGGCGATGCCGAGTACAAGAAGATGACCTTCCGCATTCCCGCGGTGGCCGCTTCGCAGTACGTGCGCCTGCGCGGCTCCAACCTGCCGGCCAGCGTGCCGTACGAGACCGACGCCAGCGGCAACCCGCTGGCCGACGTCTACACCAACGCCGGCGACACGACCAAGCTGACCATCCCCTGCACGGTGGCGGGGACCAACGTGCCGGCCAACGGCGGCGTGTACACCGGCACGGGGATCGACGGCTGCCCCGCGCACCTGCCCACCGTCAACGGCCAGAAGTACGTCGCCTACGACGTCGCGGCCTGGGCGGACCTGTGGTTCTACAGCAATCCGATCTTCGTCGAGGTGGCCGGTTCGACCACCGTCGCCGGGGTCAAGTAAGCCCCTCGAAGGCCTGACGGCCTGAAGCGCCGCGCCTGCCCGCGCGGCGCTTTTCCCTTTCTCGATCCGGGATCCACGATGTCTTCTTCGCGAACGAACGCCGCCTCCGCGGGCCGCAAGGCCGCACGCGGCGGCAGCACGCCGCCGGTCCGCTGGTGGCGGGAACCCCTGCTGCATTTCCTCCTCCTCGGCGGCCTGCTGTTCGCCGTCGACCATGTCATCGTCGGCCGCGCGGAGGACCCGCGCACCATCGTCCTGGCCAAGGACGTGGACGACGAGGCGAAGGAGTTGTTCAAGGCCTCGCGCGGCCGCGAGCCCAACGCCGACGAGCTGAACGCGCTGCGGCGCACCTGGCTGGACAACGAGGTGCTCTACCGCGAAGGCCTGGCGATGCAGGTCGACCGCGGCGACGACGCGATCCGCGAACGGGTGATCTTCAAGGCACTGAGCATCCTGGAGACGGACATCAAGCAGCCGCCCTTCGACGATGCGCTGCTGCGCGGCTGGTTCGAGCAGCACCGCGAGAAATACGACGAGCCGGCGCGCTACGACTTCCAGGAAGCCGTGCTGTCCGGCGACATGACCGAAGCCGCCGCGACCGGCTTCGCCCACACGCTCAACACCGGCGCGCCGGGCGATTCCGGCGCAGGCCTGCGTGTCTTCAAGGGCCGGCCGCACGCCAACATCGTGCAGAGCTACGGCGAGGACTTCGCGACGGCGCTGGAATCGACGCCGCCGGGCGAATGGCGCGCGATCGCCGGCCGCGACGGCTGGCGCGTGATGCAGCTGACGTCCACCACGCCGGCCAGGCCGGCCGACTTCGACACCCTGCGCGGCGTGGTGCTGCAGGACTGGACGGACGCCGTGATGGCGCAGCAACGCACGGACGCGGTGCGCAAGCTGGCCGAGCGCTACAAGATCCAGATCGAGGCCGAGCAACCATGAACGCGCTCTGGAAGAAGCTGTGCCTCGCGGGAATGGCGCTGATGGCGCTGCTGGCCGCCACGGCCTCGGCGCACGAGCTGAGCATGGCCGAGATGGCGCTGCGCGAGACCTCCCGCGGCGAGTTCACCTGGCAATGGACGGCGCGCGAACGCGCGACCACCCGCGACATCAACCCGGTGTGGCCCGCGGGCTGCACGGCCGAAGGCAACTTCCTGCACTGCGGCCCCGGCGGCCTGCAGGGCACGCTGTCGGTCGACGGCGTCGGCAAGCGCTACTCCGCCGCGATCGTCAAGATCCAGTGGCTCGACGGCCAGACCCGGGTCTACACGCTCACCTCCGGACAGCCCACCGTGCAGCTGTACGGCGCGGCCGACGACGAACGCGGCGTGGGCGAGATCGCCTCGGCCTACACCCTCCTTGGCATCGAGCACATCCTCACCGGCACCGATCACCTGATCTTCGTGATCAGCCTGCTGTTCCTCGTGGGCTTCAACCGGCGGCTGGTGTGGACCATCACCGCGTTCACCGGGGCGCACAGCATCACGCTGGCGTTGAGCGCGCTGGGGCTGCTGACGCTGCGCCCGCCGCCGGTCGAAGCGGCGATCGCGCTGTCGATCATGTTGGTGGCCGGCGAGGCGCTGCACAAGGAAGCCACGCTGTCGCGCCGCTGGCCTGCGCTGGTGGCCTTCCTGTTCGGGCTGGTGCACGGCCTGGGCTTCGCCGGTGCGCTCAAGCAGATCGGCATGCCCGAGCAGCACCTGCCGATCGCGCTGCTGACCTTCAACGTGGGCGTGGAGATCGGGCAGCTGGCCGTGGTGCTCGCCGCGTGGGTGGTCTACAAGACGCTGTCGCCCTGGCCCCGCTTCGCGCAGGCCCGCACGCCGAGCCTCTACGCCATCGGCAGCGTCGCGGTGTACTGGGCCTGCGGGCGGATCTTCGCGATCGTGGCCTGATCAGGCCCGCACGGCCGTCAGCGTCAGCACGAGGATGGCGCTGGCGGTCAGCCAGGAGCCGACGACCCGCACGCCGATCCGCGCCCAGGGGCGTCGCGCGCCGTGCACGAGGCCGGCGACGCAAGCGGTGCACAGCGATGCGCCGATCATCGTGCCCAACAGCGCGCTCCAGCGCTGCGAGCCGCCCATGCCGTCGGGCGCCGAGCCGAGGCCGACGGCCAGGCCGACCAGCAGCGACAGCAGGCCGAGCGCCAGCGCCGGCCACTGCCGCGCGGCCACCACCGTCCCACCGAGCAGCGCCGCCAGCGCCAGCAGCGGCAGCTCCGGCTCCAGGCCGCCGGCGCGGCCGCTGAACCCCAGGCCGGCGGCGAGCGCGGCCATCAGCGCCGCCATCGCGTGCCGGCTCGCCGGGACACCGCGCTGGCCGAACAGCAGGCCCAGCGCGAGCAAAGCGATCAGGTGCGAAGGGCTGACGAAGGGATGCAGCAGGCCGCTGTAGAAGGCGCCGATGCCCTTGATCTCGCCGTGCGCCCAGGCCGCCGCCGGCAGGGCCAGCGGCGCCAGTGCCCCGGCCCGTGCGGCACGGCGGCTCACAGGGCCGCCCGCAGGAACACCAGCCCGGCCAGCGCGATGGCAGCGCCGCAGGCGCGCACGGCCACCCGCCCGGCCGACGAGCGCACCAGCGCGCCCAGCCCGATGCCGCCCAGGTGCAGCAGGCCGGTCGAGACGACGAAGCCGAGGCTGTAGACGATCGGGTTCGCGGCGTGCGGCAGCTCGGTGCCGTGCGCATGGCCATGGAACACCGCGAAGACGCCGACGATGGCACCGGCCACCCACAGCGGCGGCCGCACGGCGAGCGCCACCATCGCGCCCAGCAGCACGGCCGACAGCGCGATGCCGATCTCGACGCCGGGCAGCGGCACGCCGAGCAGGCCGAGCGCGCCGCCCACCGTCATCACCAGCGGAAACACGACCGGCAGCACCCAGAGCGCGGGCTGGCCGAGGAAAGCCCCCCAGAGCCCGACGGCGACCATCGCGGCCACGTGGTCGGGCCCCAGCAGGGGATGCAGGAAGCCGGCCGCGAAGCCGCCCCCCACGCCTTCGACGGAATGGGCGAGCACGGGGCCGGCCGCAACGGCCAGCAGGGTACAGACGACGACGCGCAGGGTGGAACTCATGATGGAGGCAGGTCAACTACAGGCCGGGCGAATGTAGTCGGCCTGTGTGACATGTCATCGAAACGTCTTTGGGCGCTACGCGAAGGCCCTCGGCCGCGGCAGCCAACCGAGGTGGTAGCCCTGGCTCGGAAGGCACCAGGCCTGCAGGCGGCGGGGCGTTTCGCGCCGCGCGCCCGCCAGGCGGCCGGCCACCGCGGCCGCCCTGCCCCAGCCTTCGGCGTCGAGCGACTCGCGCCAGGCCGTCAACGCCGGCATCGCCTCGGGTACGAGCCAGGCATCCCAGCACGCCTGGTCGTCCTGCGGCCGCTTGAGGCCTTCGTGGAGGATGTCGGCCAGGCGGCGCAGGCGCAGGCGCGAGCGCTCGCTGGCGCAGGCCGGCAGCAGGTCGCGCACGAGGCGGTTCTTGCCGGCTGGCCGTCGGGCGTTGACGATGAACAGCCGCTGGATCTGCTGCTGCGCCAGCCGGACTGCGCGCGAAGGCAGCGGTGCACACAGCGGCAGCGGCGGCGCGTCGTGCGGGCGGGTGGCGAAGGCCGGGCCGAGCATCAGCACCGCGAGCCGCAGCCATTGCACGGGCGTCAACCCATCGGTGGGCACCTCCCGCGTCGACAGCGCCAAGGCCTCCTCGAAGCGGCGCGCGCCCTTGGCTCGGTTCGCACGCGTGCTCATCACCGCGAGGTTGCTGGCGGCATAGGCCGCGTCGTTGTTCAGCCGGTCGACGGACCAGTCGGTGTCGGCGCGCTCCCCGTGGGTCAACGGCTCGCGTGTCACCGGGCAGTGGGTCAGGTCCAGTTCGCGCAGCAGGTCGACGGTGACATCGTCGTCGACGATGCGGCCGCGGCGGCAGGCGCCCAGGCGAAGCTGCAGCCATTTGCGCTCGAAGCGGTCGGGCGTGCGGCGCGCCAGGCCGTCGAAGGCGGCGGCGCTGAAGCCCTCCTGCACCGCCTCGGGCCAGCCGGTGTGCTTCGGCAGCCGGGTGCCGACGTAGAGATCGTGGCCGAGGCGGCGCGCGGCCTCGACGGGGTCATGTTCGTTCCAGGCCGTCATGGCGGATCCTCATCGATGCGGCGCGGCGGCGCAGGCGCAGCCGCGCCGGTCAACTGGTCGTGCGGCAGGCCTGCGCAAAGGCAAGGCCATGCCGGGCGGCGAAACGGTGAGGTGGCCGGGCGCGGGCGCCGGATGCAGCGCACACGCTGGCGCAGACACAGGGCGTCGATGCCGCTGGCGATCCGTGGCGTGCATCGCGGCACCGGCGTGGCCGCGGCGGTGCCGCAGGCAGCGCCGGCGAGGCACCCACCGGATCGGATCACCCCACCGTCGGCGGCCCGGGGAGGGCCGCGGGATCAGCCGCGGGGCGGGCGCTCCAGCCGCGCAACCGGGCGGCTGGGCCAGAAGGCTTCGGCGTGGGGCGGCCAGCTCCCGCGGACGGCCAGCGGGGCAGGCAGCGCCAACGGGGCGGCCAGGGCCAGTGGCAGCGTCATGCTGCCCGCACCGGCAGCGGCGTCCGGCGAGGCATCGGCCTCCGCGCTGCGCCCGCCGAGCGCGACCACGCTGTCATCGCCGGCGTGGTGGTGGTGGCGGGCGAAGAAGCCGTGGTGATGGGCGTGCGCGTCCTCAAGCTGCCGCTGCTGCTGTCGGGCCTGGGCGCGCAGCGTGTCGAGCAAGGCCGACGCCTGGGGACCCATCCACTCGCGCAGCTGGTGCTGCAGCGCGGCGGTGAACGGTACCGACGAAGAGGCCGCCGCCTGGTGGCGGTGCTCGGGGCCGAGCACCCGCAGCAGCACGCCCGCACAGCCATAGAGCGGTATCGCCACCAGCAACGCCCACAGGACGAGCCGCCGGAGTTGCCTAGACAACTGCAGCGGAAACCGGCAATGCTGCACAGACGCGTCCACGGGAATTCGGGCCCTCGATGAACCGCCCGATTGTCCCGTCTTGTGTGAAAGCCTGATGACGCGCGCGCCCCGCGCAGACGCGTTCAGCCGCCGGCCGTGAGCACCACCGAGGCGGCGGAGCGGGTGGCCGGGCCGTGGAACACGGCCTCGATGTTGTTGCCGTCGGGGTCGAGCACAAAAGCGCCGTAGTAGCCGGGGTGGTAATGCCGCTCGCCGGGGCCGCCGTTGTCCCGCCCGCCGGCGGCCAGCGCCGCGCGGTGGAAGGCATCGACGGTCTGCCGGTCGGGCGCCTGGAAGGCCAGGTGCACGTGCGAGACGGGGCCGTCCGCGCGATCCACGTACAACTCGTCGGCAAAGAAGTAGCCATCGCCCGCCTCGAGGAGGCCGGGGTGCCCGAGCGCAGCGAAGACCGCGCGATAGAACCGCTGGCTGCTATCGACGTCTGCGACGCGCAGGTGGATGTGGTCGATCAACCGGCCTCGATGAAACTGCATGGCTGCCTCCTGATGCGGGAGGCTTCATTCTGCTCATGCACCGGACCGTGACGATTCCGGAGCGCAAAAAGCAAAACGGCGCGTAAAGCGCCGTTTGCCGTCTTGCGCCGGCAACCTGTGGCTGCCGGTTTGCCTTTGTTGCACATCGCTTGGATATCAAGCGACGCTGAACTTGGCGTCCCCTAGGGGATTCGAACCCCTGTAATCACCGTGAAAGGGTGGTGTCCTAGGCCTCTAGACGAAGGGGACTTGATCTTCGTGCATCTTCAACGACGCTCACTTGGTGGAGGTAAGCGGGATCGAACCGCTGACCTCTTGCATGCCATGCAAGCGCTCTCCCAGCTGAGCTATACCCCCTTTTTCCAACCTGCCGCATTGTGTGCAGCGGGCTTCAAAGAAAGCGTCGTTTGAAGCGAGACCAAGAGTATAGCGACCTTTTCAGAGATTGCGCAAGCGATTCACCACAATTTCTTTCGGGAAGAGTTCGAGCACCGCATCCACCGAAGGCGTCTGGGCCCGGCCGCACACCGCAACGCGCAGCGGAATGGCCAATTGCGGCATCTTCAGCCCATGCGCGGCCAGGGCCTGCTTGAGCGCCTGGCTGATGGCAGCCTTGTCCCAGGCGGCCAGGCCGGACAGCGTTTGCGCCAGCTCGCGCAACACGGGGCGGGCGGCCTCGGTCAGCTGTGCGGCGTCGGCCTCGGTGGCCTTCACATCGGCGTAGTACATCGCCAGCCAGTCGGCGAGCTCGGCCGTGGTGGCGCACCGGTCCTTGAACAAGGCCACCCGCCGCAGCAGCAGTTCACTCTCTTCCGCCGCAATGCCGCGCGCGGAAAGTTGCGCCACGACCAGCCGGGACAGGCGCTCGTTGTCCGCCTGCTTGATGTAGTGCGCATTGACCCAGCTGAGCTTGGCCGGATCCCATTGCGCCGGGCTCTTGGAGAGGTGTTGTCCGTCGAACCACTCCACCAGCTCGCGGCGCGAGAAGAGCTCGTCGTCGCCGTGGCTCCAGCCCAGCCGGGCCAGGTAGTTCACCATCGCCTCGGGCAGGTAGCCGGCCTCCTCGTAGGCCGTGACGCTGACGGCGCCGCGGCGCTTGGAGAGCTTCTGGCCGTCGTCGCCGAGGATCACCGGCACGTGGCCGAACAGCGGCAGCGGCGCGCCGAGGGCGTTGAAGATGTTGATCTGCCAGGGCGTGTTGTTGACGTGCTCGTCGCCGCGGAAGACATGGCTGATCCTCATGTCCCAGTCGTCGATCACGACGGCGAAGTTGTACGTCGGTACGCCGTCGGGCCGCACGATGATGAGGTCGTCGATCTCGCGGTTGGCGATGCTGATCGGCCCCTTCACGAGGTCGTCCCAGGTCACGACGCCGTCGAGCGGGTTGCAGAAGCGGATGGCCGGCGCGACGCCCTCCGGCACGGGCGGCAAGGTCTTGCCCGGCGCGGGGCGCCAGCGCCCGTCGTAGCGTGTCTTCTCGCCGCGGGCCCGCTGCGCCTCGCGCATCTCGTCCAGCTCCTGGGGCGTGCAGTAGCAGCGATAGGCCGTGCCGGCAGCGAGCATCTGGTCGACCACCTCGCGGTAGCGGTCCAGCCGGCGCATCTGGTAGACGGGGCCTTCGTCGTAGTCGAGGCCGAGCCAGCGCATCGCCTGGAGGATCTGCTCGACCGACTCCTGGGTCGAGCGGGCGACGTCGGTGTCCTCGATGCGCAGCACGAACTCGCCGCCGTGGTGCCGCGCGTAGGCCCACGAGAACAGCGCCGTACGGGCGGTGCCGAGGTGGAGGAAGCCGGTAGGCGACGGGGCGATGCGGGTGCGGACGGTCTGCTTCATGGGATCGGAAGGGGGCTGTGTCGAGGCGGGAGGCGTCACGCCTGCTCGGGAGCGCTTTGCAGCGCGAGCCGGCTGCGGTTGGCCTGCTCCTCGTCGTCGCCCTGGGCGCGGCGCTGCGCCTCCATCGCGCTGAAGTCGGCGGCGCTCACGTCGCCGGTGATGTAGTGGCCGTCGAAGCACGAGGCTTCGAAGCTGTCGATGTGCGGGTTGAGCGTGCGCACGACGCGCTTCATCGCATCGACGTCCTGGTAGATCAGCGCATCGGCGCCGATGTACTCGCGGATCTGCTCCACGCTGCGGTCGTGGGCGATCAGCTCCTCGCGCGTCGGCATGTCGATGCCGTACACGTTGGGATACCGCACCGGCGGCGCGGCGGAGGCCATGTAGACCTTGCGGGCGCCGGCCTCGCGGGCCATCTGCACGATCTCCTTGCTGGTGTTGCCGCGCACGATCGAATCGTCGACCAGCAGCACGTTGCGGCCCTTGAACTCCACGCCGATCGCATTGAGCTTCTGGCGCACCGACTTCCTGCGCACGCCCTGCCCCGGCATGATGAAGGTGCGGCCGACGTAGCGGTTCTTCACGAAGCCCTCCCGGTAGGGCTTGCCCAGCTTCTGGGCCAGCTGCATGGCCGAAGGCCGGCTGGACTCGGGGATGGGGATCACCACGTCGATCTCGTTCGGCGGCATCGTCGAGATCACGCGCTGGGCCAGCGTCTCGCCCATGTTGAGCCGCGCCTGGTACACCGAGATGCCGTCGATCACGGAATCCGGGCGCGCCAGGTAGACGAACTCGAACATGCAGGGGTTCAGCGACGGCGCCTGCGCGCACTGGCGGCTGTGCACCTGGCCCTGCAGGTCGATGAAGATGGCCTCGCCAGGCTTCACGTCGCGCGTGGGCACATGGCCGGTGCCCTCGATGGCGACGGTTTCGCTGGCGACCACGACGGTGCGCCCGCCGGGGCCCTCCGCCTCCCCGTACACCAGCGGGCGGATGCCGAACGGATCGCGGAACGCGAGCAGCCCGTAGCCGGCGATCAGCGCGACCACGGCATACGATCCCTTGATCCGCTTGTGGACCTCGCCCACCGCCTCGAAGATCACGTCGGGGTTCAGCGTCTTGTCGCGGGCCGCGCGCGCCAGCTCATGGGCGAGCACGTTGATCAGCACCTCGGTGTCGCTCTCGGTGTTGATGTGCCGCCGGTCGATGTCGACCAGTTCCTGCTTCAGCGACAGCGCATTGGTCAGGTTGCCGTTGTGCACCAGCACGATCCCGAACGGCGCGTTGACGTAGAAGGGCTGGGCCTCTTCCTCGCTGTAGGCGTTGCCGGCGGTCGGGTAGCGCACTTGCCCCAGGCCCACGTCGCCCGGCAGGCCGCGCATGTTGCGGGTGCGGAACACGTCGCGCACCATGCCGCGCGCCTTGTGCATGAAGCACTTGGTGCCTTGCATCGTGACGATGCCGGCGGCGTCCTGGCCGCGGTGCTGCAGCAGCAGCAGCGCGTCGTAGATCAATTGGTTGACGGGGGTGTGAGAGATCACACCGACGATGCCACACATGATGCTTCCTTCAACCCGGCAGATGCCGGGCCACGTTGACCGGCAACACCGGCTTCAAGCCCTGCAGCATGGCATCGAGCCACGCCGCTCCTTGCGAACCCTGCCATTGCGGCGACCGCGCCGCGGGCGTGAAGGCCACCACCGTGGCCAGCGCGAGCAGCAGCACTGCCCCGCGCAGCAGCCCGAACCCCGCACCGAGCACGCGGTCGATCAAGCTCAGCGGCGTGGCCTGCACCAGCAGGCTCACGAGGCGCGCGAGCAGGCTCCAGACGATCAGCGCCCCCAGGAACATGAGCGCGAAGCCCGCACCGAAGTTCAATGCGCTGCCCGGCTCGCCGATGGGCAGGTGCGGTGCGACGAGCGGCGTCAACGCCTGCGCGGCGACGTAGGCGGCGATCCACCCGACGAGCGACATCACTTCGAAGACGAAGCCGCGCCACAGGCCCACGACGACCGAGATGGCCAGCACCGCCAGCAGGGCCCAGTCGATCCAGCTCAACGATGCGGCGGGGCCGAGGTCGGTCATCGCGCCACCGTCACAGGGTCAGCACGGCGGCCGCGAGGCCGGCAGACTTGATGCGCGACGACGCCTTGTCCGCCTCCTCGCGGTTGGCAAACGGCCCCACACGCACCCGGGTGCGCTTGCCGGCGCTGGTGTCGACCACCTGCGTGTAGGTCTTGAGGCCGAGCTTTTCGACCTTGGCACGTGCTTCGCGGGCCGAGGAGGCATCGGCGAACGCGCCGACCTGCACGACGAACCGCGAGGCGGCCTCGTCGGCCGCACGCGTGTTCTCCGCCGAGGGACGGCCCTCCAGCAGCGCACGGGCGCGCTGCGCGTCCGTGTTGGCCGGGGGCGCCGGTGGGGGCGAAGGCGGCGAAACAACGGGGGCAGGCGTGCGCTCGGTCTCGGCCGCGGCACGGTCGCGCGTCGGCGAAGCCGGGACAGCCGGGACGGCCGAGGGCTTGGATGCGGCAGCGGCGGCCTGCGGCGGCGCGATGTCGCGCCCGGTGTCCTCCGGCTTCTCGGCGGCCGCGGGCGCCCGCGGCGCCGTGCGGGCGGCCGGAACGTCCGGCGGCACGGCGCCTTCCTTGCGGGGGATGTCGATCGCGATGTCGACGGGAATCGGCCGGGGCTGGGTCTCGAACAGCAGCGGGAAGCCGATCACGCCGACCCCCAGCAGCACGACCGCGCCGATCAGGCGGCGGCGGGCGTTCGTCCGTGCGCGCTGCACGGCTTCCGCCGGATCGGCGGGCTCTCGGGCAGTGGCTGGTTGGCGCTTGAGGAAGGACAGCAGGCCCATGCGTGGGGATGAGATCGGGGCGTTTGGAGGGGCAGGCCGGACGCGGCCTGCCGACGCTCAGCCCGCGTGCTTGGCGCTCAGCCGGGGCAGACCGTCCTTCAGCACGCCGCCCACGGTGTAGAAAGAACCGAAGACCACGATTCTATCAGCGGGGTCTGCGGCGGCGACGGCCGCACGCAGCGCCGCAGCAGGGCTCGCATGGGTTTCGACGGCCGGCGGGTTGGCGCAATGCAAGGCCTGCACCGCGGCGGCCAGTTCCGCCGCGGTGGCGGCACGCGGCGTCTCGAGGTCGCAGAGGTACCAGTGATCGACCAGCGGCGCGAGCTTGGCCAGCAGCGCGGGCAGGTCCTTGTCGCGCATCGCCCCGAACACCGCATGCGTGCGCGGGAAGAAGCCCATCTGGTCGAGGTTGAGCGCGAGCGCCGCCACCGACTGCGGGTTGTGCGCCACGTCGAGCACCAGCGTGGGCTGTCCCGGCACGATCTGGAAGCGGCCCGGCAGGTCGACCAAGGCCAGCCCCTGGCGCACCGCCTGTGCGCTGATGGGCAGTTGCTCGTACAGCGCCTCGAAAGCCGCCAGCGCGCCCGCCGCGTTCAGCAGCTGGTTGGCACCGCGCAGCGCCGGATACGCCAGCGCGTTGAAGCGCCGCTGCCGGCCAGCCCACTGCCACTGCTGGCGATCGCCGCTGTGGCGAAAATCCCGCCCCGCCAGCCACAGGTCCGCGCCGATGCGCCCGGCGTGGTCGATCACGCTCTGCGGCGGCATGGGGTCGCTCACGATCGCCGGCTTGCCAGGCCGCATGATGTGCGCCTTCTCGCGGCCGATGTCCTCGCGCGTGGGGCCGAGCCAGTCGGTGTGGTCGAGGTCGATGCTGGTCAGCACCGCGCAATCGGTGTCGACGATGTTCACGGCATCGAGCCGGCCGCCCAGGCCCACTTCCAGGATCACCAGGTCCAGCGGCGTGTGCATGAACACCCGCAGGATCGCCAGCATCGTGAACTCGAAGTAGCTCAGCGTGGTGTCGCCGCGCGCGGCTTCCACCGCCTCGAAGTGCGGCAGCAGCGTCGCCTCGTCGGCCATGCGGCCGTTGACGCGGCAGCGCTCCTCGAAGTGCACCAGGTGCGGCTTCGCGTAGAGGCCGACGCGGTAGCCCGCCGCCAGCGCGATGCTCTCCAGCATCGCGCAGGTCGAGCCCTTGCCGTTGGTGCCGGCCACCGTGATCACCGGCACCTCGAAGCGCACGCCCAGACGCTGCGCGACCGCGCGCACGCGGTCCAGCGTCATGTCGATGTTCTTCGGGTGCAGGCGCTCGCAGTGGGCCAGCCAGTCGGCCAGCGTGCGAGGTGTTTGCATCAGGCGACGGCGTCGGCGCTCTGGCGCTGCAGCATGCTGAGCGCGCGGGCGATCGTGCTGCGCAGCTGGCGGCGGTCGACGATCATGTCGATCGCGCCCTTTTGCAGCAGGAACTCCGAGCGCTGGAAGCCTTCGGGCAGCTTCTCGCGCACGGTGTTCTCGATCACGCGGGGGCCGGCGAAGCCGATCAGCGCCTTCGGCTCGGCGATGACCACGTCGCCCACGAACGCGAAGCTCGCGGACACGCCGCCCATCGTCGGGTCGGTCAGCACGCTGATGTAGGGCAGCCTCGCCTTGGCCAGGTGCGTCAGCGCCGCGTTCGTCTTGGCCATCTGCATCAGGCTCAGCAGGCCTTCCTGCATGCGGGCGCCGCCGGTGGCGGTGAAGCAGACGAACGGCACCTTCTGCTCGACCGCCGCCTCGACGCCGCGCACGAAGCGCTCACCGACCACCGAGCCCATCGAGCCGCCCATGAAGTCGAACTCGAAGCAGGCGGCGACCAGCGGCACGGTGTGCACCGCGCCGCCGACGACCACCAGCGCATCGGTCTCGCCGGTGGTCTCCAGCGCGTCCTTCAGCCGCTCGGGGTACTTCTTGCTGTCCTTGAACTTCAGCGCGTCGACCGGCAGCACTTCATGGCCGATCTCGTAGCGGCCTTCCGGATCGAGGAAGGCATCGAGCCGCTGGCGGGCGCCGATGCGGTGGTGGTGGCTGCACTTGGGGCAGACGTTGACGTTCTGCTCCAGGTCGGCCTTGTAGAGCACCGTCTCGCAGGACGGGCACTTGATCCACAGGCCCTCGGGCACCGTGCGGCGCTCGTTCGGGTCCGTCGGCTGGATCTTGGGCGGCAGCAGCTTTTCAAGCCAACTCATGTCAGCCCCTCGTCCAACGTGTACGTTGGACGGTCCCCCGAGGGGACGCTGTCCGGCTTGGGGCGGCCCGGCTCGCGGCCCGCTGATGAGCATGCCTTCGGCTTGTCATGTCTTCACTCCTTCGTCTAGCGCGGCGCGGATCTCGGCGATGAACGCCGCCGCGGCCGGGGCGACATTGTCGCGCGGCTGGGTTTCGAGGATCTGGACGAGGCGCGAGCCGATCACGACGGCATCGGCGACGCGGCCCACCGCCTGGGCCGTGGCGGCATCGCGGATGCCGAAGCCCACGCCGACCGGCACGTTCACGTGCGCCTTGATGCGCGGCACCATGTCGGCCACGGCCGAGGTGTCGAGGTGGCCGGCACCGGTCACGCCCTTCAGCGACACGTAGTACACGTAGCCGCTCGCCACCTGCCCGACACGCGCCATGCGCTCTTCGGTCGACGTCGGCGCGAGCAGGAAGATCGGGTCCATCCCCGCTTGGCGCAGGATCGCGGCAAAGGCCTCGCACTCCTCGGGCGGGTAATCGACGATCAGCACGCCGTCGACGCCGGCCTCCTTGGCATCGGCGACGAAGCGGTCGACGCCGTAGCGCTCCACCGGGTTGGCGTAGCCCATCAGCACGACCGGCGTGGACTGGTCGCGCTCGCGGAACGCGCGCACCGCGGCCAGCACCTGCGGCAGGCCGATCTTCCGGGCCAGCGCACGCTCGGACGCCTGCTGGATCACCGGGCCGTCGGCCATCGGGTCGGAGAACGGCACGCCGAGCTCGATGACGTCGGCCCCGGCCCCGGCCATCGCCAGCATCAGCTCAGGCGTGACGTCGGCATACGGATCGCCGGTGGTCACGTAAGGAATCAACGCCTTGCGGCCCGAGGCTTTCAGCGCGGCGAAGGTGGTGGCAATGCGGCTCATGATGTCAGCCCCTCGTCCGACGTGTACGTCGGCCGGTCCCCCGAGGGGACACGGGCCGGCTTGGGAGCGGCCCGGCGCGCGGCCCGTGGAAAAGTCAGCCCCTCGTGCGACGCGTACGTCGGCCGGTCCCCCGAGGGGACACGGGTTCGATGAATGCAGGTCACAGCGCGGCCCCCTTCATCAACGACACGCCGGCCAGGTCGGCGACGGTATTGATGTCCTTGTCGCCCCGCCCCGAGAGATTGACGAGCAGGTGCTGGTCGGGGCGCATCGACGGCGCCATCTTGATCGCCTGCGCAACCGCGTGGCTCGACTCCAGCGCCGGGATGATGCCCTCGACGCGGCAGAGGCGATGGAAGGCGGCCAGCGCCTCGTCGTCGGTGATGCCGACGTATTCGGCGCGGTCGATGTCCTTTAGGTAGGCATGCTCCGGGCCGACGCCGGGGTAGTCGAGGCCGGCCGAAACCGAGTGCGTCTCGATGATCTGGCCGTTCTCGTCCTGCAGCAGATAGGTCCGGTTGCCGTGCAGCACGCCGGGCGAGCCCGCCGACAGGCTGGCCGCGTGCCGGCCGGTCTCGATGCCGTGGCCGGCCGCCTCGACACCGATCAGCCGCACCTTCTCGTGCGGGATGTACGGGTAGAAGATGCCCATCGCGTTGCTGCCGCCACCCACGCAGGCGATCACCGCGTCGGGTTGGCGATCGGGGCCGATCATCTCGGGCATCTGCACGAGGCATTCGTCTCCGATCACGCGCTGGAAGTCGCGCACCATCATCGGGTACGGATGCGGGCCGGCCACGGTGCCGATGATGTAGAACGTGTTCTCCACGTTCGTCACCCAGTCGCGCAGCGCCTCGTTGAGCGCGTCCTTCAGCGTCTTGCTGCCGGACTCGACCGGCACGACCTTCGCGCCCAGCAGGTGCATGCGATAGACGTTCGGCGACTGGCGCTTGACGTCCTCGCTTCCCATGTAGACGACGCACTCCATGCCGTAGCGCGCGCAGATCGTCGCGGTGGCCACGCCGTGCTGGCCGGCGCCGGTCTCGGCGATCACCCGCGGCTTGCCCATGCGCTTGGCCAGCAGCGCCTGGCCGATGGTGTTGTTGACCTTGTGCGCGCCGGTGTGGTTCAGGTCCTCGCGCTTCAGGTAGATCTGGGCGCCGCCCAGCTCGCGCGACAGCCGCGCAGCGTGGTAAACCGGGCTCGGCCGGCCGACGTAGTGCTTCAGTTCGTACGCGAACTCGGCCTGGAACGCCGGGTCATGGCGGTAGCGCTCGTAGGCCGTCTTCAGCTCATCGAGCGCGTGGATCAGCGTTTCGGCGACGAAAGTGCCGCCATAAGGCCCGAAGTGCCCTTCGGCATCGGGCTGTGCATAGGGTGCGTTCATGGTGATCGGTTCAGGAAAGAGGGTTCGACGCGGCGCGGGCATCGGCCTCGCGCACCGCATCGCAGAACCGGCGAATCAGCTTGGCATCCTTGATGCCTTTGCTCGCCTCGACGCCGGAGCTGACGTCAACGGCCCACGGCCGGACGCGCAGCACCCCATCGATCACGTTTGCAGGATTCAACCCACCAGACAAAACGACCGGAGCGGGAACGTCGGCGGGAATGAGCGACCAATCAAAGACCTTTCCACCGCCGCCGTAGCCGTCGACGAAGGCGTCGAGCAGCAAGGCCTGGGCTGAAGGGAAGCGGGCTGCGAAGTCTAACAAATCGAAGCCCGGCGCCACACGGGCCGCGCGCAGGTATGGGCGCGCGGCCGATTCGCAGTCGGCCAAGGTTTCGTCGCCGTGGAATTGCAGCAGCGCCGCGGGCACCGCGCCCACCGCGCGGGCGACATCATCCGCAGCCGCGTTGACGAACAGGCATACCGGCGTCACGAACGGCGGCAGGCGCCGGGCAAGCACCCCCGCGCGCTCCGCGCTCACGTGGCGCGGGCTCTTGTCGTACAGGACGAAGCCGACCGCATCGGCACCGGCCTGCACCGCCGCGTCGAGATCGGCCTCGCGGGTGATGCCGCATACCTTGATGCGCGTGCGGCGCGTGCTCATTCAGGGCAGCCAGTCCTGGGCTGGCGTGTGTTCGGGCAATCCATGGCCCGCATCGTAGTACGGGCCGACGAAGTACAGCCCTTCCGCGGCAAAGGTGGGCGCCGCGGCGCTGCGGCTGCGCGCATCCCGCACCTCCGCCATCCACGAAGGCGGACGGCCGCCCTGCCCCACCGCGACGAGGCAGCCCATGATGTTGCGCACCATGTGGTAGACAAAGGCGCTGGCGTCGAAATCGAATCGCCAGTAGGCACCCCGGCGTTGGATCTCGATCGCGCGCATGGTCTTCACCGGCGACGCGGCCTGGCAATCCGCGGCGCGGAACGAGCTGAAATCGTGCTCGCCTATCAAGGCCGCAGCGGCCTGGCGCATCGCATCGCCATCCAGGGGACGGAACACCCAGCCGCACAGGCCCTGCTCCAGCGCAGGCCGCACCGGCGATTCGAGCAGAACATAGCGATAGCGCCGCCCCCGCGCGCTGGCACGGGCGTGGAAGTGATCGGCCACTGGCCGGCACCACTGCACGGCGATGTCCGGCGGCAGGAAGCGGTTGGTGCCGCGGACCCAGGAAAACGGCTCGCGCTCCACCGGCGCGTCGAGATGAACGACCTGGTTGAGGCCATGCACACCGGCGTCGGTGCGGCCCGCGCACAGGGTCGCGACAGGCTGCGCCGCGAAGCTCGACAGCGCACGCTCGAGGTGGTCCTGCACCGTGCAGCCATCGGGCTGGCTCTGCCAGCCGTGGTAGGCGCCGCCGCGGTAGGCGATGCCGAGCGCGATGCGGCGCCCGGCCGCGGACTCAGCCAAGACTGTCGAGCAGGCTCTGAGCGCGCGCCTTCAGCGGTCCACCGGCCTTGGCCACGACCTCTTCCAGCAAATCGCGCGCGCCTTCGAGATCCCCGATCTGCCGGAACTCGTCCGCGAGCTCGAACTTCCGCTGCAGAGGATCGTCGCCTTCAGCAGGCAGCTCGAACGCGGACGCGTCGCCCGGCACACCCAGATCGCCAAGGTCGAATTCGAGATCTCCCGGCGCGGTACGCTGCGACGCGGCCGGCGACGGCGCCGGCGACGGATCCATCTCCAGATCGAGCGACATCGAATCCAGGTCGAGGTCCATCGGGCGGGTCGGCGCACCGCTGAACGGCGGCGCGAACTCCGACGGCGGCGCTGTAAGCGGCAGGTCGAACGCCAGGCTGTTGTCGTTGCGGTTCAAGGTGGAGGGCAGGCCGATCGGGCGCGTCGCCTCCATCGACGACAGGGGCGACAGTTCGCCGGGCTCCGTCGGCATGTCCAGGTCGAGGTCGAGCTCCATCGACGAGAGCGAGCGCAGTTCTTCGCCGTCGATGCTCGGGCTGGTCGTGGCAAAGCCCGTGGCCGGCATCACCGACTGCGGCAGCGTGCTGGCACCCAGTGCCTCGACGCCCTCGCCAGCAACCGCCGCCGGCGGCTGCCCACCCGGCTGGTAGAGCGGATTTTCGGGGTCGATCTGCTGGCCGAGCGCCTGGGCCTTGGCCCACTCCTCGCCTTCGCCGCGCGTCATGCCGAACAGCTGGGTCGCGAGCAACTCGAAACCCTTGGTGTCGCGCCGCTTGGCGTAGACCTCCAGCAGCTTGGTGCGCACGGCCAGGCGGCCGGGATCGCTGCGCATGGCCTCCTTGAGGATTTCCTCGGCCTGCAGGTCACGGCCGTAGGCCAGGTAGACGTCGGCCTCCGCCACCGGATCGACATCGCCGATGGCATCCAGTTGGCTCAGCGAGTAGTTCATCGACGACGACGAATTGCCGTTCGCCTCGCGCGTGTCGATCCGCTGCCCGCCCGTGGCGCCGAAGAACGAATCGGGCTGCAGACGGCTTTCGAGGAAGGAGGTCTCCCCGCTGTCCGCCTGCGAACGCTTGCGCCAGCGGTAGTAGCCCAGGCCCGCCAACAGCACCACCAGCAGGCCCGCGGCCGGCAGCAGCATCGGGTTGTCCGCCAGGACGCTGTCAGCCGGCGCATCGGGTGCAGGAGACGGCACCACCGCAGGCGCGGACGCCGGAGTGGCTGCGGCCACGGGCGGCGCCGACGCGACCGCCACCGCGGGCGGCGGCACCACGGCGGAGGCCGCGGCCTCGGTCGATGGCGGCGCCATCGGCACCGGCGTGGCCGAAGCGGACACGGCGGGGGCCGAGGCCGGGAGCGCGGGCACGACCCCGCCGGCCGAAGGCACCGAGGCCGAGCCCGCCGTGCCGGAACCGGCCTGCAGGCGCTTCAAGTCCTCCACGTTGCGGGCGAGTTCGGCGACACGCGCCGCCTCGTCGCGACGCTGCGCTTCCCCGGAAGCGCGCGCCTCCGGGGCCGACGCCTGCACCGCCCCCTGCGACAGGCGCAGCCGATCCGGCGTGCTTGCCGCGGCTTGCTTGCGGTCATCGACCTGCGCCTGGACCTGGCCGCGCGCCTGGCGCGGTGGCTCGTCGGGACGCACGGCCGGCACCACACCCGCCAGCCGTTGGCGGTAGGCGCTGAAATCGGCGCTCTGCGCCTGGATCAGCTGCTTGGCCTCCGGCGTGCCGATCTGCCTGGCCGCTTCGGCGCTCGGCACCGTGAGCACCGCGCCCGCGCGCAGCCGGTTCATGTTGTTGTCCATGAACGCCTGCGGATTGCTGCGGTAGAGCGCCACCAGCATCTGGTCGAGCGACACACCCGGAGGCTGCGTGTTGGTGGCGATGCGGTAGAGCGTCTCGCCCTGTCGCACGGCGTAGGTATCGCCGCCGGGCGCTGCCGGCCGGGATGCAGCGGGCCGCGGCGCAAGTGCGGGCGCGGGCGTAGGCGCGGGTGCGGGAGGACTGTTCGCGGTGACCGGCGCCCGCGCCGGCGCAGGCACGGGGGCCGGCGCGGGTGGCGCCGGGCGTGCCGAAGGTGCCGGCCTCGGTGCGGCGGACGGCGGCACCGGTGGGGGGAGCGGCGCGGCGGACAGCGCTGGCGGCACGGGTGCCGCGGCGACCACGGGCGGCGGCGCGGCGCGGCCCGGCGGGTCGAACAACATCGTGTATTCCCGCACCAGCTTGCCGCTCGACCAGGAAATGTCGAGGATCACATCGACAAACGGCTCCTGCACGGCCCGATCGCTGGTGAGCCGCACGTAGGGGCGCCCGTCAGGCCGCCGCAGCAGTTGCACCTGAGCGCCCGGCAGCACGGCGTTGTAGTCGACCCCCGCGGCCCGATAGGCCTCGGGCGACGCCACGCGAAGCCGCAGCGTGGCAGCCTCCTCTGGCGAGATGCTGGTCACATCGATTTCGGCCCGCAGCGTTTCGCCGAGGGCCGACTGGACGGCGACGCGTCCGAGGCCGAGCGCCCAACTGCCCGGCGCCGCCGCACACAGCAGCGCTGCCAACGCGACGGCAGACAAGGACGGGCCGCGCGCGGTCAATGAGCGTTTCTTCAAGGCGTCTCCCCGGAGCACTCGGCGGAATGCGTGCGTGCAGTTCCGTCGCCAACGATGTGTTTGGAAGAAGGGCGCCGGCAAATGAGCGGCGGCCTGTAAACGGGTTTTTTCACAATATCAGCGAGCATATAGGCTGACAAGCTCATGCAAGTTCTGTCAATTGCGGCAACCCCAGGCCAGCAGCGGCCGCATCCCCCGGTTGTCGCCGCCTCGCAACATCCGAGGGCGCGGCCACCGGTCACGCTTCCAGCAGGATGCGCAACATGCGGCGCAGCGGCTCGGCCGCACCCCAAAGCAATTGGTCGCCGATGGTGAAGGCGCCAACGTATTCCGGCCCCATGGCCATCTTGCGCAGCCGGCCGACGGGAATCGTCAGCGTGCCGGTGGTGGCCACCGGTGTCAGGTCGCGCAGCGTGGCTTCGCGGTTGTTCGGAACGAGCTTGACCCATGCGTTGTCATTGGCGATCAGCTGTTCCAGATCGGCCAAAGGCACGTCTTTCTTGAGCTTGAAGGTGAGCGCCTGGCTGTGGCAACGCATCGCACCGATGCGCACGCAGAAGCCGTCGACCGGAATCGCCGCCGAGCCGAAGCCCTCGCCTTGGCCGAGGATCTTGTTCGTCTCGGCCATGCCTTTCCACTCTTCCTTGCTGACCCCGTTGCCCAGATCCTTGTCGATCCAGGGGATCAGCGAACCACCCAGCGGCACGCCGAAGTGCTGCGTTTCGTCGGCCGACAGCGCGCGCTGCTTTTCGACGAGCAGGCGGTCGATCTCGAGGATCGCGCTCTTCGGGTCGTCGAGCAGCGGCTTGACCGAGGCATTCAGCGTGCCGAACTGCGTCAGCAGCTCACGCATGTGCTGCGCGCCGCCGCCGGACGCGGCCTGGTAGGTCTGCGTGCTCATCCACTCGACCAAGCCCGCCTTGTACAGCGCGCCCACGCCCATCAGCATGCAGCTGACGGTGCAGTTGCCGCCAATCCAGTTGCGGCCGCCGCTGGCCAGCGCGTTCTTGATCACAGGCAGGTTGACGGGATCGAGCACGATGACGGCGTCGTCCTTCATCCGCAGCGTGGAGGCCGCGTCGATCCAGTGGCCCTTCCAGCCCGCGGCGCGCAGCTTCGGATACACCTCGGTGGTGTAGTCGCCGCCCTGCGCGGTGACGATGATCTCGCAGCGCTTGAGCGCCTCGATGTCGTACGCGTCCTGCAGCTTCGTTTCGTTCTTCGCCATCGACGGCGCGGCGCCGCCGGCGTTGCTGGTGCTGAAGAACACCGGCTCGATGTGATCGAAGTCGCCCTCGGCGCGCATGCGATCCATCAGCACGGAACCGACCATCCCGCGCCATCCAACCAGACCTGTGAGTGCCATTTCAGTTCGCCCTTTCGTGTTGAGAAACCTGGTCCCCCGGCTCGCTTCGCCGGGGTCCAGGGTTGGGGCGAGACGAACCGGAGCTTGCTAGCTCTTGGTAATGCCCTTGGTGGTCTTGGCGATCGCGTTGACCACGGCGTCGCCCATCTCGCGCGTGCCCACCTTCTGCGTGCCCTCGCTCCAGATGTCCGGCGTGCGCAGGCCGGCGGACAGCACAGCGCCGACGGCCGACTCGATACGGTCGGCAGCCTGGGGCTGGTTGAGGGAGAAGCGGAGCATCATGGCAGCGGACAGTATTGTAGCCAGCGGGTTGGCCACGCCCTTGCCCGCGATGTCCGGCGCGCTGCCATGGCTGGGCTCGTAAAGACCCTTGTTGTTCTTGTCCAACGATGCAGACGGCAGCATGCCGATCGAGCCGGTCAGCATCGCCGCCGCGTCCGACAAAATGTCGCCGAACATGTTGCCGGTGACGATCACGTCGAACTTCTTCGGCGCCTTGACGAGCTGCATCGCCGCGTTGTCGACGTACATGTGGTCGAGCGCTACGTCCGGGTACTGGGCGTGCACCTCGGTGACGATGTCCTTCCAGAACTGGAAGGTCTCGAGCACGTTGGCCTTATCGACGCTGGTGACGCGCTTGCCGCGCTTGCGTGCCGCCTGGAACGCCACGTGCGCGATGCGCTCGATCTCCGGGCGGCTGTAGCGCATGGTGTCGAACGCTTCGTCGGCGCCAGGGAAATGCCCGTCGACCGCGGTGCGGCGGCCACGCGGCTGGCCGAAGTAGATGTCGCCGGTCAGCTCGCGGATGATCAGGATGTCGAGGCCCGACACCAGTTCGGGCTTCAGGCTCGAGGCATGCGTGAGCTGCTCGTAGCAGATCGCCGGACGGAAGTTCGCGAACAGCCCCAGGTGCTTGCGCAGCCCGAGGATCGCCTGCTCGGGCCGCAGCGGGCGGTCGAGCTTGTCGTACTTCCAGTCGCCGACGGCCCCGAACAGCACCGCGTCGGCGGACTTCGCGAGGTCGAGCGTCGCATCCGGCAGCGGATGGCCGCTCGCTTCATAGGCCGCGCCTCCCACCGGGGCGGTCTCCATTTCCAACGGCAGGTCCAGCACCTTCAGCACCTTCACCGCCTCGGCCACGATCTCAGGGCCGATACCGTCGCCCGGCAGTATCGCGATCTTCGCCATCAGTTTCCTGCTCCTTGAACCATGCGTTGCCCCAGCCACGGCATGCGGGCCAGCCGCTGCGCCTCGAACGCGCGGATCTTGTCGGCGTGACGCAGCGTCAGGCCAATGTCGTCCCACCCGTTCAACAGGCACTGCTTGCGGAAGGGCTCGACGTCGAAAGCCAGCTCGTCACCGCCCGGCGTCACGACACGCTGCCGCGGCAGATCGATCGTCAACTGGTAGCCCGGGAAAGCCGCCACCTCGTCGAACAGCCGCGCCACCTGGCTTTCAGGCAACACGATCGGCAGGATGCCGTTCTTGAAGCAGTTGTTGAAGAAGATGTCGGCGTAGCTTGGCGCGATCAGCGCGCGGAAGCCGTACTGGTCGAGTGCCCACGGCGCATGCTCGCGGCTCGAGCCGCAGCCGAAGTTCTTGCGGGCCAGCAGGATCGAGGCGCCCTGGTAACGCGGCTGGTTCAGCACGAAGTCCGGGTTGGGCTTGCGCGAGGCGGGGTCCTGCCCCGGCTCGCCGGGATCGAGGTAGCGCCACTCGTCGAACAGGTTCGGGCCGAAGCCCGACCGCTGGATCGACTTCAGGAACTGCTTCGGGATGATCGCGTCGGTGTCGACGTTCTCCCGGTCCATGGGCGCGACCAGCCCTTGGTAAACGACAAAAGACTTCACGGGGTCACTTCTTCTTGGCGGCGTCTTCGATCTTCTCGCCGCCGCGCTGGATGTCCTTCCCAGCGCCGGCGATGGTGTTGCAGCCCGCCATGAACACCAGCGAGAACACCGAGATCAGGGCCAGAACCTTCTTCATGAGCTTTCTCCTTCGGATTGAACGCGGTCAAGCGATGCGTCTGACGTCGACGAAATGCCCCTCCATCGCCGCCGCGGCAGCCATCGCCGGGCTCACGAGGTGGGTCCGGCCGCCCGCACCCTGGCGGCCTTCGAAATTGCGGTTGCTGGTGGAGGCGCAACGCTCGCCCGGCTCCAGCCGGTCCGCGTTCATCGCCAGGCACATCGAGCACCCGGGCTCCCGCCACTCGAAGCCGGCAGCCTTGAAGACCTGGTCGAGGCCCTCCCGTTCGGCCTGCGCCTTCACGAGGCCCGAGCCCGGCACGACCATCGCCAGCTTGACATTGGCGGCGATGCGCCCGCCGATGCGCCGCACGACGGCGGCGGCCTCGCGCATGTCCTCGATGCGGCTGTTGGTGCACGAACCGATGAAGACCTTGTCGATGCGGATGTCGGTGATCGCCTTGTTCGGCTGCAGCGCCATGTACTCGAGCGCCCGTTCGATCGCGGCACGCTTGTTGGCATCCTTCTCGCGTTCGGGGTCCGGCACGCGGCCTTCGACCGGCACCACCATTTCAGGCGAGGTGCCCCAGGTCACCTGCGGCTGGATCTGCGCGGCATCGAGTTCAACGACGGCATCCCACTTGGCGTCGTCGTCGGAACGCAGGGTGCGCCAGTAGGCGATGGCCTGCTCAAGCTCCACGCCGGAGGGCGTGAAGGGCCGGCCCTTCACGTAGGTGATCGTCGTGTCGTCCACCGCCACCAGGCCGGCGCGCGCACCGGCTTCGATCGCCATGTTGCACACCGTCATGCGGCCTTCCATCGTCAGCGCGCGGATCGCGCTGCCGCCGAACTCGATCGTGTAGCCGGTGCCGCCTGCGGTGCCGATCTTGCCGATGATGGCCAGCACGATGTCCTTCGCGGTGCAGCCGCGCGGCAGCGTGCCTTCCACCTTGACAAGCATGTTCTTGGCCTTGCGGGCGAGCAGCGTCTGGGTGGCCATCACATGCTCGACCTCGCTGGTGCCGATGCCGTGCGCCAGCGCGCCGAACGCGCCGTGCGTGCTGGTGTGGCTGTCGCCGCAGACGACCGTCATGCCGGGCAGCGTCGCACCGCTTTCCGGGCCGATGACGTGCACGATGCCCTGGCGCTTGTCGAGGAACGGAAAGTACGCGGCCGCGCCGAACTCGCGGATGTTGGCATCCAGCGTCGTCACCTGGAGCTTGGAGATCGGGTCGGCGATCCCGTCGTAGCCCGCCTCCCAGTGCTGCGTGGGCGTGTTGTGGTCGGCGGTGGCGACGATCGAGCTCACGCGCCAGGCCTTGCGGCCCGCCATGCGCAGGCCCTCGAAGGCCTGCGGGCTGGTCACCTCGTGGACCAGGTGGCGGTCGATGTAGAGCACGGCGGTGCCGTCGTCTTCGGTATGGACGACGTGCTCGTCCCAGAGCTTGTCGTAGAGGGTGCGTCCGGTCATGGCTGGTGGGCGGCGTTCAGGCCGCCATTGTCTCGCTTCGGCGGCCGGCAGGCGCGCCCGCCGGCATGGGTCGCAAAGTGTAAGCCGCGCCAACAAAAAGCCCCGGCTCGGCCGGGGCTCTCGACACGCGGAAAACGATCGATCAGCGCTGTTCGATCGGCTTCACGTCGCGGGCAACGGAGCCCGAGAACAGCTGGCGCGGACGGCCGATCTTGTACTCGGGGTCGCCGATCATCTCGTTGAGCTGGGCAATCCAGCCGACCGTGCGGGCCAGCGCGAAGATCGCGGTAAACAGGCTCACCGGGATGCCGATGGCGCGCTGAACGATGCCGGAGTAGAAGTCGACGTTCGGGTAGAGCTTGCGGGCGACGAAGTATTCGTCTTCCAGCGCGATCTTCTCGAGGGTCATCGCCAGCTTGAAAAGCGGGTCGTTGTGCAGGCCCAGCGCGTTCAGCACTTCGTGGCAGGTTTCGCGCATCAGCTTGGCGCGCGGGTCGTAGTTCTTGTAGACGCGGTGGCCGAAGCCCATCAGCTTGACGCTGCTGTTCTTGTCCTTCACCTGCTTGATGAACTCGCCGATCTTCTCGGCGCCGCCCTGGCGCTGGATGTCTTCCAGCATGTTGAGCGCCGCTTCGTTGGCGCCACCGTGCGCGGGGCCCCACAGGCAGGCCACGCCCGCCGCGATGGCCGCGAACGGGTTGGTGCCCGACGAGCCGCACAGGCGCACCGTGGAGGTGGACGCGTTCTGCTCGTGGTCTGCGTGCAGGATGAAGATGCGGTCCAGCGCGCGCACCACCACGTCGTTCGGCTCGTACTCCTCGCAGGGCGTGCCGAACATCATGCGGGTGAAGTTGGCCGTGTAGGACAGCTCGTTCTTCGGGTAGATGTACGGCTGGCCGATGCCGTACTTGTAGGCCATTGCCACCAGCGTGGGCATCTTCGCGATCAGGCGGATGGCCGAGATCTCGCGGTGCTTCGGATTGTTGATGTCCGTGCTGTCGTGATAGAAGGCCGACAGGCCGCCGACGAGGCCCGTCAGCACCGCCATCGGGTGCGCATCGCGGCGGAAGCCGCGCAGGAAGAACTGCATCTGCTCATTGACCATGGTGTGGTTGGTCACGAGCTTGACGAAGTCGCCCTTCTGCTGGACGTTGGGCAGCTCGCCGTTCAGCAGCAGGTAACAGGTTTCGAGGAAGTCGCACTGCGTGGCGAGCTGCTCGATGGGATACCCGCGGTACAGCAGTTCGCCCTTGTCGCCGTCGATGTAGGTGATGGTCGAATTGCAGGAAGCCGTCGACAGGAACCCGGGGTCGTAGGTGAACTTGCCGGTCTGCGCATACAGCTTGCGGATGTCGATGACGTCCGGGCCGATCGATCCCTTGTAGATCGGGAGGTCCATGCTCGGGCTGCCGTCGGAGAACGACAGGGTGGCTTTCACGTCGGATGGAGTCATCTCATTTACCTTTCTGGAGGTTCGTTCCGGGATCTCATCATCGCGAGGACGTCATGCACCTCGGGACGGTTCATTTCGTCGCTGGGCTCAGAACGACGCAACAACAGATCGAGCAAATCGTTGTCCGACAGTTCCATCAGCGACAGCAAGCCCTGGGCCTGCAACGGCGTCAATTGGTCCTCGTACCGGCTGAAGAAGCGCTCGATGAACAGGTCGTTCTCGAGCAGCCCCCGCCGGCAGCGCCACTTGAGGCGGTTGATCGCACCAGGCTCGAGCACGGCAGTGTCCATGTCCACCCTTGCTGGGTCCTGACCCTGGTGCACCGTCATGCCCTCAAACGGCGCGGCGCACCATCAGTTCCTTGATCTTGCCGATCGCCTTTGTCGGGTTGAGGCCCTTCGGACACACGTCCACGCAATTCATGATGGTGTGGCAGCGGAACAGGCGGTACGGATCCTCGAGGTTGTCGAGGCGCTGCGACGTCGCCTGGTCGCGGCTGTCGGCGATGAAGCGGTAGGCCTGCAGCAGACCGGCCGGGCCGACGAACTTGTCCGGGTTCCACCAGAAGCTCGGGCAACTGGTCGAGCAGCTCGCGCAGAGGATGCACTCGTAGAGGCCGTCGAGCTCTTCGCGCTCCTGCGGCGTTTGCAGGCGCTCCCGCTCGGGCGGCCGCTCCTCGTTGATGAGGTACGGCGTGATCGAGTTGTACTGCTTGAAGAACTGCGTCATGTCCACGATCAGATCGCGGATGACGGGCAGGCCCGGCAGCGGCTTCAGGACGATCGGGTCCTTCAAGTCGCGCAGGTTGGTCAGGCAGGCCAGGCCGTTCTTGCCGTTGATGTTCATCGCGTCCGATCCGCAAACGCCTTCGCGGCAAGAGCGTCGGAAGGAGATCGCCGGATCGATGGCCTTCAGCTTGATCAGGGCGTCCAGCAGCATGCGTTCGTGGCCGTCGAGTTCGATCTCGACGGTCTGCATGTAGGGCTTGGCGTCCTTGTCCGGGTCGTAGCGGTAGATGTGGAACGTGCGCTTCTGCGTCATGGCTGGGTAATCCTTGCTGTCGATCAGAACGTGCGGACCTTCGGCGGCACCGACTCGACGGTCAGCGGCTTCAGGTTGACCGGCTTGTACTCGAGGCGGTTGTCCGAGCTGAACCACAGCGTGTGCTTCATCCAGTCGCGGTCGTTGCGGCCCAGCGGGAACTCGGCGTCATCGGCGGGACGCTCGTAGTCCTCGACGGTGTGGGCGCCGCGGCATTCGGTGCGGGCGGCGGCCGAGATCATCGTGGCCTTGGCCGCCTCGATCAGGTTCTCGACCTCCAGGGCCTCGATGCGCGCCGTGTTGAAGACCTTGGACTTGTCCTTCAGCGTGATCGCCGGCACGCGCTCGGCCACCTGCTTGATCTTCACGACGCCTTCGTCCATCGACGCCTGGGTACGGAACACCGCCGCATGCGCCTGCATCGTCGAGCGGATGTCGTTGGCGACGTCCTGCGCGTACTCGCCCGTGGTGCTGCTGTCCAGGCGGGACACGCGGGCCAGCGTGCGGTCGACCGCATCCTTGGGCAAGGGCTTGTGGTTCTTGTTCTTGTTGTTGAACTCGACGATGTGGTTGCCGGCCGCCCGGCCGAACACCACCAGGTCGAGCAGCGAGTTGGTGCCCAAGCGGTTCGCGCCGTGCACCGACACGCAGGAGCATTCGCCCACCGCATACAGGCCGTTCACCACTGCGTTCGGGATCTCGCCGTTCGGCGCGACCACCTGGCCGTGGATGTTCGTCGGGATGCCACCCATCTGGTAGTGGATGGTCGGCACGACCGGGATCGGTTCCTTCGTGATGTCGACGTTGGCGAAGTTGTGGCCGATCTCGAACACGCTGGGCAGGCGCTTCATGATGGTCTCGGCGCCCAGATGGGTCATGTCGAGCACCACGTAGTCCTTGTTGGGACCACAGCCGCGGCCTTGCTTGATCTCCTGGTCCATGCAGCGCGAGACGAAGTCGCGCGGCGCCAGGTCTTTCAGCGTGGGCGCGTAGCGCTCCATGAAGCGTTCGCCGTTGCTGTTGCGCAGGATCGCGCCTTCGCCGCGGCAGCCTTCGGTCAGCAGCACGCCGGCGCCGGCCACGCCGGTGGGGTGGAACTGCCAGAACTCCATGTCCTGCAGCGGAATGCCGGCGCGCGCCGCCATGCCCAGCCCGTCGCCGGTGTTGATGAAGGCGTTGGTGCTGGCCGCGAAGATCCGGCCCGCGCCGCCGGTGGCCAGCAGCGTGGTCTTGGCTTCGAGGATGTGGATGTCGCCGGTTTCCATCTCCAGCGCGGTGACGCCGACCACGTCGCCATCGGCGTCGCGGATCAGGTCGAGCGCCATCCACTCGACGAAGAAGTTCGTGCGCGCCTTGACGTTCTGCTGGTACAGCGTGTGCAGCATCGCATGGCCGGTACGGTCGGCCGCGGCGCAGGCGCGCTGCACCGGCTTTTCGCCGTAGTTGGCGGTGTGCCCGCCGAACGGGCGTTGGTAGATCGTGCCGTCGGCGTTGCGGTCGAACGGCATGCCGAAATGCTCGAGCTCGTAGACGACCTTGGGCGCTTCGCGGCACATGAACTCGATGGCGTCCTGGTCACCCAGCCAATCGGAGCCCTTGATGGTGTCGTAGAAATGGTAGTGCCAGTTGTCCTCGCTCATGTTGCCGAGGCTGGCACCGATGCCGCCCTGCGCGGCCACCGTGTGCGAGCGGGTCGGGAAGACCTTGCTGAGCACGGCCACGTTGAGGCCGGCGAGCGAGAGCTGCAGCGAAGCGCGCATGCCGGAGCCACCCGCGCCGACGATCACGACGTCGAACTTGCGCTTGGCGATGGAAGAAGTAACGGCCATTTCAGAGTCTCCAGAGCACTTGCACCGCCCAGCCGGCGCAGCCGACCAGCCACGCGATCGTGAACACCTGCAGCGTGAGGCGCACGCCGACGGGCTTCACATAGTCCATCCACACATCGCGGATGCCGACCCAGACGTGGTATAGCAGCGAGAGGATCACGACGAAGGTCAGCAGCTTCATCCACTGCTGCGCGAAGATGCCCGACCAGCGGTCGTAGTCGAGCGGACCGGGCAGCAGCACCTGGACCAGCAGGACGATGGTGAAAAGGGCCATCAACGCGGCGGTGACGCGCTGGCTGAGCCAGTCGCGAAAGCCGTAATGCGCGCCGACGACGAGGCGCTTGGAGCCGTAGTTTGTAGACATGGTCAACGAAGTCTCGGGGAAACTCAGTACAGGCCGAACAGCTTGGCGCCCAGCAGGACGGTCAGCAGCAGGCTGCTCGCCAGCGTGAAGACCGCCGAGTGGTGGCCTTGCTGCTTGGAGACGCTGTGCGTGGCGTCCATCCACAGGTGCCGAAGGCCAGCGATGAAGTGCAGCAGGTAGGCCCAGATCAGCGCGAGCGCGACGAGCTTGAGGAACCATCCGGGCACGAACCCGATCCCAGCACTGAACGCGCTGGCGAAACCGTCGTACGAGATCTCCGACGTCACGCTGGCGTCGAACATCCACATCACGAAGGGCAGCAGGAGGAACATCACGACGCCGCTGATGCGATGCAGGATCGAGACGATGCCCGCCGGCGGAAGGCGGTAACCGACGATCTGCGTGACATGGATGTTCCGGTAGACGGGACGGGGTTTGAGGGTGTCTGCCATGTGCATCCTTGTTACCGACGGGTGGTTGTAATCGCAGTGAAACCGCGGGAGTTTATTGCAACGCAGCAGCAGGGGCGTGCATATGTCGTACGCCCAACCGGCTTGGTCAACTGAGATCGTTGCGATAGAAGTGGGTAGTGGTGTTGTAGAGGCCGCGCCGCCACTCGACCGGCCGGTCGCCGTAGGTGAAGGACAGCCGCTCCACGGACAGCAAGGGCGCGCCCAGGGGCAGCTCGAGCAGTTCCGCCGACTGTTCGTTGGCCACGACAGCACGGATCTTCTCCTCGGCACGGATCATCCGCACGCCGAACTCGCTCTCGAAGAGCCGGTACAGCGGCGCCCGCGACTCCGACAGGCGCTCGGCCGTCAGGCCCTTGAACTGCGCGCCGACGAGCCAGATGTCGTCGAGCACGATCGGTCGCTCGCGGAAATACAGCAGCCGGCGCACCTGCACCACCGGCTCGCCGCCGCGGATGTCCAGGGCACGCGCCACGTCAGCGGGCGCGCGCAGCCGGCGGCAATCGAGGAAGCGCCGCGGCATGCCCCCGGCTTCGCCCTCGTCGGGCATGAGGCGCAGGAAGCGGAACTGCACCTTCTCCTCGGCATGGGTCGACACGAAGGTGCCCTTGCCCTGGCGGCGCACCACGAGGTTCTCGGTGGCCAGCTCGTCGATGGCCTTGCGCACGGTGCCCTGGCTGACCTTGTAACGTGCCGCCAGCTCGGTCTCGCTCGGGATGGGTTCACCCGGCTTCCATTCGCCACCCTGCAGGCTGCGGGTGATCAGCGCCTTGATCTGCCGATAAAGCGGACTGAAGGACGGCGCTGCGGCGGAAGGGCCGCCGTCCGACTCGGGCGATGGCAACGCGGGACTCATTGCCGCCATTGCAACACAAAAGCATGTCTTACATAAGACATAAGATCGATGGCATGCCGCACGCCGGCCACCACCGGGCTAAACTGGCCGGCTTTTCCCGATACGCGCTGTCGTCTCCTTCCCTACCCTTCCTTTCTTCAGGAGTCCTCCATGAGCAAGTCGCCCGTTCGTGTCGCCGTCACCGGCGCCGCCGGCCAAATCGGTTATGCCCTGCTGTTCCGCATCGCCTCCGGCGAGATGCTCGGCAAGGACCAGCCGGTCATCCTGCAACTGCTGGAGATCCCCGACGAGAAGGCCCAGAACGCGCTGAAGGGCGTGATCATGGAACTCGACGACTGCGCGTTCCCGCTGCTGGCCGGCATCGTCGCAACCGGCGATCCGGAAGTGGCCTTCAAGGACGCGGACTACGCCCTGCTCGTTGGCGCCCGCCCGCGCGGCCCCGGCATGGAGCGCAAGGACCTGCTGTCGGCCAACGCGCAGATCTTCACCGCGCAGGGCAAGGCGCTGAACAAGGTCGCCTCGCGCAACGTGAAGGTGCTGGTCGTCGGCAACCCCGCCAACACCAACGCCTACATCGCGATGAAGTCGGCCCCGGACCTGCCGGCCAAGAACTTCACCGCCATGCTCCGCCTCGACCACAACCGCGCCGCGTCGCAGATCGCCGCCAAGCTCGGCAAGCCGGTCGATTCGATCGAGAAGCTGGCGGTGTGGGGCAATCACTCGCCCACGATGTACGCCGACTACCGCTTCGCCACCATCGGCGGCGCCTCGGTCAAGGACAGCATCAACGACGAAGCCTGGAACAAGGACACCTTCCTGCCCACCGTCGGCAAGCGCGGTGCGGCCATCATCGCCGCACGCGGCCTGTCGTCGGCCGCCTCGGCGGCCAACGCCGCCATCGACCACATGCGCGACTGGGCCCTGGGCACCAACGGCAAGTGGGTCACGATGGGCGTCCCGAGCAAGGGTGAATACGGCATCCCGAAGGACGTGATCTTCGGCTACCCGGTCACGACCGAGAACGGCGAGTACAAAATCGTCGAGGGCCTCGCGATCGACGCGTTCTCGCAGGAGCGCATCGACTTCACGCTGAAGGAATTGCTGGAAGAGCAGGACGGCGTCAAGCACCTGCTGTAAAGCACCTCAGGCCGGCCGATGTGCCGGCCTTTTTGCTGTTGGAGGCAGCCAGCCATGAGCCAGAAGATTCATCCCCGGCAAGCGCTCTTCGAGGAGGGGGACGCTGCCGAATCGCTGCCGGTATGCGATCACTACGCGGGCGTCGAGGAGCGGATGCGCAAGAGCATCGAACTCCAGGCGCAGATGGGCCCGGTGTTCGACGTCACGCTCGATTGCGAGGATGGCGCGCCGGTCGGCGGCGAACGCGAGCATGCGGCCCTGATCGCCGAATTGGTCGACTCGCCGCAGAACAGCTTCGGCCGCGTGGGCGCACGCGCCGTCACGGCCGACCACGAGGCCTTCGGTGACGTCGTCGACACCCTCGTGCGCCGCGCCGGCTCGCGGCTGGCCTACCTGATGCTGCCGAAGGTGCGCAGCGTCGCCGAACTGCAGCGCGGCATCGACGTGCTGGATGCCGCGGCCCGCAGCGCCGGGCTGCAGCGCGAGATCCCCGTGCACGCGCTTGTGGAGACGCACGGCGCGTTGCACGAAGCGTTTGCACTGGCCGCACACCCGCGCATCCAGTCGCTGTCGTTCGGGCTGATGGACTTCGTCTCGGCGCACCGCGGCGCCATTCCGGCCAGCGGCATGAGCGTCAAGGGCCAGTTCGAGCACCCGCTGGTGGTCCGCGCCAAGCTGGAGATCGCGGCGGCCTGCCACGCGCACGGCAAGACGCCCTCGCATTGCGTCGTCACGGAGTTCAAGCACCCCGCCGCATTGCAGGAAGCCGCGACGAAGGCGTGCCGCCAGTTCGGCTACACGCGCATGTGGAGCATCCACCCCGCGCAGATCCGGCACATCGTCGACGCCTTCACCCCGTCCACTGCCGAGGTCGACCTCGCGATCGACATCATCTCGGCCGCGCAGGCAGCCGACTGGGCTCCGATCCGCCACAACGACACCCTGCACGACCGGGCCAGCTTCCGGTACTTCTGGCACGTGCTGGAACGCGCGCACCGCACGTCCTACACCGGGGGCCCGCAACTACCTGCCGAAGTACGCCGCATATTCTTCGATGCCCACTGATGGATCGGCGCATCATGCGGGCCCGCGCAATGCGGTCGCGCGGACACAATTTCGTCGGCTGCAGCGCCGTAATCAGCGCGACAATCAACGAGTTACGCCGCTTTCCTTAGGGGATTCTTCATGAACTTCCGCCGCTCGCATGCCCTGCTCCCGCTGATCTGCGCCGCGCTGGCCGCGCCCGCGCTCTCCCACGCCAACGAACCGGCCGCCAAGCCCGCCGCCAAGGCGAAGAACACCCAGCCCGCGCGCAAGCCGGCGGCCAAGGCCAAGAAGCCCGCGCCGGCGCCCGTCGTCGAGGCACCGCTGCCCGATGCACCGCCGGAACAGCTGGCTGCCGCGGACCAGACGTATTTCGGCGGCTACAGCTGTGAGTTCGACCAGACACTGTCGGTGGCCGTGAACCCGAAACATCCGGGATATGTCGACGTCGACTTCAAGAAGCAGGTCTACGTGATGAAGCCGGTGATGTCCAGCACCGGCGCGCTGCGCCTGGAGGACGTCAAGGGCCGCGCCCTGATGATCCAGATCGCCAACAAGTCGATGCTGATGGACGTCAAGGCCGGCCAGCGCATGGTCGACGAGTGCCTGCACGAGCGCCAGCGCGCTGCGCGCCTGGCGATGCAGTCGGCACCGCCCGTGTCGTCGCTCGGCATCGACCCGGCCAAGGCCGCGGCCGTGGCCGCCGCGCCGGCGGCGATCGCCGAACCCGCGGCCCCGGCTGCCTCGACCCCTCCCTGACGACCCGGCAGGAGGCGGCGGCCGATGGCTGCCATCTGAACGCTTCCATCGGAAGGCGACGGTATGTAGAATCCTTGCATACTGAATCATGCCTGCAGGTACCGCCATGGAAGCCACTGTCGCTGAACGCGGACAGATCACGCTGCCCAAAGCCGTGCGCGATGCGCTGGGCTTGACCAAGGGCAGCGTCCTGAAGATCGAGCTGGACGGCGGGCGCATCATCCTGCGCAAGGATGTGAGCGAAGCCCTGCGCAAGGTGCGTGGCAAGTTCAAGCTCGCCGATGGCCTGGACACCACCGACGCCGCCCTGCGCGCCATCCGCGGCCGCGCCCCCGGCGACCCGGCCGACGAGTGACCGCACGATGATCGCGGTCGATTCCTCCGTCCTGATCGACGTGCTGATCGGCGACCCCCACTACGCCGACGCGTCCGAAGGCTGCATCACCGAGGCGCTGGCCGCAGACGACGTCGTCGTCTGCGATGCGGTCGTCACCGAGGTGCAGGCGATGCTCGACGCCTCGGTCAGCCTGATGGACACGCTGGCCACCCTCGGCATCCGCCACCTGCCCGGCACCGAGCAGGCGGCGATGCGCGCCGGCCACATGTACCGCCGCTTCCGCGCGCGTGGCGGCCGGCGCGAACGCGCGGCCACCGACTTCCTCATCGGGGCCCACGCCTTGCTTCAGTGCAACGGCCTGATCACCCGCGACGACGCCTTCTACCGAGAGTATTTCAAGGGACTCAAGCTCATCGTGCCCAAGGCCTGAGCCCTTCCGCTTCCCGATCCGCACGCCCTCATGGAGCCCGACAACATGCTGCAAGCCTATCGCCAACATGCCGCCGAACGCGCCGCGCTCGGCATCCCGCCGCTGCCGCTCGACGCCAAGCAGGTCGCCGAGCTGATCGAGCTGATCAAGAACCCGCCCGCTGGCGAGGACGCATTCCTGCTCGACCTGCTGACGCACCGCGTGCCCCCCGGCGTCGACGACGCCGCCAAGGTCAAGGCCAGCTTCCTGGCCGCCGTCGCGCACGGCGACATCCAGGTCGGCCTGGTCAGCAAGGCCAAGGCCACCGAACTGCTGGGCACCATGGTGGGCGGCTACAACGTGCATCCGCTGATCGAGCTGCTCGACGACGCGGAGGTGGCGGGCGTCGCGGCCGAAGGCCTGAAGAAGACGCTGCTGATGTTCGACTACTTCAACGACGTCGCCGACAAGGCCAAGGCCGGCAACGCGAAGGCCAAGGAAGTGATGCAGTCCTGGGCCGACGCCGAGTGGTTCACCTCGCGCCCCGAGGTCGAGAAGAAGATCACCGTCACCGTCTTCAAGGTGCCCGGCGAGACCAACACCGACGACCTGTCGCCGGCGCCCGACGCCTGGAGCCGCCCGGACATCCCCCTGCACTACCTCGCGATGCTGAAGAACACGCGCCCCGACGCGGCCTTCAAGCCCGAGGAAGACGGCAAGCGCGGCCCGATGAAGTTCATCGACGACCTGAAGAAAAAGGGCCACCTGGTCGCCTACGTCGGCGACGTGGTCGGCACCGGCTCGTCGCGCAAGTCGGCCACCAACAGCGTGATCTGGGCCACCGGCCAGGACATCCCGTTCGTGCCCAACAAGCGCTTCGGCGGCGTCACGCTGGGCGGCAAGATCGCCCCGATCTTCTTCAACACGCAGGAAGACTCCGGCTCGCTGCCGATCGAGGTCGACGTCTCCAAGCTGGAGATGGGCGACGTGATCGACGTGCTGCCCTATGACGGCAAGCTCGTGAAGAACGGCGAGACCGTGGCCGAGTTCAAGCTCAAGAGCGACGTGCTGTTCGACGAAGTGCGCGCCGGCGGCCGCATCAACCTGATCATCGGCCGCTCGCTCACCGCCAAGGCCCGGGAGTTCCTCGGCCTGCCCGCCTCCACCGTGTTCCGCCTGCCGCAAGCCCCCGCCGCGACGCAGGCCGGCTTCACGCTCGCGCAGAAGATGGTCGGCCGCGCCGTCGGCCTGCCGGAAGGCCAGGGCGTGCGCCCCGGCACGTACTGCGAGCCGCGCATGACCACCGTCGGCAGCCAGGACACCACCGGCCCGATGACCCGCGATGAGCTGAAGGACCTGGCCTGCCTGGGCTTCTCGGCCGACCTGGTGATGCAGTCGTTCTGCCACACCGCGGCCTACCCCAAGCCCGTGGACGTGAAGACGCACCGCGAGCTGCCGGCCTTCATCAGCAACCGCGGCGGCGTGGCCCTGCGCCCGGGCGACGGCGTGATCCACAGCTGGCTGAACCGCCTGCTGCTGCCCGACACCGTGGGCACCGGCGGCGATTCGCACACCCGCTTCCCGATCGGCATCAGCTTCCCGGCCGGCTCGGGCCTGGTGGCCTTCGGCGCCGCCACCGGCGTGATGCCGCTGGACATGCCGGAATCGGTGCTGGTGCGCTTCAAGGGCCAGATGCAGCCCGGCGTGACGCTGCGCGACCTGGTGCACGCGATCCCGCTGTACGCCATCAAGGCCGGCCTGCTGACCGTGGCCAAGGCCGGCAAGAAGAACATCTTCTCCGGCCGCATCCTCGAGATCGAAGGCCTGCCCGACCTGAAGGTGGAACAGGCCTTTGAGCTGAGCGACGCCTCGGCCGAACGCTCGGCCGCCGGCTGCACGATCAAGCTCAACCCCGAGCCGATCAAGGAATACCTCACCAGCAACGTCGTGCTGATGAAGAACATGATCGCCGACGGCTACGCGGACGCGAAGACCCTCGCGCGCCGCATCGAGAAGGTCGAGGCCTGGCTGGCCAACCCGCAGCTGCTCGAGGCCGACAAGGATGCCGAGTACGCCGCGGTCATCGAGATCGACCTGGCCGACATCAAGGAGCCGATCCTGTGCTGCCCGAACGATCCGGACGACGCGAAAACGCTGTCCGAGGTGGCCGGGACCAAGATCGACGAAGCCTTCATCGGCTCGTGCATGACCAACATCGGCCACTTCCGCGCCGCGGCCAAGCTGCTGGGCGGCCAGCGCGACATCCCGGTCAAGCTGTGGGTCGCGCCGCCGACCAAGATGGACCAGAACGAGCTGATCAAGGAAGGCCACTACGCGAGCTTCGGCACCGCCGGCGCCCGCACCGAGATGCCCGGCTGCTCGCTGTGCATGGGCAACCAGGCGCAGGTGCGTGAAGGCGCGACGGTGGTGTCGACCAGCACCCGCAACTTCCCGAACCGCCTGGGCAAGAACACCAACGTGTTCCTGGCCTCGGCCGAACTGGCCGCGATCGCATCGAAGCTCGGCAAGATCCCGACCGTGGCCGAGTACCACGACGCCATGGGCATCATCAACAAGGATGCCGGCAGCGTGTACCGCTACATGAACTTCGACCAGATCGAGGAGTACGCCGACGTGGCGAAGGGCGTGACGGCCTGAGCCTCGCCGCCTCCAAGGCAGAACGGCCCGCCGGCATCGTCCGGCGGGCCTTTTTTTCAGGCCGGCAGCCGCAGCGTCGTCAAGCCGCGCGGACCGTCAATGCGCCGGCGCGATCTGCTCCGCGTAGTCGTACAACGCGCCGAGGATGTCCTGCCCGCGCTCGTCGGCGGTTTCGCTGAGGGTATCGATCTGTTCGAAGAACGCCTGCAGCGACAGGCCCCCGCCCGCACCGTCGTGCAGGCGGGCGGCGCAGTGTGCGCGCCACCGCTGCTGCTCCGCGTCGGACAGCGTTGAGGGGAAGTTGCGCGCGCGGTAGCGGAAGAACAGCTCGTCCAGCCGCTCGTCGGCGAACGCCGGCGGGCGGGCGGCGAGTGCCTCTGGGGACGAGCTGCGCAGCCGCTGCAGCATGCGCCGGTCCTCGTTGCCGATGAAGCCGCCGTACAGGTCTTCGTCGACATCGGGCGCCTCGGCCGGCTTGGGCCGCTCGAACACCTCCGGCCAGATGCCGGCCATCTGGCCCTGGCCGCGCGCGGCCACTTCCGCGTGGCGCAGCGCCTGGTCCACATCGATGTTCCAACGTGCCACCACGGCCGGCGTCAGCGTCTTCAGGTTGCCGATGACGATGGGGGACTTGTTCACGTGGATCGTCTTGATCGGCAGCCGCGCCACCCCTCCGGGCAGCGCGTCGGCGCGGCTGAACATGCGCTCCCGGATGGCGGCCGCGTTCAGCGTGAACAGCTCCTGCGGGTTCTGCGCCAGGTCCCACACGATGACCTCGTTCTTGTTCGTCGGGTGCGGCGCCAGCGGCCACACCAGCGCCATGCAGCCGCGCTCGGGCCCGTACATGCCCGACAGGTGCAGGAACGGCTTGCCCTGCCGCTGCGCGCTCTCCATCTCGGCCATCACGGCGTGCTTGCCGCGCAGCTTCAGGCAGAACTCCCACAGCCGCGGCTGCCGCTCGCGGATCAGCCGCGCCAGCGCGATCGTCGCGCGCACGTCCGACAGCGCATCGTGTGCCGCCTCGTGCGCCAGGCCGTTGGCGGCGGTCAGGTGCTCCAGCTTGAACGAGGCGCGGCCGTCTTCATGCGTCGGCCACTCGATGCCCTCGGGCCGCAGCGCCCAGCAGGTGCGCACCACGTCGAGCAGGTCCCACCGCCCGCAGCCGTTCTGCCATTCGCGGCCGTAGGGGTCGATCAGGTTGCGCCAGAAGAGATGGCGCGTCACCTCATCGTCGAAGCGGATCGAGTTGTAGCCCACGCCGATGGTCTCGGGCTGCGCGAGCTGCTGCTCGATCGCCGCGGCGAAGGCGTGCTCGGGCAGCCCGCGCTCCAGGCAGGTCTGCGGCAGGATGCCGGTGAGCAGGCACGACTCGGGGTTGGGCAGGTAGTCGGGTGCCGGTGCGCAATACAGCATCTGCGCGTCGCCGATTTCGTTCAGCGCCTCGTCGGTACGGATGCCGGCAAATTGCGAAGGCCGGTCGCGCCGCGGCGAGATGCCGAAGGTCTCGTAGTCGTGCCAGAAGAAGCTCAGAGCCATGTCGAATCAGGAGTGGGGTTGGGCCAGGGCGCATTCGACGGCCAGCGCGGCCGCCGCCAGCCGCGCGTCGTCGCCGCGCACCGAGGCCAGCATCAGCCCGACCGGCAGCTCGCCCGGCGCGTGGCACGGCAGGCTGAACGCACAGCCGTCGAGGTAGTTGATCGCAAAAGTGTTGCGCAGCAGCAGGCCGTTGGCCTTGAAGAAGGCCTCGTCGGACGCGGCCAGCTCGGCGATCGGCGGCGCGACGATCGGCACGGTCGGGCACAACAGCGCGTCGAAGCCTTCTAGCCTTCCCTCCGCACGCGCGATCCAGCCCGCCCGGCGATCGTGCAGGCGGATGTAGTCCGCCGCGCTCACCGGCTCGCCAAGCGCGATGCGCGCGGCCACGCGCGGGTCGAACGCGGCCCGGTCCGTCGCCAGCCGCTCGCGGTGAACCGCAAACGCCTCCGCCGACGAGAAGCCGCCGGGCGCGTTGAGCGTGGCGATCTCGGCCAGTTCGGCGAACGCGATCTCCTCGATCAGCGCGCCGGCCTGCGACAACCGTTGCACCGCGCGCTCGAACGCGCCGGCCACGGCCGGCTCGATGCCGTCGAACATCAGCGTGCGCGGCACGGCCAGCCGCAGGCCGGCCACCGGGCGGCGGCGCACCGACAGCGGCATGTCGGCGATCGCGGCATCGGCGACCAGGCAGTCGTCGACGCAGCGCGCCATGGCGCACACGGTGTCGAGCGTGCGCGACAGCTCGAACGCACCGGTGCGCGGCACGCGCGCCTGCGTGGGCTTGAAGCCCACCAGCCCGTTCAGCGCGGCCGGGATGCGGATCGAGCCGCCGGTGTCGGAACCGAGCCCGACGACCGCCAGCCCCAGCGCCACCGACACCGCCGCACCCGACGACGAGCCGCCGGGGATGCGCGCGACCTGCACATCGGCCGGGTTGCGCGGCGTGCCGTGGTGCGGGTTGATGCCCACGCCGGAGAAGGCGAACTCCGTCATGTTGGTCTTGCCGACGATGGCCGCGCCCTGGCGCCGCAGGCGTGCCACGCACGGGGCGTCGGCCGCCGCGGGCGGCTCGTCGCGGCACGCGACCGAGCCGGCCAGCGTGGTTTCGCCGGCCACGTCGAAGAGGTCCTTGATTGACACCGGCAGCCCGGCCAGCGGCGCGAGCTGCACGCCCGCTTGCAGCGCGGCATCGGCATGGCGGGCCGCGGCGAGCGCGGCGTCCGCGTAGAGCTGCGTGAACACGTGCTGCGCGGCCGGCGAGCGGGCGCCAGCCAGCGCCTGGGCGACCAGCGCTTCGTGGCTCAGCTCGCCGCGCGCGATGCGCTCGCGCAGCGTGGCGATCGGTGGGAGGGCGGTGCGATGCGTCATGGCCGGGCAGTGTGCCGTAGTCGGGCGCCGCATCAGAACGCCTCCCGCACGCGCACGAAGCTGGCGAAGCGCGGCACGCCCTTGGCGGTGAAGCCGTGGTGGCGGTAGGTGACGAGCACGCCGACCGGCGGCGGCGCCTCGCGCTGCGCATCGGTGAAGCCGGTGCCGAGCTGGAAGACGACGCCCTCCGGCGTGCGCAGCCGCAGCGCCCCCAGCCGGCCCGTGTGCCGGCCCTTGCCCGGCAGGTGGCCGATGACCACCGCCTCGGCGTCCTGCCGGGGCTTGAGCTTCAGCAGCGCGTCGCTGCGGCCGGTGTGGTACGGGGCATCGGCCCGGTGCAGCATCAGCCCTTCGCCGCCGGCCCGCACGACCGCATCGAGCCGGCGCCGCAGCGCCGGGCGGTCCGGCACGCGGGCCTGTTCCACCGCGACGAGCTGCGGCCAGCGGGCCTCGGCCACGAGGCGGTGGATCTCCGCCACACGTTCCTCGAACGTGCCCCCGGCACCGGGCAGCTCGAACACGAGGTACTTCACCTGCCGCCATTGGCCGTCGTCGGGCACCTCGCGCCGCACGATGCCGGACAGCGCGTCGAAGCGGCCGCGGCCGAGCCACAGCTCGCCGTCGAGCGCCTGCAGCGGCAGCCGCGCCGTGAACCAGTCCGGTGCGGGCACGCGGCCCCCGCCGCGAAAACGCAGCGTGCGGCCATCCCACTGGGCTCGCACGCCGTCGAACTTCTCGCTCACCAGGTAGTGCGCGGGATCATCGCCGGGGCCAAACTCGCGCGCCAGCAGCATCGCCGGCGGTGCCGCGGCCTGCACGCCGGCCGGCTCGGCCGGCATGCCCTGTGCGCCGGCGGTGGCCAGCCAGGCGGCCTGCCCGATCCATGCGACGGCCGCCGCCAGCAGGCGGCGCCGGGTCCTGCTTGGCGTGTGCGGCATCACGATGCCCTCCCCGGACCAGCATACGGCCGCCGCTTCGCACCGGGGAAGAAGTTTTCCCCGCGGGACTGCACTGTCGTCCCCGGCTCGGCACAATCGCCCGCACCCCTCACCCGGAGCTGCCCATGCCAAAAGCCCACGCCTTCTCCAAGACGCTGAAGACCTTCACCACCGCCTCCGGCAAGTCAGGCCGGTTCTTCTCGCTGCCGCAGCTCGCGAAGACCTACCCGAACGTGAACCGGCTGCCCGTGTCGATCCGCATCGTGCTGGAGTCGGTGCTGCGCAACTGTGACGGCCAGAAGGTGACGCCCGAGCACGTGGCGCAGCTCGCCAACTGGCAGGCCACGGCCGAACGCATCGACGAGATCCCCTTCGTCGTCGCCCGCGTGGTGCTGCAGGACTTCACCGGCGTGCCGCTGCTGGCCGACCTGGCCGCCATGCGCTCGGTGGCGGCCGGCCTCGGCAAGAACCCCAAGGCCATCGAGCCGCTGGTGCCGGTGGACCTGGTGGTCGACCACTCCATCATGGTCGACCACTACGGCACGAAGAAGGCGCTCGACCTGAACATGCGGCTGGAGTTCCAGCGCAACCAGGAGCGCTACCAGTTCATGAAATGGGGCATGCAGGCCTTCGACACCTTCCGTGTCGTGCCGCCGGGCTTCGGCATCGTGCACCAGGTGAACCTCGAGTACCTGGCGCGCGGCGTGCACAAGTCGAAGGACGGCACCTACTACCCCGACAGCCTGGTCGGCACCGACAGCCACACCACGATGATCAACGGCATCGGCGTGGTGGCCTGGGGCGTGGGCGGCATCGAGGCCGAGGCCGGCATGCTCGGCCAGCCGGTGTACTTCCTGACGCCCGACGTGGTCGGCTTCGAGCTGAGCGGCGCGCTGCGCGAAGGCGTGACCGCCACCGACATGGTGCTCACCGTCACCGAGATCCTGCGGCGCGAGAAGGTGGTGGGCAAGTTCGTCGAGTTCTTCGGCGAAGGCACGCGCAGCCTCTCGGTGCCCGACCGCGCCACCATCGGCAACATGGCGCCCGAGTACGGCGCGACGATGGGTTTCTTCCCGGTCGACGAGAAGACGATCGAATACTTCAAGGGCACCGGCCGCACCAAGGCCGAGATCGAAGCCTTCGAGGCCTACTTCCGCGCGCAGAAGATGTTCGGCGTGCCGATGCCGGGCGACATCGACTACACCAAGGTCATCCAGCTGGACCTCGGCAGCGTCACGCCCAGCCTGGCCGGGCCCAAGCGGCCGCAGGACCGCATCGAGCTCGGCAACGTGAAGTCGCAGTTCGCGTCGCTGTTCGCGAAGCCCGTGGCCGAGAACGGCTTCAACCGCCCGGCCGAGCTGCTGCTCACGCGCCACGTGGTGCGCGCCGAGGAAGCCCGCGCGCAGCACCAGCCCGAGCCGCCCCACCCGGCCGAACCTGCCGGCGCCCCGCGCCCGCTGGCCGAGATGAGCGGCAACCGCCCGACGCTGGAGGCCGCCGAATCGCAGGCGCCCGTCGAGCAGAAGAAGACCCCCGAGGTGTCGATCGGCAACGGCGACGTGCTGATCGCCGCGATCACCTCGTGCACCAACACCTCCAACCCCAGCGTGATGCTGGCCGCCGGCCTGCTCGCGAAGAAGGCCGTCGAACGCGGGCTGAAGGTGGCGCCGCACATCAAGACCTCGCTCGCCCCCGGCTCGCGCATCGTCACCGAATACCTCGAGAAGGCCGGCCTGCTGCCCTACCTGGAGAAGCTCAACTTCAACCTCGCGGGTTACGGCTGCACCACCTGCATCGGCAACGCCGGCGACCTGACCCCGGAGCTCAACGAGGTGATCACGAAGAACGACCTGGTCTGCGCCGCGGTGCTCTCGGGCAACCGCAACTTCGAGGCACGCATCCATCCGAACCTGAAGGCCAACTTCCTCGCCTCGCCGCCGCTGGTGGTGGCCTACGCGATCGCCGGCACCGTCAACCGCGACCTGATGACCGAACCCGTCGGCCACGACAAGAAGGGCCGGCCCGTGTGGCTCGGCGACATCTGGCCCACGAGCGACGAGGTCTACGCGCAGATGAAGTACGCGATGAACGGCAAGGCCTTCAAGGCCAACTACGACAAGGTGAAGTCGGAGCCGGGCCCGCTGTGGAACAAGATCAAGGGCGTGGCGGGACAGGTGTACGACTGGCCGTCCTCCACCTACATCGCCGAGCCGCCCTTCTTCAAGGACTTCGCGCTGCAGCCGCCGGCCGCCGAGGCCGCTGCCGCGGGCATCCGCGGCGCGCGCGTGATGGCCCTCTTCGGCGACTCGATCACCACCGACCACATCTCGCCGGCCGGCTCGATCAAGGAAAGCTCGCCCGCCGGCCAGTGGCTCAAGGCGAACGGCGTGCAGAAGGCCGACTTCAACAGCTACGGCTCGCGCCGCGGCAACCACGACGTGATGATGCGCGGCACCTTCGCCAACGTGCGCATCAAGAACCTGATGATTCCCGCGGGGGACGACGGCTCGCGCGAGGAAGGCGGCGTCACGCTCTTCCAGCCGGGCGGCGAGAAGATGTTCATCTACGACGCCGCGATGAAGTACATCGCCGAGGGCACCCCCACCGTGATCTTCGCCGGCGAGGAATACGGCACCGGCTCCAGCCGCGACTGGGCCGCCAAGGGCACGCAGCTGCTGGGCATCAAGGCCGTGGTGGCGCGCAGCTTCGAACGCATCCACCGCTCCAACCTGGTCGGCATGGGCGTGCTGCCGCTGCAGTTCAAGCCCGGCGATTCATGGGAGAGCTTGGGCCTGAAGGGCGACGAGGTGATCGACGTGGCGATCGGCGGCGCACTCAGGCCGCAGGCCGATGCGGTGCTGGGGATCCAGCGCGCCGACGGCAGCCGCCAGGAGGTGGCGGTGACGCTGCGCATCGACACGCCGATCGAGGTCGAGTACTACCAGCACGGCGGCATCCTGCCCTTCGTGCTGAGGCAGCTGCTCGACGCCTGAATGCCGCAATCGATAACAAATGAAAATACTGATTTAGGTATCAATTGACGGCATGGCGTGCCGAAGAAGGGGGCAACATGGTTGCACCCCCTCCGTCCGGCCCGTCATGCACGTCTGCACCTCCGAATACCGCCCTGCCACCGGCTGGGTACCCGCCCTGCCGGCCGGGCTCGACGGCCACCACACGCTGGTCCTGGTGTTCGGCGCGGGCGGCTTCATCGACGACCCGGCACCGTTCTTCGACCTCGCCGACGCCTTCCCGTCGTCCGTCCACCTGGGCTGCTCTTCCGGCGGCGAGATCTCGGGCGACTGGCTGCTCGACGACACCCTGACGGTGGCGGTCGTGCGCTTCGAGCACGCACGGCTGCATGCCGCCACCACCACGGTGGCGGAGCTCGCGGACTCGGAAGACGCCGGTGCGCGGCTGGCGGCGCAGATGCCGCGCAAGGGCCTGCGCATGGTGTTCGCCGTCTCCGACGGCCTGTGCGTCGACGGCACGGCCCTGCTGCGCGGGCTGACGCGCTGCCTGCCCGAGCATGTGCCCGTCACGGGCGGCATGGCCGGCGACCGCGGCCGCCTCGCGACCACCTGGGTCTACGGGCACGACCGCCACCTGCCGGCGCCCGCACGCGCCTGCCTGGTGGGGCTGTACGGCGAGCGCCTGTGCTTCGGCCAGGGACACGCCACCGGCTGGGCCGATCTCGGGCCGGAGCGCCGCATCACCCGCGCCCGGGGCAACGTGCTGTTCGAGCTCGACGGCCAGCCCGCCCTCGAGCTGTACAAGCGCTACCTCGGCGAGCTCGCCATGGAGCTGCCCGGCTCGGCCCTGCGGTTCCCGCTGTCGGTGCGGCGCGCAGAGGGGCCGGGCCCCGAGGCGCCCCTGGTTCGCAGCGTGCTGGCCGTCGACGAGGCGCGGCGCGCGCTGGTGCTGTCGGGCAGCGCGCCCGTGGGGGGCATGGCCCGCCTGATGCGCACGCGCGTGGACGACCTCGTGGCCAGCGCGGCGCAGGCCTCGGCCGCCGCCGCAGCGCGTCTGCCGGCCGGCGCCGAGTCGCTGGTGATCTCGGTGAGCTGCCTCGGGCGCCGCATCGTGATGGGCGAACGCACCGGGGACGAACTCGATGCGGTGCTGGACCACGGCGCCCGTGCCTGCGGACGGGTCGGTTTCTATTCCTTCGGCGAGTTCTCGCCGGCCCTGCCGGGCGGCTGCACCGAGCTGCACCACCAAACGCTCGCCCTCACCGCACTGGCCGAGGCGTGAAGCGCCTGCCCCCGATGCACGCACCGAGCTCCGCCGCGCCGCTGCACGAGACCCTGCTGCGGCAACTGCGTCGCGCCGGCCTCACGACCGAACAGCCGCCCGCCGAACCCGAGGCATGGGCGGCGCTGCTGCACGGCCTGAGCCGCAGCTACTGCGAGGCGGAGCAGGACCGCCGGCTGCTCGAACGCGCCCAGGACATCGCCTCGCGCGAGCTGGCGAGCCTCAACCACGCACTCGAAACCAGCCGCAGCCGCCTGGCGAGCCTGCTGTCGCTGTCGTCGGACTGGCTTTGGGAGCAGGACGAACAGGGCCGTTTCACCCACGTGTCGATCGGCCGGCACGCGGCCACCACGCTCGACCCGGCCCACCTGATCGGCAAGGCCTGCGTCGGCGAAGCCAGCATCGCCGCCCGCCCTGAAGCGCTGGCGGAGTACAGCGGGCGCTGCGCCGACCGGCTCGCATTCCGCTGCTTCACGTTCACGCTCGCAGCGCCGGAGGGCGGCCACCACCACCTGCGCATCAGCGGCGAGCCGGTGTACTCGAACGGCCGCTTCCTCGGCTACCGGGGGGTCGGCAGCGACGTCACGCGCTCGGTGGAGGCGGAGCAGCAGGTGGAGCAGCTGGCGCGCTTCGACGCGCTCACCGGCCTGCCCAACCGGCATCTCTTCGCCCTCGAGCTCGACCGCGCCCTGGTGCGCGCACACCGCGGCCAGGGCGGCTTCGCGGTGATGCTGCTCGACCTCGACCGCTTCAAGAACATCAACGACCACCTGGGCCACGCGGCCGGCGACGAACTCCTGAAGCACACCGCCGGCCGTCTGCGGGCGCTGCTGCGCGACAGCGACGTGCTGGCGCGGCTGGGCGGTGACGAGTTCGTGCTGCTCGTCGACCACTGCGCCGACGCCGTGGCGCTGTCGTCGGTGGCCACCCGGGCGCTCGAGGCCATCGCGCAGCCGCTGTCGGTGGACGGCCTCAAGCTCCAGGTGTCGTGCAGCATCGGCATCGCCCAGTACCCGGCCGACGGCGAGGACGCGGCCGCGCTGCTGAAAAACGCCGACGCCGCGATGTACCTGGCCAAGGCCCAAGGCAAGAACACCTTCGAGTACTACACGGCGCAGCTCGCGCAGCGCGCCGCCGAGCACTTCTCGCTGGAGGGCGACCTGGTGCGCGCCGCCGGGCAGGGCGAGCTGCGGCTGGTCTACCAGCCCAAGTTCCGCCTCGCCGACGGCAGCATGTCGGGCATGGAGGCGCTGCTGCGCTGGCAGCATCCGCAGCGCGGCCTGCTGATGCCGGACATGTTCATCGGGCTGGCCGAGGAGAGCGGCCAGATCGTCCCGATCGGCCGCTGGGTGCTGCAGGCCGCCTGCCGCCAGATCCGCGAGTGGCGTCGCCACGGCATCGAGGTGCCGCCCTGCGCCATCAACTTGTCGATGCGCCAGTTCGCCGCGGCGACACTGATCGACGACGTGCTGGGCACGCTGGCGGAACACGGCCTCGGCGCCGAGGCGCTGGAGCTGGAAATCACCGAGAGCGTCCTGATGCACGACCCGGACCGGGGCGGCCGCATGCTGCACCGCCTGCGCGAGGCCGGGGTGCGCATCGCGATCGACGATTTCGGCACCGGCTACTCCTCGCTGGCCTACCTCAAGCGGTTCCCTGCCCACACGCTGAAGATCGACCGCTCCTTCATCCGCGGCCTGCCCCAGGGCCGCGAGGACACCGCGATCACACGCGGCGTGATCGCGATGGCGCACAGCCTGGACATGCGGGTCGTCGCCGAGGGCGTCGAGTCGCCCGAGCAGCTGGCGCTGCTGTACCACCACGGCTGCGACGAAGCGCAGGGCTTCCTGCTCGGCCGCCCGGCGCCGCCCGGGCCGCTGCCGCCCAACGTCGCGGTGGGCGCGCACGTGGCCGCCGTGTTCGACGAGCTGCGCCGGGAACACGACGTTTGACGCTACCCTCGGCCTCCTGATGGCCGAACCCTTCAAGAACCTCCTCAACGCCGCCCTGGTGCGCCAGGCCGGCCACCACCTCCAGCGGGCCTGGCCCGCCTTCGACCGGAGCCGCTTCGAGGCGCTGGCCGAGGGCGGCCTCGACACACTCGAACTCAAGGCCCGCGCCGGCCACATCAGCGCGGCGCTCGAAGCCACGCTGCCGGCCGACTTCGATGCCGCCTGCGGGGTGCTGGAGGCCTCGCTCGCCCCCGCGTCCGAAGGCACCCCCGCCCGCCCCGCCGTGGACGGCCTGGCGGGCTGGATCGTCTGGCCGATGACGGACTACGTCGCGCGCGCCGGCCAGGTGCACCCCGAGCGCGCACTGGCCGCGCTGCATGCGATGACGCAGCGGCTCACGGCCGAGTGGGCCTTGCGCCCCTTCATCGTCAACCACCCTGCTCTCACGTGGGACACGCTGCAGCGCTGGTGCGTTGACCCGAGCGCCCACGTGCGCCGCCTCGTCAGTGAAGGCAGCCGGCCCCGGCTGCCGTGGGGCCTGCAGCTGAAGTCGCTGATCGCCGACCCCTCGCCGACCCTGCCGCTGCTCGAACGCCTGCAGGACGACCCCAGCGACTATGTGCGCCGCAGCGTCGCCAACCACCTGAACGACATCGCGAAGGACCACCCCGGCCTTGTCACCGGATGGCTCGCGCGCCACCTGCCCGGCGCCACGGCCGAACGCCGGGCGCTGCTGCGCCACGCCAGCCGCACGCTGATCAAGCGCGGCGATGCCGGCGCGCTGGCCGCCTGGGGGTTGGGCGCAGCGCTGCAAGGCCATGCCGTGCTGGTGGTCACGCCGGCGCAGGCCGTGCTCGGCGGCGACGGCGTCACGATCGAGGCGACGCTCGTGTCCACCGCCCGCGGGCCGCAGGCGCTGGAGGTCGACTATGCGGTCCACCACGTCAAGGCCCGTGGCGGCGCGACGGCCAAGGTGTTCAAGGGCTGGCGGCTCACGCTCGCCGCAGGCGAGCAGCGTGTGCTGCGCAAGCGCCACGCACTGAAGGAGATCACCACCCGCCGCTACCACGCCGGGTGGCACCGGGTGGACCTGCTGGTCAACGGGAAGGTGATGGCCGAGGCGGGCTTTGCGCTGGCACTCGCCGGCCCCTGACCCCTCGGCGCGCCCGTCAGGCGCGTCTCGCCCACTCCGCCGCGTCGAAGCCGACGGTGACGCCGCCGTCGGCCCACTCCACCACCGGCCGCTTGATCACACTGGCCTGCGCCGCCATCAGCGACGCGGCGCTGGCATCGTCGGCCACACCTGCCCGCGTGGCGTCGTCGAGCTTGCGCCAGGTGGTGCCCTTGCGGTTGACCAGTGCCTCCCACCCCACGGCCTGCAGCCAGGCCTGCAGCCGGGAGGCCGGCACGCCGGCCTTCTTGAAGTCGTGGAACTGGTAAGGGATGTCGTGCGCTTCGAGCCAGCCGCGGGCACGCTTGACCGTGTCGCAGTTGGGGATGCCGTAAACCGTGATCGTCATTCTGATTTGTCGTTGCCACCCGCGTCACAGGCCGGGTCGATGCCCTGGGCCGCGTCCTTCACCTGGCCGCCGACCACGGACACCTGGAACCACAGGCATCCCCAGGCATCGTAGCGGTACGACCACACCTCGCCGCCCTGCCAGCCGCCATGGCGGCGTTCCGAAGGATGGCCCAGCTCGCGCAGCAGCGTGTCCACCGGCACCCCGGGCTGCGCCTGCGCGAAGAGGTTGGGTTCGGTCAGCACCTGCTGCCAGCCGGTGACGCGGCCATCGGCACCCAGGTCGACCATGTAGGTGTGCTTGCCCATCGGTCCACGTGCGTACTCGAGCCGCGTGCCGCCCTGCGGCAAGGCGTGGCGGCCGGTGGGTTCGCCCATCGACGCCGCGACCTGCTGCGCCGTCTGGCCCGTTTGCACGGCGCCGGGGCCGTAGGCGGCGCAGCCGGCCAGAGCAAGGCCGGCCAGCACAGGCAGGGCCGATGAGAAGGTGGAAGCAGCCATGGGACACCTCGGTGTTTGTGCGTGTGCCTCCATGCTGCGCCGGCTGGCGCGCCGCTGCAAGCCGTCGGCGCCCGCACCGCGCCAGCCGCGGGGCCTTGCGTGCCTACAGGCCGCGCGCGGCGGTGCGCTTGGCCAGCTCCAGCTTGGCGATCGCGCGGCGGTGCACTTCGTCGGGGCCATCGACGATGCGCACGGTGCGCTGGTGCGCATAGGCCCGGGCGAGCCAGAAATCCTGGCTGACGCCGGCGGCGCCGTGCGCCTGGATCGCCCAGTCGAGCACCTTGCAGGACACGTTCGGCGCGACGACCTTGATCATCGCGATCTCGGCCTGCGCGGCCTTGTTGCCCACCGTGTCCATCTTGTGCGCGGCGTTCAGCGTGAGCAGGCGGGCCTGGTCGATCATGCAGCGCGACTCGGCGATGCGCTCGTGCCAGACCGACTGCTCGGCCAGCGGCCTGCCGAAGGCCACACGCGTCTGCAGGCGGTCGATCATCATCTCCAGCGCTCGCTCGGCCGCCCCGATGGAGCGCATGCAGTGGTGGATGCGGCCCGGGCCGAGGCGGCCCTGCGCGATCTCGAAGCCGCGGCCCTCGCCGAGCAGGATGTTCTCCACCGGCACGCGCACGTCGGTGAGCGACACCTCCATGTGGCCGTGCGGCGCGTCGTCGTAGCCGAAGACGCTGAGGTGCCGCTCGACCTCGACGCCCGGTGTCCCGGCGGGCACCAGGATCATCGACTGCTGGGCATGCCGCGGCGCATGCACGTCCGTCTTGCCCATCACGATGTAGATCGCGCAGTGCGGGCTGCCCGCGCCCGACGAGAACCACTTGCGGCCGTTGATCACGTAGTGATCGCCGTCGCGGCGGATGTCGCACTGGATGTTCGTCGCGTCCGACGACGCCACCGCTGGCTCGGTCATCAGGAAGGCCGAGCGGATCCTGCCGTCGAGCAGCGGCTGCAGCCAGCGGTCCTGCTGCGCGGGCGTGGCGTAGCGCTCCAGGGTTTCCATGTTGCCGGTGTCGGGCGCCGAGCAGTTGAAGACTTCGCCCGACCAGGCCACGCGGCCCATCACCTCGCACAGCGGCGCGTAGTCGAGGTTGCTGATGCCCGGCACGCCGCGGTACTCGTGCGGCAGGAACATGTTCCACAGGCCCTGCCGGCGGGCGATGACCTTCAGCTCCTCGACCACCGCGGGCTGCTGCCAGGCGTCGCCGCCACGGCGGAAGGCGTCCATCTCCGCCTCGTAGCGCGCCTCGTTCGGGTAGATGTGCTCGTCGAAGAACGCGGTCAGGCGCTTCAGCAGATCGACGGTCTTGGCCGAATAGTCCCAGGTCATGCGTGTCTCCTTCGCTTGGGGCAACCGGATGATTGAACCACCGGCCCGTGCCGCGGCCGGTCGCGAAGGTGACGCCGGGCCGGGCAGTAGCGCGCGCCATGCGACCATGCCCGGGTGAACGGCCCTTCCCTCCTCCGCCGCGCGACCTGCACACGCTGCTGGCGGCCACAGGCGAGCTGCCTGTGCGCGCTCGCCCAGCCGACCGCACACCGCACCGAGGTGCTGGTGCTGCAGCACCCGCAGGAGCAGCGCCAGCCGAAGAACAGCGCGGCGCTGCTGCGCCTGTCGCTGGCGCGGTGCGAGGTGGTCGTCGGCGACCGCTTCGCGCCTGAAGCGCTGCAGGCCCTGCTGCATCGCTCCGCAGGGCGAGCGTGCCTGCTTTATCCCGACATGCCGGCCGCATCGCCACCGCCGCCGGCCTTGATGCTGCCGCCGGGTGTGCCGTTGCGGCTGGTGGTGATCGACGCGACCTGGCGCAAGAGCCTGCGGATGCTGTTCGAACACCCGGCCCTGGCCGGGTTGCCGCGGCTGTCGTTGGACGCCCCGCCGCCCACCCGCTATCGCGCGATCCGGGCGGCGCGGCGTGCCAACCAGGTCTCGACGCTGGAGGCGACCGTGCAGGCGCTGGCGGTGTTGGAGGGGCCGGCGTTCGACGGCGCGCCGCTGCTCGATGCGTTCGGGCGGTTCGTGGAAGGGCTCGCGCAGCGGCACAGGCAGGTCGGCACCGGACCAACGGCAACGACCGGCGGATCGCCCGGCCCGAAGGCGGCGCCTCACTTGCCCGACAGCCACCCCAGCAGGTCCAGCAGGGGCTGCACGCCGGCCAGCAGGCCGGCGAACGACAGGTAGCCCACGCTGGTCTTGAGGCCGTAGATCTCGGGCAGCCGGGCGATGCTGACGCCGCCGTTGCGCAGCCGGGCGCCGTCGAAGAGCAAGGCCCCGGCGGCGAGCAGGAACACCAGCAGCGGCACCACCCGCAGCAGCGTCTGCACCGGCACCCCCGCCGCCCCCGACACCAGCGCCTGGCTCAGCAGGTAGGGCACGGTGATGCCCATGCCGAAGACCGCCGCGCGCATGAAGCCATCGCGGCCGCGGATCAGGTGGAAGACGTAGCCGAAGAGAAAGCCGGCAACCGCCCAGACCGCCATCGCATTGAGCAGCTCGCCGCAGAACGCCAGCACGCGCGACCCCGAGCCGTCGTGGGCGATCACGCGGTACTGCGGATCGACGACCACGAACTTGCCGAGTGCGGTGAGCCAGGTGCTCTTGGTGCTGGCGGCCGCGCCGGCCCACTGGAACTGCACCAGCAGCTGCAGGAACAGGCCGACCGCGATGCCGGCCAGCGCGGCGCGCCGAGCATTGCCCAGCGGCGTCTCGCCCGGGCCGTGGAAGAACAGCCGGCGGCGCGCCTCGTCCTGCGGCATGCCGAGGGCCTGGTCGAGGACCCGCTGCGCCTTGTCGATCTCCGCGCGCTGCGCATGCAGGTGCGCCGCGGAAGTCCGGCCTTCGCCGAACAGCTTCTCCACGCTGGCGCGGCGCGAGCGGAGCAGGCGGCTCTCGGCCATGTGCGCCGCCAGCTTCTGCGCCAGGCCGGGCGCGGGCGGCGCGGGGGCGCCGCGTCCGCGGTCGACGATCCCGTGCATGAACACGGCCCAGCCCGCGACCATCACCAGCGCCACGGCCAGCGGCTCGCGGTTCCACAGGCTGAGGTAGCCCGCGAAGGTGGCGGCCATCAGGCCGACCAGTGCCGCGGGCAGCAAGAAGGGCGGCGCGGCGGGCCCGACGAGCGGCGGCAGCCGGCCGGCCTCGTGCTCCTGCGCCACGGCCAGCGGCACCAGCACCGCCAGCAGCGCGCCGAAGGCCTGGAAGAACGACATCAGCTGGAACGTCGTCGCGTGCAGGATCTGCGGCTGCGCCCACGAGCGGTCGACCATCGGCCAGACGATCACCAGCGCCGCGAGCAGCAGCCAGCGTGTGCGCAGCACCCGGCGCAGGCGGGCGCCGCCGGCCGGGGACAGCATCGCGGCGGCGACCTCGCGGAACGCGCGCAGCAGCACGACCACCACCAGCACGACGAAGGCGCCCGATGACACCGAGACGAGCGCGATGGCGGGATCGCCCATCTGCAGCCCCGGCACCATCGCCCGCGCCATCGGATCGCCGTCGCCCAAGCCGATGGCCGCGACCCAGGCCAGGTCGGCCACGCCCTGCGTCAGCGGCAGGGCGAAGAGCAGCAGCCCGGCCCCGACGGCCGCGCCGATCACCGGCGCCGCCGGCACCGCGACGCGGAACAGCCAGTAGGTGGCCGTCCAGAAGAGCAGCAGGCCACCGGCCCCCCACGCGCCCAGCAGCAGCATGAGCGCCGTGCCCCGGGCCGAGGCCGGGTCGTCGGCCGCGTCCGGTAGCCATCCGCCGGGCAGTTCGGCCAGCAGCGCGGGGGCATCGACCGACAGCAACTGCAAGGCCCTGTGCGCGCCCAGCGCGGCCAGCAGCAGCCCGACCGCCAGCAGCGCCGCCGTGGAGGCGGTGACCCGGTGCAGCCAGCCGCCGCGCGGCGCACCGGCACCGCGCAGAATCGGCACGACCAGCAACGCGGCGCACAGGGCGATCGGCGCGGACAGGTCGCCGGCCGGCACGCCCGGCATGGGCACGCCCGCCAGGTTCAGGAAGCCGAAGGCGCCCACGAACAGGCGCGTGAGCTGCAGCAGCACCGGCTGCAATGCAAAGGCCGCCATGAACGCGAGCAGCGCCACCAGGCCGGTGTGGGCCGCATGCACACGCGCGGGCCGGGGCGCCGGCCAGCCCCGGCGCAGGGCCCACAGGATCAGCGCCGCCGGCGCGGCAGCGGCCAGGGCCCAGGCCGTGGCCGTCCACACGGGCGGCAGCAGGTGGCGCAGGTCGGCCAGCGCGACGAGCAGGCCCTGCCGCCGCTCGGCCGGCGCGGCCGCGGAGGCGGCGACGGACGGCGGCGCCGCCGATGCGGCAGCCTCCACCGCCGGTGCCGCCTGGCGTGCCGCTTCGTGCCCGAGGATCACGAGCTGCCAGTCCGGATGGTCGGGGGCGCCGGTCCATTCGAGGGTGTCGGCCTCCACCCGCTGCGGTGCACGGCCCACGATGCGCAGCGTGTCGCCGAAGCCGCGCAACACGAGGCGGTCGCCGTCGCGGTCGAGGAAGTCGCTCGACTTGAACAGGGTCACCTCGCCCTGTTCGACCACGTATGCGGTGCGCACTGGCGTGCAGGGGCTGCCGGCCGCACGGTCGCCAGCGGCCGCGCGCGGCAGGCGCCGCCAGGCCAGGTCGCTGGCCGCGCGTGGTGGTCCGATCACCATCGCGGTGAAGAGGCGGCCCAGCAGCTCGGGGCCGGGCAGCGCCGGCGCATCGCGCAGCACGGGATGGCCGTCGCGCAGGCAGGCCTCGGCCTCGACCGCCACCCGGCCCTGCGCGTCCCGCGCCAGTTCCAGCCGGCGGCCGCTGGCGCCCTCGTCGACGTCAAGCGCCGGCGCCGGTGCCGGTGCGGACGCCGATGCCCGGGCGGGCTCGGCGACCACGGCGGCCAGCTGCAGGTCGGCGACCAACAGCAGCGCGCGCAAGGCATCGCTGCCGTGCGACAGGCTGCCCAGCACGGCCAGCTGGCGGTTGGCCCCCTCCGCGCCCCGCGCCGGCAAGGGGTAGCGCAGCCGCTCGTCGACGGGCCAGGCCGACACCAGGTTCGCGCCGGGCCGCCAGCGCAGGCCCGAGAACCACGCGAGCCGGCCCCCGGTCAGGAAGCCGCTGAACGGCTCGCCGTTGACGAAGAGCACGCCTTCGGCGGCTTTTGGCATCAACACCAGCGCCTGGCCGCTGGCGGCGCAGTCCGACTGCAGCGCCGCCGCCTCCTGGCCGGCCAGCACGGCCAGCGCGGGGGGCAGCCAGACCGCGTGGCCGCAGCCGTCGGCCACCATCAGCACCGTCGGCTCGGCCGATCCGACGCCCAGCAGGCGCAGCGCCTGGCGCACGATCGCGCCATGCACCTGGAACAGCGCGAGCAGCACGACACCCGCCAGCAGCAGCGGCAATGCTCGCCAGGCGAAGCGGAGGCTGGCACCCATGCAGAACCCCTTCGGGAAGCGGTGGCTGAGCGTAGCAGCGCGGGGCCGGCGTGCCGATCCCATCGGCTGCGGACGGCCAGCGCTTAGCATTCGGCCGGCCCCCCGCGGCTCACGACCCCCGTTCCACCGTACCGACGCCATGGACCCGCTGCCGCCGCTCAATCCGCTCAAGGCCTTCGAAGCCACGGGCCGGCTGCTCAGCGTCTCGAAGGCCGCCGAGGCTTTGTCGGTGACGCCTGCCGCCGTCAGCCGGCAGATCCGGGCGCTCGAGGAGTTCCTCGCCGTGCAGCTGTTCGACCGGGTGCCGGGCGGCATCCAGTTGACGCCAGCGGGGGCCCGCTACCTGTCGGAAGTCAGCCCGCTGTTCGCGGCCCTGCGCACGGCCACCAACCGGGTGATGGGAGGCGGATATCGGCGCCATGTGCTGAAGATCCGTTCTCCCGCGACCTTCGCCGTGCGCTGGCTCATCCCGCGCCTGGCGAGCTTCCATCGGCAGCACCCGTCGATCGACGTGCAGCTGGCCACGTCGCCGGCGCCGCTGAACTTCGAGCGCGAAGACATCGAGGCCGGCGTGCAGCTGGGCGACGGCGACTGGCCGGCACTGCGCACGCAGCGGCTGGTGCCCAACCTGCTGGTGCCTGTCATGGCCCCGCGCCACGCAGCCCCGCGCGCGATGGCCTCGCCGCAGGCCCTGGCCGGCGAGACGCTGCTGCACTCGATGGCGCGCCCCGACGATTGGGCCCTGTGGCTCCAGGCCGCCGGGGTCACCGGCATCAACCCCTACCGCGGCATGAAGTACGAGACCTCCTTGCTCGCGTACCAGGCCGCGCTCGAAGGGCATGGCATCGCCATCGCGCAGCAAGCACTGGTCGAGAAGGAACTGGCCGAAGGCACCCTGGTCGCGCCGGTCGCCTTCACGCTGGACCGGGGGCGGCACACCTACTACTTCGCGTCGCCGCTGGACAAGCCCGAGACGGCCGCATTGCAGGCCTTCCGGGAATGGATGGCCGCCAGCGCCGCTGCGTAGCCGACGGCGCCGCCGGCCGCTGCCCTTGAGAAAAACTCAAAGCGGCGGGCCATAAAGTCGTTTGCCCGCACAGGGCCCGGCTTCCTATCCTCACTGCAGCTTCCCGCCCCCTGCCGTCATCCCGGCGCGCCAGGGTTCCAGGGGTGGACCACCGACATGCTCAGTGATTGCTTGAATGGCCTCAAGGTGCTCGACTTCTCCCACGTCGTGGCCGGGCCCGTGTGCGGAATGATGCTCGGCGACATGGGCGCCGACGTCGTCAAGATCGAGCCACCCGAGGGGGAGCTCGGGCGCCGGATCGGCCCGCCCTTCCTGAACGGCGAGAGCGTGGTGTCGCTCAGCGTCAACCGCAACAAGCGCGGCCTCGCGGTCGACCTGAAGTCGCCCGAGGGCCGCCGGACGATCCTCGAGATGGCGGTGCAGGCCGACGTGCTCATCGAAAGCTTCCGCCCCGGCGTGATGGCCCGGTTCGGCCTCGATGCCGAGACGCTCCGGGCGCTCAACCCTCGGCTCGTCTATTGCTCCATCTCCGCCTTCGGGCAGACCGGCCCCTGGCGCGAACGTGCCGGCGTCGACGGGATCATCCAGGCGGCCGCGGGGCTGATGAGCACCGTCGGCCATGGCCACTCCGACCCGATGAAGATGTCGACGCCGGTCGCCGACATGGTGACTGGCTACCTCGCCACCGTGGGCGTGCTGGGCGCGCTGGCGAAGGTCCGGCTGGGCCATGCGGGGCAGCACCTCGACGTCAGCCTCTACAACGCGACGCTCATGCTGCAGCAGGTGGGCTTCGCGTTCTACCTGGCCACAGGGCAGGAGCCCGAGAAGACCGGCAGCGCGGCACCGTATGCCGCGCCCAACGAGGCCTTCCCGACGGCCGACGGCTGGATCATGGTGGCCGCCTACCAGCCGGATCGATGGCGCGCGCTGTGCCGCGTGCTGGATCTTCCGGCACTGCCAGACGACGAACGCTTCGCCGACAACGCCGCGCGGGTCGCCCATCGAGCGGCGCTGTACGAAACCCTGGGCACGGCGTTCCAGCAGCGCGACACCGCGGCCTGGCTGCGGCTGCTGGGCGACGCGGACATCCTCTGTGCCCCTATCGCCCGCTACGCGGACGTGACCGCCTCCGAGCAGTACCGCCACAGCGGCATCGAGACCGCGCTCCACCATCCGGTGGCCGGCGACGTCCGGCTGCCGGGCTTCGGCCTGGCCGGCGGCGAAGACCTCCGCACGCCGGCATCGCCGCCGCCGCTGGTGGGCCAGCACTCGGCCGAGGTGCTGGCGGACTACGGCCTGTCGCCGGCGCGCATCCAGGCACTGCTGCTCGGCGGGGCCGTCCGCACCTGCGACGCGTCCCGTTGACCCGCTGCTTTCGCAACCCTGAACCGTCCGACCCACGACATGACCCATTCCCACGAAGCCGCTGCGCTGGTGACGAGCCGTCTCGAAGACGGCGTGCTCACCCTTTCCATGAACGCCGTGGACAACGGCAACGCGATGACCGTCGCGATGAGCGAGGCGCTGGCGCTCGCGTTCGAGCAGACCGCGAAGGCCCAGAGCGTGCAGTGCGTGGTGCTGCGCTCCTCGGCACGCCATTTCTGCACCGGCGGCAGCGTCGAGGACATGCAGGCGGGGGCGGACCTGATGCAAGGCAGCGTCGAAGACGTGCGGGATCGGCTGGCGTCCACGCTGCACCGGGTGACGCGGGCCACCCAGGCGATCGAGGTGCCGTTGATCGCGGCGGTGGACGGCGCCGCCGTGGGCGCGGGGTTCGATCTGGCGCTGATGTGCGACATCCGCATCGCGAGCGAGCGCGCCCGCTTCGCCGAAAGCTTCCTGCGGCTCGGGCTGATCTCGGGCATCGGCGGGGCATGGTTCCTGAGCCGGCTGGTCGGCCTGTCGAAGGCGATGGAGCTGACGTTCACCAGCGAATTCCTCGACGCGCCGGCCGCACTGGCCCACGGCATCGTGTCGCGCGTCGTGGCCCCCGACCGGCTCGACGACGAAGCGGCATCGCTGGCGCGGCGCATCGCGGCCACGCCGCCCCGGGCGCTGCGGATGGCCAAGACGCTGGTCCGTGAGTCGGCCACCGCACCCCTGAGCACGGCCCTCGAAATGGCCGCGTCGATGCAGGCCATGCTGCTGTGCGGCGCCGAGCACAAGAACGCGGTCGACACCTTCCTCGCCCAGCAGAAGCGCCGCTGAGCGGCCTGCCCCTTCGCCCGGAGACACCATGACGCCCACCCGCCGCACCACCCTTGCCTGCCTGCTGCTCGCCGCGCTCGGCCCGGCCGCCTTCGCGCAGGCGAATTTCCCCGACAAGCCCCTGACCTTCATCATCCCCTTCGGCGCCGGCAGCGCGACCGATCAGCTCGCCCGTGCGCTGGCCGCGTCGATCACCGAGCAGACGAAGCAGGCGGTGATCGTCGACAACCGGGCCGGCGCCGGGGGCATGCTCGCGGCACAGCAGGCGGCACGAGCGCCGGCGGACGGCTACACGGTGCTGGTCACGACGAACAGCACGCAGTCCGCCAACCCCCACCTCTTCAAGAAGCTGCCGTACGACCCCGGACGGGACTTCAGGCCGCTCACCGCCCTGGGCCGCGGCGGCATGGTGCTGGTGGTGCGCCCCGACTCGCCGTACAGGACGCTGGGCGACGTGCTCGCCAAAGCGAAGCGCGACCCGGGCACGCTGACCTTCGGCAGCGGCAACTCGTCGAGCCGGGTCGCGGTCGAGATGCTGAAGCAGCTGAGCGGCATCGACATGCTCTGGGTCGGCTACAAGAGCAACCCGAACGCGCTGACCGACCTGCTGGGCGGCCAGATCGACCTGATGGCCATCGACACCGTGACGGGGCTGGCCCAGATCCAGGCCGGCAAGCTGCGGCCGCTGGGTGTGTCGACGCCTCAGCGGATGCCGCTGCTGAACGGCGTGCCGACCATCGCCGAAGCCGGGGTCAAGGGCTACGACATCGGCTACTGGTTCGGTGCCTACGTGCCCGCCGCGACGCCGGTGCCGGTGGCGAATGCACTGCGCGAGCTCTTCGTCAAGGCCACGCGCAGCAGCCATGCGGGCGCGTTCTACGCCAACACGGCCACCGAGCCGTGGACCACGACCGCCGACGAGCTGGCGCGCTTCCAGTCGCTCGACACCGAGAAGTGGGGCCGCGTGATCAAGGCCGCCGGGATCGAGGCCGAATAGGGCGCCGGCGCAATGGCCATCCGATACCACGTCGACGGCGCCATCGCGCATGTCGGCATCGACCGCCCGGACAAGCTGAACGCGATGACCCTGGCGATGTACGAAGACCTGGGCCGAGCCTTCCTGCGGGCGCGTGACGACGACGCGGTCCGGGTGGTGCTGCTGAGGGGGGCCGGCGATCGGGCGTTCTGTGCCGGCGCGGACCTGACGGAGTCGATTCCCGCGCTGGCCGAGGGCCGCTTCGACATCTCGCGCTGGGACGATGCGCACCTGAAGCGGGGCGACTACTTCAAGCCGGTAGTGGCGGCCATCCACGGCGTGTGCTTCGGCGGGGGCTTCGAGCTGATGCTCGCGACGGACATCCGCGTCGCCTCGGCGGACGCCGTGTTCTCGCTCCCCGAGGCGGGCATGGGCTTCGTGCCCGCCGCCGGCACCCTCACCCGCCTGGTCCGGCAGCTGCCGTTCGCCATCGCCATGGAACTGATGCTCACGGCGGAACGCTTCACCGCGCAGCGGCTGGCCGGCATCGGCCTGCTCAACGCGGTGGTCCCGCGCGAGGCCCTGATGGAGACTGCGCTCGGCTACGCCAGGCGCATCGCCGGCATGGGGCCGACGGCGGTGCGCGTGATCAAGCAGGCCGCGCTGACGCTGCAGCACCTGCCGCTGACCGACGCGTTCGCTGCGGAAGCCCGGTTGGCACAGCAGGCCTTCGAAAGCTTGGAGGCCCGTGCGGGCCTGGATCAATTCATGCGCCGCCAGCGATCGGCTTGACAACCATCCAACTAGTAGGCAGGCTGCCGGCATGGAGACGAACCTCACGCCGCAGGCCGGCCGCATCCTCGACTGCGCGCAGGCCCTGATCGCCGCCGGCGGCTACAACGGCTTCAGTTACGCCGACATCTCGGCGCAGGTGGGCATCACCAAGGCCAGCATCCATCACCACTTCCCGAAGAAGTCGGACCTCGTGCTGACCCTGGTACGGCGTTATCGGGCGGCGGGCGCCGAAGGCATGGCCGCGTTGGCGGCGAACGGCATGGGGCCGCGGGCCTGCCTGGAGGCCTACATCGGCTGGTGGGCGGCATGCATCCGCGACGGGACGATGCCGATCTGCATCTGCGCGATGCTGGCGGCTGAAACGCCGGCCTTGCCGGCCGACGTCGCGGAAGAAGTGCGCCTGCATTTCACCGGCCTGTCGGCCTGGCTGGAAGGCGTGCTGGCGAAGGGCGCGTCCAGCCGTGCGTTCCGCCTGCACGGCGGTCCGGCGGCGGAAGCGCAGGCCCTCATGGCCACGGTGCACGGCGCCATGATTTCGGCGCGTGCCTACGGTGATCCGGCCATCTTCGACGCGGTGGCGGGCCCGCTCGTCGAGCGGCTGGCCGCGCCGCACCCCCAGAAGCCCGCGCCGGGCAGGAAGACGTAGCGGGCCGCAACGCCGCTGCCACGGGCATCCCACGGTTTGAACAAGGAACTCGACATGTTTGGCATTTCCCCCCTCGGCTGGCTCCACACGCTCGGCAGCCTGCCGGCCATTCCTGCGGCGGCGTACATGTTCGCCCGCCACGGCCGCATCGTGCCGCGCTCGAAGGCAGGCGCGGCCTACTTCGTTTCGATGCTGATCGGTGCCGTCACCGTCGTGTTCGTCGCGCACCAGCCGGTCGGTTACGCCATCGCCAGCGTCACGCTCCTGCTGCTGCTGGTCGGCTACGGCGCCGCGCTGCTCCCGGGGCGGGGCCGCGCGAAGGCGTATGTCGAGACGGTCACGCTGACACTGACCGCCTTCCTGCTGATGCTGCCGACCGTCACCGAAATCCTGCGCCGCGTTCCGGACGGGCACCCGCTGGTGACGGACCTGCAATCCCCGCTCCTGCTCGGCGCGCAGGGCCTCCTGCTCGTCGCCCTGCTGGCAGGGCTGGCGGCACAGGTCATCCACCTGCGCACGCAGGCACGCGCCCACCGCGCCATGCGGTGACGGGACCGACGGGCTCGCTCTCGCCGCCAGGCACCGCCGAAGGTGCTTGACGCACATCAAGCGCACGCCGCTCCCTGCGGCTCCTAGTTCTTCCGGACGATGGCCGTCCCGCCTGCCATCGTCACTCTGCCGCCGCCGGATGCGCCGCGCGGCGGATGGTGCGACGGGGCACGCCGGCGGACAGTGCGGCGCATGGATGCCGCCGCCGCCCCCGTCCCCCGCCAGGCCTGGCGTGTGCTGGCTGTCAGCACGCTGGCCTTCACCGTCTGCTTCATGGTGTGGATGATGTTCGGCGTCATCGGCATCCCGCTGAAGCAGCAGCTCGGCCTCAACGCGACCGAGTTCGGCCTGCTGACCGCGATGCCGGTGCTCACCGGCTCGCTGGTGCGCGTGCCGCTCGGCATCTGGACCGACCGCTACGGCGGCCGCATCGTGATGGCGCTGCTGATGGCCGCCACCGTGCCGGCGATCTGGGCGATGGCCTATGCGACGCAGTACTGGCACTTCCTCGTGATCGGCCTCTTCGTCGGCCTGGCCGGCGGCTCGTTCTCGGTCGGCACGCCCTACGTCGCCCGCTGGTTCCCGAAGGCGCGGCAAGGCACGGCCATGGGCGTGTACGGCGCCGGCAACTCGGGATCGGCCGTCAACAAGTTCATCGCGCCGGCGCTGCTGGTGGCCGGCGGCTGGGCGTTGGTGCCGCAGGTCTACGCGGCCGTGATGGCGGGCACCGTCGTGCTGTTCTGGCTCTTCAGCGCCGACGACCCGGCGCACCGCGTCCCCGGCACCGTGCGCTTCACCGACCAGTTGAAGGCGCTGAAGGACCCGCGCGTGCTGCGCTACTGCCAGTACTACTCCATCGTCTTCGGCGGCTACGTCGCGCTGGCACTGTGGATGGTGCAGTACTACGTCGGCGAGTACGGGCTCGACATCCGCGTCGCCGCGCTGCTGGCCGCCTGCTTCTCGCTGCCCGGGGGCGTGCTGCGTGCGATCGGCGGCGTGCTGTCCGACAGGTACGGCGCCCACAAGGTCACCTGGTGGGTGATGTGGGTCAGCTGGATCTGCCTCTTCCTGCTCAGCTACCCGCAGACCGACTTCCGCATCGCCACCGTCGACGGCGTGAAGACCTTCCACCTCGGCCTCGGCGTCGTCTCGTTCACCGCGCTGATGGCGGTGCTGGGCGTGGCCTTCGCGTTCGGCAAGGCCAGCGTCTTCAAGTACGTCAGCGACGACTACCCGCACAACATCGGCACGATCAGCGGCATCGTCGGCCTGGCCGGCGGGCTGGGCGGCTTCGTGCTGCCCATCCTCTTCGGCGCGCTGGTCGACCTCACGGGCGTGCGCTCCAGCGCCTTCATGCTGCTCTACGGCGTGGTGTGGGTCTCGCTGATCTGGATGTACTGGACCGAGGTGCGCCGCACCGAGGTGATGGGCCCGCGCGCCACCGCGGCCACCCCTGCTGCCTGAACCCCCGAAAGGCACCGCCCATGGACACCCCCCCGCTCGCCGCGCCGCGCCGCGGCCGCACGCTGACGATCTGGACACCGGAGGACAAGGCCTTCTGGGCCCAGGAAGGCGAGGCCATCGCCAAGCTCAACCTGTGGATCTCGGTGCCCGCGCTCTTCCTCGCCTTCGCCGTCTGGCAGGTGTGGAGCGTGGTCGCGGTCAGCCTGCCCGGCCTCGGCTTCGCGTACTCGACCAACCAGCTCTTCTGGCTGGCCGCCGCGCCGGCGCTCAGCGGCGCCACGCTGCGCATCTTCTATTCCTTCATGGTGCCGCTGGTCGGCGGCCGGCGCTGGACGGCGATCTCCACCGCGACGCTGCTGATCCCCGCGATCGGCATCGGCATCGCGGTGCAGGACCCGTCGACGCCCTACCCGACGATGCTGGTGCTGGCGCTGCTGTGCGGCCTGGGCGGCGGCAACTTCAGCTCCAGCATGGCCAACATCAGCTACTTCTTCCCGAAGGACCGCAAGGGCTCGGCGCTGGGTGTCAACGCCGGCCTGGGCAACCTCGGCGTCTCGGTGGTGCAGTTCCTGAGCCCGATCGTCGTCACGGTCGGGGTGCTGGGTGTCTTCGGCGGCGAACCGCAGACGATCGTCAAGGCCGGCCAGAGCACGCAGGTGTGGATGCAGAACGCCGCGTTCATCTGGGTGCCGTGGATCGCGCTGGTCTCGGTCGTCGCGTGGTTCGCGATGAACGACGTCGCCGACGCCAAGGCCTCGGTCGCGGCACAGGCCGCGATCTTCGTGCAGCCGCACAACTGGATCATGTGCCTGCTCTACCTCGGCACCTTCGGCTCCTTCATCGGCTTCGCGGCGGGCTTTCCGCTGCTGATCAAGAGCCAGTTCCCGGCCGTGAACCCGTTGGCCTACGCCTGGCTCGGCCCGCTGGTCGGCGCGGTGGTCCGGCCTTTCGGCGGCTGGCTGTCCGACAAGGTCGGCGGCGGCGTGGTCACGATGTGGAACTTCCTCGTGATGGCGCTGGCGGTGCTGGGCGTCCTGTACTTCCTGCCCAAGGGCGCCGGCGCGCTGGCCCTGCCCTTCGGCCCCGCGGCCGGCAGCTTCACGGGCTTCTTCCTGATGTTCCTGCTGCTGTTCGTCACCACCGGCATCGGCAACGGCTCGACCTTCCGGATGATCCCGGTGATCTTCAACCAGCTCGCGCTGCGCGGTGCCGCGAAGGACGACGCCGCCCAGGCCGCCGCGCTGAAGGAAGGCAACGTGCGCGGCGCCGCCGCGGTCGGCTTCGCCGGCGCCTTCGGTGCCTACGGCGGCTTCTTCATCCCGAAGAGCTACGGCAGCTCGATCGCCGCCACCGGCGGGCCCGAGGCGGCCCTGTGGATCTTCTGCGCCTTCTACCTCGCCTGCGTCGCCATCGCGTGGTGGTGCTACGCGCGCCGCGATGCGGCCATGCCCTGCTGAGAGAACCCCGACATGAGCCATTTCCTCGACCGACTGACGCATTTCCGGCTGCCGAAGGAATCCTTCGCCGACGGCCACGGCCGTACCACCGGCGAAGACCGCACCTGGGAGGACGCCTACCGCAGCCGCTGGTCGCACGACAAGATCGTGCGCTCGACCCACGGCGTCAACTGCACGGGCTCCTGCTCGTGGAAGATCTATGTCAAGGGCGGCATCGTCACCTGGGAGACGCAGCAGACCGACTACCCGCGCACCCGCTGGGACATGCCCAACCACGAGCCGCGCGGCTGTGCGCGCGGCGCGAGCTACAGCTGGTATCTCTACAGCGCCAACCGCGTGAAGTACCCGATGGTGCGCGGCCGGCTGCTCGAGCGCTGGCGCGCGGCGTTGAAGGCCGCGAAATCGCCCGTCGAGGCCTGGGCGTCGATCGTGCAGGACGACGCCGCGCGGCGCGACTACCAGGGCGTGCGCGGCATGGGCGGCTTCGTGCGGTCGAGCTGGGACGAGGTCAACCAGCTCGTCGCCGCGGCCAACGTCTACACGATCAAGCGGCACGGGCCCGACCGCATCGTCGGCTTCTCGCCGATCCCGGCGATGAGCATGGTCAGCTACGCCGCGGGCAGCCGCTACCTGAGCCTGCTCGGCGGCGTGTGCATGAGCTTCTACGACTGGTACTGCGACCTGCCGCCGGCCAGCCCGCAGGTCTGGGGCGAGCAGACCGACGTGCCCGAATCGGCCGACTGGTACAACGCGAACTACATCATCGCCTGGGGCTCCAACGTGCCGCAGACGCGCACCCCGGACGCGCACTTCTTCACCGAGGTCCGCTACAAGGGCGCGAAGACGGTGGCGGTGACGCCCGACTACAGCGAGGTCGCCAAGCTCGCCGACCTGTGGCTGCACCCCCAGCAGGGCACCGACGCCGCGCTCGCGATGGCGATGGGCCATGTCGTGCTGAAGGAGTTCTACTTCGAGCGGCGGTCCGCCTACTTCGACGACTACGCACGCCGCTACACCGACCTGCCGATGCTGGTGAAGCTGAAGGCGCACACGCTGCCGGACGGCAGCGTCGTCCAGGTGCCCGACCGCTACCTGCGCGCGAGCGACTTCAACGGCAGGCTCGGGCAGCAGAACAACCCCGAGTGGAAGACGGTCGCCTTCGACACCAGCGGCCGCGCGGTGCTGCCGCACGGCTCGATCGGCTTCCGCTGGGGCGCCGAAGGCCGCGACGACGCCGGCCGCTGGAACCTGGAGGCCAAGGAGGCCCGCCACGGCGCCGAGGTGACACTCAAGCTCTCGGTGCTGGAAGACGGCGAACAGGCGACCGAGGCCGTCGACGTGGGCTTCCCGTACTTCGGCGGCATCGCGACGCCGAACTTCACCGCCAATCCGCAGCAGCAGGGCGACGTGACCCGCGCCAAGGTGCCGGCGGTGCGCCTGCGCCTGGGCAAGGAGGGCGACTACCACGAGGCCTGGGTCGCCACCGTCTTCGACCTGCAGGCCGCGCATTACGGCATCGACCGCGGCCTGGGGAATTCTGGAACGACCGGCTCTGCCGGTCGGGGCGCCGCCAGCTACGACGACAACGCCCCCTACACACCCGCCTGGGCCGAGCGCATCACGGGCGTGCCGCGGCAGCAGATCGTCACCGTCGCGCGCGAGTTCGCCGACAACGCCGACAAGACCCGCGGCAAGTCGATGGTGATCATCGGCGCGGCGATGAACCACTGGTACCACTGCGACATGAACTACCGCGGCGTCATCAACCTCCTGATGATGTGCGGCTGCATCGGCCAGAGCGGCGGCGGCTGGGCGCACTACGTCGGGCAGGAGAAGCTGCGGCCGCAGACGGGCTGGACGGCGCTGGCCTTCGCGCTCGACTGGGCGCGCCCGCCGCGCCAGCAGAACTCGACCAGCTTCTTCTACGCCCACACCGACCAGTGGCGCTACGAGAAGCTGGGGCTCGGCGAGATCGTCAGCCCGCTGGCCGACCGCGCGCAGTACGGCGGCAGCATGATCGACTACAACGTGCGTGCCGAACGCATGGGCTGGCTGCCGAGCGCGCCGCAGCTCAAGACCAATCCGCTGCTGATCGCCGCGCAGGCCGGCAACGCCGGCCTCGCGCCGCGCGACTACGTCGCCAAGGGCCTGCAGGACGGCTCGCTGCAGATGAGCTGCGAGGACCCGGACGCGCCCGAGAACTGGCCGCGCAACCTCTTCGTCTGGCGCAGCAACCTGCTGGGCTCCAGCGGCAAGGGCCACGAGTACTTCTGCAAGCACCTGCTGGGCACCGAGCACGGCGTGCAGGGCAAGGACCTGGGCAGCGACGACTCGAAGCCGGAGGAAGTCGTCTGGCACGCCGAGGCCCCCCAGGGCAAGCTCGACCTGCTGGTCACGCTCGACTTCCGCATGAGCACGACCTGCCTGTACTCCGACGTCGTGCTGCCCACCGCCAGCTGGTACGAGAAGAACGATCTCAACACCAGCGACATGCATCCGTTCATCCACCCGCTGTCGGCCGCGGTCGATCCGGTCTGGGAATCGCGCTCCGACTGGGAGATCTACAAGGGCTTCGCGAAGGCCTTCAGCGAGGTCTGCGTCGGGCACCTCGGCGTCGAGCGCGACACCGTGCTGACGCCGCTGATGCACGACACGCCGGCCGAGCTGGCCCAGCCGGACGGCGTGGCCGAGTGGAAGAAGGGCGAGTGCGACCTGGTCCCTGGCAAGACCGCGCCGCAGGTCACGGTGGTCGAGCGCGACTACCCGAACCTGTACGGCCGCTTCACCGCGCTCGGCCCGCTGATGGACACGCTCGGCAACGGCGGCAAGGGCATCGGCTGGAAAACCGGCACCGAGGTCGAGCAGCTGGGCCAGTTGAACGGCGTGGTGCAGGAGCCCGGCCCGACGCAGGGTCGGCCGCGCATCGTCAGCGACATCGACGCCTGCGAGGTCATCCTGCAGCTGGCGCCGGAGACCAACGGCCACGTCGCGGTGAAGGCCTGGGAGGCGCTGGAGAAGGCCACCGGCCGCGAGCACAGGCACCTCGCGCTCTACCGCGAGGACGAGAAGATCCGCTACCGCGACATCCAGGCCCAGCCGCGCAAGATCATCAGCTCCCCGACCTGGAGCGGCATCGAGAGCGAGACGGTCAGCTACAACGCCGGCTATACCAACGTGCACGAGCTGATCCCCTGGCGCACGCTCACCGGCCGCCAGCAGTTCTACCAGGACCACCCCTGGATGATCGCGTTCGGCGAGGGCTTCTCCAGCTACCGGCCGCCGGTCGACATGAAGGCCACGGCCGGCATGCAGGGCATCCGGCCCAACGGGCACCCGGAGATCCAGCTCAACTTCATCACCCCGCACCAGAAGTGGGGCATCCACAGCACCTACACCGACAACCTGCTGATGCTGACGCTGAACCGCGGCGGCCCGGTGGCGTGGATCAGCGAGGACGACGCGCGGCGCGCCGGCATCGAGGACAACGACTGGATGGAGATGTTCAACCTGAACGGCGCGGTGGCCGTGCGCGCGGTGGTGAGCCAGCGCGTCAAGCCCGGCATGGTGATGATGTACCACGCGCAGGAAAAGATCATCAACACGCCCGGCAGCGAGATCACCGGCGTGCGCGGCGGCATCCACAACTCGGTGACGCGCATCGTGCTGAAGCCCACGCACATGATCGGCGGCTACGCGCAGTACAGCTACGGCTTCAACTACTACGGGACCATCGGCACCAACCGCGACGAGTTTGTCGTCGTGCGCAAGATGGCGAAGGTGGATTGGCTGGATACGCCCCGCGCAGACCACCTGGCGCAGGCCTTCCAGTCGCAGGGCGAGAACCCCTGAGGCACGCAAGGAACACCACGATGGCCCTGCCCCACGCCGCCGCCGGGGAGATCGTCCCGGCCGCACCGCTCGGCGCCGCGCTGGCCGAAGCGCGCTCGCACACGCTGGTGCAGGCCGACGGCCTGCAGATCTTCAGGCTGGTGCTGCGCGCTGGCCAGTCGCTGGCCATGCACCAGGTGCCCGGGCGCCTGGTGATCCAGTGCCTCGACGGCGCCTTCGAGTTCGAGACCATGGGCCGCCGCCTGCCGATGCAGCCCGGCGACCTGTGCCACATCGCACCGCACGCGCCGCATGCGGTGCACGCGCAGCAGCCGGCCTCCGCGCTGGTCTTCCTGTTCGGCCCCGCGACCCACCACCCCCACCCCACGGAGGACACCCCATGAAGGTCCGCGCACAGATCGGCATGGTCCTGAACCTGGACAAATGCATCGGCTGCCACACCTGCAGCGTGACCTGCAAGAACGTCTGGACGAGCCGCCCCGGCGTGGAATACGCCTGGTTCAACAACGTCGAGACCAAGCCCGGCATCGGCTATCCCAAGGAGTGGGAGAACCAGGACCGCTGGAACGGCGGCTGGACGCGCAAGGCCGATGGCGCCATCGTGCCGCGCCAGGGCGGCAAGTGGCAGCTGCTGATGAAGATCTTCGCCAACCCCAACCTGCCGGAGATCGACGACTACTACGAGCCCTTCACGTTCGACTACGAGCACCTGCACAGCGCCAAGGAGATGAAGGCGGCGCCCACCGCACGCCCGCGCAGCCTGATCACCGGGCAGCGCATGGAGAAGATCGAGTGGGGCCCGAACTGGGAGGAGATCCTCGGCGGCGAGTTCAGCAAGCGCAGCAGGGACGTCAACTTCGACGAGGTGCAGAAGGACATCTACGGCCAGTTCGAGAACACCTTCATGATGTACCTGCCGCGGCTGTGCGAGCACTGCCTGAACCCGGCCTGCGTCGCGAGCTGCCCCAGCGGCAGCATCTACAAGCGCGAGGAAGACGGCATCGTGCTGATCGACCAGGACAAGTGCCGCGGCTGGCGCATGTGCGTCTCGGGCTGCCCCTACAAGAAGATCTACTACAACTGGAAGAGCGGCAAGGCCGAGAAGTGCATCTTCTGCTACCCGCGCATCGAGGCGGGCCAGCCCACCGTGTGCTCGGAGACCTGCGTCGGCCGCATCCGCTACCTCGGCGTGCTGCTCTACGACGCCGACCGCATCGAGCAGGCCGCGAGCGTCGAGAAGGACAGCGAGCTCTACCAGGCTCAGCTCGACATCTTCCTCGACCCGAACGATGCGGCCGTGATCGAGCAGGCCCGGCGCGACGGCATCCCCGAGGCCTGGCTCGCGGCCGCGCGCACGAGCCCGGTCTACAAGATGGCGGTGGACTGGAAGGTCGCCCTGCCGCTGCACCCGGAGTACCGCACGCTGCCGATGGTCTGGTACGTGCCGCCGCTGTCGCCCATCACCGCGGCCGCGAACGCCGGACACGTCGGCGCCAACGGCGAGCTGCCCGACGTGAACCAGCTGCGCATCCCCGTCAAGTACCTGGCGAACCTGCTGACGGCCGGCGACACGCGGCCCGTGGTGCGCGCGCTCGAGCGCCTGCTCGCGATGCGGGCCTACCAGCGCGGCAAGCACGTCGACGGCGTCCCGAACGACGCCGCGATCCGCCAGGTCGGCATGACGGCCGCCGAGGTCGAGACGATGTACCAGGTGATGGCCATCGCGAACTACGAGGACCGCTTCGTGATCCCGACCACGCACCGCGAGTACGCCGAGAACGCGTTCAACGTGCGTGGCGGCTGCGGCTTCAGCTTCGGCAACGGCTGCAGCGAAGGCGTCACCGAGACCAGCCTCTTCGGCAGCGAGAAGAAGCGGACCATCCCGATCAAGGCGAGCCTGTGAGGAGCGGCGCGATGACGACCACGCAAGACATCACCTTCACGCTGCGCGCGCTGGCCCACCTGCTGCGCTACCCCGACGCCGCGATGCGCGCCCGCCTGCCGGACGTGCATGCCGCGCTGCGCGCCGAGGGTGCGGCCGGCGCCGCGCGCCGCGCCGAGCTCGACGCGCTGATGGACCGGCTGCTCGCGGAGGGCCTCGACGCCGAGGCCGCCTACGTCGATCTCTTCGACCGCGGCCGCGGCACCGCGCTGCACCTGTTCGAGCATGTGCACGGCGATTCGCGCGACCGCGGGCCGGCGATGGTCGACCTGGTGCGGACCTACGAGCAGGCCGGCCTGCTGCTCGACCCGGCCGAGCTGCCGGACCACCTGACGGTGCTGCTGGAGTACGCCTCGACGCAGCCGGCACGCGAGGCGCGCGCCTTCGTCGGCGAGTTCGCGCACATCCTGCGCTCGATCGCCGCGGCCCTGCAGCGCCGCGGCAGCGACTACGCCGCGGTGCTGGCGGCCCTGCTCGAGCTGGCCGGCGAACCGGCCGCCGAGGGTGACGCCGGGGCCTGCGCCGACGACGAGCCGCTCGACACGAGCTGGGAGGAGCCCGCCGCGTTCGGCGGCTGCAGCACCCAGGGCCAGGCCGTGCCGGCCGGCCCCGGCCAACCGCAACCCGTCCACCTCGTGCGCCGCACGCCGCCAGCGGCAGCCCGCTGACCTTCGAGGAGCCTGCCATGCCGCTCGCACAGCACATCCACAACTTCCTCTTCAACGTCTACCCCTACGTCTGCCTCGCGGTGTTCCTGATGGGCAGCCTGGCCCGCTTCGACCGCGACCAGTACACCTGGAAGAGCGACTCGTCGCAGATGCTGCGCGCGCGCCAGCTGCGCTGGGGCAGCAACCTGTTCCACATCGGGATCCTGTTCCTGCTGGTCGGCCACACGATCGGCCTGCTGACGCCGCACGCGCTGTACGGCTGGCTGATCAGCGCGCCGCAGAAGCAGCTGCTCGCGATCGTCAGCGGCGGCGTCGCCGGCCTCGTGTGCTTCATCGGGCTGACGATCCTGCTGCACCGGCGCATCACCGACCCGCGCATCCGCCTCACCAGCCACCGCACCGACCTGGCGATCCTCGTGATCCTGTGGGTGCAGCTGGTGCTGGGGCTGGTGACGCTGCCCTTCTCGTGGGGCCACCGCGCCGACGCGAGCGCGATGCTGATCCTCGCCGACTGGGCGCAGGGCATCGTGACCTTCCAGCCGGACGCGGCACCGCTGCAGTCGATCGACTGGCCGTTCAAGGTCCACATGGTGCTGGGCATGACGATCTTCCTGCTGTTCCCGTTCAGCCGGCTGGTGCACGTGTGGAGCGGGCTGGCCTCGATCGCCTACCTGTTCCGGCCCTACCAGCTGGTGCGCGCGCGCCGGCTGAACCTGCCGCCCGCGGCGCAGCAGCCGCGTGCCCACCAGGGAGAAGGTGCATGAGCCATCCCGCCCCCGGCCGCCCGCACGTCAACGGCGTGCCGCTCGTCGACGACGGCGAGCCCGTCGACACCGCCGCGCTGCGCCAGCGCGCCTGCACCGAGCTGCTGCGCCAGGCCGCGATCGAGGCCGGCCTGCTGGCGGCCGACGACCCGCCACCGCGGGCCGGCGCGACCAGCGAGGCGGCCGGCGCCGCGATCGAGCGCCTGCTCGACGAGGCGCTGCAGCTGCCCGAGCCTTCGGACGCCGCGTGCCGCCGCCACCATGCGGCCCATGCCGCGCGTTACGCGGTCGGCGAGCGGGTGCACGCGCGCCACGTGCTCTTTGCCGTGACACCGGGCGTCGACGTCAACGCCCTGCGCCGGCGGGCCGAGGCCTGCCTGCTCGACGTGCGCAACACCACGCCCGAGGAACGCACGGCCGGCGACCACTTCGCCGCAGCGGCGGCCGCCAGTTCCAACTGCCCGAGCGGCGCGCAGGGCGGCGCGCTCGGCTGGCTCGCCGCCGAGGACTGCGCGCCCGAATTCGCCCGCGAGCTGTTCGGCCAGCCCGAGGTCGGCGTGCTGCCGCGCCTGGTGCACAGCCGCTTCGGGCTGCACGTGGTGGAGGTGCTTGAACGCCGGCCGGGCACGGTGCCGGCCTTCGAGCAGGTGCGGGGCGCGGTGGCACAGTCTCTGCGCCAGCAGAGCTTCGCGACCGCACTGTCGCAGTACCTGCGGCTGCTGGCAGGCCGCGCGCGCCTGGCCGGCGTCGACCTCGACGGCAGCGCCACGCCGCTCGTGCAGTAAGTAGCCGCCCGGCCGACGGCACCATGCCCGACGACGACCTGCTGCAGCGCCTGCGCCGTTTCCACGACGACGCCTTCCCGCTGCACGAGGCGCACTTCCGCGCGCTGGTCGACGAAGGCCAGCACCCGGCGACGCTGTTCATCGGCTGCAGCGATTCACGCGTCGTGCCCTACCTGCTGACCGGCGCCGGGCCGGGCGAGCTGTTCCTGGTGCGCAACGTCGCCGCGTTCGTGCCGCCCTACGACGGCATGGTGGACAGCCCCCCGGACGCCGGGCCGGCCCAGCGCTGGGTGGGCTACCACGGCACGTCCGCCGCGATCGAGTTCGCGGTGCTGAACCTGCAGGTCCGGCGCATCATCGTCTGTGGCCACAGCCACTGCGGCGGCATCCGTGCGTTGTATGGCGGCGTGCCGCCCGCCGCGCGCAACCTCGCGGCCTGGCTCGAACTGGGCCGCGAGGCCGCGCTGCCGGTCGCCGAGCCCGGCCCCGAGGCGCTGCGCCGCACCGAGCAGCGCGCCGTCGTGCTGCAGCTCGAACGGTTGATGGACTACCCGATGGTGCGCGAGCGCGTCGAGGCCGGCCTCCTGACCTTGCATGGCTGGCACTACGTGATCGAGGACGGCATGGTCCATGTGTTCGACGTCGCGAGCGGCCGCTTCATCGCCGCCGGCGAGGCCGGGCACGCGGGCACGGGCCCCTACCTGCCGCCCCCGCCTTGATCCAGATCACATCCCGCCGCCCCGGCCCGCCCCACAATCGGCCGGCCTTCCCTCCGGGCGCCGAAGTGAAACCACGCACCTCCTCCGCAGCGCATCGCACGGCCCTCTCCGACGGCTCGGCCCCGCCGCACCGCGCGGCGCGATGAACGCCCCGGAGCGCCCGGCCCGCCGGACGCTGGCGGCGAAGTTCGGCGCCATCGGCTGCACGATGCTGCTGCTGGCGCTGGCCGCGATCGGCCTCACGCTGTGGGTGACCTGGCAGCTCGAGGGCGGCGCGGCGGCCGTCAACGAAGCCGGGCGCATGCGCATGCAGACCTGGCGCATCGCGCAGGCGCTGGCCGCCGACGGCCCGGCCGCGGCAGCGCCGGTGGTCGAACGCTTCGACGCCAGCCTCGCGTTGCTGCGCCGCGGCGACCCGGCGCGCCCGCTCGCGGTGCCGCGTGATGCCGCCTCGCTGCAGGCGCTGGCCGCCGTGGAGCAGCGCTGGCGCCAGCTGCGCGCCGATTGGCAGGCCCCGGCCGGCCGCCTCGGCCCCGAGGCCACCGCGCGCCAGGCTGAGGCCTTCGTCGCGTCGATCGACCGGTTCGTCGGCGCGATCGAACGCCAGCTCGCGCGCTGGACGACGCTGCTCAACAGCGCGCAATTCGCGATGATGGCGCTGGCCGTGGCGGCCGCGGTCGCCCTGCTGTATGCCGCGCAACTGCTCGTCTTCAGCCCGCTGGCACGGCTGCAGGAGGGGCTGGCCCGCGTCGAGTCGGGCGATCTGGCGGCGCGCGTGGCGGTGGCCGGCAACGACGAGTTCGGCGCCGTCGCCGAAGGCTTCAACCGCATGGCCGAGCGGCTGCAGAGCCTGTACGGCAGCCTCGAGCGCCGCGTGCAGGTGAAGACCGAGCACCTCGAGACCGAACGCGCCCGGCTCGCGGCGCTGTACGAGGCGGCCGCCTTCGCTGCGCAGGCCGACACGCTGCAGGCGCTGGCGCACGGCTTCGCCGGCCAGCTGTGCCGCGTCGCCCGCGCCGACGCGGCCGCGGTGCGCTGGTCCGATGAGCACAACCGGCGCTACGTGCTGCTGGCGTCCGACGGCCTGCCGGAGCCGCTGGTCGAGGCGGAGCACTGCCTGCCCACCGGCGGCTGCCTGTGCGGGCAGGCGCCCGGCGACGCACACACCCGCGTGTTCCCCCTGCAGGATCTGCGCACCGGCCCGTCGGCCGCGCACGGCGCCGGGCTCTGCGCGCGTGCCGGCTTCGCGCAGCTCGTCAGCGTGCCGGTGCGCCTGAACGAGCGCCTGCTGGGCGAGATCGACCTGTTCTACCGCCACCCCGTGACGCTGCACCCCGACGACCGCGCACTGCTCGACACGCTGGCCAGCCACCTGGCCGGTGCGATGGAAGGCCTGCGCGCCGATGCGCTGCAGCGCGAGGCCGCCGTGGCCGAGGAGCGCGGCCTGCTCGCCCGCGAGCTGCACGATTCCATCGCCCAGGGCCTGTCGTTCCTGAAGATCCAGGCCGGGCTGCTGCGCGACGAGATCGGCCGGGGCGTGCCGAGCCGCGTCGTGGACCACCGGCTCGCCGAGCTCGACACCGGCGTGCGCGAGAGCCTCTCGGACGTGCGCGAGTTGCTGTTGCACTTCCGCACCCGCACCAACGCCGAGGACATCGTGCCCGCGCTGCGCACCACGCTGACCAAGTTCGAGCACCAGACCGGCCTGCCGGCGCAGCTCACCGTCACCGGCGAGGGCATGGCGCTGCCGCCGGACGTGCAGGTGCAGGTGCTGCACGTCGTGCAGGAAGCGTTGTCGAACGTGCGCAAGCACGCCCGGGCGGGCCGCGTGTGGGTGGAGGTGCAGCAGTCGCCGCGCTGGATCGTCTCGGTCCGCGACGACGGCCGCGGCATCGGCGACGCGGCGCTGACGTCCGACGAGACCCACGTCGGGCTGCGCATCATGCGCGAGCGCGCCGCCCGCATCGACGCGGCACTCGAGATCGAGAACACGCCGGGCGCCGGCACCACTGTCACGCTGACGCTGCCCCCGCTGCAGGCTGCGGCCGGGCTCGAGAACGTTGCCGCCCATGCCTGAACAGGCCGCGCCCCCGACCCGCCTGCTCGTCGTCGACGACCACACGCTGTTCCGGCGCGGGCTGACCGCCCTGCTGGCCGCGCAGCCGCAGATGGAAGTCGTCGGCGAGGCGCCCGACGCGGGCGACGCGATCCGCCTCGCGGCCGCACTGCAGCCCGACCTGGTGCTGCTGGACCACCACCTGCCCGGCGTATCGGGCATCGACGCGCTGCAGGGCCTGCGCGAGGCCGCGCCGCGCGCGCGGGTGCTGATGCTGACCGTCAGCGAGGATGCCGACACGCTGGCCCGCGCGCTGCAGCGCGGAGCGCACGGCTACCTGCTGAAGACCGTGGACACCGAGATGCTGGTCGGCGCGATCGAACGCGCGCTGCGCGGCCAGTCGACCATCAGCCCCGAGATGACGGACAAGCTGGCCAGCGCGTTCCAGTCGCTGCAGGCGCCCGGGCCCGCGGCCGGTCCGCCGGCCCCGCCGCCGGCCGACCCGCTGGCGCAGCTGTCGCCGCGCGAGCGCGAAATCCTCGACGAGATCGCGGGCGGCGCGAGCAACAAGGAGGTCGCGCGCGCGCTGGGCATCGCCGAGACCACGGTCAAGATCCACGTGCAGCACATCCTGCGCAAACTCGACCTGAGCTCGCGCGTGCAGGCCGCCGTGCTGGTGGCGGGGCGGAAGCGGCCGGGGTGAGGCGGCCTTGTCAGCCTTCGCCGGGCACCGTGACCATCCAGCCCACGCCGAACTTGTCGGTCAGCATGCCGAAGCACGGCGACCAGAAGGTCTTGCCCAGCGGCATCACCGGCGTGCCGCCGGCCGACAGCGCCGCGTAGAGGCGGCCGGCGGCGGCCTCGTCGTCGACGGTGATCGACAGCGAGAAGCCCTGGAAGCCCTTGGCCTGCCCGCTCGGGTCGTCGCTGGCCATCAGGACCGTGTCCTTGCCGATGTGCATGCTGGCGTGCATCACCAGGTTCTCGCTGCCGGGCGGCGCGCACTCGGGCGGCGGCGGCTCGGGCGAATCCTTGATGCGCATCAGCATGTCGATGGGGCTGCCGATGGCCTGCGAATAGAAGTTCATCGCCTCTTCGCAACGGCCGTTGAAGAAGAGATAAGGCATCACGATCATTTGCGCGCTCCTCGCGTGGGGTGGACACGCGGCCCGATCGGACCGCGTTCGAAGGCACGACGAACGAGGGACAGCGGATTCGACGGCCCCGGCGGAGATTCTGCGCTTCAGCGCAGGACGAGCTTGACGGCGTCGCGGGGGATGTCGATGCAGGGGAAAAGCTGCTGGCCGCGTGCCGATGCAGGGGCCTGCACGCCAGGCTGCGCAACCCGCACGCCCGTCCGATGCAAAGGCGCACAGCGGCCGTTGGGCTGGGCTTCAAGACGCCCTGAGGCCGCGAGCGTGTACTGTGCGCCGAGGCGCGACACGACGTCCACCTCGATCACGCGAAGTTCGGGCGCTGTGGGCATGGAGCAGGGAGACGAATGCTCTGCGGGCATCAACCAGCGTTCAATGTGACGCGCTACTACCGGTTCGACGACCAAGCATGCCTGCTGCAGGTTGCCCAGAGCGGCAGCACGCATCAGCTCCGGGGCCAGCGACGTGGCCACGATCGCTGCCACGCCCCCCGCGATCACCAACGTCGGCCGGATGCCCGCCCACCGAAGTCCCCGTTCCCCATGCGCAGCGACGATCACGACGGCATGCAGCAGCGCCAGCCCTGCGCTCAGCCCGACGATCAGCAACAGGATCTCGTGATTCGACCAGTCTTGGCCGCGCGATCCGACGATGCTCACGAGCGATGCGATCACGACCACAAGCGCTGCCAGCGGCAGCACTGGCAGCAGAAAGAACAAAGCTTGGCTGTGGAAACGGTCCCAGCGGTCTGCTGACCCGTGCAGGGGTCGGCCCCGGTGCAAGACCGCATACACGACGCGCCCGACAAACACCATGCAGGCCATGGCGGCCAGGCCCGCGTACCTGCTCGCATATAGAACGACCACGCCAAAAAGCCCGCCGAACAGCAGCAGCACAAGAGACTGGCGCATTGCATACCTGCGGACCATGCGCGCAGCGGTGGCCGACGGCCATCGAGGAAACCACAGCTCGCGACACACCCACACATCGGCAAGCACGCCGGCGGCGAGCAGCCATATCACAGCGCCGCAAGCCAGCCCGAGCTTCAAGAACTGCGACAGCCACTCTTCGCCGCCGAACTCCGGCATCACGCCGCGGCCGATGGAGAACGCGCCCGCAGCCAACAGGCCCAGCGTGGCACCGAAGCCGCCCGACGCCACGGTCCATGCCGCGAATCGAGGCATGCCGTCGAGCCAACGCGCTGCGTCGGGGGTCGCGGGTACACGGGCCCCCACGCCTTGCGGCGGTCGCGGCGCGCGGGCCACCGAACCGCCCTTCCAGCGCTTCGACGCCCGCACGTCAGCCCAGCACCTTCCCCGGATTCATCAACCCCAGCGGATCCAGCGCCTGCTTGACCGCCTGCTGCATGCGCCGCTCCACCGGCGACTTGTAGCGCGCCGCCTCGTCGCGGCGCAGCACGCCCAGGCCGTGCTCGGCCGAGATGGAGCCGCCGGCGGCGGCGACGGCGTCGTGCACGAGTTGGTTCAAAGGGCCTTCGAGCGCGACGAACGCAGCCGCGTGCTCGGGGCCCGTGCGGCCTTCGGGCGGCGAGACGTTGTAGTGCAGGTTGCCGTCGCCGAGGTGGCCGAAGACGACCATGCGCAGGCCCGGGAAGGCCGCGGCGATCGCGGCGTCGGTCGCTTCGACGAAGGCCGGGATGCGCGAGATCGGCAGCGCGATGTCGTGCTTGATCGTCTTGCCTTCGGCCCCCTGCGATTCGGAGATGTTCTCGCGGAGCGCCCACAGCTGCTCGAACTGCGCGAGCGAGGTCGACAGCGCCGCGTCGGTCGCCAGCCCCGCCTCCAGCGCCGCTTCGAGCAGGCCTTCCAGCGCCTCGTTGGCATGCGCCTCGTCGTGGGCGTCGCTGATCTCCAGCAGCACGTACCACGGGCTCGCATCGGCCAGCGGCCGGCGGCTGCCCGGCACGTGCTTCATCACCAGCCCGATGCAGGTGTCGCTGATCAGCTCGAAGGCCGTGAGCGACGATGCGAGCCTCGCCTGCGCCAGCTGCAGCAGCTCGACCGCCTGCGCCGGCGACGGCACCGCGACGAAGGCCACCGCGCGCGCCGCCGGCTGCGGAAAGAGCTTGAGCACCGCGGCGGTGATGACGCCCAGCGTGCCTTCGCTGCCGATGAAGAGGTCGCGCAGGTCGTAGCCGGTGTTGTCCTTGCGCAGCCCGCGCAGGCCGCTCCACAGCTCGCCCTCGGCGGTGGCCACTTCCAGCCCCAGGCACAGCTCGCGCGCATTGCCGTAGCGCAGCACCTGCACGCCGCCGGCGTTGGTGGCCAGGTTGCCGCCGATCGTGCAGGTGCCCTGCGCGGCCAGGCTGAGCGGGAAGAGCCGCCCGGCCTCGCGCGCGGCCTCCTGCACCTGCAGCAGCGTGACCCCGGCTTCCACTTCCAACGTGTTGTTCTGCACGTCGACGTGGCGCACCCTGTTGAGCCGCGCGAGCGACAGCACCAGCGCGCGGCCGCTGGCATCGGGCGTCGCGCCGCCCGACAGGCCCGTGTTGCCGCCCTGCGGCACGACCGGCACGCGGTGCGCGTGGCACCAGCGCACCACGGCGGCCACGTCGGCGGCCGTGTCGGGCTGCGCCACGGCGATCGCGGCGCCGGTCCACTTGCCGCGCCAGTCGGTGAGGAAGGGCGCTATGTCGCCGGCGTCGGTCAGCAGCCGGCCGGCAAACGCCGCGCGCAGGGTGTCCAGGGATGCAGTCGTCGTCATGGTCAGGAGTCTCGGTGATTCACCCGGCGGCGCTGCGCGACCGCCTCGGCCAGGCCCTGCAGCACGCCGACGGTGGCGTCCCAGCCGATGCAGGCGTCGGTCACGCTCTGGCCGTAGCGCAGGCCCTCGCGGCCGTGGCGGAGGTCCTGCCGGCCCTCGACGAGGTAGCTCTCCAGCATCACGCCACAGGGTACGGGCGAGCCGGCCGCCACCTGCGCGGCCACGTCGGCGGCCACCAGCGGCTGGCGCGTGTAGTCCTTGCTGCTGTTGCCGTGGCTGCAGTCGATCACCACGCGCTCGGGCAGGCCCGCGTCGCGCAGCGCCTTCGCGGCCCGCGCCACGCTGGCGGCGTCGTAGTTGGGCCCGTCGCTGCCGCCGCGCAGGATGAGGTGGCCGTCGGGGTTGCCGGTGGTCGTCACGGCCACGGCCTGGCCCTCGAGCGACACGGATGGAAAGGTGTGCGGCTGCATCGCGACGTGGATGGCGTCGATGGCCGCGGCCAGCCCGCCGTGCGTGGTGTTCTTGAAGCCCACCGGCGCCGACAGCGCCGAGGCCATCTGCCGGTGCAGCGGGCTCTCCACGGTGCGCGCGCCGATGGCGCCCCAGGCCAGCAGCTCGGCGTAGTACTGCGGCGTCACCAGGTCGAGGATCTCCGACGCGGTGGGCATGCCCATGCGCGCGCAGGCCAGCAGCAGCTTGCGCGCTTCGTGCAGGCCCTGGCCGATGTCGCCGCTGCCGTCGAGCGCGGGGTCGTAGATCAGGCCCTTCCAGCCCATGCGGGTGCGCGGCTTCTCGAAGTACACACGCATCACCACCAGCAGCTCGCCCTTCAGCCGTTCGGCCAGCGGCTGCAGCCGTTCGGCGTAGTCGAGCGCGGAGGCGGGTTCGTGGATCGAGCACGGCCCAGTGATGACCAGCAGCCGGTCGTCGTCGCCGCGCAGGATGGCGCGCACCGCCTCGCGTGAGCGCGCGACGTGCCCGGCCGCAGCCTCGTCGGCCGGCAGGGCGTCGCGCAGCGCGCGGGGTTCGGGCAGCGGTTCGGCGCGGGCGATGTGCAGGTCGGAGATCGCGGTGGGCATGGAGAAGGCAAACCGAAGTGCGAGCCGCATCGTACCGCCGCCCGCCATCACTTCTGGCAGTTCAAGTTATGGCCCCCAACTGCCGTAGTAGGCCCCTGGTGCCCCTCGTTTCGTGTAACAGAGAGGGTGTCCGCACACACATGACGTTGGGGAACGTATGAACTGGACCAATCTGAGGATCGGCACCCGCCTGGGCGTCGGTTTTGCCACCATCCTGTGCCTCACGGCGCTGATGATGATCATCGGCGTGTGGCGCATGCAGGCCACCGCCGACTCGACGCGCACGATGATGGCCGTGCCGGTCACCAAGGAGCGGCTGACCAACGAGTGGTTCCGCCACGTCGCCAACGGCGTGGTGCGGCTGACCGCGGTGGCGCGCAGCGACGACGAGCAGCTGCAGGCGCTCTTCGCCGCGGCCAGCAAGGCGGCCAGCGCACGTTCCGACGAGTTGGTCAAGCAGATCGAGACGCTGCTGACCTCCGACGATGAAAAGCAGCTCTTCGCCAAGGTGATGGAACACCGCAAGCAGTTCCTGGTGTCGCGCGACACGATCCGCAAGGTCAAGAACGGCGGCGACGCGGCCGAGGCCGAGCGCATGTTCAAGGATGTCTTCCTGCCTGCGTCCGAGAAGTACATCGCCGCGATGGAGACCTTCCTGGACTACCAGCGCCAGGCCAGCGACGCCACCGCGCGCCAGCTCGACGACACGACCGACCGCGATGCCGCCAGCCTGGCCGCCCTGGGCGTGCTGTGCGTGCTGGCGGGGGGCGTGATGGCCTGGCTGCTGACGCGCTCGATCACGCGGCCGCTGAGCGAGGCCGCCCGCGCGGCCGAAGCCGTCACCGCCGGCGACCTGTCGCAGCGCATCACGGCCAGCGGCCGCGACGAAGTGGCCTCGCTGCTGCGCAGCCTGGGCGAGATGACCTCGGCCCTGCGCAACATGGTGCAGCAGGTGCGCCAGTCGGCCGATTCGATCCAGGTGGCGTCGAGCGAGGTCTCGACCGGCAACGCCGACCTGTCGAGCCGCACCGAGCAGACCGCGAGCAACCTGCAGCAGACCGCCGCGTCGATGGAGCAGCTCACCGGCACGGTGAAGCAGAGCGCCGATTCGGCGCGCCAGGCCAACCAGCTCGCCGCATCGGCCGCCGACGTGGCGGCGCGCGGCGGCAGCGTGGTGTCGCAGGTCGTCTCGACGATGGCCGACATCCAGGCCAGCTCGCAGAAGATCGCCGACATCATCGGCACGATCGACGGCATCGCGTTCCAGACCAACATCCTCGCGCTGAACGCGGCGGTCGAAGCGGCCCGCGCCGGTGAACAGGGCCGCGGCTTCGCGGTGGTGGCCGGCGAGGTGCGCACGCTGGCCCAGCGCAGCGCCGAAGCGGCCAAGCAGATCAAGGTGCTGATCGGCGCCTCGGTCGACAAGGTCGATACCGGCTCCCGCCTGGTGGCCGACGCCGGCAAGACGATGCAGGAGATCGTCAGCTCGGTCCAGCGCGTATCCGACATCATCGGCGAGGTGACCGCCGCCGCCTCGGAACAGAGCGAAGGCATCGGCCAGGTCAACACGGCCGTGACGCAGCTGGACCACGCCACGCAGCAGAACGCGGCGCTGGTCGAGCAATCCGCCGCCGCGGCGGAAAGCCTGCAGCAGCAGGCCCGCCATCTCATCGACGCGGTGGCGGCCTTCCGCACGGGCGACGCGACACTGCAGGCCACGCACCGCGCGGCCATCGCCGCGTAGGCCCCGGCCGGCGCTCCGGACGACCGGGGACGGCGAGACCCTCCGACGCGGCCGGCCGACCGCGCCCTCAGCGGCGCCGCTCGACGGGCGGTGCGTCGGCCCAGTGCCGCGCCTCGCCCCGGCCGATGCCCAGGTCTCGCAGCTCGTGGGCGTTCATCGCCTGCATCAGCCGGCGATCGGCCGCTCGCCGGCGCGCGGCGCGCCATGCGCCGGTACAACGCCTGCACCACGCGACGACCCGTGTGAACGGGCCGACGGCAGCGCCCGGTGTCGAGGTGGATTCGCTCGGCATCGCATCGGCTGGGGAAACACGCATCGCTCCGCTCCTGTTTGCAGCCCCCATGGTGCGCAGGACGGTACGATCTGGAAAGTTGAATGTTCTGACCAGATCGTTCAGGAATCCTGATGCGTGGCCTCAACCTCGACCAGCTGCAGACGCTGGTCTCCATCGCCGACCTCGGCACCTTCGCGGCCGCCGCCCAGGCCTTGCACCTGGCGCCGCCCACCGTGAGCCTGCACGTCAGCGAGCTGGAAGCGCGGCTGGGCGTGCCGCTGCTCGAACGCGGGCCGCGGCGCACCACGCCCACCACGGCGGGCGAGGCGCTGATCGAACATGCCCGCCGCCTACTGAAGGAAGCCGACGAGGCGGCCGATACCGTGCGCCGCATCGCCCAGGGGCGCGCGGGCAAGGTGCGCCTGGGCACCTCTACCGGCGTGATCGTGCACCTGCTGCCGCAGGTGCTGGCCCTGCTGGCCGAGCGCGCGCCGGAGATCGACGTCGAGCTGGCCATCCTCGGCTCGACCGACACCATGGCGCGCCTGCACGCCGGCTCGCTGGAGATCGGCGTCGTCGCGCTGCCGCAGCCGGCCGCCGACGACGTGCTGGTGACGCCGTGGCGCAGCGATCCGATGATGGCGTTCCTGCCCGCGGGCTGGGATGTGCCCAGGGCCGTGACGCCCGGCTGGCTGGCCGGCAGGCCGCTGATCTTCAACGATGCGACCACGCACATGTACCGCATGACGATGGAATGGTTCGCCGCCGCCGGCCACAGCCCGCGCGCGCGCATCGAGCTGAACTACACCATCGCGATGAAGAGCCTGGTTGCCTCGGGCTATGGCGCCGCCGTCCTGCCGATGGAGGAGGTGGGCGGGCCGCTGTCCTCGCTCGACGCGGGCATGCAGCTGCGGCCGCTGCGGCCTGCGCTGAAGCGCTACCTGGGCATCGCGCATCGGCCGATGGCGCGGCTGGACGCCGCCGCGCGCGAAGTGCTGGACGTGCTCGGCGGCTTCACCCAACATGCGGCGGCCACCCGCCGAAAGCCCGCCCGATGACCCCCGCCGCGCCCGCGTTCCGCACACCCGCCTTCCTGCTCGGCCACGTGCGCAGCACGCTGGCCTTTTACGAGGGCCGCTGCCTCGACCCATCCGGCGGCTTCTTCCACTTCTTCAAGGACGACGGTACGGTCTACAACCGCCGCACGCGCCATCTGGTGAGCAGCACGCGCTTCGTGTTCAACCACGCGATGGCCTACCGCCACTTCGGCGGCGAAGCCCGGCAGGCCGCGGCGCGCCACGGCCTGGCGTTCCTGCACGACGCGCACGCGCAGCCGCAGGGCGGCTTTGCCTGGCAGATCGACTGGGACGGCCGCCGCGCCACGGTGCAGGACGGCACGCAGCACTGCTACGGCCTGGCCTTCGTGCTGCTGGCGCACGCGCATGCGCTGATGGCCGGCATCGGCGAAGCCCGAGCCGGCCTGGAGGCCACCTTCTCCTTGATGGAGAGGCGCTTCTGGGAGCCGGCGCAGGGCCTCTATGCCGACGAGGCCACGCCCGACTGGCGGCTTGCCGCCTACCGCGGCCAGAACGCCAACATGCACGCCTGCGAAGCCCTGCTCGCGGCGCACGAGGCGACGGGCGAGGCGCACTTCCTGGCGCGGGCGTGCACGCTCGCCGAGGCCGTCACCCAGCGGCTCGCGTCACTGGCCGCGCCCCCCGGCGAGCCGGGCAACGGCCTGGTGTGGGAGCACTACCGCTGCGCCGGGCGCGACGGCCCCTGGCAGATCGACTGGGACTACCACCGAGACGACCGCAGCGACATCTTCCGGCCCTGGGGCTTCCAGACCGGGCACCTCACCGAATGGGCCAAGCTGCTGCTGCAGCTCGAGGCGCGGCTGCCTGCCGACAGCCGGCCTGCGTGGCTGGCCGCCACCGCGCGCCGCTTCTTCGACGCCGCCGTTCGCCACGGCTGGGACGATGTGCACGGCGGTCTCGCCTACGGCTTCGCGCCGGACGGCACGGTGTGCGACGGCCACAAGTACTTCTGGGTGCAGGCCGAGAGCCTGGCCGCGGCCGCGCTGCTGGCGCTGCGCACCGGCGACGACGGCTACTGGCAGTGGTACGACCGCCTGTGGGCCTATGCCTGGGCGCACATGATCGACCACCGCCACGGCGCGTGGTACCGCATCCTCGCGCCCGACAACACGAAGCTCACCGACGAGAAGAGCCCCGCCGGCAAGACCGACTACCACACGATGGGGGCATGCTACGACGTGCTGCGGGCGCTGGCCGGCCGTCAGCCCGGCGGGGCGCTGCAACCCGCCTGAGCCTGCGGCGAAGCGGCCGCCCGGGCGGCCATCGCCTCCAGCTTCGACTTCAGGGCCAGCAGTTCAGGCTTGCCGACCGGCGCGCCGCGGGTGGGCACGGCCACATCGAAGTCGAACCACAGCAGGTGGGTGATCGCCGCGGCCCAGCCGGCGAGGCTGCCGCCGGACGCACAATCCGGCTCGGGCGTGCCGGCCGTGTACAGCCCGCCGACCGCGACGGCACGCAGGTCACGGAACCACACGACGCTGTCGACGCCGGTGCGGCCCTTGCCGACGTGCTCGACCTCGGCCTCCAGGCCGCCCACACGCAGCAGGTAGTCGGTGCCGTAGGTGACCAGCGGCCCGGCCGCGCCTTGCGCCTTCGCGTCGGCGGCCAGCTTCGCGGCGGCCTGCTGCTGCACGATCACCGGCACGCCGCCCTCGACGAACTGAGGGACGTTGCCCGCCTCCTGCGGACCCGCCGCGGTCAACGCCACTGCACCGACCTTGGCGCCGGGGGCCTTCGCGATGCGCTGCACCTCGGCCATGAGCGGGCGGTAGGTGCCGGCGCGGTGCGCATCCACGAGGATGATGCCCGTGCCGTCGAGGCGCAGCAGCGCTGCGCCGTCCGCGCCTTGGATGCGGTAGAGGCCGGGCTTGATCGGCTCGGCCGTCAGCGCCTGCGCGCCAGCGGCCGCGGCCGCGACGGCGCCGAAGGCCGACGCGGCCAGCGCGGCCGCCAGCGCGCTGCGGGCGGCGCCACGCAGGCGCTGCCCGAAACGGCGGCCGGGGTCTTGGCGCAGTGCTGCCATACCGCCGGAACGCGTCAGCCTGCCGGCGCCTGTGCGGCACGCCGCACACGCACCGCCGCGGCGATGGGGCCCAGGCCGCCGAGGAACAGCAGCCAGGTCGCAGGCAGCGGCACGGGGCTGACCGCGAACGAGACCAGGCCCGAGGTGACGGCATTGCCCACGCCCGCGGTCGGGAAGCCGACGGTGGCCTCGCTGCTGAGCGTCAGGTCGAGCAGGCTCGTCGCGCCCGCGGCCTGCGTGTACTCGAAGGTCCACGGCCCGGTGACGTAGTCCTGGAACAGCGTGACACCGCCGCTGACCAGCGACACGAACAGCGAGGTGGCCGCGCTGCCCGCGCCGTCGGCGAAAGTCACCGGCGCGAAGTCGATGCTCAGGCTCAGCAGCCCGGTGGTCGCGAACGAGCCCGTGAAGCGCGCGGTGGCCACCGCGCTGGCGATGCCGCTGGCGCCCGACACGTCCGCGGACGTGCTCAGCAAGCCCGGGCCGCCGATGGCTCCGGCCAAGGCGATGTCGGTCGTCAAGCCGATCGAGTCGGCCTCTGCGAGCACCGGCAGCTCCGACGGCGGCCCCGACTGCATGTCGAATCCCGGCACGCCGTCGGTGGTGGCGACGGCCGTGGCCTCGAACAATGCATCGACGAACGAGACCGGTGCGGCCTGGGCGGACAACGCCAGGGCCGCCAGGCACGCCATGAACAAACGCTTCACCATTTTGATCCTCCTTCTGGTTTGGTCATCGGGGGGCGCCCGCGGAGGGCGCCCCAGTACTTCATCGCCTCAGGCGATCACTTCACGACCCGCACGTTCGCCGTGGACGACAGCTGCTTCTGCGCCCCGCCGTTCATGAAGTTGGCAGTGACCGTCACCGGCACCGCGTCGCCCATCGGCAGGTTGTTGTCGATCAGCGCCTTGTCGAAGGTGGCGATCAGCGTCTTGCCGTCGGACGTCATCTTGGCCGTGACTGCAGGGAACAGCGTCGTCGACAGCGGCGTCTTCAGTTGCACGCTGCCGTCGAGCGTGTAGCCCGCGGGGACCTTGAACATCGCCGTGACCAGGCCCTGCACGCTGGTGAAGACACCGTTGGCCGGACGCAGGTTCAGGATGTTCGGGACGAACTGCAGCGCGCCCGGCATGTCTTGGGGTTCGTGGTAGGCCACGATCTTGCCGGTCGGCCGCGGGTCCGTGCAGTCGTTGTAGAAGTACTCCCCCTCCTTGGTGAACTTGTACTGGAACGATTCTCCCGGGGCGAGCTTCGGATTGAAGAGCCCTTCGAAGAACTGCGTCGCGCAGTGCACCTTGGTGTTCGGCGCCACCGGGAACTGCGCGGAGCCCGGGTTCAGGAAGGTCACCGTGGTGCCCACCGGCACGCGCATGTGCGTCGGGCTCATGCCGTTGGTCGCGATGCTGTCGGCCGACGCGGCGGTGTCGGTCGTCTGGTTGGCACGCGCCAGGTACACCGTGTTGTTGACGGTGCTGCCTTCCACGGCAGAGCCGCTGACGGCGCGCCGGACCACGAACGGTGCCGGCGTGGGCGCCTCGCTGCTGCCGGTGGCCGTCTTGTAGCTGCCGCCGAGCTTGAAGGCCCACAGCTTGTCGCCCTGCCCCAGCACCGCGACGTACTGCGTGCTGCCGATCGTGTAGGTGACCGCGCCGCCCTCCACGTCGCCGTTGGTCTGGAAGCGCCACAGCGTCTTGCCGTCCACCGCGTCCAGCGCGTAGAACATGCCGTCGGGCTGGCCCACGAACAGCACGTCGCCCGCGGTGATCAGCGGGCTCTGGCCGTGCGCCGCATCGAGGCCGAGGTGGTTGCGCCAGACGACCTCGTTGGTCGACGCGTTGAGCGCGACCACGCCGCCGGTCTGGTACTCGCCCAGCGCACGCAGGCCGTTGCTGCCCGCCGAGCGGTAGTGCGCGACGTTGGCCACGCCGTAGGGGATGTAGACCAGGTTGGTCCGCGGGCTGTAGCCGTGGTTGGACCAGTCGGCGCCGCCGTTCTGCGTCGTCGTCGACAGCACCGGGTAGTCGAAGTGCGGGTCGTACATGCAACCCTTGCGGTGGTTTGCACCGTAGTCGCTCGGATAGGTCACGTACGGCTTGTCGACATCCAGGTAGTTCGTGTCGTTGTAGACCAGGTTGCCCGAGGCGTCGGGCTGGTAGCCGTTGTAGTTGGGCACCCCGCGCCACGGGTCGCCCGGGATGTTGTCGGTGCCCAGGCGCTCCCAGACCACGCACTCCGGCAGCCACATGCCTTGCGCCGGGAACTTCTGCGTCGCCGGGGTGTGCTGGCGCGAGTCCTGCGGACGGCCCTTCTCGACCACGCCGGTGATCGACTTGCCGTTGGTGCGGTCGAGCACGAAGGTCATCGCCGACTTGCTGCCGTAGTACAGCGCCTTGCGCTGCTGCCCGTTCACGTTCACGTCCGCGAGCACCGGCGGATGGACGTTGTCCATGTCCCAGATGTCGTGGCGGATCGACTGGAAGTGCCACTTGTAGGCACCGGTCTTCAGGTCGAGCGCGACGACCGAGTTGCCGAACAGGTTGTCGCCCGGGCGCTGCTGGCCGTCCTGCGAGGAGCCGCAGCTGCGCACGTTGCCGAAGGTGTAGTACGCCATGCCCAGCTCGGGGTCGATCGAGCCGTGGATCCAGGGCGTGACGCCGCCCGTCACGGCGCAGCTCAGGCCGTTGGCCTGCAGCGGGCCCCAGGTGGCGCCGGCGTCGGTGGTGACGCCGTTGACGTCGGTGACGACGCGGCCCGGCTCGGCACCGCCGTAGAACGACCAGACGATGCTGCCGTCGCTGCTCTTCACCGCGAACGCGGAGCCGCGGTTGCCGTCGTTGGTGCCGATGTAGACCATGCCGTCGTGGTACACGGTCGCGCCCTTGGCGATGCCGCCGAGGGTGGCGTCGCCGGGGCCGCGCGGCTGCGAGACCCAGACCTGCGCACCGGTGTTCTTGTCGAGCGCGACCACGCGGCCGCCAGCGGCGAGCGTGAAGACCTTGCCGTCGCCCACCGACACGCCGCGGCGCGTGCCGTTGGTGCCGAAGCCCGAATCGGCCGTGGTCGGCTGCCACTTCCACTTGACGGCGCCGGTGGCGCCATCAACCGCGGCCACGCCGCCCGCGGGCGTGTCGAGGTAGATCACGCCGTCGACCACGATGGGGGTCGTCTGCTGGCCGCTGCGGGCCGCGCCGGGCCCAGGCGTGGGCGTCGTGACGGCCGCCTCGGACATGCTGGTCATCCAGGCCGCGCCGAGGTTCGAGATGTTCGACCGGTTGATCTGGTTCAGCGCCGAGTAGCTCTGGTTCCCCAGGTTGCCGCCCACCTTCGGCTGGTCCTTGTCGGCCGGGGTGCAGCACGCGTTGAGGTCGGCTGCGGCACCGAACATGATCGTGGGGGTCGTCATCGCCGCGATGGCGATCAGGGACGACAGGATGGGATTGAATTTCATTGAGCCTCCTGGGTCTTGGTCAAACTGAAAGTGGTGCGTTGTTCCACGCGATCCGTTGCCCGTTGCATCACCCACTGCGTCTTTTTTTGTTGTTCTATTGAACAGAACACCATTTCGCAAATGAGTGATGGATTGAATGCGCGACGCCCCGCTTTGTGAGTAGGAATAAACCCGATGGGCCGTGGAAACTCCCGATGCATCCGGCATGCGGGCGTCGGCCGTGCGGGGCGCCGAGCGGCGCGCGCGGGCCCCCCGGCGGGGGCGGCGGCTCAGAGATCGGCCAAGGTCTGCGTGGCGGCCCGCTGGTCTGCGTCCAGCACTTCGATGAGGCGGCTCAGGTCTTCGTCGAGCCGCAGCAGCGTGGCCTCGTCCAGTTCGGCCAGCGCCCGCGGCAACACGCCCGAGAACGGCCCCTTGCTGCGGGACATCACCCGCTGGCCGGCCGGCAAGGCGCGCAGCTGCACCGCCCGCCGGTCGGTCGCGTGGGGCTCGGTCGCGACCAGACCGCGCGCGAGCAGCTGCCGCACGAGGTTGCTGGCGGTCGACTGGTGGATGTCCATCTCGCGGGCCAGCTCGCCGACGCCGATGCCCGGCCGCTGGCCGATCACGCTGAGCGCCCAGGCCTGCGCGCCGCCCAGGCCCACGCTCTTCTCCACCTGCTGGAAGTGCGTGCGGACCGCGTTGAACACGACCCGGAACCGCCGCAGCACACGCACCGCGGGCTCCTGACGATCGACGTCGGGGGGAGTCGCTGGATGTGCCGGGGACCGCTTGCGCATGCGGCGATGTTAGCGATGGTTCCTACGCAGTATCCACCATGTGCATTTGGACAAATGCATTTAGATTTGTCCAAATGGATTTGCGGGGGCATGCCGCCCCCGCCCGCTGCAGGACTGGAGATGCGATGAGACCCATCCGACCCACGCGGCCCAGGGACTTCTGGGCCGGCGTCATGTTCCTGGGCATCGGCGCGTTCTTTGCGATCGGTGCCCTGGAGTACCGCTTCGGCGCCTCGGCGAGGCCGGGGCCCGGCTACTTCCCGTTCGGCCTGGGCGTGCTGCTGGCGCTCTTCGGCCTGGTCGTCATCGCACAGTCGATCCGGGCCCGCGACCGCGGCGAGCGCGTCGGCGCCTTCGCGTGGCGGCCGCTGCTGGTCACGGTGGTGTCGATCCTCGTCTTCGGTGCCGCGCTGCCCCGCCTGGGCATGGCGCTCACGCTGCCGCTGCTCGTCACGACGATCAGCCTGGCGGGCGACGAATTCCGCTGGCGCGACGTGGCCCTGGGCGCCGTGGTCCTGACCGTCGGCTCGTGGGCGATCTTCATCCTCGGGCTCGGGCTGGTGATTCCGGTCTGGCCCCCGGCACTCGTGGGCTGAGAAAGGCGAACCCGATGGACATCCTGAGCAACATCGCGCTGGGCATGGGCGCGGCCCTGTCGCTGCAGAACCTTTTCTATGCGCTGATGGGCTGCCTGCTCGGCACCATGATCGGCGTGCTGCCGGGGCTGGGGCCGCTCGCGACGATCGCGATGCTGCTGCCCTCGATCTACAACCTCGACGCGATGCCCGCGCTCGTGATGCTGGCCGGCATCTACTACGGCTCGCAATACGGCGGATCGACCACCGCGATCCTGATCAACGTGCCGGGCGAGTCGGCCTCCGTGGTCACCGCGATCGAGGGCTATCAGATGGCGCGCCAGGGCCGGGCGGGGCCGGCGCTGGCGGCGGCAGGCATCGGCTCGTTCTTCGCCGGCACGATCGCGACGATGGTGATCGCCGGCTTCGCGCCGGTGCTGACCGAGCTGGCATTCAAGTTCGGGCCCGCGGAATACTTCTCGTTGATGGTGCTCGGGCTGATCGGCGCGGTCGTGCTCGCGTCGGGCTCGCTGATGAAGGCAGTCGCGATGATCCTCGTCGGCCTGCTGATCGGCCAGATCAACACCGACGTCATCTCCGGCACGCCGCGCTACAGCTTCGACATCCCCGAGCTCACCGACGGCATCAACTTCGTCGTCGTCGCCATGGGCCTCTTCGGCTTCGGCGAGATCATCGCCAACCTCGGCCGGCCGGCGCAGGAGCGTCAGGTGTTCACGAAGAACGTCAAGGGACTGATGCCCACGCGCAAGGACTTCCGCGACGCGTTCCCCGCGATGATGCGCGGCACGGCCATCGGCTCCGTCCTGGGCGTGCTGCCGGGCGGCGGCGCGACGCTGTCGTCCTTTGCCGCGTACACGCTGGAGAAGAAGCTGTCGAGCACCCCCGAGCGCTTCGGCCACGGCGTGATCCAGGGGGTCGCGGGCCCCGAGTCGGCCAACAACGCCGGCGCGCAGACCAGCTTCATCCCGATGCTGACCCTGGGCATTCCCTCGAACGCCGTGATGGCGCTGATGGTCGGCGCCATGACCATCAAGGGCATCCAGCCCGGCCCGCAGGTGATGACGAGCAACCCCGAACTCTTCTGGGGCCTGATCGCCTCGATGTGGATCGGCAACCTGATGCTCGTCGTGCTGAACCTGCCGCTCATCGGCATCTGGATCAAGCTGCTGACGGTGCCCTACCGCTTCCTCTTTCCGGCCATCGCGGTGTTCTGCTGCATCGGCACCTACACGTTGAACAACAACAACTTCGACGTCTACATGGTGGCGATCTTCGCGGCCGTGGGCTACCTGTTCTACAAGCTGGAATGCGAACCGGCGCCGCTGCTGCTGGGCTTCGTGCTCGGGCCGATGATGGAGGAGAACCTGCGGCGCGCCCTGCTGCTGTCGCGCGGCGACTGGTCCACCTTCCTCACGCGGCCGCTGTCGGCGGGCCTGCTGGTCGCCGCGGCGCTGCTGGTGCTGGTGGTGATGCTGCCGATGGTGCGCAGCCAGCGCGAGCTCGCGTTCCAGGAAGAAGGCTGATCCCCCGGCGCAGCCGGGGGCGAGCGGCCGGCGCCAAGGGAAAACCCGGCGGCGTGATCCCGATGATCACGAATCCTGATTGGCAGGGCGGATCGTGGTGGCTATCGTGCGCGGCACAACACCGACCAGGAGACACCATGCGCCTTGCCTCCCTCGCCGTCGCCGCGGCTGCGCTGTTCGCCACCGCCGCCTCGGCCGGCACCGTGACCGTGGTCACCTCGTTTCCCAAGGAGCTGACGCAGGCCTACAAGTCGGCCTTCGAGAAGGCCCACCCGGGCATCAAGCTGGAGATCCTGAACAAGAACACGGTGCAGGGCATCGCCTATGCGCGCGAGTTGCCGGCCGGCCAGCGGCCCGAGGTGTTCTGGGCCTCGGCGCCCGATGCCTTCGAGGTGCTCGCCGGGCTGAAGCTGCTCGACAACGTGGCCGACCTGGCGAACAAGTCGGCGCCGGCCAAGGTCGGCAACTACCCGATCAACAACCCGCAGGGCCTGTACCTGGGGCAGGCCCTGGCCGGCTACGGCCTGATGTGGAACACCCGCTACCTGGCCGCCAACAAGCTGCCCGCGCCGAAGCAGTGGGCCGACCTGACGAAGCCGGTGTACCACGGGCATGTGGCGATCAGCTCCCCGTCGCGCTCGGGCACCACGCACCTGACGGTGGAGACGCTGCTGCAGGGCGAAGGCTGGGACAAGGGCTGGTCGCAGCTGCTGCAGACCGCCGGCAACTGCGCGGCGGTGACCGAGCGCAGCTTCGGCGTGCCCGACGGTGTCAACAACGGGCAGTTCGGCATCGGCCTGGTGATCGACTTCTTCGGGCTGGCGGGCAAGTACTCCGGCTTCCCGGTGGAGTTTGCCTACCCCGACGTGACGGCGGTGGTGCCGGCCAACATCGGCCTGCTCTCGGGCAGCAAGAACCCCGAGGAGGCGAAGAAGTTCATCGCCTTCACCGTGTCGACCGAAGGACAGCAGCTGCTGCTCGACCCGAAGATCTCGCGGCTGCCGATCCTGCCACCCGAGGTCTTGAAGGTGCCCGCGGGCTATCCGAACCCGTTCGAGATCGCCAAGCGCGCGAAGGTGCACTTCGATTCCGATCTCTCGGAGTCCCGCTACAACGTGGTGTCGGCGCTGTTCGACCAGACGATCACCTTCCGGCTGAAGGAGTTGCAGGCCGCGACCAAGGCGATCCACGACGCCGAGGCGGCCATCGGCCGCAAGCCGAACGCACAGGCCGCGGCGCTGGTGAAGCAGGCGCGCGACCTGGCCTTCTCCCCGGTGGTGGGCCAGGGCATGGCGGGCGACAAGGCCTTCCTCGCCCTCTTCACCGCCAACAAGAAGGACGCCGCCGTCAGCAAGCAGGTGACCGGCCTGGAGGATCGCTGGAACACCCATGCCCGGGAGAACTACGGCCGGGCGAAGACGCTGGCGGAGCAGGCGCTGGCCATGGTGCGCTGAGCACCGCATGCCTTCCCTGACCCTCGCGGCGCCCACGCCCCGCCGCAGGCTCCGGCCGGGTGCGTGGATCGCCGGGCTGCTGGTGCTCGCGTTCCTGGCGCTCTTCCTGGTGCTGCCGGTGGCCAAGGTGTTCGTCACCGCCTTCGTCGAGGGCGACGGCAGCTTCACCCTCGGGCACTTCAGCGCGTTCTTCTCGCAGGGACTGATGCGCGAGGCCTTCGGCAACAGCCTCTACGTGGCGGTGCTGTCGGCCCTGTTCGCGGCGCTGATCGCGGTGCCGCTCGCATACGTCACGGTGCGCTTCCAGTTCCGCGGCGCGATGCTGATCCAGACGCTGGGCGTGCTGCCGCTGATCATGCCGCCTTTCGTCGGCGCGGTGGCGCTGCAGCTCATCTTCGGCCGCTCCGGCAGCATCAACCTGCTGCTGCAGGACGCATTCGGCTTCACGCTGCCGATCATGGAGGGCCTCAACGGCGTGATCTTCGTCGAGGCCATCCACTACTTCCCGTTCATCCTGATGAACCTCACCGTGGCGCTGCGCAACATCGACGGCGCGATGGAAGAAGCCGCGATGAACCTCGGCTGCCGCGGCTGGCGGCTCTTCTGGCGCGTCATCTTCCCGCTCGGGCTGCCGGGCTTCGTGGCGGGCGCCTCGCTGGTCTTCGTGAAGGTGTTCGACGACCTCGGCACGCCGCTCGTGATGGGGCAGACCAACCTGCTCGCCCCGCAGGCCTACCTGCGCATCACGCAGGTGGGGCTGGAGGACCCGCTCGGCTACGTGATCAGCGTGATCATGATCGCCTTCTCGATCGCCGCGATGGCGCTGTCGGCGCGCGCCCTGAAGGGCCGCGACTTCTCGACCCTGCAGAAGGGCGGCGCCGGCCTCCAGCGCCGCAGGCTCTCGGCCGGCGCCTCGGCGGCGGCGTACGCGTGGATCGGCCTGGTGCTGCTCCTCACCCTGTCGCCGCACCTCGGCGTACTGCTGCTGAGCTTCGCGCGGGTGTGGAGCTTCTCGCCGCTGCCCGACGCCTACACGCTCGACCACTACGCCACCGTGTTCCAGGATTCGAGCGGCATGATCGGCAACACGCTGCTGTACTGCAGCCTCGCCGCCGGGCTCGACGTGGTGCTCGGCGTGACCATTGCCTACCTGATCCTGCGCACGCGCCTGCCCGCGCGCGAGTGGCTGGACTGGATCGCCACCGCGTCGCTCGCCGTGCCGGGCATCGTGCTGGCCATCGGCTACCTGCGGCTCTTCAAGGGGGTGACCGTGCCGGGCACCGACGTGCTCGTCACCAGCACGTGGGTGATGATCATGCTCGCCTACGCGGTGCGCCGGCTGCCTTATGCGCTGCGCTCGTGCATCGCCGCGCTGCAGCAGGTGCACCAGTCGCTGGAGGAGGCCGCCGAGAGCCTGGGCGCGACCAAGCTGCGCACGATCCGCCGGGTGGTGGTGCCGCTGATGGCCGGCGGCATCCTGGCGGGCTTCGTCACCAGCTTCATCACCGCGGCCGTCGAGCTGTCGGCCACGATCCTCCTGGTGTCGGCCGATTCGCAGGCGCCGATGAGCTACGGGATCTACCTCTACATGCAGAGCGTGGCGGGCCGCGGCCCGGGCGCTGCGCTGGGCGTGCTCGCCATCGTGGTGGTCGCGCTCGGCACGTGGCTGTCGCACAGGGTGGCCGAGCGCACCGGCAGCCGCTTCGCACCGCAACCCCAGCCCCTCGACCCATCCCGCCCATGACGACCATGATGAAGAAAGTCAGCGTGCATTGCCGCAACGTGCGGCTGTCGTACGGCCGCACCGAGGTGCTGAAGGACGTCAACCTCGACATCGAGCCCGGCGAGTTCTTCGCGCTGCTGGGGCCGTCGGGCTCGGGCAAGAGCACGCTGCTGCGGCTGATCGCCGGCTTCAACCCGCACCAGCACGGCCAGCTGCTGGTCGACGGCAAGGACGTCACCGGCCTGCCGCCGTGGGAACGCAACATCGGCATGGTGTTCCAGAACTACGCGCTGTGGCCGCACATGACCGTGTGGGACAACGTCGCCTTCGGGCTGGTGGAGCGCCGGGTCGAGAAGGCGGCGCTGCGCCAGCGGGTGGGCGCGGCGCTCGAGACGGTGGGCCTCTCGGCCTACGGCCAGCGCCGGCCGAACCAGCTCTCCGGCGGGCAGCAGCAGCGGGTGGCGCTGGCGCGCACCATCGTCATCGAACCGCAGGTGCTGCTGCTCGACGAGCCCCTGTCCAACCTCGACAAGACGCTGCGAGTGCAGATGCGCCAGGAACTGCTGGCACTGCAGCGCAGGCTGGGGATCACGACGATCTTCGTCACGCACGACCAGGAGGAGGCGATGACGACGGCCGATCGCATGGCCGTGCTCGACAAGGGCGTGGTGCAGCAGGTGGGCACGCCCGCCGCGCTGTACGACCACCCGGTCAATACCTTCGTCGCCGGCTTCGTCGGCACGATGAACCTGCTGCCCGGGCGCGTGCGCGACCGCCGCGGCGACGCGCTGACGCTCGACGTCGACGGCGTTGGCGACCTGCACATTCCCGGCGCCGCCGGCGTGGCCGACGCTCCCGCGGCCGATGCGCTCACGGTCAGCTTCCGTCCGCACTCGCTGCGGGTCGACGCGGCCGACGCGGTGCGCGACGCACGCTATGTGTGGATGCCCGGGATCGTCGAGGCGAGCGAGTTCCTCGGCGAGTTCACGCGCTACCGCGTGCGCGTCGGGGCGCACAGCCTGGCCGCCGACCAGCCGCACCATGCCGGCCTGTCGAAGTTCCCGGTCGGCGGCGCCGTCAGCCTGGGGCTCGAGCCCTCCCAGGTGCGGCTCTTCGCGCAGACCGGCTGACGCCGCCGGTGGAGCGGTACCAGGTCCGCGCCTTCGTGGCCGTCGCGCGCCTGGGCCAGCCGGCGCCCTTGCTCGGGCATCATGGGCGACCACGTCTCCCTTCCGCACATGAACGACAACGACAGCAGCGACGGCGCCTCCGTCGCGCTCTACTGGGATTTCGAGAACCTGCACGCCAGCCTGGTGGAGGCCGCCTTCGGCGAAGGCACCTACGGCAAGCCCGACGGGCGCTTCAAGGTGCAGGAGCCGCTGGTCAGCGTGCAGGCGGTGCTGGAGCTCGCCGCCTCGTTCGGGCCGGTGGCGATCAACCGCGCCTACTGCAACTGGCAGTACTTCGGCCGCTACCGCGACGCGCTGCTGCAGGGCGCGGTGGAGCTGATCCAGCTCTTCCCGCCGGGGGCGTCCGCCAAGAACGGAGCCGACATCAAGCTCTGCCTCGATGCAGCGGAAGACATCAGCCGCTTCGCGCACATCGGCACGGTGCTGATCGTCGGCGGCGACAGCGACTACATGCCGGTCGCGCAGAAGATCAAGGCCGCGGGCCGCCGGCTGGTGGGGATCGGCACGCGGCGATCGACCAACCGGCACTGGGCCAAGAGCTGCCACGAGTTCCGCTACTACGACAGCCTGGTCGCGGAAGAAGCCGCCGCGCCCACCGACGCGGCGCCCGCCGCCGACCAGCCGCCGCCCACGGCCGAGCAGGTGGCCGCCGCCACGGTGGAGCGCGCGGTGAAGCTGCTGGCCGAAACCAAGGGCGATCCCTGGGTCAACAAGGCGCCGATCTTCAACATGGTCAAGCGTCTGGATCCGACCTTCGATCCCAAGGAGTTCGGCCACGCCACCTTCTCGGCGATGCTGAAGACGCTTGAAGGCAGCATGTTCGAGACACGCCGGGGGGAGTTCGATGTCCAGCTGCGGCTCAAGGCCCGGGCGGACCCGGGAACTCCCGGCATGTGACGCGGGTCTGAAGGGCGTCCCCCACTGCCCGCGGCCGCCGCCGCCGATGCCATGCAAGCCACCGAACAACGCGCCCTGCTGACGATCGCCCTGCTCGCCGCCTTCGCGGACGGCAACAAGGCCGACGCGGAGCGCGAGGAGATCAAGCGCATCGCCGATTCACTCGCCGGCGACAGCGGCGCGCCCGCGCTGGCCCACCTGTACCAGGACGTGCTGCTCAAGCGCGTCAACCTCGCGCAGGCCGCGGCGGCGCTCCCCGATGGCGGGCAGCGCCAGCTCGCCTACGAGATGGCCGTTTGCGTGTGCGACGCCGACGGCACGCAATCGGCCTCGGAGCAGGCCTTCCTGGCACAGCTGAAGGAAGCGCTGAAGCTGGGCAACGCGCAGACGGCCGAGGTCGAGCGCGAGGCCGATGCGCTGGCTGCCGTGCCTGTGGCGTCCGGGGCGGCCGCCACGGCAGCGGCGGCCGCCGCGACGCAGGCCAAGGTGCCCGAGGCGGAGCTGGACGGCTCCATCCTCAACCACGCCATCCTCAACGGCGCGCTGGAACTGCTGCCGCAGTCGTGGGCCTCGATGGCCATCATCCCGCTGCAGATGAAGCTGGTCTACCGCATCGGCAAGTCCTACGGCTACGAGCTCGACAAGGGCCACATCAAGGAGTTCATCGCGGCGGCGGGCGTGGGCATGACCTCGCAGTACCTGGAGCAGTTCGGCCGCAAGCTGCTGGGCGGGCTGCTCGGCAAGGTCGGCGGCGGGCTCGGCCGCACGCTGGGCGGGGCGGCCACCGGCATCGCCTTCTCGTTCGCCAGCACCTACGCACTCGGCCACCTGGCCAAGCGCTACTACGCGGGCGGCCGGCAGATGAGCACCGCGGTGCTGCACGACACCTTCCAGTCCCTGCTCGGCCCGGCCAAGGATCTGCAGACGCGCTACCTGCCGCAGATCGAGCAGAAGGCACGCACGCTGGACGCGGGGCAGATCCTGTCGATGGTGAAGGCGGCTTAGGCGCCGCCCTGCCTGCCTCGGGCTCGGCGAATGGGTATGCTCGGCGGATGAACCGCCGTACCTCCCTCGCCTGGCTGGCCGCGCACGCGGCCGCCCCCTTCGCCGCTGCGCTCGGCGCCGCCTCGCCCGCCGCCGCCCAGACCGGCGCCCGCCCGATCCGCCTGGTCGTGCCCTACGCTCCCGGCGGCCCGCTCGACCTGATCGCCCGCGCGCTGGCACAGGCCGTCAACGACTCGCTGGGCACCGTCATCGTCGAGAACCGCGCCGGCGCCGGCGGCAACCTGGGTGCCGACCTGGTGGCCAAGGCGGCGCCCGACGGCCAGACCATCGTGATGGGCGCCGTCGCAACGCACGCGATCAACCCGTGGCTCTTCCGGCGCATTCCCTACGACCCGATCCGCGACTTCACGCCGATCACCCTCGTCGCCCAGGTGCCCAACGTGCTGGTGATGAACGCCGAGACCGCGGCGCGCCTGAAGATCAACAACCTGCGCGACCTGGTCGACTACGCCAAGCGCAACCCCGGCAAGCTGAACTACGGCTCGGGCGGCAACGGCAGCGCGGGCCACCTGGCCGGCGAGATGTTCAAGTCGCAGGCGGGGCTGTTCCTCGTGCACATCCCCTACGGCGGCGGCAACCCCGCGCAGCTCGCGCTGCTGTCGGGGCAGGTCGACCTCAACTTCGACAACCTCGCCACCGCGTCGGCCAACATCAAGTCCGGCAAGCTGAAGGCGATCGCGGTCACCACCGCCCGGCGCGCCAGCGCGATGCCGGAGGTGCCGACGATCGCCGAGCAAGGCGGCGCGGTGGGCCTCGGGAAGTTCGACATCAACACCTGGTTCGGCCTGCTCGGCCCGGCCGGCATGCCGGAAGCGACCGTGCAGCGGCTGAACCGCGCCTTCGTCGACGCGCTCGGCTCCGCCGACGTGAAGGCCCGGCTGGCCACGCTGATGGCCGAAGCCTCGCCGACGACGCCGGCGCAGTTCGGCGGCTTCGTGAAGTCCGAACTCGCGAAGTACGAGCGCGTGGTCAAGCAGTCGGGCGCGACGGTCGACTGACCGGGCGCCCGGCGCTGCGCCTACTCGCCCAGGTAGGCGGCGCGCACCTTCGGGTCGTTGAGCAGCACCTTCGCGTCGCCGCCCATCGTGATCTCGCCGGAGTCCATCACGTAGCCGCGGTCGGCCAGCGCCAGCGCGCGGCTGGCGTTCTGCTCGACCAGCAGCATCGTCACGCCCTGCTTGTGGATGGTCTCGACGACCTCGAAGATCTTGTCGACCATGATCGGCGACAGGCCCATCGACGGCTCGTCCAGCAGCAGCACCTTGGGCCGGGCCATCAGCGCGCGGCCCATCGCCAGCATCTGCTGCTCGCCGCCCGACATGGTGCCGGCGAGCTGGTTGCGGCGTTCCTTCAGGCGCGGGAAGATGCCGAAGACCTTGTCGATGTCGGCGTCGATCTCGCGGTCGCTGCGCACGAAGGCGCCCATCTGCAGGTTCTCGGTGATGGTCATGCGGGTGAAGGTGCCGCGGCCCTCGGGCACCATCACCAGCCCCTGCTTCACCAGGTCCCAGGCGCCCTGGCCCCTGATCGGCTTGCCCAGGTAGAGGATGTCGCCGGCGCCCACGGGCTGGATGCCGGTGACGGCCTTCAGCGTGGTGGTCTTGCCGGCGCCGTTGGCGCCGATGAGGCTCACCAGCTCGCCCTCGTTCACCTCGAAATCGATGCCCTTGACGGCCTGGATGCCGCCATAGGCTACCTTCAGCCCCTTGACCTGGAGCAGCGTGTTCTTGCTCATCGTGTTGCTCCGCTTCAGTGGGTGGCGTGTCCGGCGCCGAGGTAGGCTTCGATCACCTTCTCGTTGCGCTGCACCTCGGCCGGCGTGCCCTCGGCGATCTGCTTGCCGTAGTCGAGCACGGTCAGCCGGTCGCACAGGCCCATCACGAGCTTCACGTCGTGTTCGATCAGCAGGATGGTGCGGCCATCCTCGCGGATGCGGTTGATCAGCTCGCGCAGCGTGACCTTCTCGGTCGCGTTCATGCCCGCCGCGGGCTCGTCGAGCGCGATCAGCTTGGGGTCGGTGGCGAGCGCGCGGGCGATCTCCAGGCGGCGCTGGTCGCCGTAGCTCAGCGTGCGCGCCTTGTAGTCGGCGTATTTGGCGACGCCGACGTACTCCAGCAGCTCGCGGGCACGCTCGGCGATGGCGCGTTCCTCCTCCTTGAAGCCGCGGGTGCGGAAGACCGCGCCGCCGAGGCCCGACTTGGTACGCACATGCCGGCCCACCATGACGTTTTCGAGGGCGGTCATCTCGGCGAACAGCCGGATGTTCTGGAACGTCCGCGCGATGCCGGCCTTGGCCACCTCGTGGACCGCGGTGGGCTGGTAGGGCGCGCCGCCCAGCTTGAAGGTGCCCGAGTCGGGCGTGTACAGCCCGGTCAGCACGTTGAAGAAGGTGGTCTTGCCGGCGCCGTTGGGGCCGATGAGGCCGTAGACCTGGCCGGGCTGGATGGTGATGCCCACGTCCGACAGCGCCTGAAGGCCGCCGAACCGCTTGGACACACCGCTGACTTCGAGAACGGGGGTGCTCATGTTGCTGCGTGTCCTGGGTTCACTTGACGGGGCTCGGGGCGGCCTTGCCGTGTTCCGGCGAGGGCCACAAGCCGCGGGGACGCACGAGCATGATGGTGATCATCGCGGACGCGATCAGCAGCTGGCGCAGGATGGCGGCGTCGAGCCGGCCGCCCGTCATCTCCTGCAGCGGGCCGGCCACGTAGCGCAGCACCTCCGGCAGCGCCGCGAGCATCACCGCGCCGAGGATCACCCCCGGCAGGTGCCCCAGGCCGCCCAGCACCACCATCGCCACGATCATCACGCTCTCCATGAGGCTGAACGACTCGGGCGACACGAAGCCCTGGAAGGCCGCGAACATCGCGCCGGAGACGCCGCCGAACGTGGCGCCCATCGCAAACGCCAGCAGCTTCATGTTGCGGGTGTTGATGCCCATCGCCTTGGCGGCGATCTCGTCCTCGCGGATGGCCATCCAGGCGCGCCCGATGCGGGAGGTCTCGAGGCGGTGGCAGATCACCACGCTGACGACGACCAGCGCGAGGAACAGGTAGTAGTAGAGCGTGACGGACGGGATGCGGAAGTCGCCGATGTCGACCGCCTTGCCGAAGTCGAAGCCGAAGATCCGCATCGAGTCGATGCGGTCCAGGCCGCGCGGCCCGTTGGTGATGTTGACCGGGTGCTCCAGGTTGTTCATGAACACCCGGATGATTTCGCCGAAGCCCAGCGTGACGATGGCGAGGTAGTCGCCGCGCAGCTTGAGCACCGGGGTGCCGAGCAGGATGCCGGCGATGGCCGCCAGCAGTGCGGCCAGCGGCACCACGAGCCAGATGGGCGTGTGCAGCCCGTTCGGGAACATCGCCTTGAAGCCCTCGAAGGTTTCCGAGAGGTGGGGCGACGCGAGCAGCGCAAACATGTACGCCCCGACCGCGTAGAACGCGACGAAGCCGAGGTCGAGCAGGCCGGCGTAGCCGACGACGATGTTCAGGCCCAGCGCCAGCAGCACGTACAGCAGCGCGATGGCCATGATGCGGACCCAGCCCGCACCGAACTGCTGCGCGATCAGCGGCAGGGCGATCAGCGCGAGGGCCGCCAGGAGGAAGACGACGAACTTGTTCTTCATGGCAGCGTCCTCACGCGCGGTCGGCCACGCGTTCGCCGAGCAGGCCCGAGGGCCGCAGCGTCAGCACGAGGATCAGCGCGATGAACGCGAAGATGTCCGCGTAGTGGCTGCCGAGCACGCCGCCGGTCAGCTCGCCGAGGTAGCCGGCGCCGATGGCCTCGATCAGGCCCAGCAGCACGCCCCCGACCATCGCCCCGGTGAGGTTGCCGATGCCGCCCATCACCGCCGCGGTGAAGGCCTTGAGGCCGGGCAGGAAGCCCATCGAGTGCTGCACCGTGCCGTAGTTGGCCGCCCACATCACGCCGGCGACGGCGGCGAGCGAGGCCCCGATGATGAAGGTGGCGGAGATGACCATGTCGGGCCGCACGCCCATCAGCGAGGCGACGCGGGGGTTCTCGGCGGTGGCGCGCATCGCGCGGCCGAGCTTGGTCTTGTTGACCAGCCACAGCAGGCCGCCGAGGATGACGACGGTGCTGACCAGGATGATGATCTGCGTGACGCTGATCACCGGGCCGCCCAGGTCGATCGGGTCGGTGGGCAGCAGCAGCGGATAGGGCTTGGGGTTGGGCTTCCAGAGGATCATCGCGAGGGTCTGCAGCAGCAGGCTCATGCCCATCGCGGTGATCAGCGGCGCCAGCCGCGGCGCGTTGCGCAGCGGCCGGTAGGCGACCTTCTCGATCGTGAAGTTCAGCGCCGCGCAGACGACGATGGCGCAGGGCAGCGAGATCAGCAGCAGGGCCCAGCCGGGCAATCCGGAATCGGACAGCGCGGTGACGACCGTCCAGCTGGTGAGCGCCCCCACCATCAGCACTTCCCCGTGCGCGAAATTGATCAGGTTGATGATGCCGTAGACCATCGTGTAGCCCAGTGCCACGAGCGCGTACATGCTGCCCAGCACCAGACCATTGATGATCTGTTGAAAAAAGGTGTCCATCGGGAAGTAGCCTCCGGTTGATCCCGCACTGCACCCCGCCTCATGGGCGGGCCGCAGCTCTTCTTCTGGGGGTAGCAAGAAACCGGCCGTGCATGCCGTACCACCCCGTTGTGCCGCACATCCGTCATGCCCGGCGGCGCGGATTGTAGGAGTGGCCATCGGGGCGGCAGGCCGGTACTAACCCGTTCGGCATGGACCGATGCCGGGGCCGCGCAGCCAGGCTCAGCGCGGCTTGCGGGCCTGTTCGTTGAGGTCGCGCAGCTCCTGCAGCCGCTCGCCGATGCGCAGTTCCAGGCCCCGGCGCACCGGCCGGTAAAAGCGCGGCTCGGCCATGCCCTCGGGCAGGTACGACTCGCCGGCGGCGAAGCCTTCCGGCTCGTCGTGCGCGTAGCGGTAGTCGCGGCCGTAGTCCAGGTCCTTCATCAGCCGCGTCGGGGCGTTGCGCAGGTGCAGCGGGACGGGGCGGGTGCCGTCCTGCTTGACGAAGGCGCGCACCGCATTCCACGCGCCATACACGGCGTTGGACTTGGGTGCCATCGCGAGGTAGACCACGGCCTGGGCGATCGTCAGTTCGCCTTCGGGCGAGCCCAGGCGCTCGTAGGTCTCGGCGGCATCGAGCGACAGCCGCAGCGCGCGGGGATCCGCCAGCCCGATGTCTTCGCTGGCCATGCGCACGACGCGCCGGATGATGTAGCGGGGATCGACGCCGCCGTCCAGCATGCGAGCCAGCCAGTACAGCGCCGCGTCCGGGTCGGAGCCGCGCACCGACTTGTGCAGCGCGGAGATCGTGTCGTAGAACTGCTCGCCGCCCTTGTCGTAACGGCGCAGCTGCTCGCCCAGCGAGCGTTCGAGGGCCGCCTCGTCCAGCGCGGGCACCGTGCCGGCCAGGCTGACGAGGTTGTCGTAGGCGTTCAGCAGCCGGCGGGCGTCGCCGTCCGCATACCCCACGAGCCGGTCGCGCGCGGCATCGGACAGCGGCGGCGCCGCCAGCAGCGCCTGCGCGCGCGCGATCAGCGCGGCCATGTCCTCGGCATCGAGCGCCTTCAACACATGCACCGTCGCCCGCGACAGCAGCGCGGAGTTGACCTCGAAGCTCGGGTTCTCGGTGGTCGCACCGATGAAGGTGAACAGGCCCGCTTCCACGTGCGGCAGGAAGGCGTCCTGCTGCGCCTTGTTGAAGCGGTGCACCTCGTCGACGAAGACCACGCTCGCCCGGCCAGCGCCGCGTGCCGCCTGCGCCCGGTCCACCGCCTCGCGGATGTCCTTCACGCCGCCGAGCACCGCGGACAGCACGATGAACTGCGCATCGAACGCACCGGCCATCAGCCGCGCCAGCGTGGTCTTGCCGACGCCGGGCGGACCCCAGAGGATCATCGAATGCAGGCGGCCCGTCTCGAAGGCGGTGCGCAGCGGCTTGCCGGGGCCGAGCAGGTGGCGCTGGCCGATCACGTCGTCGAGCGTGCGCGGACGCAGCCGCTCCGCGAGCGGCGCGCCGGCGAGCTCGGCGCCGGAAGGCTGCAGCGGCGCGGGCGGCGCAGCCCGCCCGGGCAGCGGCAGGTCATCGAACAGCGACTCGGTCATGCGCAGGATTGTGGCGGCCTTTCCCCGCCCTTTTTGCGGCTTCGTCCGCCGCCCCCGGGGAGACACTGCGCCGCGTCGAACATCCGAGGAGAAGACCCATGAGCGTCACCACCGCCGCCGAATCGTCCGCCGTCAGTGCCGCAGCCGATGCACCGCGCGAGGTGCTGTCGTTCAAGCTGGGCGCCGAGGAGTACGGCATCGACATCCTGAAGGTGCAGGAGATCCGCGGCTACGAGCCGCCCACGCGCATCGCCCATGCGCCGGCCTTCTTCAAGGGCGTGGTGAACCTGCGCGGGGTGATCGTGCCGATCATCGACCTGCGCGCCCGCTTCGGGCTGGACAACGTCGAGATCGACGCCTTCACCGTCGTCATCATCCTCAACATCGCCGGGCGCACCGTGGGCATCGTCGTCGATGCCGTGAGCGACGTGCTCGAGATGCCGCCGGAGCGCATCCAGCCCGCACCCGAGTTCAACGCGTTGATCGACGCCAGCTACATCCATGGCCTGGGCAGCGTGACGATGGGCGATACCGAGCGCATGCTGATCCTGATGGACATCGAGCGGCTGATGAGCAGCGCCGACATGGGCCTGTTCGACGAGCCGTTCGAGAACTGAGGCGCACCCCGCGCGCCGGCGGGGCGCGCGCTCAAGGCTGCTTCAGCACCTCCGCGCCCTTGGGAGGCACGAACCTGAAGGCCTGTTCGCCCAGCGCGACATTGGTCTGCATGTCGCGGAACTCGAGCACCGACCGCTGGCCGAAGCCGTCGACGATCTCCACCGCCGCCAGCACCTTGCCGCGGAAGCCCACGCGCAGCGACTGGAACGCACCGTCCTTCTGCTTCGGCGTGGCCAACGCCCAGTCGAGCCCCTGCGCGCTGGGCTGGGCCGACAGCTCGAAGTCCTGGTCGAGCGACTTGCCTGCCAGCAAGGCGGCCGGCGTCGCGCCGAGCGCGCCGCTCATGCCGCGCACGCTGACCTGGTTGAGATCGGCGTCGTACAGCCACACCTGCTGCCCGTCGCCCACCACCAGCTGCTCGAACGGCTTGGCGTAGGCGAAGCGGAAACGATCGGGCCGCGCGAACTCGAACTGGCCGGTGGAGACCTTCTTCTTGGCGCCGTCGGGCGAGGTGACGGTCTGGGTGAAGTCGGCACGGCCTGTCTTCACGTCGCGCACGAACTCGCGCAGCGTGTCCACGGCATCCGCATGCGCGGGCATGGCCACCGCGGCCATCGCCACGACGAGGCAGGCCGATGCGCCGAGCCAGGGTCTGAGGGCATTCATTCGTCTCTCCGGGGCACCAGCAGGTCGCGGTTGCCATTGGTCGCCATGCTGGATACGAGGCCCGATTTCTCCATTTGTTCCAGCAGCCGCGCGGCGCGGTTGTAGCCGATGCGCAGGTGGCGCTGCACCAGCGAGATCGATGCACGCTTGTGCTGCAGCACGATGGCCACGGCCTGGTCGTACATCGGGTCGGCCTCGCCGTTGGCCTCGCCGGGCGCGGGCGGCTCGCCGTCCTCGCCCTCCAGGGTGCCGCCTTCGAGCAGGCCCTCGATGTAGTTGGGCTCGCCCTGGCTCTTCAGGTATTCGACGACGCGGTGCACTTCGTCATCGCTGACGAAGGCGCCGTGCACGCGCACCGGCAAGCCCGTGCCCGAAGGCATGTAGAGCATGTCGCCCATGCCCAGCAGCGCCTCGGCGCCCATCTGGTCGAGGATGGTGCGGCTGTCGATCTTGCTGCTGACCTGGAACGACAGGCGCGTCGGGATGTTGGCCTTGATGAGGCCGGTGATCACGTCGACCGAGGGCCGCTGCGTGGCCAGGATCAGGTGGATGCCGGCCGCGCGCGCCTTCTGCGCCAGGCGGGCGATCAGCTCCTCGATCTTCTTGCCGACCACCATCATCAGGTCGGCCAGCTCGTCGATCACGACGACGATGAACGGCAGGCGTTCGAGCGGCTCGGGCTCTTCCGGCGTGAGGCTGAACGGGTTGCCGATCTTCTCGCCGGCCGCCGTCGCCTCGTCGATCTTCTTGTTGTAGCCGGCCAGGTTGCGCACGCCCAGCTTGCTCATCAGCTTGTAGCGGCGCTCCATTTCGGCCACGCACCAGTTGAGCGCGTTGCCGGCCTGCTTCATGTCGGTGACCACCGGGCACAGCAGGTGCGGAATGCCTTCGTAGACGCTCATCTCGAGCATCTTCGGATCGATCAGGATCAGGCGGACGTCGCGGGCCTCGGCCTTGTAGAGCAGGCTGAGGATCATCGCGTTGATGCCAACCGACTTGCCCGAGCCGGTGGTGCCGGCCACCAGGCAATGCGGCATCTTGGCCAGGTCGGCGACGATGGGTGCGCCAATGATGTCCTTGCCCAGGCCCATCGTGAGCTGCGAGGCCGCGTCGGCATACACCTGCGAGCCGAGGATCTCGGCCAGGCGGATGGTCTGGCGCTTGGCGTTGGGCAGTTCCAGCGCCATGTAGTTCTTGCCGGGGATCGTCTCGACGACGCGGATGCTGACCAGGCTCAGCGAGCGCGCCAGGTCCTTCGCAAGGTTGACGACCTGCGAACCCTTCACGCCGGTGGCGGGCTCGATCTCGTAGCGGGTGATCACCGGGCCGGGCGAGGCCGCGACCACCCGCACCTCGACGCCGAAGTCCTTCAGCTTCTTCTCGATGAGGCGGCTGGTCATCTCCAGCGTCTCGGGCGTCACCGTCTCCATGCGGCCGGGCGCGGCGTCGAGCAGGTCGACCTGCGGCAGCTTGGTGTCGCTCAGCTCGCGGAACAGCGGCTTCTGGCGCTCCTTGGCCACGCGGGTGGACTTGGGCACCTCGACCATCGTCGGCTCGATCACGATGGGCGCATGGTCCTCGACGACCTGCCGCTCGACCTCCACCGTCTCATCGCGCTCGCGCTGCGCCTGTTCGCCGATGCGCTGGTCTTCGGCGCGCTCTCGGCGCTCCTGGCGGCGCGAGCGCAGCCCGTCGATCAGTTCGCCCAGCCGGTCGGCGACGCGCAGCCACGAAAAATGCAGCGCCATCGACATGCCGGCCACCAGCACGGCGATCCACAGCACGCCGGAACCGGCAAAGCCCAGCCACTTCATCGACACCGGCCCCAGCAGGAAGCCGAGGACGCCGCCTGCGGGCCCGGGCAGCAGGTCTTCGAAGCGGTAGAGGCGCGTCCACTCCAGCGCGGTGCTCGCCGCCATCAGCAGCACGAGGCCCAGCCAGAAGCGGGCCACGCCGGGCGGCGGATCGACCTCACCGCGCAGCCCGCGCGACAGCGCGGACAACCAGGCGCGCGCCGCCACCAGCGGCAGCCACCACACCGAATGGCCGAAGAGGTACAGCGCGCAATCGGAGCCCCAGGCCCCCAGCAGCCCGGCCTTGTTCGCGAGCGGGCCGCCGCTGCCGGAGGTCGAGAAGCCCGGATCGGCCGGGCTGTGCGTGAGCAGGGCCAACAGGCCGAGCAGCCAGAGTACGCCGCCGACGGCGAGCATCAATTGCAGGCGCAGGCGCAGGCTGGCCTCGCGGCGGGCAGGTGCTGCGGCGGCCGCGGCAGCGTGGGTATTCGAGGCGGCGGCGGCCCGTGCGGCGCCGCGTGTGGTTGTCGCCGCACCGGGTTCGGTGCGCAGGGACCCTAGCGGAAACGTCATGGCCGGGATTGTGGCGCATCGCGCCCCCGGCGCCGGCTCACTCCGGCTGCGCCTGCATCTTGTCCTTGATGATGACGGAGCCGTTCTCCTGCGTCTCGATGACGCCGCGCTCCTCCAGGTCCTTCATCACCCGGCTGACCATCTCGCGGGAGGCGCCGACGACCTTGGCCATGTCCTGGCGAGACACCTTGTTGCGAATCAGTTGCACGCCGTTCACGTCTTCGGCCATTTCGAGCAGCGTGCGCGCAACACGTCCGTAGACGTCGAGCAGCGCGAGAGATTCGATCTGCCGGTCGGCGCTGCGCAGACGCTGGACCAGGCCGCGCATGATGGCGTAGGCGAGGCTGGAGTTCTCCGGCAGGCAGCGCGCGAACTCGGCCCGGCCGAGGATCAGCATGTCGGTCTGGATCTCGGCGCGCACGGTGGCCGAGTGCGGCTCGTTGTCGATCAGGCTCATCTCGCCGACGTAGTCGCCCGACTCCAGCACCGCGAGGATGACCTCACGTCCGCGCGTGTCGGCGGTCAGCACGCGTGCCCGGCCATTCAGCAGGATGAAGAGCGCATTGCTCTTGCGGCCCTGCTCGACCACCAGCTCGCCCCGGCGAAACCGACGCTTGACAACACTGTCGGCGATGGCTTGCGCCTGGTCGTTGGTCAGCAGCGAAAACAACGGCACACGGCGGATCAAGTCAAGGTTCGAAAGCATTGACATCTTTGGCTCCTGCATCAGATCTGCCTGTTTATCGGCCGCTGACGCTATTGGTTAAGGGGGCTGCCTACAATTTCACTATTGTGCCCATTGACAGCCTTGCCGCCAGGGGAGGCCGGCGCCATGACAAACTGGTCGCGGGCGCAAGGCGCGCCCCGCATTCCGTAAGAAAGCTTCCATGACCGCAGCCACCCCTTCCCACGCCCAGGTTCTGATCCTCGGCTCCGGCCCCGCCGGCTACACCGCAGCCATCTATGCAGCCCGCGCCAACCTGAAGCCGATGCTGGTCACCGGCCTGGCCCAGGGCGGGCAGCTGATGACTACGACCGATGTCGACAACTGGCCCGCCGATGTCGCCGGCGTGATGGGGCCCGACCTGATGCAGCGCTTCCAGCAGCACGCCGAGCGGTTCAACACGCAGATCGTGTTCGACCACATCAACGAAGTCGATCTGTCCAAGCGGCCGTTCACGCTGAAGGGCGATGCCGGCACCTACACCTGCGATGCGCTCGTCATCGCCACGGGCGCCAGCGCCAAATACCTGGGCCTGCCGAGCGAGCAGGCCTTCATGGGCCGCGGCGTCAGCGGCTGCGCCACCTGCGACGGATTTTTCTATCGCGGCGAAGAAGTATGCGTGGTCGGCGGCGGCAACACCGCCGTGGAGGAGGCGCTGTATTTGTCCAACATTGCCACCAAGGTGCACCTGATCCACCGCCGCGACAAGTTCCGTGCGGAGGCGATCCTGATCGACAAGCTGATGGACAAGGTGGCGGCCGGCAAGATGCAACTCCACCTCTTCCAGCAGCTCGACGAGGTGCTCGGCGACGCCTCCGGCGTGACGGGTGTGCGCCTGAAGAACGTGCAGGACGGCTCGTCGACCGACTTGACCGTCAAGGGCTGCTTCATCGCCATCGGCCACCACCCGAACACCGACATCTTCAAGGGTCAGCTCGAGATGAAGGACGGCTACATCGTGACCCGTTCCGGCCTCGAAGGCCTCGCGACCATGACCAGCGTGCCCGGCGTGTTTGCGGCGGGCGACGTGCAGGACCATGTCTACCGCCAAGCCATCACCAGCGCGGGTACGGGCTGCATGGCTGCTCTTGACGCACAACGGTTCTTGGAGCAAGCGGCTTAAGCTGCTATACTCGCGGTCTTTGCCGGAAACCGGCTGAACCGAACTCTAACGGAGAAGCGTCGTCATGGCACGCGTCTGTCAAGTCACGGGCAAGGGCCCGATGGTGGGAAACAACGTCTCCCACGCCAACAACAAGACCAAGCGTCGCTGGCTGCCTAACCTGCAGTACCGCCGCTTCTGGCTTGAAACCGAGAACCGCTGGGTGCGCCTGCGCATCAGCAATGCAGCCCTGCGGCTGATCGACAAGGTCGGCATCGACCAAGTCGTGGCCGACCTGCGCGCCAAGGGCGCGCTGTAATCCCCTACGCACGCTAGGAGCAACGCATGGCCACCAAAGGCGGACGCGAGAAGATCAAGCTGGAGTCGACTGCCGGCACCGGTCATTTCTACACGACGAACAAGAACAAGAAGACCACGCCTGAAAAGCTGGAATTCCTGAAGTTCGATCCGAAGGCGCGCAAGCACGTGCTGTACAAGGAAACGAAGCTGAAGTGATTCGCTTCGCACCGTGAAAGGGCCGCTCTCAGCGGCCCTTTTTCATGGCCGACTCTCCCGTCGGCAAACTGCGCGGGACGGGCGGCACGCGCGCGGCGTGTACGTACTGTACGTGCGCCTCTCCACCTGCGCAGGAAGCACCTCCGAGCCCTCGAGACCGGCCGGAGAGCGCGCAAGGACACTGCACACCGCAGGAGAGCGTGGCGGCACCCGCACCGGCAGGTCGCAACCCTTGCGCGTACGCCCATCGACGTCGTCCGGCACCGCACAAAAAAAAGGAGCCTGCCGGCTCCCCTTTTCTGTCGCGACGCGCACAGCGCGTCGCGCATCGTACCGGCCGAGTGTCAGGCCCGCACCGCCCGCAGCTTCATCGAAAAGTCGTGCAGCGCGGTGATCCCGCTGTCCTCGGCGCGCTTGCACCAAGCCTGCAACTCCACCACCAGCTGCTCTGCGGACACATTGGTTCGCGTCCAGATCTGGCGCAGCTCTTCGCGCATCGCGACGAGCTTCGTCAGTGCAGGGCTTTGCGCCATCGCACCGACCACATGGGCCTTGACGCCGTGCGGGATCTTGTCGTCGTCGCGATGCAGCCAGCGCTCCGCAAGGCGCATCTGGGTCCACCGCGCCGAGTTCTTGGCCCCCTGCGCCTTCAAGTGCTGCAACTCGAGCGCACAGGCGCGCCGAAGCTCCGCGGCATAGGACGCCATGACCTCGTAGCGATGGGCGATCACCGCCTCCAGCGTCTTGTCGTCGGCCACCGGCTTGACTTGGCCGAGCTTCAGCTGCGGCGCCGTCTTGCGCACCTTCGCCCACCCAATCATCTCCATCGCCCGGATGTAGCCCCAGCCGATGTCGAACTCGTACTTCTTGATCGAGAACTTGGCCGAGGTGGGATACGTGTGGTGGTTGTTGTGCAGCTCCTCGCCGCCAATGATCACACCCCAGGGAGACACATTGGTGGACGCGTCAGCCGCTTCGAAGTTTCGATAGCCCCAGTAGTGACCGATGCCGTTGATGATGCCGGCCGCGTTGATCGGGATCCACAGCATCTGCACCGCCCACACCGTCAGGCCGATCGCCCCGAACAGGAACAGGTTGATCAGCAGCATGAGGCCGACGCCCTGCCACGAGTAGCGCGTATACAGATTGCGCTCGATCCAGTCGTCCGGCGTGCCGCGACCGTACTTCTCCATCGTCTCGCCGTTCTTGGACTCGGCGCGGTACAGCTCCGCCCCCTCGAGCAGCACCTTCTTGATGCCGCGGGTCTGCGGGCTGTGCGGATCTTCCTCGGTCTCGCACTTGGCGTGGTGCTTACGATGGATCGCGACCCATTGCTTGGTGACCATGCCGGTGCCCAGCCACAGCCACAGGCGGAAGAAGTGCTGCGGGATGGGGTGCAGGTCGAGCGAGCGGTGTGCCTGGCTGCGATGTAGGAAGATAGTGACAGCAGCGATCGTGATGTGCGTCGTTACCAGCGTATAAAGCAACACTTGCCACCAGGTAGCCTGCAGTGCGCCGTGTGCCAGCCAGTCGACGACTGCGCTCCACACTGTCATCAAACCATTCATTGAGAGCCTTTCGGAGAACCCACGGATTGTAGGTGCTGCGCGCGCTGCACAGACCGTGAAACTACGCAGCTCGCACCGGTCATTCTCCGAGAAGGCTGCATCGCGATCACGTCAGTTCGCTGCGCGTTTGCTGCAAATCAACACGTGACCCTGCTGAGACCCCGATTTCTCAGCGTCGTTCCCATACGGCCGCAAAAAAACCGTCGGTCGCGTGGCGGTGCGGCCACAGGCGCAGGAAGGGGCCGGCGACCAAATCGCCGGCAGCGGCCACCTTGGCGCCTGCCAGGAGGGGTTCGACCGGCAGCAGCGACCATTCCGCATGCCCGTCGCTGAAACCCGCCGCTATTTCCTCGTTTTCTGCCGCCAACAGGCTGCAAGTCGCATAAACGAGCCGTCCACCCGGCTTGACCATGCGGGCGGCGCTCTCGAGGATGGCCGCCTGCTGGGTCTTGAGCGACTGCACTGTCTGCGGCGACTGGCGCCATTTCAGGTCCGGATTGCGGCGCAGCGTTCCCAGGCCGGAGCAGGGTGCGTCCACCAGCACGCGGTCGATCTTTCCCGCGAGCCGCTTGATGCGTTCGTCGCGCTCGTGTGCGATCTGCGCCGGATACACGTTCGACAAGCCGCTGCGGGCCAGGCGCGGCTTCAGCGCATCGAGGCGGTGACCGGAGACGTCGAAGGCGTACAAGCGGCCGGTGTTGCGCATCGCCGCGCCCAGCGCCAGCGTCTTGCCGCCAGCCCCCGCGCAGAAGTCGACCACCATCTCGCCCCGCTTGGCGTCGGTGATCAGTGCCAGCAGCTGGCTGCCCTCATCCTGCACCTCGACGTCGCCCCGCGTGAACACGTCGAGCTTGTTGATCGCCGGCTTGCCCGGCACCCGCAGGCCCCAGGGCGAGTAAGGCGTCGGCGACGATTCGATGCCCGCGGCCGCCAACGCGGCCTGCACCTCGGCGCGCTTGCCCTTGTACGTGTTGACGCGCAGGTCCAGGGGCGCCGGCTGGTTCAGGCTGTCCGCGAGCAACGCGAACTCCTGCGCGCCCAACGCCTGCTCCAGCGGCTGCGCCAGCCAGTCCGGCAGGTTGTGCCGCAGCTTGGGGGCGAGGCTGGCGCGATCGATGGCTTGCACCTCGCCCAGCCACGCCTGCTCCTGCGGGCTGAGCGCCCCCCGCAGGAACCCCTCGTTACCTTGCCACCCCAGCAGCGCGAGCCGCCGCTCGACCGGCCCGCTGCCGCTTTGCGCCAGATGCTGGAACAGCATGCGTTGGCGCACGACGGCATAGGCCGTCTCAGCCAGCGTGTGGCGCTCGCGCGGGCCGAGCGTGCGGTGCTTGCGGAAGAAGGCGGACACCACGCCGTCGGCGGGAGAATCGAACTTGAGTACGGCGCGCAGCAGTTCGGCGGCCAGGTCCACGAGGGCATTAGGATGCATGTCCCGATTATCCCCGCCCCCTTTTCCACCCCGGCTTCCGGCCGCTCCTCGACGTGCTGCGCCATCTCCGTGCCCACCCCCGGCTGCTGATCGGCATCGCCCTGGGTTCGGCCGCCGGGTGGCTGTTGCCCTCCACCTGGAACGGCTCCACCCGCACGCTCGCCGGCTGGAACGCGGGCACCTGGTTCTACCTGGCCAGCACGTGGCTGATGATGCTGCGGTCCACGCACGACCGCTTGCGCAACCTCGCCGTCGCGCACGCCGAGGGCGCGCCGGCCGTGATGTCGGCGGCGGTCTGCGCCGTGGTGTTCACGCTGGCGGCCATCGTGCTGGAACTGTCGCGCACCAGGCAGGGCGCCGACCCGGCCTGGCCGCACGTCGCGCTGACGCTGGTGACGCTGCTGGGCTCGTGGCTGCTGCTGGCCACGCTCTTCGCGCTCTCGTACGCCAGCCTGTACTACCGCCATCGGCACAGGCCGGGCCACGGGCTGCACTTTCCCGGTACCAGCGAGCGCGATCCGCCGACCTACGGCGACTTCCTGTATTTCTCCTTCACGCTGGCGGCCACCTCGCAGACCTCCGATGTCGCCGTGCTCGACAGGAACATCCGCCGCTGGGTGCTGGCGCAGGCCGTGCTGAGCTTCCTGTTCAACACCGTGCTGCTGGCCCTGGCGATCAACACGGCCGCGGGGCTCTTCTAAGCTGCCGAGCGGCCCTCGACCACCGCGCGAACCGCCTGCGGATACAGCCGGTGTTCCTCCTGCAGCACCCGCGCAGCCAGCGTGCCCTCGTCGTCGCCCGGCAGGATCGGCACCGCCACCTGCGCGACGATGGGCCCGTGGTCCAGTTCGGGCGTCACGAAGTGCACGGTGGCGCCGGCCTCCACGCAACCCGCCTCGATCGCGCGCCGGTGGGTGTGCAGCCCCGGGAACGCCGGCAGCAACGAAGGGTGGATGTTCAGCATCCGCCCCTCGTAGCGGCGCACGAACGCCTCGCCCAGGATGCGCATGAAACCCGCGAGCACGACGAGATCGGGGGCGAAGCCGTCGATCGCCTCGGCGAGCGCGGCATCGAACGCCTCGCGCGAATCGAATGACTTGTGGTCCACCGTGGCCGTGGCGATGCCACGCGCCTGCGCGAAAGCCAGCCCCGCGGCGTCCGGCCGGTTGCTGAGCACCGCCGCCACCGTCGCCGGCCACCCCTCGCGCGCGCAGGCGTCGACGATCGCCTGCATGTTGGAGCCGCGGCCGGAAATCAGGATGACGATGCGTTTCATGAGGCGCGGCAGTGTACCGACGAGGGGTACCCCCCCGCCCCTAGAATGCCCCTCCCCTGCCGCCTGGGCACCCCCAACACCATGACCGAACGCGTCCTCACCGGCATCACCACCACCGGCACGCCCCACCTGGGCAACTACGTCGGCGCCATCCGCCCCGCCATCGAGGCGAGCCGCCAGCCCGGCGTGGAGAGCTTCTTCTTCCTCGCCGACTACCACGCGCTGATCAAGTGCGACGAGCCGGCGCGCATCGAGCGTTCACGGCTGGAGATCGCAGCGACCTGGATCGCCGGCGGGCTCGACACCGACCGCGCCACGTTCTACCGCCAGAGCGACATCCCCGAGACGACCGAGCTCACCTGGCTGCTGACCTGCGTCTGTGCCAAGGGCCTGATGAACCGCGCCCACGCCTACAAGGCGGCGACCGACGCCAACACGGCGGCCGGCGAGGATCCGGACGCCGGCATCACGATGGGCCTCTTCAGCTACCCGGTGCTGATGGCCGCGGACATCCTGCTGTTCAACGCGCACCGCGTGCCGGTGGGCCGCGACCAGGTGCAGCACATCGAGATGGCGCGCGACATGGCACAGCGCTTCAACCACCTGTTCGGCCAGGGGCGTGAACTCTTCGTGCTGCCGCGCGCCGAGATCGACGAGGAACTGGCCACGCTGCCCGGGCTCGATGGCCGCAAGATGTCGAAGAGCTACGACAACACCGTCCCGCTGTTCGAGGGTGGCTCGAAGGGGCTGAAGGAAGCGGTCGCGCGCATCGTCACCGATTCACGCCTGCCCGGCGAGCCGAAGGAGCCCGAAGGCGCAGCGCTGGTGACGATCCACGACGCCTTCGCGTCCGCGGCGCAGCGCAGCGCCTTCCACGCCGACCTGCGCGCCGGCCTCGGCTGGGGCGAAGCCAAGCAGCGGCTGGTGGCGCTGATCGAAGACCACATCGCACCGCTGCGGGCGCGCTACGCCGACCTGATGGCCCACCCCGAACGCATCGAGGAGGTGCTGCAGCACGGCGCGGCCAAGGCACGCAAGGTGGCCACGCCCTTCCTCGCCGAACTGCGGCACGCGGTGGGGCTGCGCCCGATGGTGGCGGTGCCGCAGGCCGCGCCGGTGCACACCGCGGCCGACAAGCCGGCGCTGGCCCTCTTCAAGCAGTACCGGGAGGCCGACGGCCGCTTCTTCTTCAAGCTGGTGGCCGCCGACGGCACGGTGCTGCTGCAGAGCCTGGGCCTGCCGGAAGGCCGCGAGGCGGGTGCGTGGGTCAAGCGGCTGAAGACCGAAGCCGCCGCGCTGGCCGAAGCGCCGATCGACTGGACCGCCAGCGGCGCCCGCAGTGCCGCCGAGGCCGCGCTCGTGCAGATCGCCCAGGCGCAGGACTGACGCGCCGCCCCGAGACACGACCATGGCGGGCATCCACATCCTCGACATCGAAGCAGCCATCAACTGGTGGCGCGAGCGGTCGCCCTCGCCCGACGGCATCACCGCCTGCCCCGAAGTGCGCGCGCTGGCCGAGGTGTACGCGCTGATGGTGTACTACCGCGAGGACCAGTGCGACGAGGCGTCGATGCCGCCCGAGGCGCGCGAGGCCTGGCTGGGCTGGTACGCGCACACACCCGACGCACCGTGCATCGCCATCTGCTCCACCGCCCAGGGCGACCCGGTGTGCAAGGGCTGCGGCCGCACGGAAGGCGAAGTGCAGCACTGGCCGCAGATGTCGCCGGCCGAGAAGCGCATCGTCTGGCGGCGCATCACGCGCGAAGGCACGGCCTGGCGCTTCAACCGGTATGCCGAGCGCGCCCGCCGGTCCAGCGGCGCCGACCACCCGCCGCCCGACGCCCTTGGCGGCTGAAGGCCCGCGCGAGGGTCGGCCGCCGGCTGACGCGCCGCGCAGCCTGCGGGAGGATGCACGCCGCATCGCCCGGCTGGCATGGCCGCTGCTGGTCGGCCAACTGGCGGTGCTGGCCTTCGGCACCATCGACACGATGCTCGTCGCCCGCTACGCGGCGGCCGACCTGGCGGCGCTCGCGGTGGGCGGTGCGGCCTACATCACCGTGTTCATCGGGCTGATGGGCGTGGTGCTCGCGCTCGGCCCGATCGTCGGGCAGCTCTACGGCGCGCGCAGGCTGGAGGAGGCCGGCGCCCAGCTGCACCAGGCCGTGTGGCTGGCGCTCGGGCTGTCGGTGGTGGGCAGCACGCTGCTGGCCTTTCCGCAGCCCTTCCTGCTGTTGGCGCGCGCGACGCCCGACGTCGCCGACAAGGTGCGGGGCTACACCGGCGCCCTGGCGCTCTCTCTGCCCGCGGCGCTGCTGTTCACCGCCTACCGCGGCTTCAACACGGCGGTGTCGCGGCCCAAGGCCGTCACCGCCCTGCAGCTCGGCGGGCTCGCGTTGAAGCTGCCGCTGTCGTTCCTCTTCGTCTACGGTGCCGGCCCGGTCGCGCCGATGGGTGTGGCCGGCTGTGGCCTGGCGACCTGCATCGCGATGTGGGCGCAGTTCGCCGCCGCCGTCGTGCTGCTGCGGCGCGACCCCTTCTACGCGCCGTTCCGCCTGTGGGGGCATGGCCTGCGGCCGCCCAGCCGCCCGGCGCTGGCGGCACAGCTGCGGCTGGGCATCCCGATGGGACTGTCGATCGGCATCGAGGTCACCGGCTTCACCTTCATGGCGTTCTTCATCTCGCGGCTGTCGCCCACCGCGGTGGCCGGCCACCAGATCGCCGCCAACCTGGTGGCGATGATGTACATGCTGCCGCTGTCGCTGGCCAACGCGACGAGCACGCTGGTGGCCCAGTCGATCGGGGCCGGCGCGATGGACCAGGCGCGGCGGCTGGGCTGGCGCGGGCTGGGCCTGGGCGCGGGCCTGGCCGCCGCGGTGGGGCTGCTGGTGCTGGTGTCTCGCGAGTGGGTGGTGCGCGCCTATACCGCCGATCCGGTCATCGTCGCCGCGGCGCTGCCGCTGCTGGCGTGGGTGGCGGTCTTCCACATGGGCGACGCGATGCAGTGCCTCGCGTCGTTCGTGCTGCGCGCCTACCGCATCGCGACCGTGCCGCTGCTGATCTACGCCAGCGCGATCTGGGGCATCGGGCTGGGCGGCGGCTACGCCCTGGTGTTCGGCTGGGCGGACGGGGCACCCGCCGCGGTCCAGGGGGCGCCCGGATTCTGGGCAGCCTCCACGGCCGGGCTCGTCGCCGCCGCGCTCGGCCTGGTGGGCCTGCTCGCCTGGGTGCAGCGGCAGCGCGCTTAGGCGCCTGCCGGCAGGTCGATCACGAAGCAGCTGCCGCCGCCCTCGCGCGCCTCGCAGCGCACGCCGCCGCCATGGCGCTCTGCGATCTGGCGCACCAGGCTCAGGCCCAGCCCGACGCCGCCGGCCCGCTCGGCGTGGCCGGGCAGCCGGAAGAACGGCTCGAAGATCCGCTCGCGCATGTTCTCGGGCACGCCCGGGCCGCGGTCGCAGACCCGCAGTTCCACGCCGCGGGCCGTCCGCCGCATGATGAGCTCGACCTCGTCGCCACCGTAGCGGCGTGCGTTCTCGAGCAGGTTGCGTATCGCACGGCGCAGCAGGCGCTCGTCGCCGCGCACCGTCAGGGCCCCATCGGGGGCCTGCACCTCGGCCTGCAGGCGCGCCGCCTCCTCGGCCCCGAGCCCCACCAGCTCGACGGGCTCGTGCTCCATCCCGGCCTGCGCATCGAGCCGGCTGGCCATCAGCACCTCCTCGACGAGCGCGTCCAGCTCGGCGATGTTGGTGTGGATCTCACGCCGCAGCTGCTCGCGGCGCACCGGCTCGCAGGCGGCATCGTTGTCCAGCAGGGAGACCGCCATCTTCAACCGGGCCAGCGGCGAGCGCAGTTCGTGGCTGGCATTGGCCAGCAGCGACTGGTTCGACTTGACCAGCCCTTCGATGCGCTCCGCCGCACGGTTGAAGCTGGCGGCGACGGCCGCGACCTCGTCGCGCCCGCCTTCGTCGACCCGGTGGTGCAGCGCGCCGCTGCCAAAGCGCTCGACGCCCTGCTTGAGCGCCTCCAGGCGCCGCGTGAGGCGGCGCACCACGGGAAACGCACCGATCGCGATCGCCGCGAACAGCACCGCCAGCACCGCCACCATGCCGACGCCGCGGCCCCAGCCCGGTGGCGCGAACGGGAACCAGGACGGCGGCAGCAGGAAGTCGTCGTCCACCCCGCGAAACCGCAGCGCGTCGAGCTGCACCCGGCCAGGGTGCAGGCCTTCGGGGCGAGGGCCTTCGACGCGCAGGCCCTCGCTGCTGCGCGGCAGGCGCAGCAGCACGGGGCGCATCACCCACAGGGTGCGGCCGTCGGCGAAGCGGATCGGGAAGATGCGCGGCGGCGGCGCATCGGGATTGCCGGCCCGCCGCTCGAAGGTGACCGTGGCGACGATCCGCCGCCCGCGGGCATCGTCCAGCGCCAGCGGCATGCGCAGGCGCTGCGACCACTCCAGCACCGCTTCGGCCTGCTCCTCGGGCGCCGCTTCCGCGCCGGGCAGCGAGCGCTGGATCAGGTCGGCCCAGGCGGCCACACGCTCCGCCGCCAGTGCATCGACGCGGCCGCGCTCACGCTCCATGTGGCGCTGCACCAGCCAGCCGGAGCCGATGGCGAACAGCGCCAGCACGGCCACCACCGTGAGCCAGACCCGCAGGTAGAGCGATTTCAACCGGGCCTCCCGCCGCGCCAGCGGGCCGCCGGCGGGCGGCACGCCGGCATCATCAGGATTCGCCGTCCTGCTTGCGCGCGAAGAGGTAGCCCACGCCGCGCACGGTCAGCACGCGCTTGGGGTTCTTCGGATCGTCCTCGATCAGCGCGCGGATGCGCGAGATGTGCACGTCGATCGAACGATCGAAGGCTTCGAGCGGATGGCCCTTCAGCGCATCCATGATCTGGTCGCGCGAGAGCACGCGCCCGGGGCTCTGCGCCAGCACGACGAGCAGGTCGAACTGGTGGCTGGTCAGGTCGCAGGGCTGGCCGCCGAGGTAGGCCTGGCGCGCCCCGAGGTCGATCTCCAACCGGCCGAAGCGCAGCACCTCGTCGGCGGCCGGCTCGGGCGAGGCGCGGCGCAGCAGCGCCTTCACCCGCGCCAGCAGCTCACGCGGCTCGAACGGCTTGGGCAGGTAGTCGTCGGCGCCGATCTCCAGGCCGACGATGCGGTCCATCGGCTCGCCGCGCGCCGTGAGCATCAGCAGCGGCAGGCGCCGCGTCCGCGCCTCGCCGCGCAGCTCGCGGGTGAGGTCGAGGCCGTCGCCGTCGGGCAGCATCAGGTCGAGCACCAGCGCGTCGTAGTGGCCCAGGCGCAGGCGCTCGCGGCCGGCGGCGAGCGATCCAGCCACGTCGATCTCGAAGCCCGCCTGGCGCAGGTAGTCGCCAACCATGCTGGTCAGGCGTGCGTCGTCGTCGATCAGGAGCAGGCGTTGCGCAGTCATGGCCGGATGGTAGGCGTGTCCCGCGGGCCGCGCGGCGGCCGGGGGCGTTTCGGTGGCGGACAGCATGGCAGGCATGGTCGTTGCACTCAACCCCGATGCTCCCGCTCGCCCCGCGGGCCCCGTTCGCCGGGGCGGTGGCGGTGGCCGCCGTCGCGGCGCTCGGCCGCGCGCTCGGCCAGCTGCTGCCGCTGTTCGGGCGTCAGCACGTTGCCCACGTCGAGCATCGCCTGCAGCATGCGGCGCGACCGCTGGTCCTGCTGGGCCAGCATCTGCTGGCGCAGCGACTCGGCCGCCGCGGCGTCGATCGTCGGCGCGGTGAACAGGGCCACGCTCTGCTGGCGCAGCCCGCGGGCCGCCTCGCGCTGCGACTTCAGGTCGGCGCCCGCGGCGTCGGCGATCTTGCGGATCTGCTCACGCTGCTCAGGCGTGGCCTTGACCCCGTCAAGCATGCGGTCCAGGCCGCGGCCCGACATCATCCAGCCGCCCATGAGGCCGCCGCCCATGGAATGCGGGCCGGGCGGAGGGGGCGGCGCCTCGGCCCGCGAGGCGAACGGCGCGGCAAGGGCGGCGCCGGCCAGCAACAGGCCGGCTGCCACGCGGCGGGCCGACGGCGAGAGCGAGAGGGCGGTGGTCATCATGGAGCGACTCCCCTGGAAATCATCGAGGTCGCCAGCATTGCGCCATGCGGTAAAGCCGTCTCCGCTCCGGGGGTGAAGAAGTGTGAACCGCGCACCGTGCCCGTGAACGCGGCTACTCGGCACGCTCCACGCGCAGCAGGGTGCGCCGCAGCATGAACTCGGGATTGGCACTGCGAAGCTCCAGGCGCAGCAGCACGCCGCTCTTGCGGTCCACCACCATCACGCCGTCCAGGCGCGACGAATAGCTGCGGAACGGCACGTCGCCGTACAGCTCGATCACCGCCGCGTCGAACGGCCGGCCGAAACCCGTCTGCACGCCAACGGCGATCACCTGCCCGCGCAGCCGGCCCTGCAGCCCCGCGGTGTGATGCACCTCGCCCGACAGCACGTCGCCGAGGGCGAGCTCGGGGCGCAGCAGGCGAGTCCAGTAGACGAGGCTGTCGGGCGACTGCATCGGCACCACGTTGCCAGAGGCGTCCTGCTGCCACTGCACCGCCAGCGGCCGGCCCGCGATGTCGGCGCCGAAATCGAGCTGCCCCCGCCGTACCGACTGCAGCCGCAGCCCCAGCTCCCGCGCGGCGCTGCGCCCCTGGCGCTCCTCGTACACCAGCCGCTCGCCCACCTGCAACGGCAGCGCGGCGAGCTGCTCCGCGGTCAGCGTGTCGGGCAACGGCGGGCAGGCGCGGGCCGTGAGGACCTGCTGCAGCGTGTCGTAGCGGCCGCGCAGGCCGGCCAGCTCCGCGGCGTCCGGGCCGTTGGGCCGCATCGCCAACAGCGCGGGCCAGAACACCGTGGCTCCCACGCCGAGTGCGATCACGTTGTTGCCCACGCGCTCGTCCATCGTGTAGGCCACGTCGGCGGCCTTGCGCTGCACCCGGTCCGCCTCGGCATGCAGTGTGTCGCAGGACCAGGTGGCGAAATCGGCGGGATCGGAGGGCACCGGTGCCACGTCGGCGGAACGGGTGGCGCAGCCGGACAGGAGCGCGGCCAGGCAGGCGCCGGCGGCAGCGAGGCGGAACAGGGACATCGGCCGATTGTGCCCCGCGTCCCGCGGGCCTTGCCGCCGGGCGAGAATGCCGCGCAAATGCAAGCCGTACCGCCCGCTCCTCGCAGCACGACGCTCGCGTTGCTCGACGGCGAACGCCGCGTGCTCGCGCAGATCGCTGCCGGCGTTCCGCTGCAGGACGTCCTCGACGCGCTGCTGCGGTCGCTGGAAGCCTGCCTGCCGGGCTCGGCCCGGGCGTGCGCGCTGCTGCTGGAGCGCGACGAGCGGCTCCACGTGGGCGCCGCCCCGCTGCTGCCGCATGCCTTCCTCGCCACGCTCGAAGGCCTGCCGGCGGACGGCAGCCATGCGCTCGGCGCCGCACTGGCCAGCGCCGCGCCGGCCGTGGTGAGCGACATCGCCGACGACCCGCTCTGGGCTGGGCTGCGCCCGCAGGCGCTGGGCGCAGGGCTGCAGCGCTGGTGGGGCGCCCCGGTGCGGGCCGCGGGCGGGGCCCGGCTCGGCCTGCTGAACTGCTTCTTCACCGAGCGGCACGAGGGCACGCTGGCCGAGTTCGACACGCTGGCCCTCGCCGCGCAGACGATGGCGCTCGCGATCGAGCGTCAGGGCGCCGACCGGCGCCTGCGCGAGGCCGAGGCCCGCCACCGACAGATCCTCGACAGCGCGACCGACTACGCGATCATCGCGCTTGACCCCGAAGGCCGCGTTACGCGCTGGAACGAGGGCGCGCACCGCATGCTCGGGTGGCGCGAGGAGGAGATGCTCGGCCAGACCCTGCACCGGTGCTTCACGCCGCCAGACCTCGTCTGCGGCCGGATCGAACGCGAGATGGCCGCTGCCCGCGCAGGCCACCCGTCGCCCGACGAAGGCTGGCGCGTGCGCAGCGACGGCAGCCGCATCTGGGCCTCCGGCGAGATGACCCAGCTGCGCGGCGACGGGGGCGAGGCGCTGGGCTTCGTGAAGGTGCTGCGCGACCGCACGCGCCAGCGGCGGGCGGACCTCCGCCAGTCCTTCCTCTTCGAACTGAGCGAAAGCCTGCACGGCATCGACGGTGCACCGCAGATCACCGACGCCATCGCGGCGCGGCTGGGCGCGCTGCTGGAGGTCAGCCGGGTCGGCTTCGGACACGTCGACGGCCAGTCCCGCGTGCACATCGAGCACGACTGGACCGATGGCAGCGTCGACAGCGCGCCCGGCATCTACCAGCTCGACGACTACGGCAGCGGCCTCGCGCAGGTGCTGCACGAAGGCGTGCCGCTGGTCGTGGACGACGTGACCGCCGACCCGCGCACCGCCTCCGGCGCCTCCCGCTACGCCCGTCTGCAGATCGGCGCGCTGCTGCTGGTGCCACTGGCGCCGGTGACCACGCAGGCCGAGGGCGGGGGCCTCGTGTTCGTCTGCAGTGCGGAACCCCGGCGCTGGGTGGAAGACGACATCGTGCTGCTGCGCGAGGTGGGCGAGCGGCTGCGCCTGGCTTCGGAACGGGCCCGCGCCCGCGAGGCCCTGCGCCTGAGCGAGGAGCGGCTGCACATCGCGCAGCGCGCCGGCAGCATCGGCAGCTTCGAGCTGTTCCCCGACGAGCGCGAGGTGGCGGTCTCCTCGTCGTTCTGCGCGCTGTGGGGGCTGCCCGAGCAGCCGCGGGTGCACGTCAGCCAGCTGGTCGAGTTGGTGGACCCGGAGGACCACTACCTGCTGGCCGTCGACCCCCAGCCGTCGGGCCAGCGGCTGGGTTATGTGGAATACCGCATCCGCCGCGCCGACGACGGCAGTCAGCGCTGGCTGGCCCGCCGCGGCGAAGCCCTGGACGACACCGGCAGCGGCCGCCGCCGCTACCTCGGCGTGTGCTACGACATCACCGCCCGCAAGCAGGCCGAGGCACGGCAGGCCCTGCTGCTGGGCTTGGCCGACCGCCTGCGGCCCTCCGGCGAGCCGCTGTCGCTGCTGACCGACGCACTGCAGATGCTGCGCGACTTCTTGGGCGTGCACCGCGCAGGGCTCAGCCGCGTGCGGGGCGAGCTGGTCACGGTCGAGGCTGAGCAGACCGACGGCCGGCCGGCCGAGCACCGCAGCTGGCCGCTGGCCGAGTTCGGTGAAACGGCGCTGGGGCACTGGCAGGAGGGCCGGACCACCGTCTGCAGCGACATCGCGGAAGACGGCGCCCAACCGGTGCTGGAACGCTTCGGCGTGCACAGCCTCGTGGCCGTCCCGCTGCGCGGCGACGGCACGCTGCGTGCGCTGCTCTATGCCGCCCAGCACGAGCCGCGCATCTGGACGCCGGCGGAGGTGGCGCTGATCGAGGACGTCGCCGCCCGCATCTGGGACGCCGTGGAGCGCGCCCGCGCCGAACAGGCGCTGCGCGACGAGAGCCGCGCGCTGGAGACGCTCAACCGCACCGCCGCGCTGCTGGCGGGGAATTTCGATCTCGACACGCTGGTGCAGCAAGTCGTCGATGCCGGCACGGCACTGACCGGCGCACGCTTCGGCGCCTTCTTCTATGCCACGCGCAGCGACGACGGCGAGCGCTTGATGCTCTACGCGCTCTCGGGCGCGGACCGCGCCGATTTCGAGCGCTTCGGCATGCCGCGCGCCACCGCGGTCTTCGCACCCACCTTCCGCGGCGAGGGCATCCTGCGCTCGCCCGACATCACGCAGGATCCGCGCTACGGCCACAACCCGCCGCTCGCCGGCATGCCCGAAGGCCACCTGCCAGTGCGCAGCTACATGGCCGTGCCGGTCGTGGCCCGCTCGGGCGACGTGCTGGGCTGCCTGCTGTTCGGCCATCCCGAGCCCGGCATCTTCGCCGAGCGTGCGGAACGCCTGTGCGCCGGCCTGGCGGCGCAGGCGGCCATCGCGATCGACAACGCACGCCTCTTCCAGGCCACGCAGCGCGACAACGAGACGCTGGAAGCGCGCGTCGAGGAGCGCACCCGGGAACGCGATCAGGTCTGGGCGCTGACCGAAGACCTGCTGGCCATCGCCGATCCGCAGGGCCACCTGCAGCGGGTGTCGGCGTCGTGGACACGCCAGCTGGGCCATCCGCACGCTCGCCTGCTGCTGCAGCCGCTCGCCGCCCTGATCCATCCCGACGACGCGCAGGCCCTGCACGAGGCGCTGGCGCGCATGCGTGCCGACGGCCAGCCGGTGCGCATCGACAACCGCATCGGCACCGCGGCCGGCGACTGGCGAGTGATCGCGTGGACGCTGTCGCAGGAGCCCGGCACCGGACGCTTCGTCGCCGCGGGCCGCGACGTGACGGCCGAGCGCGAGCGGCAATCGCAGCTGCAGGAGGCCCAGGAAGCGCTGCGCCAGTCGCAGAAGATGGAGGTCGTGGGGCAGCTCACCGGCGGCATCGCGCACGACTTCAACAACCTGCTGCAGGGCATCACCGGCTCGCTCGACCTCATCAAGCGGCGCGTGCAGCAGGGCCGCACCGGCGAGCTCGACCGCTTCGTCGCCGGCGCGATGGCCTCGGCGCAGCGGGCGGCGGCGCTCACGCACCGGCTGCTGGCGTTCGCCCGCCGGCAGCCGCTCGACCCGCGTCCGGTGGAGGCCAACCCCCTCGTCGCATCGATGGAGGACCTGCTGCGGCGCACGCTGGGCGAAAGCGTCACGCTCGAGCTGGCGCTGTCGCAGGGGCTGTGGCTCACGCTGTGCGACCCCAACCAGCTCGAGAGCGCCATCCTCAACCTGTGCATCAACGCCCGCGACGCGATGCCGGGCGGCGGCCGGCTCACCGTGGAAACCGTCAACACCTCGCTCGACGCCAGCTACGCGGCCCGCATCCGCGACATCGAGCCCGGCCAGTACGTGTGCATCAGCGTCACCGACAGCGGCACCGGCATGCCGCCGGATGTCGCCGCCCGGGCGTTCGAGCCGTTCTTCACCACCAAGCCGATCGGCCAGGGCACCGGCCTCGGCCTGTCGATGATCTACGGCTTCGCGCGGCAATCCGAGGGGCACGTCAAGCTCTACAGCGAAGTGGGCCGCGGCACGACCGTCAAGCTGTACCTGCCGCGCTGGCACGGCGATGCGGTCCCTGCCGACGAGCCCGCGCCGTCGGCGGACGACCCGCGCAGCGTCTCGGGCCGCGTCGTGCTGGTGGTTGAGGACGAGGCGGTGGTGCGCGCGCTGGTGGTCGACGTGCTGCAGGAGCTGGGCTACAGCGTGCTGGAAGCCGCCGACGGCAACGCGGGGCTGGCGGTGCTGCTGGGCACGCAGCCGATCGACCTGCTGATCACCGACGTCGGCCTGCCCGGACTCAACGGGCGGCAGATGGCCGACGCGGCCCGCGAGCACCGGCCTGGCCTGAAGGTGCTGTTCATGACGGGCTATGCGGAAACGGCCGCGGTGGCCAACGGCTTCCTCGAACCCGGCATGCACATGATCACCAAGCCGTTCTCGATGGAGGCCATGGCGGCCCGGCTGCGCGAGACGTTCGGCCTGGCGACGCAGCCGCGCTAGCGCTGCGGCGTGAGCGCAGCGTCGATGCGGGCCAACTTGTCCGGGTTGCGCACGGTGTAGATGGCGCGGATGCGCTCGCCGTCCGTGACCACGGCCTGCGCCGACTCGAGCCGCCCGCCGATGCTGCGCAGCAGGCCCGGCTCGCCGTTGACCAGCACGACCCGGTAGGCCACGTCCGCGCCCAGACGCCGCCATATCGCCCAGTAGAGGTTGGCGACACGGTCGGGGCCGCGCAGCGCCGTCAGCACCGACAGCACCTTGCCGCCGCCGTCGCCCACGGCCTCGACGTCGTCCGCGAGCAGCGCCTTCAGCGCCTGGCGGTCGCCGTGCCGGGCGGCCTGCACGAAGCGCTCGAGCAGGGCCCGGTGCGTGTCGTGCGGCACCTCGAAGCGCGGGCCGGCCCGGCGCACGCGCTCGCGCGCGCGGTGCACCATCTGCCGGCAGGCCGCCTCGCTGCGGCCGAGCATCGCGGCGATCTCGTCGTAGTCGCGGTCGAACACCTGGCGCAGCAGGAAGGCCGCGCGCTCCTCCGGCGCCAGCCGCTCCAGCACCCACAGGAAGGCCATGGACAGGTCGCTCGCCAGCTCGGCCACCGCCTCGGGCGTGCGCTCGTCCACCGCCACCAGCGGCTCGGGCAGCCACCAGCCGACGTAGGCATCGCGCTCGGCGCGGGCCGCGCGCAGGCGATCGATCGACAGCCGGGTGACGACGGTGACGAGCCACGCCTCGGCCGAGGCGAGCGCGCCGGTGTCGGCATGGTGCCAGCGCAGCCAGGCGTCCTGCAGCACGTCCTCCGCATCGGCGCGGGTGCCGAGCATGCGGTAGGCGATGCCGAACAGGCGCGGCCGCAGCGCGGCGAAGGGATCGTCACGGGGGCTCGTAGCGTCCATGCCCGTCATGATGCCTGCGGCGCGCCGTGGCGGCGCACATCGCTCGGCGAGGCGCCGGTCCACTGGCGGAAGGCGCGCGCGAAGCTCTTCTCGCTGCTGAAGCCCACCGCCAGCGCGATCTGCTTGACCGGCCGCCGCGTGCGTGCCAGCAGCTCCATGGCCTGCACGCGCCGCGCCTCGTCCTTCAGCGCCTGCAGCGACGCCCCCTCACCCTGCAGCTGCCGGTGCAGCGTGCGCACCGAGACGTTGAGCGCCGCCGCCACCGCCTCGGCGTTGATCATCGCCGCCGGATCGCGTGCCAGCAGCTCCCGCACCCGCTGCACCAGCAGCCGGTCGCGCCGGTACAGCCGCACCGTGAGTGGCAGCGCCCGCTGCAGCATCAGCCGCGCGGCGCGCTCGTCGCGCTTGACCGGCAGCGCCAGGTACTGCGCGTCGAAGCTGTACGACGCGGCTTCGGCGTCGAACCGCACCGGGCAGTCGAACATCCAACGGTAGGCCTCGGCGTGCGGCGGCGCGGGGTACGGGAACGACGCGGCGTGCAGCGAGATGCGCGAATCGACCAGCCAGCTCGCATAACCGTGGATGTTGCGCAGCGTGGTCACCAGGCACAGCTCCCGCGTGCCCGGCCAGGGCGCGCGGTCTTCCCGCAGCGTCACGGTGGCCAGCGGCCGCGCGGCGTCGAGGGTGATCGCCAGGTCGTCGCAGACCAGCCGGTGGTGGCGGAACCAGCGCTTCAGCGCGACGCCGAGCTGGGGTGCCGTGAGCGACGCCCGGGCCAGCATGCCGTAGCTGCCCCAGGGCAGCCGGCGCTGCCACCAGCCGAGCGCCTCGTCATCGAGTTCGCGCATCGCGTACTCGCTGACGACCTCCATCTGCTCGGCGCTGATGCGGGTTTCGCTGCGCCGCAACATCGCTGGCGTGATTTGCGCCTTGCGCAAGGCCTCGGAAGGATCGCGCCCATAGCGTTCGTAAGCGCACAGCAGCGCCTGGACAAACGCGATGGGGGTGACGGCGCGGGATTTCACTAGGTCGGGCCTGGCGTGATTTGCAACCATTGTGGCCGATGCTCGGCCGCCCCTTCACCTATCCTCGTGGCCAACAGCTTTCCGGAGACACGCCCATGCCCACCCAGACCGGCCTCGACTTCGCCCTCGGCGAAACCATCGACATGCTGCGCGACACCGTGCAGGCGTTCAGCGCCGACGAGATCGCCCCGCGCGCGGCGCAGGTCGACCACGACAACCTCTTCCCCGCCGACCTGTGGAAGAAGCTCGGCGACCTCGGCCTGCACGGCATGACCGTCGGCGAGGAATACGGCGGCACCGGGCTCGGCTACCTGGCCCACATGATCGCGATGGAGGAGGTGTCGCGTGCCTCGGCGTCGGTGGGCCTCAGCTACGGCGCGCACTCCAACCTGTGCGTGAACCAGATCCACCGCAACGGCAGCGCGGCGCAGAAGCAGAAGTACCTGCCCAAGCTGGTCAGCGGCGAGCACGTGGGCGCACTGGCGATGAGCGAACCCAACGCCGGCTCCGACGTGGTGAGCATGAAGCTGCGCGCCGACAAAAAGGGCGACCGCTACGTGCTCAACGGCAGCAAGATGTGGATCACCAACGGCGGCGACGCCGACACGCTGGTGGTCTACGCCAAGACCGAGCCCGACGCCGGCCCCAAGGGCATGACGGCCTTCATCCTCGAGAAGGGCTTCAAGGGCCTGAGCTACGGCAACAAGCTCGACAAGCTGGGCATGCGCGGCTCCAACACCTGGCCGCTGTTCTTCGACAACTGCGAGGTGCCGGAAGAAAACGTGCTGGGCAGCGAAGGCGGCGGCGTCAAGGTGCTGATGAGCGGCCTCGACTACGAGCGCGCGGTGCTCTCCGGCGGGCCACTGGGCATCATGGCCGCGTGCATGGATGCGGTGGTGCCCTACGTGCACGAGCGCAAGCAGTTCGGCCAGAGCATCGGCGAGTTCCAGCTGATGCAGGGCAAGCTGGCCGACATGTACACCACCTGGCAGGCCTGCCGCGCCTACGCCTACGCGGTGGGCCGCGCCTGCGACAGCCAGGACCACGCCCGCACGCTGCGCAAGGACGCGGCCGGCCTCATCCTCTACACCGCCGAAAAGGCCACGTGGATGGCCGGCGAGGCGATCCAGGCGCTGGGCGGCGTGGGCTACACGAAGGAATTCCCAGTCGAGCGCCTGTGGCGCGACGCCAAGCTCTACGAGATCGGCGCGGGCACCAGCGAGATCCGCCGCATGCTGATCGGCCGCGAGCTCTTCAGCGAGACGATGTAAGCCATGCAAGCCCTGCAATCCCAGCTCGACACCCGCTCGGAAGACTTCCGCGCCAATGCGCAGCGCATGCGCGAAGTGGTCGAGGACCTGCGCGCCCAGGTGGCGCGCACCGCGCTCGGCGGCGACGAGAACGCACGCAGCAAGCACCTCGCGCGCGGCAAGCTGCTGCCGCGCGACCGCGTACAGCAGTTGCTCGACCCCGGCACGCCGTTCCTGGAGATCGGCCAGCTCGCCGCGCACGGCATGTACGACGGCGCGGCCCCCGCGGCCGGCGTGATCGCCGGCATCGGCCGCGTCGAGGGCCAGGAATGCATGATCGTCGCCAACGATGCCACCGTGAAGGGCGGCACCTACTACCCGATGACGGTCAAGAAGCACCTGCGTGCGCAGGAGATCGCCGAGCAGAACCACCTGCCCTGCATCTACCTTGTCGATTCGGGCGGCGCCAACCTGCCCAACCAGGACGAGGTGTTCCCCGATCGCGACCACTTCGGCCGCATCTTCTACAACCAGGCCAACATGTCCGCGAAGGGCATCCCGCAGGTGGCCATCGTGATGGGCTCGTGCACGGCCGGCGGCGCCTACGTGCCGGCGATGAGCGACGAGGCCATCATCGTGAAGAACCAGGGCACCATCTTCCTGGGCGGCCCGCCGCTGGTGAAGGCCGCCACCGGCGAGGTGGTGAGTGCCGAGGACCTGGGCGGCGGCGACGTGCACACGCGCGTCTCAGGCGTGGCCGACCACCTGGCCGAGAACGACAGCCACGCACTGTTCCTGGCGCGCCGCATCGCCGCGAGCTTCAACCGCCGCAAGCCGCAGACCGTCACGCTGCAGGCGCCGGAAGAGCCGCTGTACGACCCGGCCGAGCTGTACGGCGTGATCCCCGCCGACACCCGCAAGCCCTACGACGTGCGCGAAGTCATCGCGCGGCTGGTCGACGGCTCGCGCTTCGACGAATTCAAGGCCCGCTACGGCAGCACGCTGGTCACCGGCTTCGCGCACCTGTACGGCATGCCGGTGGGCATCGTCGCCAACAACGGCATCCTGTTCAGCGAATCGGCGCAGAAGGGCGCGCACTTCATCGAGCTGTGCGCGCAGCGCGGCGTGCCGCTGCTGTTCCTGCAGAACATCACCGGCTTCATGGTCGGCCGCAAGTACGAGAACGCCGGCATCGCGCGCGACGGCGCCAAGATGGTGACGGCCGTGGCCACCGCGCAGGTGCCCAAGCTCACCATGGTGATCGGCGGCAGCTTCGGCGCCGGCAACTACGGCATGTGCGGCCGGGCGTACTCGCCGCGCTTCCTGTGGATGTGGCCCAACGCACGCATCAGCGTGATGGGGGGCGAGCAGGCCGCGAGCGTGCTGGCCACCGTGAAGCGCGACGGCATCGAGGCCAAGGGCGGCGCCTGGTCGGCCGAGGAGGAAGAGCGCTTCAAGGCGCCGATCCGCCAACAGTACGAGGACCAGGGCCACCCCTACTACGCCACCGCGCGGCTGTGGGACGACGGCGTGATCGACCCGGCCCAGGCCCGGCGCACGCTGGGCCTGTCGCTCGCGGCGTCGCTCAACGCCCCCATCGCGCCGACGAAGTTCGGCGTGTTCCGGATGTGAGGCCCGGCATGCCCACTTGCATCGACATCGAACGCCGCGGCCCGGTGGCCTGGCTGTGGATGAGCCGCGCCGAAGTGCACAACGCCTTCGACGAGACGCTGATCGCCGAGCTGACCGAGGCCCTGCAGTCGCTGGACGCCGACGACGCGGTGCGCGTGATCGTGCTGGCCGGCCGCGGCAAGAGCTTCTCGGCCGGTGCCGACCTCAACTGGATGAAGCGCCAGGGCGCGGCCTCCACCGAGGACAACCTGGCCGACGCACGCAAGCTGGCCGAGCTGTTCCGCGTGCTGTCGGCATGCGCCACGCCCACCATCGCCCGCGTGCAGGGCGCGGCGATGGGCGGCGGCATGGGGCTCGCTTCGGCGTGCGACATCTGCGTGGCTTCGAGCTCGGCGAGCTTCGCCACCTCGGAGGTGAAGCTGGGCATCCTGCCCGCGGCGATCAGCCCGTACGTGGTGCGTGCGATCGGCGAGCGCCAGGCCTACCGCTACTTCCAGACGGCCGAGCGCATCGGCGCGGCGCGTGCCCGCGAGATCGGCCTGGTGCACGAGGTGGCCGAGCCCGAGCAGCTCGACGCCGCGGTGCAGGCCATCGTCGACGCGCTGCTGGCCGGCGGCCCGAAGGCGCAGGCCGCCTCCACCGCGCTGATCCGCGCGGTGGCCAACCGGCCGGTGACCGCCGAGCTGATCGAAGACACCGCGCGCCGCATCGCCGAGCTGCGCGCCACGCCGGAAGCGAAGGAGGGCCTCTCGGCCTTCCTCGAAAAACGCGCCCCCAGCTGGAAAGGCTGAGCCCCCATGTTCACCAAGATCCTGATTGCCAACCGCGGCGAGATCGCCTGCCGCGTCATCAAGACCGCGCGCCGCATGGGCATCGCGACCGTCGCGGTGTACTCCGAGGCCGACGCCAACGCGCGCCACGTGCGCCTGGCCGACGAGGCGGTGCTGATCGGCCCGGCCGCCGCGCGCGAGAGTTACCTCGTCGCCGACCGCATCCTGCAGGCCGCGAAGGACACCGGCGCGCAAGCCGTGCACCCCGGCTACGGCTTCCTGTCGGAGAACGAGGACTTCGCCGAAGCCTGCGCCGCCGCGGGCATCGCCTTCATCGGCCCGCCGGCCTCGGCCATCCGCGCGATGGGCTTGAAGTCGGCCGCCAAGGCGCTGATGGAGAAGGCCAACGTGCCGCTCACGCCCGGCTACCACGGCGACAACAACGACCCCGCCTTCCTGGCCGGCCAGGCCGAGCGCATCGGCTACCCGGTGCTCATCAAGGCCAGCGCGGGCGGCGGCGGCAAGGGCATGCGGCGCGTCGACAAGGCGGAAGAGTTCCCGGCCGCCCTCGCCTCGTGCCAGCGCGAGGCCACCAACGCCTTCGGCGATGCGCACGTGCTGGTCGAGAAGTACGTGCTGAAGCCGCGCCACATCGAGATCCAGGTGTTCGGCGACACGCACGGCAACTGCGTCTACCTGTTCGAGCGCGACTGCTCGGTGCAGCGCCGCCACCAGAAGGTGCTGGAGGAAGCGCCCGCGCCCGGCATGACGCCCGAACGCCGCGCCGCGATGGGCAACGCCGCCGTGGAAGCCGCCAAGGCGGTGGGCTACGTGGGCGCCGGCACGGTGGAGTTCATCGCCAACCAGGACGGCTCCTTCTACTTCATGGAGATGAACACGCGCCTGCAGGTGGAGCACCCGGTCACCGAGATGATCACGGGGCTCGACCTCGTCGAGTGGCAGCTGCGCGTGGCCGCCGGCCAGCCGCTGCCGCTGACGCAGGAGCAGCTCTCGATCGACGGCCACGCGATCGAGGCGCGCATCTACGCCGAAGACCCGGACAAGGGCTTCCTGCCATCCACCGGCCGGCTGGTCCACCTGGCGCCGCCGGCCGAGACCGAGCACGTGCGGGTGGACACCGGCGTGGAACAGGGTGACGAGATCACGCCGCACTACGACCCGATGATCGCCAAGCTGATCGTCTGGGACGCCGACCGCGACCTGGCGCTGGCGCGGCTGCGCAAGGCGCTGGCGCAGTACCGCGTGGTGGGCGTGGCGAACAACGTCGAGTTCCTCGCGCGGCTGGCCGCGTGCCCGGCCTTCACGCGGGCCGACCTCGACACCGGCCTGATCGAGCGCGAGCAGGGCTTCCTGTTCCCGCAGGCGGGCAGCCCGCCCGACGAAGCCTGGCTGCTGGCCGTGCTGGCCGAGCTGCTGCACGAGCAGGCGGCGCAGGCGCGGCGCGGCGCCATCGCGTCGCCCTGGGATGCGCTGGACGGCTGGCGGCTCAACGGCCAGGCGCCGCGCGAGATCCGCCTGCGCCGCGGCGACGAGCAGCGCAGCGTGGCCGTGCTGCCCGCCGCGGGCGGCTGGCAGCTCACGCTCGACGGCGGCCACGGCGTGTTCGCGCGCGGCGAGCCGGGCGCCAACGGCAAGCTGCACGCGCAGCTCGGCGAGCGGCGGCTGCACGCCGCGGTGGTGATCACCGGCGAGCGCCGGCACGTGTTCCTCGACGGCCACGCGCACGCGCTGGCACGCGTCGACACGCTGCACCGCGGCGGCCATGGCGACGACACCCACGGCGGCCTGCGCGCGCCGATGCCGGGCAAGGTCATCGCGCTGCTGGCGGCCGTGGGCGCCACGGTCGAGAAGGGCGCGCCGCTGCTGGTGATGGAGGCGATGAAAATGGAGCACACGCTCAACGCACCCGCGGCCGGCGTGGTCAAGGCCTTCCGCTGCGCGCCGGGCGAGCAGGTGGCGGATGGGGTGGAATTGGTCGACTTCGAGCCGAACTGACCCACCCCCTACGGCCTTCGGCCGCCCCCTCGAGGGGGCGACACCGGTGGACCGGCCGAGCCGGTTCCACGGTGTCCGCTGGATCAACACCTCAAGGAGCAGACATGACTGCGGTACGCATCATCGAAGTCGGCCCGCGCGACGGGCTGCAGAACGAGAAGCAGGTCGTCACCACGGCCACCAAGCTCGGGCTCATCGAGCGGCTGGCGGCAGCCGGCGTGCGGCACATCGAGGCGACGTCTTTCGTGTCGCCGAAGTGGGTGCCGCAGATGGCCGACCACGCCGAGATCATGGCCGGGCTGCCGAAGCTGCCCGGCGTGCACTACCCGGTGCTCGCGCCCAACATGAAGGGCTACGAAGGTGCGGTGGCCGCGGGCGCCAAGGAGGTGGCGGTGTTCGCCGCCGCGTCCGAGTCGTTCTCGCAGAAGAACATCAACTGCTCGATCGCCGAATCAATCGCGCGCTTCGAGCCGATCTTCGCGGCCGCCCGGGGCGACGGCGTGCAGGTGCGGGGCTACATCTCCTGCGTGATCGGCTGCCCGTACGAAGGCCCGGTCGCCCCCGCGGCCGTGGCCGACGTGGCGCAGCGGCTGCTCGAGCTCGGCAGCTACGAAATCTCGCTGGGCGACACCATCGGCACCGGCACGCCGGCCACCGTGCTGCGCATGCTGGAAGCCGTGGCCGCCAAGGTGCCCACCGGGCAGCTGGCCGGCCACTACCACGACACCTACGGCATGGGCGTGGCCAACGTGCACGCGTCGTACCAGTTCGGGCTGCGCGTGTTCGACAGCTCCATCGCCGGCCTGGGCGGCTGCCCCTATGCCAAGGGCGCGACCGGCAACGTCGCGACCGAAGACGTGCTCTACCTGCTGCAGGGCCTGGGCGCCGAAACGGGCATCGACCTCGACAAACTGGTGGACGCCGGGGCGTGGATCAGCGAGGCACTGGGCCGGCCCACGCAATCGCGCGTAGCGCGGGCGCTGCTCGCCAAGCGCGCCGCCTGACCGCCCCGCGGGGCCGCGCCGTGCCCATCAGGGCATCGGCAGGCAGGCGCGCACCTCCGCCACCAGCAACTCCGGCGCGATCGGCCGGGTGAGGTAGCGGTGGGCCCCGAGCGCCAGCGCGCGCCGTTCGGAGGCCGCATCCCGGTGCGTGGAGGTGATGAAGATGAACGGCACGTCGCGCAGCGCCGGCACCGCCTTGACCTGCGCGATGAACGCGAAGCCGTCGCCCTGCGGCATGCCGACGTCGGAAATGATCAGGTCCGGGCGGTTGTAGCGCGCCATCGCCAGCGCTTCGTCGGGCCGAGAGGCCGTCAGCACGCGGAACCCCAGCGGCACCAGGCAGCTGCGCTTGAAAAGCAGGTTGGACGCCACGTCGTCGACGACCAGCAGCAGCGGCGCGACGCTCCGCCCCGCCGCCGGCCGCAGGTAGCCTTCGATCCACGTCGGGAAGGCCTTGGGATCGATGGGCTTGGAGGCATACCCGTCGAAGCCCACTGCCAGCAGGCGCTCGCGGTCGCCGCGCATGGCGCTGGCCGTCACCGCCAGCAGCGGCACTTCCGCGGTACGGGCATCGGCGCGCAGCGCCTGGGCCACGTCGATGCCGCTCATGCCGGGCAGCTCGATGTCGCAGATCACCAGGTCGGGCACCTGCTCGCAGGCGATGGCCACACCCTGCTCGCCGTCCGCCGCCGAGAGCACCTCGTGCTTGAAGGCCTTCAGCAGGTAGGTCATCAGCGCGAGGTTGACCGCGTGGTCCTCGATCACCAGGATGCGCGCCATCATTCCTCTCCCATCACCAGCGAGAAGCGGCTGCCTTCACCGGGCCGGCTCTTCACCTCGATGCGGCCGCCCATCAGCGTGGCCAGCGTCGCGCAGACGTGCAGCCCCATGCCGGTGCCGTCCGGCCGGCGCCGCGGGTCGCCGACCTGGGTGAACGCCGCGAACAGCCGCGCCTGGTCTTCCTCGCTGATGCCCACGCCGTCGTCCTCCACGTCAACCCGCCACCGCCCGGTCTCCCCGCCGTGCAGGCCGATGCGCACGATGCCCTGGTCGGTGAACTTGATCGCGTTGTTGGCGAAGTTGATGACGATCTGCCGCAGCGCACGCCGGTCCGTCGTGCGCAGCATCGGCCAGGCCGGCCGCTGCAGCGCCAGCTCCAGCTTCTTGGCCCGCGCCAGCGGCGCCAGCTGCGCCTGCACATCGGCCACCAGCACGCCGAGGTCGATCAGCTCGGGCGAGAGCTGGTACATGCCGGCCTGGATCTTGGCCAGGTCGAGCAGGTCGTTGATCAGCGACAGGAGATGCTCCGCGCTCGACTTGACGATGCCGAGCTGGTTCTCCTGCTCCGGGTTCAGCTCGCCCGGCAGGCGCATCAGCAGGATGCCGGTGAAGCCGAGGATGGCGTTCAGCGGCGTGCGCAGCTCGTGGCTCATCGTGGCGAGGAAGCGGTCCTTCGCCTGGTTGGCCACGCGCAGCTCGGCGTTCATCTTCTGCAGCGCCAGCTCGGCCTGCTTGCGCTCGGTGATGTCGCGGATCGCGCTCATCACGAGGTCGCCCTCCTCGCTCTTCAGCGGGCTGAGGCTGATCTCGACCGGGAACTCCTGGCCGTCGCGGCGCAGGCCGTACAGCTCCAGCCCCGCACCCATGCTGCGCACCTGCGGTGCCCGGTGGAAGCGCATGCGGTGGCCGAAATGCGCGCTGCGGTACCGCTCGGGCAGCAGCATCTCGACCGACACGCCGATCATGTCGCCCCGGCTCCAGCCGAAGATGCGCTCGGCCTGGCTGTTGAACAGCACGATGCGCCCGCCCTGGTTGACGATGATGATCGCGTCCGGCACCGACTCCAGCAGGTCGCGGTAGCGCTCCTCGACCTGCTGCGCGTCGCGCGCGACCTTGAACGCGGTGACGTCCTTGCCGCTGAGCACGTAGCAATCCAGTTCGCCGGGCACCTGGCGCACGGCATGCAGCGTGATGTCGATGTAGAGCAGGCGGCCGTCGCGATGGTTGCGCAGCGCCGCGCGCAGCAGCACGTCGCGCCCCAGCGCGTCGCGTCGCGCGGCCAGTTCCTCGTCGATGCGATCGGCGGGGACGATCAGCTCCACCAGCAGGCGGCCGACGGCCTCGGCCTCCGCATAGCCGAAGGTTGCCTCGGCCATGCGGTTCCAAAGCAGGACCTGGCCTTCCGGCGACAGAACGATGAGCGCGTCGGGCGACTCGTTGCGCCACAAGCGCTCGAAGGTCTGACCCGCTGGCAGCTCTGGATGCATGTCTAAACCTCCCGGACAGTGCACTTGCCGACATGGGCGCCAGCACAGTGTGCCTTGGTGGCCGCGGCAGGGCCAGCGGGGGCTTTTTGAGGATGCAGGCACGCTTGCTGCAGAGCCCGGCGGTACAGATGGAGATTCTTCCGGCCAGGTCCCGACATGCAAGCTTCAACGGAACAGGTGCGACGCCTCGTGGAACTCAACGATTCGCTGAAATCGGCGCGCGACAAGGCCCGCTCGGCCAGGCGGTCAATCAAACGGAAGTTCGCCGAGGGGGCCACCGGAGGCGGCGAAAAACCGTCCGACCGCGAGCTGGCGGAGGCGGATGCGCTCGATGCGGCGGCGTTGCAGGCGGAGACGGCCTTGCGGGCCGCGCTGCACGAATGGACGGGCGGCGCCCGCCGGGCTTGCGCCTAGCCGATGACCGCGCGGGCGCCCAGCGCCAGGGCAACCGCCGCGCCGGCCAGCGCGAGGATCACCCAGTTGGGCACGCGGCCCTGCGGAGCGGGCGGGAGATGGCGGCGAGGATCGTTCATGGTGGTTCCACAACCCGCGGTTCGGCGGGCAACTCCTGTTCTTGCGCAAAGCGAGGTTCGTGCCATGCGTAGCGGACGAACGCAAGCGTAGCGCCGCACGTTGACGGGCAAAGCCCGCAACAACCAGGTGATTACCGGCTGTTCGGTGGGTTCGCCGCCCGACCCGATACCATCGCGCGATGCCCGTACCCCTCGACGAACGCCCCCACTGGCAGCGTGTGCTGTGGCTCGCCGCGGGCGGACTGAGCCTGGTCCTCGGGCTGGTCGGGCTGCTGCTGCCGCTGCTGCCGACGGTGCCGTTCGTCCTGCTGGCAGCCTTCTGCTTCTCCCGCGGGAGCGAGCGCTGCGAACGCTGGATCGTGGAGCACCGGCACTTCGGGCCGATGGTGCGCGACTGGCGCGCGAACCGCGCGGTGCCGCTGCGGGCCAAGTGGCTTGCCACGGTGATGATGTCGATCAGCAGCGTGGGGGCGTGGTTCCTGCTGCCGCCGCCCTGGGCCTGGATCCCGGCCGGCTGCTGCACGCTCGTGGCCGCGTGGCTGTGGTCGCTGCCGACCGCCTCAGTGCGCCCCGCCGCCGAGCGGTAGAGGCGGATCGCCCAGTTCCGGGAACAGCGGCAGCTCGGCCGCCCCGGCCGCCGGCGGCGTGGAGGCCGGTGGCCGCCTGGCCGGACGGGGCGGCTCGGCGGCCCTGGCCGCCTCGGCCTTCGGGCGCGACAGCGCACCCACCCGCACTCCCAGCAGCCGCAGGCGCCGGCTGAGGTCGACACGCTTCAGGCACTGGCCGGCCGCCTGGCGGATGAGCAGCGGATCCGCCGTCGGCTCGGGCAGCGTCAGGTCGCGCGTCACGGTCTTGAAATCCTCGAAGCGCAGCTTGATGCCGATCGTGCGCCCCACGAAGCGCTTGCGCTGCAGGTCCTCGGCGACGCGGGCGGCCAGGTCGGTGAAGATGGCGGTGAGCGCCGCTCGGTCGCGCACCGCGTGCAGGTCACGATCGAACGTGGTCTCGCGGCTCATCGACACCGGCTCGCTGTAGGTCACCACCGGCCGGTCGTCGATGCCATGCGACGCGCTGTGCAGCCAGGCGCCGTAGCTGCGGCCGAAGCGCTCGACGAGCCAGTCCTGCTCGCACGCGGCCAGCTCGCCGATGGTGTCGATGCCCAGCCCCTTGAGCTTGGCGCCGGCCTTGGGCCCGATGCCGTTGATGCGGCGCACCGGCAGCGGCCAGATGCGCGTGGGCAGCTCGTCGGCGGTCAGCACCGTCAGGCCGTCGGGCTTGTCGAGTTCGGAGGCGATCTTCGACAGCAGCTTGTTCGGCGTGACGCCCACCGAGCAGCTCAGCCCGGTCGCGCGCTTGACGTTGTTGCGGATCTCCTGGGCCACCGCGCGCACGCCGCCCCGCGGGTCGTGGCCCACGGCCTCCTGGGCGCCGGGCACGTCGGTGAGGTCGATGTAGATCTCGTCGATGCCCCGGTCCTCGATGACCGGCGCCACCTCGGCCACAGCGGCCTTGAACAGGCGCGAGTAGTGGCGGTAGGCCTCGAAGTCGGTCGGCAGCAGGATCGCGTCGGGCGCGCGCTGCGCGGCCTTCATCAGCCCCATGCCCGAATGCACGCCGTAGTCGCGCGCGGCGTAGGTGGCGGTGGTGACGACACCCCGCCCGGCGTAGTGGCGCAGCGTCGCGAAACGGCGGGTGCCGTCCTCGAGCAGCTCGGGCTGGTGGCGGCGTCCGCCGCCGATCACGACCGCCTGGCCGGCGAGTTCCGGGTAGCGCAGCAACTCGACGGAGGCGTAGAACGCATCCATGTCGAGGTGGGCGATCCAGCGTCGGCGCGGCGGCATGCCTGCATTGTGAGGTGGCGGCGCGTCACCTCGGCGGCGCCACGTCGCGACCCGTCAGGCGCCGGCCCAGCCAGTCCAGCCCCGGCCCGATCGGCACCCGACCCCAGACCTGCTCGGGCACCTGCGGCTCCCAGCGCCCGCCCTCGCCCCGGCGTGCCACCGCGAAGTCGAAGCTGTAGTACGGCTCCTGCCCCATCCGCAGGTCGGTGATCCAGGCGCGGCCGTCCGCCTCCCGCAGGCGGTAGAAGCCGTGGCTGAACCACGCGATGCGCTCGACGCTGAGCAAATCCTGCAGCTCCGCGCGCAGCGCCTCGCCGCGCGGATGGCGCTCGAAGCGGATCGGCCGGCCGCGGTCGGCCAGGGCGTAGAAGCCCTCGTGGTACGCATCGTCCGCCGGCGTGATCGCGACCACGCGCCACACGAGCGTGCTCAGCGGCGCCGGCGTCACCAGCAGCCGCTCGACACGCAGGCCGGCCTGCGCGAGCGAGGCCTCCGCCAGGTCCCTGACGTGCTGCTGCACTGCCACGCCCCACGCCAGGTAGGCGGTGCTCACGGCCAGGCCGGCGGCGTTCCAGCCCAAGCCCGGCCCGCCCGCGCGCACCGAACGGCTGCGTGCCAGCGTGAGCGCCGTGCCCAGCAGCAGCGGCAGGGTGTAGGCAGGATCGATGATGAACACGCTGCCGACGCCGAAGGGGTGGTTGGTGAACGGCAGCGCAAGCTGCGTGCCGTACACCGTCATCAGGTCCAGCAGCGGGTGGGTGACGAGCGTGAGCCACACCGCCAGCCACCACCGCCTGAACTGCCCCGCCTCGCGCAGCAGCCGCGACACGCCGAAGGCCAGCACCGGCGCAGCCAGCGTCAGCCAGAAGAGCGCGTGGCTTTCGGTGCGGTGCAGCGTCATGTTGCGCACCGGGTCGCCATGGTCGAGCAGCGCGTCCAGGTCGGGGAGCGTGCCGGCCACGGCGCCGACGAGCGCAGCCTTCCACACCGCCGTGCGGCGGCCCATGCAGGCCACCGAGACGGCGGCGCCGAGCGTGATCTGGGAGAGTGAATCCATGCGGCAGGAGAGTGGAGGGAGCCGGCCTGCGAAGGCGGGCACGGGGCGCGCGAGCATATCGGGCCGGCGCCGGCATTGCTCGACACGGCCCATGGGCTTTCGATCTCATGTTGCAATGCAGCATCCTTTCTCCCGCCAGCGCCCGGTCCCGCACGCATGTCTTCCGCCCCGCCCTTGCGGCAGCCCCTGCCCCCGACGCCCGCCGTCGACAGCCGCCGCGCCGCGATGGCACTCCTCGCCCTGGCCATCGGCGGCTTCGCGATCGGCACCACCGAGTTCGCGTCGATGAGCCTGCTGCCCTTCTTCGCGCCGGCGCTGGGCATCGACGAGCCGACCGCCGGCCACGTCATCAGCGCCTACGCGCTGGGCGTGGTGGTCGGCGCGCCGGTCATCGCGGTGCTGGCCGCCAGGGTGGCTCGGCGCACGCTGCTGATCGGGCTGATGCTGCTGTTCGGGCTGGCCAACGGGCTGAGCGCGCTGGCGCCCACCTATGGCTGGATGCTGGTCTTCCGCTTCCTCAGCGGCCTGCCGCACGGCGCCTACTTCGGCGTGGGCGCGCTGGTGGCCGCCTCGCTGGTGCCGCCCGAGCGGCGCGCCCGCGCGGTGAGCTGCATGATGCTCGGGCTCACCGTGGCCACCATCATCGGCGTGCCGCTGGCCAACGGCCTGGGCCAGTGGGCCGGCTGGCGCTGGGGCTTTGCGGTGGTGGCGGTGCTGGCGCTGCTGTGCGCCGTGATGGTCTCGGCTTACACGCCGCGCGACACCGTGCAGCCCGGCGCCAGCGCGCTGCGCGAGCTCGGTGCGCTGGGCAACCGGCAGGTGTGGCTCACGCTGGGCATCGGCGCCGTCGGTTTCGGCGGCATGTTCGCGGTCTACACCTACCTCGCGTCGACGCTGATCGAGGTGACGGGCGTGGCGCCCACCACGTTGCCGCTGGTGCTGGGCGTGTTCGGCCTGGGCATGACGGCCGGCACCATCGGCTGCGCCTGGGCCGCCGACCGCGCGCTGATGCCCGCCGCCGGCGGCATGCTGCTGTGGAGCGCGGTGTCGCTGGCGCTCTACCCGTTCGCGGCCCACAGCCTGTGGACGCTGCTGCCGGTGGTCTTCCTGATCGGCTGCGGCGGCGGCCTGGGCACCGCGCTGCAGACCCGCCTGATGGACGTGGCCGGCGAGGCGCAGACCCTGGCCGCCGCGCTGAACCATTCCGCGTTCAACTTCGCCAACGCGATGGGTCCATGGCTGGGCGGCCTGGCCATCGCCGGCGGTTACGGCTGGACGTCCACCGGCTGGGTCGGCTGCGCGCTGGCGCTGGGCGGGCTGGCGATCTGGGCGCTGTCGGTCGCCGACGAGCGCGGGCGGCGCCAGCCGGCCATGGCCTGACGGGCAGCGGCCGGCAAAGCACCCATCGCCGCGCGGCCCGGGCGGCTGCCCGACAATCGCACGATGTTCCAGCCCTCCCAGCACGACGTCCGCCGCTTCTTCTGCGAAGTGCTGCGCAAGCAGCGCGAACGCCTCCCGCTGGTGCCGATGGAGGCGGTGGCGGCGCCGTGGGTGGAGGCGCACCCCGAGTACCACGGCGACCTGTCGGATGTGGACGCGGCGCTGGCCGCCAGCTACACGGTGGAGGAAGGCCGCACCAACCCCTTCCTGCACCTGAGCATGCACCTGTCGATCAGCGAGCAGGTGGCCATCGACCAGCCCACCGGCATCAAGCAGGCCTTCGAGTTGTTGGCCGCCAGGCTCAACTCGGCGCACGAGGCGCAGCACCAGATGATGGAGTGCCTGGGCGAGATGGTGTGGGCCTCGCAGCGCAGCGGGCTGCCGCCCGACGGGCAGGCCTACCTGGAATGCGTGCGGCGGCGGGCGACGCGGTAGGCCGCGGTCCACGTATGAAAGCGGGCTTGAATGTGCGACCCGCACACTGAAGCGCTCTTTAAAACAGCGCCTCCACCGCCCGCGCCACGCCGCCGTAGCCTGTGCACCGGCACAGGTTGCCGCACATCAGCGCCGCCGCCTCCTGCGCATCGGGCCGCGGCGTGCGGCCGTGCAGCCAGGTGAGCGTCATCACCATGCCGGCGTTGCAGTAGCCGCACTGCACCGCGCCGTGGCAGGCCAGGGCCTCGCGCACGGGGGCGCTGCGCTCGTCGGCGGCCACCGATTCGATGGTGCGCACCTGCCGGCCGTCGAGCTGCCAGGCCATCACCAGGCAGGCGTTCACCGGCTCGCCGTCGAGCCACACCATGCACGCGCCGCAGCGGCCGACTTCGCAGCCCGGCTTGGCGCCGGTGAGGCCGAAGTCTTCACGCAGCAGTGTGAGCAGCCGCCGGTCAGGTGGACAGGCCACGCGCACGGGCTCGCCGTTGAGTTCGAAACGCAGGTCGAACGAGGCATCGGTCGCGTCCATCAGGCGCTCGCTTCCAGAAAGTCGAGGAGGTCGTCGGGCGCCACGGGCAGCCGCGCCACGGGCATGCCGGTGGCGGCCGCGATGGCGTTGGCCACGGCGGGGGTGGCGATGTTGACGCTGATCTCGCCCGCGCCGCGCGGGCCCACCGGATCGCCGGGCGGCAGGTCTTCGATCGTGATCAGCTCCATCGCCGGCGCGTCGGCCATCGTGGGCACGAGGTAGCCGTCGAGGTTGCGCGCCAGGTAGCGGCCCTCGTGCATCGGCAGCGCCTCGATGGTGGCCATGCCCTGCCCGATCAGCGCGCCGCCTTCCATCTGGCCCAGGAAGCCGAGCGGCGACACCACCGGCCCCAGCGCTGCGGCCAGCACCATGCGATCGACGCGCACCACGCCCGTCCAGGCGTCCACGCGCACCTGCACCAGTGCCGCACAGGCGCCGAACACATAGTGCGCGGCGTCGATGGCGCTGGGCGTTTCCTCGGGCGCGAGATCGATCTGCACCTGCGGGCGCATGTCGCCGAGGCGGCGCGCCAGGTCCGCATAGGAAAGCCGCAGCGACGGTGTCGCCCGCGCATCCCACAGCCCGCCGGGGCCCAGTCGCAAGGCGCCGGCGGGCAGGCCGAGGCAGCCTTCCGCCGCCGCGCACACCTGCCGGCCCCAGGCCGCGCCATGCAGCGCCAGCGCGCGCCACACCAGCGTGGTGGCGCGCGACGCCGCGACCGCACCCGCATCGGGCAGCGCCGAATCGCCGATCACCGCGCGCACGTCGGCCGCGGCGCAGCCCAGCCAGCGCACGACCATCGCGCCGATGCTGCCGACGAGGTTCTGACCCAGCTCGGTGAAGCTGGCGCGCAGCTCGATGGCGCCGTCGGGCGCCAGGCCCAGCGCCAGCTTCGCGCCGTTGGGGGCGCCTCGGCCGAAGCCGTCGCTGCGATGCACCAGGGCCAGCCCCACGCCATGCAGCCAGCGGCCTTCCCGCCAGCGCCGCGGGCCCTGCCACAACGGGTGCCGCGCCACGGCCGCCAGCGCCTGCGCCGCGCCGTCGAACGGCACCACCACCTGGCCCAGCGGCCCGGGGCCGTCGGGCGCTTCGAGGTTGCGACGCCGGAACTCGGCAGCATCGAGGCCTACCGCCTCGGCCAGCCGCTCGATCTGCCGCTCCAGCGCGAACTGCACCTGCACCGCGCCGAAGCCGCGGAACGCGCCCGCGATGCCGTTGTTGGTGTAGGCCAGCCGCCCTTCGATCGCGACCGCGTCGTAGCGGTACGGGCCGACGGCGTGCTCCTGCGCCGCGTCGAGCACCTCGGGCCCGTGCGTGGCGTAGGCGCCGGTGTCGGCCAGGAGGTGCACCTCGTGCCAGCGCAGCCGGCCTTCGGCATCGCAGCCGGTGCGCATGCGGATGCGCATCGGGTGGCGCTTGACGCCCAGGTCCACCGATTGCGGCCGGCGCAGGTGCAGCCGCACGGCGCGGCCGGCCTTCCAGGCCAGCAGCGCGGCAATGGGCTGGATGGTCAGCTCGTCCTTGCCGCCGTAGGAGCCCCCCACCGGCGTGCCGATCACGCGCACGCGCTCGGGCGGCAGCGCCAGCATCGCGGCGATGACCTGCCGGTCGCGCTCGGGGTTGTGGCAGCCGAAGTGCACCACCCAGCCGCCCGTGCCGTCGGGCTCGACGACGCCGCCTTCGGTCTCCAGGTAGGCATGCATCTGGCGCGGCGATTCGTACTCGGCCTCGACCATGTGCACGCAGGCGGCCTGCGCCGCGGCCGCGTCGCCGCGATGGTGGGCAGTGCGGTGCAGCAGGTTGCCGGCCGGGTGTTCGTCGTGCACCGCCGCCGCGCCTTCGGCGAGCGCCGCCTCGGCGTCGTCGACCCGCGGCAACGGCGCGTACTCGACCCGGATGGCCGCCAGCGCCTGCTGCGCCAGCTCGGGCGTTTCGGCCGCGACGGCGGCCACCGGGTCGCCGATGCAGCGCACCTTGCCCTTGCAGAGCACGGGCCGGTCGATCACGCGCAGGCCGTAGCGCGCCTCGCCGGGGATGTCGGCGTGGGTGACGACGGCGTGCACACCCGCCATCGCCGCCGCGGCGCGGGTGTCGATGGCCACGATGCGCGCATGCGGATGCGGGCTGCCGAGGATGGCGCCGTGCAATTGGCCGGCGCGGATGCGGTCGCTGGGGTAGCCGGGGTTGCCGGCGAGCTTGGCGGCGGCGTCGGGGCGCAGGGCGGCCGGCGCGGCGGGGGTGGTCGTGTTCACAGGTGGAGATGCCCCGTGAGCAGCCGCGCGGCCAGGCGCGCGATCGCCGTGTCTTCGGGCAGATCGTGCGCACAGGCTTCGCGCAGCGTGACCTCGCCGGGCCCCGACAGGCAACGTTCCGCAGCCTGCAGCCGCCGGCCGCGCAGGCCCGCACCGCTGGCGCCGATGCGCAGGTCCTGCAGCAGCCCGGCACCGCCCGGCGGGCCGGGATCGGCACACACCGCCAGCGCCAGCCGCGACGGCGAGAACGCGGCGCGGCGCCCCACCTTCTCGTAGAACGCGATGCGCGGCAGCCGGCCGCCGTCGACGTGCAGCGCAACGACCAGCGGCAATTCGGGCCGCGCCATCAGCCCGTCGAGCGGCACCTGCTGGCCATCGGCCAGCTCGGCCTGCGCGCCCATCGCCAGCAGCGCGGCCAGCGTGTCGCCGAAGCGCCAGCCGACGTTGCCGCCCAGCGTGGCGAGGTGCCGCACCGACAGCGCCGCCAGGCCGTCGCAGGCCTGCGCCAGCAGCGGTGCGAACTGGCGCACCCGCGCATCGGTGCGCACGGCCTCCAGCCGCACCGCGGCGCCGATGCGCAGCACGCCACGGCGGATGTCGATGCCCCGCGCCTGCGGCAGGTGGTTGACGTCGATCAGCGTCAGGCCTGGCGGCGCGCCTTCCGCCCACGCCAGCTGCAGCGCGGTGCCGCCGCCAACAAACGCCGCGCCCGGGCCCAGCGCCTCCTTGCTGCGCTGCGCGGCGGGCGCATCGGCGCAGCGCTCGGCGAGTTTCATGCGAGGCCGGCCGTTCGTTCAGCGCTGGGCCCAGAAGGCCTGCTGCATCGCCACGGTCTCGGCGGCGATCTCGGGCACCGGACCGATCAGCTCCACCGGCTTCTGGCAGTGGTCGAACACGTAGCGCGACGCCACGCTCATCGTCGGGTTCTCGGCATGGCTGCCGGTGGCTTCGAGCAGCTGCGCCTCCGTCATGCCGAACACCACGCGGCCGATGTTGGCCCAGTAGGCGGTGCCGGCGCACATGCAGCAGGGCTCCACCGCGGTGTAGAGCGTGCAGCCCCACAGGAACTCGGGCGTGAAGTTGGTGGCGGCCACGCGGGCCAGCGTCGATTCGGCGTGGTTGACCGTGTCGATATTGCACTGCTCCAGCAGCACGGTCTCTTGGTCGGGGCCGACCAGCACGGCGCCGAACGGATGGTGGCCGAGCGAGACGGCGCGCTGCGCCACCGCGTTGGAGCGGCGCAGGTGCCGCAGGATCTGTTCGTTCGTCGGCGTCAGGCCCTGGGGTGGCAGCGTGGTCGGGTGGCTCATCGGGAAGTCTCCTGTTCAGTCGGAAGCCGTCGGCAGGCTCCACGGGAAGAACCATCTTTGCACCCCCGCGATCGCCGCGAACAGCAGCAGGCTGCAGGCCACCAGGATCACCAGCGACGCAAACGCCAGCGGCACCTTGAACGACGAGGTAGCGAAGAGGATCAGGTAGCCCAGCCCCTTCTCCGCCGCGACGAACTCGGCCACCACCGCCCCCACCACGGCCAGCGTGATGGCCACCTTGAGCGACGAGAAGATGTACGGCACCGCATACGGCAGCCTGATCTGCGAGTAGGCGCGTGAGCGCGGCGCGCGCAGCGTGCGCGACAGCTCGATCAGCTCGGCCGGCACCGAGGCCAGGCCGGTGGCGGTGGAGATCACCACCGGGAAGAACGCGATCAGCGTCGTGATGACCACGCGTGGCAGCGTGCCCGCGCCGAGCGACACCACGATGATGGGCGCGATGGCCACGATGGGGGTGGACTGCACCACCACCAGCCACGGCATCAGCGTGCGCGCGAGCAACGGCGAGCTCGTGAGCCCGATGGCCAGCGGCACCGCGATGGCGATGGCCACGGCATAGCCGACAAGCGCCACCTCCAGCGTGGCGAACAGATGCTCGCCCCAGCGCACGGCGCCCAGCTCGGTCGCCGCGACGACGATGGCGCTCGGCGCAGGCAACACGTAGACCGGGATGGCCAGCAGCCGGCACGCCAGCTCCCACGCCACCAGCACGCCGATGGCCGCCAGCAGCGAGGCATGACGATCGAAGAAACCTGGCATCGTGTTCACTCCGGCTTTCTGGTGAAGACCTTCACGCGGATCTCGTTGGCGAGCTGCGTGAACACCGGATCGCCCAGCGTGGCCAGGTGGCGCGGCCGCGCGAGCGGCACGTCGATGATCTCGGCGATGCGGCCGGGGCGCGCGCTCATCACCACGATGCGGTCGGACAGCAGCAACGCCTCGGGGATCGAGTGCGTGACGAACACCACCGTCTTCGGCCGCTCGCCCCAGATGCGCAGCAGCTCGAAGCTCATCTCGTCGCGCGTGAGCGCATCGAGCGCCGAGAACGGTTCGTCCATCAGCAGGATGTCGGGGTCGTGCAGCAGCGCCCGCGCGATGGCCACGCGCTGCTGCATGCCGCCCGACAGCTCGTGCGGCCGCTTGCCGGCGAAGTCAGCCAGGCCCACGGTCTTCAGCAGCGCGTGGGCCCGCGCGGTGTCGCGCGCGTCGACGCGGCCGTGCTTGTGCTTCATCGGGAACGTGATGTTGTCGAGCACGTTCAGCCAGGGCAGCAGCGTCGGCTTCTGGAACGCGAAGCCGATCTCGTCGCGCGGCTCGGTCACCGGCATGCCGAAGATCGACACCGTGCCGGCCGTGGGACGCAGCAGCCCGGCCACCAGGCGCAGCAGCGTCGACTTGCCGCAGCCCGAGGGGCCGATGACCGAGACGAACTCGTGCCGGCGCAGGCTCAGGTTCACGTCCTGCAGCGCGGTGACGGCGCTGCCGTCGCTGGAGCGGAAGGTCTGGCCGACGCCCTCGAAGCGGACCACGCCATCGCCGGCAGCCGGCGATGGCCAGGCGGCCACCGCAGCGGCCGGGAGCGGGAGGACGGGCTGCGGAAGGCTCACGGCAAGGACATCACTTGTTGAGGAAGCTGCGGTCGACGAGCTTCTCCGGGTCGACCTTGGCGGGCGCGTAGTCCATCGACTTGGCGACCCACGTCCATGTGGCGGCGAGCAGCTTGGGGTCGTAGGCGCCGAGGCCGTCGCGCTTCGAGATCTCGTTCTGCAGCAGCGGCAGGGAGGCGCGGAACTCCGCCGCGATCACCGCGACGTCGGCCTCGGGCACCGAGGCCTTCAGGTCGGCCGCGGCCCTCTCGGGGTGGGCGATGGCGAACTGCAGCGACTTGTTCAGCGCGCGCAGGTAGCGGCGCAGCACGTCGGGCCGCTCCCGGATGATCTTGTCGCCCGCCATCGCCGACCAGCCGTAGCCGTCGAGCCCGTACTGCGACCATGGCAGCACCGACAGCTCCTTGCCCGCCTGCTTGAGCACGGTCTGGAAGCCGGGGCCCACCGTCACCCAGTTGATGGTCGCGTCGACGCGGCCCTGCGCCAGCATCGGCGCGAGCGTGCTGGGGTCGACCTTCAGCAGCTTGACCTTCGCCGGATCGATGCCGTTGCTCTCGAGGATCACCGGCCACAGCGCGTTGGACGAAGAGAAGGTCGAGGTGGCCACGGTCTTGCCCGCCACGTCCTTCAGGCTGGCCAGGCTGCCGCCCTTGACGGTGAACAGCGCGTCGGGCTGCTTGGAATACAGCGACATCACCGCCTTCACCGGCACGCCGCTCTCGGCGGCCGCCATCATCAGCGACGAGATGCCGCCGAAGCCCACGTCGGCCGCGCCGGAGCCGACCTTGGTGATCGCGTCGGCCGAGCCGCGGCCCGGCACGATCGTCACGTCCAGCCCCTCGGCGGCGAAGAAGCCCTGGCCCAGGCCGGCATAGACGAAGCTCTTGTCGCCGCCCGGCAGCCAGTCGAGCTGGACGACGAGCTTGTCGGCGGCATGGGCGGCGAACGCTGCACCGGCCAGCAGCAGCGCGGCGGCGAGTGAACGCGGGCGGGGACGCGGGAGGGACTTCATGGCATTTCCTGGGAAGGGGATGAGGACGGGGAACGGGAAGGCACAAGCATTTCCAGGGCCGGGCACAGCAGCGCAGTGAGCAGCGCGGGCTGCGCGAGCTGCGGCACGTGGCCGACGTCGAGCACGAGCCGCTGCGCACCGGGACTGAGCCGCTGCATGCGCCGTTGCAGTGCGGGCAGCACCGACCGGTCGTCGCTGCACTCCACGTACAAGCGCGGCACGCGGCCGAAGCGCTCGGCGCTGAGGTGGTTGCGCATGTCGCGCCCGGTCTCGGGCTGGGGGCGCAGCAGGCCGACGGCATCCCGCGCCGCGGCGGCGTCGCAGTCGTGCACGAAGCAGCGCAGCGCGCCGTCGGGGCGCACGCGGCTGTGGCTGCGCGAGGCGTTCCATTCCAGGTAGGGGGTGATGCCGGCGAAGTCCTCGCCGGGCGCCTCCGCCGCGGCGTCGCGCACCAGCTCGCCGTACGAGAGCCCGGAGGGCAGCATCATCCCGGCGAGGTAGACCACGGCCAGCACCCGGTCGGGCAACGCCTCGGCCACCTGCGACGCGGTGATGCCGCCGCCGCTGTGGCCGAGCACGACGACCGGTTCGCCGATGCCGTCGATCACGTCGACCACCTGCTGCGTGTAGCGCGCCAGGTCGGCCGGCGCGTCCGCGGTGGCACCCCAGCCGTTGCCGGGCAGGTCGACCGCATGCGGCACCCAGCCGCGCGCCGCGAGCAGCGGCGTCCATGCCGCGAAGGCCCACGCGCCCTGCCATGCGCCATGGATGAGCACGATATGGCGAGGCCGCGTCGGAGAGCCCGAGGAAGCACCCGGCCGCCGGGCCGCCCCAAGGCCGGCTGCTCCCCCCTGGGGGGGCGACGCCGCCAGGCGTCTTGGGGGCAGACATTCATCCATAGGTACGGCGGTAGCAGTCCTTCAGGTGCTCTTCGACCGTCACCGGCGGAAAGCGCGGCGCCTCGCCCGGCGCCAGGCACGTGGGCAGGCAGGCCACCTCGTGCAGCGGGTTGCCGGTGAAGAAGAACGGCACCGAATGCCGCTCGCGGCCGGACACGTTGATGACCCGGTGCAGCGTGGAGTGGTAGCGGCCGTTGGTCCAGCGCGCGAACAGGTCGCCGATGTTGACCACGTAGGTGCCGGGGATCGGCGGCGCGTCGATCCAGGCGCGATCGGCCGCGTCCCACACCTGCAGGCCGCCGGTCTCGTCCTGCAGCAGCAGGGTGACGCCGCCGAAATCGGTGTGCTCGCCGCAGCCCTTCTCGCCGGGCGCGGGGTTCGGCGGTTGCGGCGGGTAGTGCAGCAGGCGCAGCGTGGCGGCCGCTTCCTGCAGATAGCCTTCGAAATAGCCCTCGGGCAGGTCGAGTGATTCGGCCAGGCTGCGCACAATCACCGCGCCCAGTGCGTGGGCGGCTTCGAAGTACGCCTCCATCGTCTCGCGGAAGCCGGGCAGGCCGGCCGGCCACTGGTTGGGGCCGGTGTTGAAGCGCCCCGCCCGCACGCGCGGGTCGTCGGCCGCGACCTCCTCGCCGATGTAGAAGCTCTCTTTCAGGTCGGGCGGCGCGCCGGCCTCCAGGCGCTGGGCCCGCAGCGGCTCGTAGCCGCGGTTGCAGGGCGAGCGCACCTTGTCGAGGGTGAGCTTGGCCGGCATCGGCTGGTCGAAGAAGGCCTCCGACGCGGCGAACACCTGCGCGATCAGCACCGGGCTCACGCCGTGGTTGCGGATGTAGAAGAAGCCGCGCTGCTCGCACGCCGCGCGCAGCTGGCGGGCCACGCCGGCGCGGGCTTCGGCGCTGCCGCCGCGCAGGGCGCCGATGTCGATCAGCGGGATGCCTGGGCGTTCGGATGAAGGGCTGGAGGACATGGCTGCATCGTCATCGAGGCTGCGATGCGATGCAGTCTAGGAACGCCGCGGTGTCCGCGATAGCGCAGATTTTTGCGCAGGGTGATGCCGAAACGGCAGCAGGAGGCCGAGCTCCGGCGACACCCTGGCAGGCTCACTCGACCATCGACTTCTCGACGTCCGGGTTCAGCAGGTCGCGGTCGTGGGTCGACGGCAGTTCCATCAGGCGGCGGCGTCCGCGGCTCCACAGCCGCATGTCCTCGTCGGTGTGGAAGACCTGCCGCTGCGGCAGCTTCGGCCACGAGTCGATGCGCAGCCACATGCGCAGGAGATGGCGGCGCTTGGGCAGCTCCTTGTGGTCCTCGTAGTCGGTACGGCCGTGGACCATGATGCGGTTGTTCAGGAACTGGATGTCGCCGTCCTTGAAGCCCATGTCGAGGGTGTGCTCCGGCGACGCGGCGGCCTTGCGCACGACGTACAGCGCCTCCGACTCCTCGGGCGTGAAGGGGCGCTGCCCGCTCTTCTCGGCCAGCCGCGCGTAGCCGGTGGGGAGGTAGCAGGTCACTTCGCCGTCCTCGCCGTAGAAGAAGGGCACCTTGTGCTCGCTGTAGGTGCGCGTCGCGCGCCGCCCGTCCTCGTCGGTGCGCTTGAGGTACAGGCCCTCGGTGAGCACCTTCAGCAGGTCGGGGCGGTGCTCGAGCATCCAGTTGTGCACCGCCAGCGCGCTGGAGATGCGGCTCTCGCCGCCCGAGATCGCGGTGCGCAGGCACATCAGGCCGATGATGTCGCAGGAGTCGGTGTGCATCAGCTGGCCGCCGCCCTTGCGGTAGCCGCGCGACTTGGGCTCGAGGTCGCTCACGTCGACGACATGGCCCATCAGGTCGCCCAGGTAGCTCTGCGTCATCGGCCGGCCGACGTAGCTGCTCAGGCCGAAGTAGACGCGCGCCATGTCGTCGTCGGAATAGCGCTCGCGCGGCAGGCCGCGCAGCATCAGGAAGCCGCAGCCGTTGCGCAGGCGGTCGGGCAGCGAGCGCATCAGCGCCGCGACGCGGTCGAGCGGGAAGGTCTGCGGCGTGATCTCGGGAAAGTCGAGTTCGCCGAGCGAGAGCAGGTGCGCGAGCGCGGCGTCGATCTCCCGGACCTCCTCGGCGCTGAGCACGTGCAGGCCTTCTCGCGTCCAGTCGATCTCCGGGCCCTTCCAGGCGCCGGGGCCGACGATGGTTCGTCCGATCTGGTTCATGGGATGTTGGCTCATGGTGTGGTCTTCGTCTCCAGGGGATGGGCGGGCGCCGGCGGGCGCCGCGCCTCGACGATGGCGCCTGCAGTCAGCAGGCGGTCGTACTCCGCGGCGCCCAGCAACGGCAGCAGCAGCTCGCGGTTGTGCTCCCCGATGGCGGGCGCCGGCCGGCGAAAGCCGCCGGGCGTCGTGCTCATGCGGGGCGTCACGTTGTGCATCGGCACGAAGCCGAGTTCCTCGTCCTCGACGTCGACGAGGCTGCGCCGCTCGATCACGTAGGGATCGTCGAGCAGCTGCGAGGCGTCGCACATCGGGCCGATGGTCACCTGCGCCTGCTCGAAGAACGCCAGGTTCTCGGCCAGCGTGCGGCCGCGGATGAAGCCGCCGACGATGCCGTCGATCTCCTCCACATGCTGCAGCCGCCCGCGGGCGGTGCTGGTGCGCGGATCCTGCGTGATGTCGGGCCGCCCGATGGCGTGGAAGAGCCGCGCCGCCATCGTCTCGGTGGACGTGGACAGGCACACCCACTGGCCGTCCGCGGTGAGGTACGCATTGCGCGGCGCCGTGGTGCTCGAGCGGCTGCCGGTGCGCTGCTTGACCTCCCCGGTGAAGCGGAAGTTGGCCGACTGCGGTCCCAGGATCGACAGCATGGGCTCGAACAGAGACAGGTCGACGACCTGCCCGCGCCCGCCGTTGGCGCGCACCTCCCACAGCGCCATCATCGTGGCGCTGGCGCCGTAGAGCCCGGCCGTCATGTCGCCGAGGAACATCGGCGGCAGGACCGGCTCGCGGTCGGCGAAGCCGTTCATCGAGGCGAACCCGGAATAGCCTTCGACCAGCGTGCCGAAACCGGGCCGCTCCCGGTAGGGGCCGGTCTGGCCCCAACCCGACAACCGCGTGATGACGAGCTTCGGGTTGATCGCCAGCAGCACATCGGGCGCGAGGCCCATGGCTTCCAGCACGCCGGGGCGGAAGCTCTCGATCAACGCATCGGCCTGCGCCGCCATCGCCTTGACGACCTCCACCGCGCCGGGCTGCCGCAGATCGAGCGCCACGCTGTGCTTGTTGCGGGCATAGGTCTTCCACCAAGTGTCGTAGCCGTCGGCGCGGAAATTCCGCAGCGTGTCGCCCGCGGGCGGCTCGATCTTCACCACCTGGGCGCCGAAGTCGGCGAGCTGCAGGGTGAGCATGTTGCCCGCCACCAAGCGGGACATGTCGACCACGCGCAGCCCCGCCAGCGGGCCTGCCAGACCGGGGTCGAAACGTTGGGTATGCAGTCGGGCCATCGACGGTGCCTGCCTTGGATCGGAGGGAGGTTTCTTTTAAATAGACATCATGTCTATTTTTGGAGTCTAACCGTCTGAAGGCCGATGTCAACCGGGGGGCCATGGCTTACGATGCACGCCGCCGCGGGCACCGCCCCGGCTTCCACCATTGCCCGACCCTGTTCCCGCCATGCCTGCAGAACCCCTGTCCGAGAAGGAAAGCGCCGAGCCCGGCGTCGCCGCCGTCAACCGTGCATTGACGATCCTCCAGGCGTTCGAGGACAGCATCGACGGCATGACGCTGACGGACCTGATGAAGGCCACGGGCCTGTACCACAGCACGATCCTGCGGCTGTGCGAATCGCTGGAGCACTACCGCTACCTGAAGCGGCTGCCGGACGGGCGCTACATGCTGGGCGCCACGCCGTTCTACCTGGGCATGATCTACCAGGCGCAGTTCCGCCTGCAGGACTACGTGCTGCCGGTGCTGCGCGAACTGACCCGGTCGACGCACGAGACCTCCGCGCTGTACGTGCGGGAGGGCGACCAGCGGGTGTGCCTCCACCGCGTGGAGCTGCCGCGCCGGGTGCGCATGAACGTGCCGGAAGGCGATCGCGTCGAACTGCAGCGCGGCGCCGCGGGCAAGGTGCTGCTGGCCTTCTCGGATGAACCGGGCAAGGTCTACGACGAGATCCGCGCGGCGCGCCATGCCGTCTCGCTCGCCGAGCGCGACTCCGAAAGCGCCGCCATCGCCTGCCCGGTCTTCGCGGGGCAAGGGCGGCTCGCCGGGGCGATCTCGCTGGGGATCCCGCTCTACCGCTTCGACAAGGCGAAGTACGCGGAATGCCTGCCGCTGGTGGCCGCTGCCAGCCGCCAGCTCACGTCGGACCTGGGAGGCGATGCCGCGTTTTATGCCGAGCCGCTGGCCACGGTGTTCAAGAACCTGAAGCCGCCCCGCCACGCCTGAGCGCCGCGTCGCGCGCCAGCAGGCGCACCGCACGGTCCACCACCGGCTTGTCGACCATGCGGCCGTCGAGGCGGAACGCACCCTGCCCCGCCGCGGCATGGCGCGCGTGCTCGTCGACGACGCGCCGCGCCCACGCCAGTTCGGCCGGCGGCACGCCGTATTCCTCGTTGACGATCGCCACCTGCCGGGGATGCACGCAGGTCGCCGCCTCGAACCCGAACCCGCGCGAGCGCCGCACCATGGCGCGGAAGCCCTCCGGATCCTCCAGGTCGACGACGCTGCCGATGTACCCCAGCGGCAGCACGCCGGCGGCCCGGGCCGCCAGCACCATGCGCTGCTTCGGCCCGAGCATCGTGTCGTCCGACGCGGCCATGCCGGCATCGAGCGCGAAGTCCTCGCTGCCCAGCGCAAGCGCGATGACACGCGGCGAGGCGCTGGCGATCTCACGCATCTCCATGAAGGCGGCAACCGTCTCGATCAGCAGCACCAGGCCGACCTGCCCGTGCGGCAGCGCCTCGCGCGCCTCGCATTCGGACACCAATTCGTCGAGCAGGCGCACATGCGACGGCCCGTCCACCTTCGTGACCGTGAGCGCCTTGACCGGTGCGCAGACCGCGGCCTGCACGTCCGCAACCGCCAGCGAGAGCGGCCGGTTGATGCGCACCAGCACATCGGCGCCGCCCTGCGCGACGGCCGCCACGGCCTGGCGCAGCCCTTCGCGCGCGGCCGGCTTTTCGGCCGGCGGCACGCTGTCCTCCAGGTCGAGCTGGATGGCATCGGCCCCCCGGCTTGGAGCCGAGGCGATGAAGCGCGGCGCGTTCGCCGGGACGTAGAGGATCGATCGCCAGGCCGGCAGGCGCCGCTGGCCCGGAGCGAAGTCGGCCATGGCGGTCATTCCGCGGTGATGTTGCGTTCCTTCGCCAACTTGCGCCACTTGCTCACCTCGCTGGCGACGAAGGCCGCGAACTGGTCGGCCGTCATCGTGCCGGCCTCGGTGCTCTCGCGGGCGTACAGCTCGCGCAGTTCCTCGGTCTGGCCTGCGGCCCGGATCTCCGCGTTGAGCCGGTCGACCAGTGCCTTGGGGGTGCGCGCGGGCGCGAACACGCCCCACCAGGCCTCGACCGCATAGCCCGGCAAGGCTTCGGACACGGCCGGCAAGTCGGGCGCGAACTTCGAACGCTCCAGCGACGTGACGGCGATGGGCCGTATCGAGCCTGCCTTCAGCGGCCCGTTCACCGAAGCCGTCGTCGTCACCATCATCTCAACATTGCCGCCGATCATGTCCGACACCGCATTGGAGATGCCCTTGTAGGGCACGTGCTGCACCTGCGTGCCGCCCATGGCGTTGAGCAGCTCCCCACCCATCTGCCCGATCGAGCCGATGCCGGCCGATGCGTAGTTGAACTTGCCCTGCTGCGCGCGTGCCGCGGCCAGCAGTTCGGCCGTGGACTTGTAGGGCGTCTGGTTGCCGACGACGAGCAGCATCGGCCCCCGCGACACCAGCGCCACCGGCGCGAAGGACTTCAGCGGGTCGTACGGCAGCTTGGGCTGCACCGCCGCGTTGGTGCTGAAGCTGACGGAGGTCAGCAGCAGCGTGCCGCCGTCGGGCTCCGCCCTTGCCACCATGTCGCTGCCAATGGCACCGCCGGCGCCCGGCTTGTTGTCGACGACCACCGTGACGTTGAACTTGCCGGCGATGCGCTGCCCGAGCGCGCGGGCGAACAGGTCGTTGCTGCCGCCGGCGCTGAACGGGACCACGATGCGCACGGTCTTGGGTAGCGTCGGCTCGGCCGGCGTCGCCCCGTGAACCGCGCTGGCCGCCGCCAGCGCCACTGCGGCCATCGCCGCCGCCCTGATCTTCCCGTGCCACTGTTCCATCGCGTGTCTCCTTCGGGGTTGCCGCGTGTGCCTTACAAAATAGACATGATGTCTGTTCTAGATCAAAGTATAGGCACGCAAGCTGTGGCATGCCCATCAAGGGATGACCCTGATAGGCGTGCGAAGGCAAACGTGTTGACGCAGTCAGGCGACTGCTGGGACGGGGCCGCGTCGGCGGCGCAGCAGCGGACGGCGCCGCCGGCTGGCGGCTAGCGAGGCTCTTCGGCCTCGCGGCGCTCGATCTCTTCGGCCACGATGCGGATGAACGCATCGAGCACCGGCGGCAGCGTGCGGCCGGCGCGCACGTACACGCCCAGCTCGGTGACGAGCCGCACGGGTGCCTTCAGCGGCACATAGGCCATCTCGCCGGCAGCGATCTCGCGCTCCAGGCCGAGCCGGGTCTGGAACGCGACGCCGACGCCGCGGCCGGCCACGCGTTTGGCCAGTTCGACCGACGCGCTCTCGAGCAGCACCGTCTGCGCGCGCTTGTGGTTGGCCAGCAGCGGGCGCATCACGGCGTGGATGGACAGCTCGGGCGCCGCGAGGATCAGCGGGTAGCGCGCGCATTCGGCGAAGGTGACCTGCGGCAGCTTCGCGAGCGGGTGGTCGGCCCGCACCACGGCCCCGAGGCCGAAGCGGCCGACGGCGCATTGCCGCAGCGCCTCGGTGCGCTCGAGCGAAAAGCCGATGGCGATGTCGGCATCGCCATCGGTGACGGCCGCGGCCGTCTGCGCCGAACCCGCCGACCGCACCTGGATGCGGATGGTGGGATAGCGCGTCATCATGCTTTCGAGGCAGGCCGGCAGCAGGTCGGCGTTCAGCCCCTCCACCGAGATGACGCTCAGTGCGCCGCGGCGGATGCCGCGCAGCATGTCGAGTTCGCCGGCCATGCGCTGCTCGTCCTGCAGCACGGTGATGACGTGGCGCGAGAACACCTCGCCCGCCGAGGTGAGCTTGAGTCCGGTGGGCATGCGCTCGAAGAGCGGCGAGCCGACCTCCGCCTCCAGCTGCAGCAGCTGCCGGTTCACCGCCGACGAAGCCACGTGCAGCCGCCGCGCGGCCTCGCGGATCGAGCCGCAGCGGCGGATCATGTCGAAGTAGGTGAGCGAGCGGGCGTGGATGTGCATGGTTCATGCATCCTGCAACGAACGCGCCACGCGGCCAGCAGTCGGCCGCTCCGCAGCGGCCGCGCAACCCGCCCGGCGGGTGGTGCCGCGTACCCGCGGCGCCGGGTGCCCCACTTACCGCTCGATGCGCGCGTAGGCCGAGTGGTTGTGGATCGACTCGAAATTCTCGACCTCGGCCACGTAGCGGCCGATGCGCGGGTCGGCGTTGAGCCGCAGCGCGACGTCGCGCACCAGGTCCTCGACGAACTTGGGGTTCTCGTAGGCGCGCTCGGTGATCCACTTCTCGTCGGGCCGCTTGAGCAGGGGCCAGATCTCGCTGGAGGCGCTTTCCTCGGCGAAGCGCACCAGTTCGTGCCACTCGATTGGCTGCAGCAGCTCGGCCCGCACCGTGACCAGCGAGCGCTGGTTGTGCGCACCGTAGTCGGAGATCTCCTTCGAGCAAGGGCACAGGCTCTTCACCGGCACGCCGACCTCGGCCCAGATCGACGTCTGGCCGTTGCGCGTCTCGGCGATCCAGCGCGCCTGGTAATCGAGCAGGCTCTGCACGCCCGACACCGGCGCCCGCTTGCGCAGGAAGAACGAGAACCGCGCCTCGATGCGGCCCTCGTCGGCGTGCAGCCTGTCGAGCATCCCGGCCATCTGGGTGCGCAGCGTCGCGGCGTCCAGCGGGGTGTCGAGCGCATCCAGCCAAGCGACGAAGCGCGACATGTGGGTGCCCTTCTGCTCCGCGGGCAGGCGCACGTCGAGATCCCACTGCGCGGTGACGGCCTGGGCGGCACCGGCCACCCGGATCTGCAGCGGGTAGCGCACATCCTTGACGCCGACGCGCTGGATCACCAGGTGGCGACCGTCGTGCTCGCTCTGGGTGTCGGGGATGTGCAGGGCGTCGGAGAGTGAAGTCATGGTGCAGGCGATGGGCAGGTCGGCAGGATCGCAGCAAATCCGCAGCTGCGTCCGTATAGGCTCTTTCGGCAGCGTGGTCTGTCGCCGCCGCGACGCGGCGGCCCCAGCCCCCCTTCAGGCGCTCAGACCGCGGATGCCGCGACGACCAGCGAGGGCTTGGTCACGGCAAAGCGCTGCCGCACCGACTGCTCGATGCCCGCCGCGTCGAGGCCCAGCATCGACATCAGCTTCACCGGATCGCCGTGCTCGATGAACTCGTCCGGCAGGCCCAGCGCCAGCACCGGCGTGGCGATGCCCGCGGCCTGCAGCGTCTCCATCACGGCCGAACCGGCGCCGCCCATCGTGCAACCGTCCTCGACGGTGACGATCGCCTCGTGGCTGCGCGCGAGTTCGAGCACCAGCGCTTCGTCGAGCGGCTTGGCGAAGCGCATGTTGACGACCGTGGCGTCGAGCTTGTCGCCCGCGGCCAGCGCCGGGTAGAGCAGTGTGCCGAAGGCAAGGATCGCGATGCGCTGGCCGCGGCGCCGCACCTCGCCCTTGCCCCATTCGAACGCCGGCAGGCCCGGGTCGGTGGCGACGCCGGCGCCCGCGCCGCGCGGGTAGCGCACGGCCACCGGGTGGTCGCGGCGGTAGGCGGTCGACAGCGCCATGCGGCACTCGTTCTCGTCGGCCGGCGTGAGCACGGCCATGTTCGGGATGCAGCGCAGGAACGCGATGTCGTAGTTGCCCGCGTGCGTGGCACCGTCGGCACCCACCAGGCCGGCGCGGTCGAGCGCAAACACCACCGGCAGGTTCTGGATCGCGACGTCGTGGATCAGCTGGTCGTAGGCACGCTGCAGGAAGGTGGAGTAGATCGCCACCACCGGCTTCAACCCTTCGCAGGCCAGGCCGGCCGCGAAGGTCACGGCGTGCTGCTCGGCGATGCCCACGTCGTGGCAGCGCTGCGGGAAGCGGCGCTGGAACTCGACCATGCCCGAGCCCTCGAGCATCGCCGGGGTGATCGCGACGAGCCTCGGGTCGGTGGCCGCCATGTCGCACAGCCACTGGCCGAAGATGTGCATGAACGCCGGCTTGGCCGGCGCGCTGGGCTTGGCGATGCCCTTGGCGGGGTCGAACTTGCCGGGGCCGTGGTACAGGATCGGATCGGCCTCGGCCAGCTTGTAGCCGTATCCCTTCTTCGTCACGACGTGCAGGAACTGCGGGCCCTTCTTGCCGCGCAGGTTCTCCAGCGTGGGGATCAGCGCGTCGAGGTCGTGACCGTCGATCGGGCCCACGTAGGTGAAGCCGAACTCCTCGAAGATCGTGCCGGGCACGACCATGCCCTTGGCGTGCTCCTCGAAGCGGCGTGCCAGCTCCAGCAGCGGCGGCGCGTTCTTCAGCACGCTCTTGGCGCCTTCGCGCGCCGCGGCGTAGAACTTGCCGCTCATCAGCCGCGCGAGGTACTTGTTGAGCGCGCCCACCGGCGGGCTGATCGACATGTCGTTGTCATTCAGCACCACGAGCATGTCGGCCAGCAGCCCGCCGTGCGACACGCCGGCATTGTTGAGCGCCTCGAAGGCCATGCCGGCCGTCATCGCGCCGTCGCCGATGACGGCCACGGCCTTGCGGTCCTCGCCCTTCAGCTTGGCCGCCAGGGCCATGCCGAGCGCGGCGGAGATCGAGGTGGACGAATGCGCGGTGCCGAAGCTGTCGTACTCGCTCTCGTCGCGCCGAGGGAAGCCGCTGATGCCGCCGTACTGTCGCAGCGTGCCCATGCGCTCGCGGCGGCCGGTGAGGATCTTGTGCGGATAGGTCTGGTGGCCGACGTCCCACACCAGCCGGTCGTGCGGCGTGTTGAAGACGTAGTGCAGCGCGATCGTCAGCTCGACGGTGCCGAGGTTGCTCGACAGGTGGCCGCCGGTCTTGCTGACGTTCTGGAGCACGCAGTCGCGCAATTCACGGGCCAGCGTGTGCAGGCTGGCGCGGGGCAGCCGGCGCAGGTCGGCCGGGCTGTCGATGGAGGAGAGCAGCGTGTGGGTCATCGCGAAGAGGGGGCGGCCTGCGGCCGGTCAGCTGTGGCGCTCGACGACCTTGTCGGCCAGCAGCGACAGGCGCAGTGCATCGGCCAGGCCGGCACGGCCGAGCGCCGCGTGCGCCTGGTCACGGAGTTCGTCGGCGTGGCGCCGTGCGGCCTCCAGGCCGAGGATCGAAACGTAGGTCGGCTTGTTGTGGTGCAGGTCCTTGCCGGCGGTCTTGCCCAGCGTCTCGGATTCCTGCGTGACGTCGAGGATGTCGTCGACGACCTGGAACGCCAGCCCGATGGCCGCGCCGTAGTCCGACAGCGCGGACCAGGCGGCCGGCGTCGTCTGGCCGCAGGCGGCGCCCATCAACACGCTGGCCTGCAGCAGGGCGCCGGTCTTGCGGCGGTGCATGTCGCGCAACTCCACCTCGCCGAGCGGCTTGCCGATGCTGGCGAGGTCGATCGCCTGGCCGCCGGCCATGCCCGCATGCCCGGCCGCACGGGCCAGCAGCGAGCACAGGCGCGCCTGCAGCGCGGGTTCCACGCCGGCATCGGGCGTCAGCACCTCGAAGGCCAGCGCCTGCATGGCGTCGCCGGCCAGCATGGCCTGGGCCTCGCCGTACTGCACGTGCACCGTGGGCTTGCCGCGGCGCAGCACGTCGTTGTCCATGCAGGGCATGTCGTCGTGCACCAGCGAATAGGCGTGGATCAGCTCCACCGCACAGGCTGCGCGCATCGCCGCCTCGCGCGAGCCGCCCACCGCCTCGCAGGCCGCCAGCACGAGCAGCGGCCGCAGCCGCTTGCCGCCGTCGAGCACGCCGTAGCGCATCGCCACGCCCACGCCCGCCGGTGCATCGGCCGGCACCCAGGCATCGAGCGCCGACTCGACGGCGTCCTGCTCCGAGCGTGTCCACACCTCGAAATCATCGATCTTCATAACATCCCTCGCGCCGCGCATGACGACCGTCGTCTCAGGCAGCCCACGGCTTGAGCTGCCCGTCCTCCAGGACCTTGACCTGCTCCTCCACCGCCTGGAGCCGGGAACGGCAGAGGCTCAGCAGATCGGCGCCGCGCTTGTAGCTTTCGAGCAGCCTGTCGAGCGGCAACTGGCCGCTTTCCATGGTCTGCACCAGTTGTTCAAGCTCGGCCAGCGCATCTTCGTAGCGGAGCGCGGGCGCCTCGCAGGCGGCCGTTTCGGGCTTCGCGGGAGTTCGGCTGGCCATCTCGTGTTGTGAAAAGTCAGGGCCGCGATTGTAGACAGGCTGAAGGACCGGACCACCGGGCTCCTCCCGTTGTTGCTACCAGTTGCCCCCTTCGCCCCAGAGAACCACCCCCTGGGTACAATCCTGCGCTCGCTTTTCGGGGATGCCCCGGAAATCCTTCAAACCCGCCACGATTGGCGGGGGGTTGACATTGGTTTTTGGAGATCCTGGGGATCATGTCCGACCTGAGCATCAAGCTTGCCGCGCTCGAACGCAACCGCACCCAGCTGTCGGTTGACACCTACTTCAACGAGGACCTGCTCCGCAGAGAGCAGGAAATCATCTTCCAGCATGGTCCCCGCTACCTCGGGCACGCGCTCGCCGTGCCCGGGGTCGGGGACTACTACGCGCTGCCCCAGGAAGGCGAAGGCCGCGCGCTGGTGCACACCAAGAACGGCATCGAACTGGTGTCGAACGTCTGCCGCCACCGGCAGGCGGTCATGCTGCGTGGCCGCGGCCACGTGAACAGCCACATCGTCTGCCCGCTCCACCGCTGGACCTACGACCTGCATGGCCAGCTGGTGGGGGCACCCCACTTCCCGCAGGATCCCTGCCTGCATCTCAACAATTACCGCGTCCGCGAATGGAACGGCATGTTGTTCGAGGACAACGGCCGGGACGTCCAGGCCGACCTGGCCCAACTCGGCCCCCGCGCCGCGCTGGACTTCGACGGCTACGTGCTCGACCGCATCCACGTGCACGAGTGCGACTACAACTGGAAGACCTTCATCGAGGTCTACCTGGAGGACTACCACGTCGGCCCGTTCCACCCGGGGCTGGGCAGCTTCGTCACCTGCGACGACCTGCGCTGGGAGTTCGGCCGGCACCACTCGGTGCAGACGGTGGGGGTGCACAAGTCGCTGGAGCGGCCCGGCTCGGCGGTGTACCGACGCTGGCACGACGCGGTGCGCGAGTTCAGCGCCGGGCAGACGCCCGCCCAGGGCGCGATCTGGCTCACCTACTACCCGAACATCATGGTCGAGTGGTACCCGCATGTGCTCGTGGTATCGACGCTCTACCCCAAGGGTCCGCAGAAGACCACCAACGTCGTGGAGTTCTACTACCCGGAGGAGATCGTCGCTTTCGAGCGCGAGTTCGTCGAGGCGCAGCAGGCGGCCTACATGGAGACCTGCGTCGAGGACGACGAGATCGCACTGCGCATGGACGCCGGCCGCAAGGCGCTCTTCGAGCGGGGCGACGACGAGTTCGGCCCGTACCAGAGCCCGATGGAAGACGGTATGAAGCACTTCCACGAGTGGTACAGGGCGAGCATGAAGATGGCGAGGTGACATGGGGCACCCGGCGCCACGCGTACGTGGCGCCACCCGCCGAGCGGGTCCCGCGGCCGCTTCGGAGCGGCCGGGCGCTGGCCGCGGGGATGGGGCACCCGGCGCCACGCGTACGTGGCGCCACCCGCCGAGCGGGTCCCGCGGCCGCTTCGGAGCGGCCGCCCACAATAGGGGAATGTCTGCTCCCCTCCTGATGGTCTGCTCGGCCTTCCTGTTCGCGACGATGGGCGTGTGCGTCAAGCTCGCGTCGGCCTACTACGCTGCCGGTGAGATCGTCTTCTACCGCGGCCTCATCGGCGCGCTGTTCATCGCCGGCATCACGCGTGTGCGCGGCGGCACGCTGCGCACGCCGGTGCCGGCGATGCACTTCTGGCGCAGCGTCGTCGGCGTGCTCTCGCTGGGCCTGTGGTTCTACGCCCTCGGCCACCTGCCGCTGGCCACCGCGATGACGCTGAACTACATGTCGTCGGTCTGGATGGCGATGTTCCTGATCGGCGGCGCCGTGCTCATGGGCGGGCGCGACAGCATCGACGGCCGGCTCGTCTCGACCATCCTGCTCGGCTTCCTCGGCGTGGCCCTGGTGCTGCGGCCCACGATGGAAAGCAACCAGCTGTGGTACGGCGTGGCCGGGCTGCTGTCGGGCATGCTCGCCGCGATGGCCTACCTCCAGGTCACCGCGCTGGGCCGCATCGGCGAGCCGGAGTACCGCGTCGTCTTCTACTTCTCGCTCGGCGGCATGGGCGCGGGCGCGCTGTCCATGCTCGCCACCGGCGCGCAGGGCCACACCTGGGGCAGCGGGGCGCTGCTCGTGGCCACGGGCGTGCTCGCCACCACGGCGCAGATGATGATGACCCGGGCCTATGCCATCGGCCATGCACTGTCGAACGCCAGCCTGCAGTACCTGGGCATCGCCTTCGCGTTCGGCTACGGCGTGCTGCTGTTCGACGACGCCGTCACCTGGATGGCCTTGGCCGGCATGCTGCTCATCGTCGGCGCCGGGCTCGGCGCCACCCTCCTGCGGGCGCGCCAGGCGCCCGCCGTCACCACCAGCTCGGTCGAACCATGACGACGACACCCTCCCCGCTCATCTCCCCCGACGCGCTGCGCGCGCTGCAGGCGGCCGGCACGCCGCTGGTGCTGCTGGACTGCGGCTTCGACCTGGCGGACCCCGACGCCGGCGAACGCGCATTCGCCTCGGCGCACCTGCCCGGCGCGCAGTACGTCCACCTCGACCGCGACCTTTCCGGCCCCAAGGATGCCGGCCCCGCGAACGGCGGCCGGCATCCGCTGCCTGCGCGCGACGCGTTTGCCGTGCGGGCAGGCCGCTGGGGTATCGCGCCCGGCGTGCAGGTGGTGGCCTACGATGCCCAGGGCGGGCCGTACGCCGCGCGCGCCTGGTGGCTGCTGCGCTGGCTGGGGCATGCGGACGTCCGCGTGCTCGACGGCGGCCCGGCCGCCTGGCAGGCCGCCGGCGGCACCTTGACCGACGCCCCGGCGGCCGCGGCACCCCAGCCTGCCTACCCGGCCGCCGCCGCGCCGGCCATGCCCACCGTCGACGCACCGCAGCTGCTGCGCAGCCTGGGGCGCGTGCAGTTGGTCGATGCGCGCGCCGGCGAGCGCTTCCGCGGCGAGGTGGAGCCGCTGGACGCCGCGGCCGGCCACATCCCCGGCGCGCGCAACCGCTTCTTCAAGCACAACCTGCAGGCCGACGGCCGCTTCAAGTCGGCGCAGGCGCTCCGGGACGAATGGACGGCGCTGACGGCCGGGCACGATGCCTCGTCGGTGGTACAGCAGTGCGGCTCCGGCGTGACGGCCTGCCACAACCTGCTGGCGATGGCCCACGCGGGGCTGGGCGACAGCGCGCTGTACCCCGGCTCCTGGAGCGAGTGGTCCGCGGACCCGGCCAGGCCGATCGCGATCGGTTGATGATCCAGGTCAACCCGGCCGGCCCGGATTGGCGGAACAGTCGGGCTGGGGCACGATCCAAGTTCCTACCAGTCCATTGACCAAGGAGTACGGCATGTTCAAGCACATCCTGATCCCCACCGACGGTTCCGAGATCACGGGCAAGGCGGTCGAGACGGCGATCAACCTCGCGCGTGCCGTCGGTGCCAAGCTGTCGACCATCAGCGTCAAGGAGCCCTTCCCCTACAGCGCGATCTCCGAGATGCAGCCGGTGCCGCCGCAGGAGTTCTTCGACGCCCAGGAGCGCATCGCCGCCGGCCGCGTGAAGACGGTGATCGACGTGGCGAACGCCGCCGGGCTGCAGTGCACCGGCAGCACGGTCGAGGCATTGCACCCTTGGGAGGCGATCCTGGAGCACGCCGCCCACGAAGGGGTCGACCTGGTCGTCATGGCCTCGCACGGCCGGCGGGGCATGGCGGCGCTGCTGCTGGGCAGCGAAACCCAGCGCGTGCTGATCCACAGCAAGATCCCGGTGCTGGTCGTCAAGTAGGACGACTCCGGTGCATCGGTGCCGCGCAGCCGCGGCGCCGGTGCACGTTCTAGTGCGAGTGGTGCATCCCGTTCATCGCGAGCAGCACGATGGACACACCCGCGACCAGCCAGGCCACCTGCGCGGCCGTGTCGCGCAGCGGGAGCCGCCGCTGCATCTGCGGCAGCAGGTCGGCCACGGCCACGTAGATGAAGCTGCTGGCGGCCACCACCAGCAGGTACGGGAACAGCGCCTTCCACGGCCCCACGACGAAGTACCCGACCACGCCGCCCACCACGGCCGCGCCGCCCGACAGCGCGTTGTAGGCCAGCGCGCGGCGCCGCGACAGGCCGGCGTTGAGCAGCACGATGTAGTCGCCGACCTCCTGCGGGATCTCGTGCGCGATGATGGCCAGCGCCGTCACCACGCCCAGCTGCACGTCGGTCAGGAAGGCGGCCGCGATGATGATGCCGTCGCAGAAGTTGTGGATGCTGTCGCCCAGCAGCACGCTCCACCCACCGCGGCCGGCCTGCTCCGCGTCGAAGTGATGGTGGTGATGGTGGCCGTCGCCCTCGTGGTGGTGGGTGTGGCGGTAGAGCTCCACCTTCTCCAGCAGGAAGAAGAACAGCAGCCCGGCCAGCAGCGTCGCGAACAGCGCATGCGCCTCGGCATCGCTCTCGAAGGCCTCGGGCAGCATGTTCAGCAGCGCCGTGGCCAGCAGCACGCCGGCGGACAGGCTCACCAGGCTCTTCACGACCCGGCCCAGCAGGTGCACCGTCAGGCTGGCCGCGATGGCCACCGACAGCAAGCCGCCGGCCAGCGTGGCCAGGACGATGTACAGCAAAGTCATCGGGACGATGCGGCGGGCGCGTCAAAAAAGGGACCGCATTCTAGATAGAGCCTGAGGGGCGGACGCCACGGTCGCCGCGCCGACTGCCAGCACAATCCTGGCATGGATTCGCAAAGCACTCTGACGTCGGGGCCGTTGGCAGCCATCGACATGGGCTCCAACAGCTTTCGCCTCGAGATCGGCCAGATGCAGCATGGCCGCTACCGGCGCATCGATTACCTGAAGGAGACCGTGCGGCTGGGCGCCGGCCTGGATGACCAGGGCCTGCTGACCGAGGACGCCGCGCAGCGCGGCCTGGCCTGCCTGCAGCGCTTCGCGCGGCGGCTGGAAGGCTTCGAGCCGGCGCAGGTGCGCGCGGTGGCCACGCAGACGCTGCGCGAGGCGCAGAACCGCGACGCCTTCCTCGAGCGCGCGCAGGCCACGCTGGGACTGCCGATCGAGGTGATCTCGGGGCGCGAGGAGGCCCGGCTGATCTATGCCGGCGTCGCGCACCTGCAACCCAGCGACGCGCCCCGGCTGGTGATCGACATCGGCGGGCGCTCCACCGAGATGATCCTCGGCCGCGGACGCGTGCCGGCCACGGCGGAGTCGTTCCGGGTCGGCAGCGTCAGCCTGTCGATGCGCCACTTCCCGGACGGCCGCCTGACCGAGGCGGGCTTCCGCGCCGCGCAGATCGCCGCCGGCGCCGAGTTCGAGGAAGCGCTCGACGCCTTCGCGCCGCGCCGCTGGCAGGAGTCGCTCGGGTCGTCCGGCACGGCAGGCGCCGTGTCGCAGCTGCTCGCGGCCAGCCGCGTCACCGACGGCAGCATCACCCCCAAAGGCCTGCGCTGGTGCATCCAGCGCTGTATCGAAGCCGGCCACATCGACAAGCTCGACCTGCCCGGCCTGAAGGAAGACCGCCGGGCGGTCATCGCCGGCGGCCTGGCCATCCTCTACACCCTGGCCACGCATTTCCGCATCGAATCGCTGCAGCCTGCCCGCGGCGCACTGCGCCAGGGCGTGATCATCGACCTCTACGACCGGGTACACGCGCCGCGCGACGGGCAGGGCGGCGATGTGCGCGAAGGTTCGGTGCGCGAGCTGCAGCAGCGATTCATGGTCGATGTCGCGCAGGCCGAACGGGTGCGCGGCGTCGCGCTGGCGCTGTACCGGCAGCTGTCGCCCAAGGCCGATGCCGACGCGGTGCGCGAACTGGGCTGGGCCTGCGACCTGCACGAGCTGGGCATGATGGTCTCGCACCACGACCACCACCGCCACAGCGCCTACCTGCTCGGGCACGTCGACGCGCCGGGCTTCTCGCAGAACCAGCAGCGGCGCATCGCCGACCTGGCACTCGGCCAGCGCGGCGGCCTGCGCAAGATCGAGGCGGCGCTCGCCAACGAAGGCTTCGCCTGGCAGGTGCTCGCACTGCGGCTCGCCGCGATCGAATGCCACGCACGAGGCGCGTTCCCGGGGCATGCCATCGACCTGGCACGCCAGGCACGCAGCGTCTCCATCCGGTTCCCGGCCGACTGGGCACGGACCAACCCGCGCACGGTCTACCTGCTGCAGGAGGAAGCGCAGGCCTGGCAGCGGCAGGACGCGCTGGAAGTGCGCGTCGAAGGCTGAGCGGCGCCCCTTCCCCCGCGCGGACGCCGCCTGCCGTCAGAGGTGCTCGGGCCCGCGCACGCAGGCCAGCACCACCTCGGTGCTGTCGTTGCGCTCGCGCAGCCGCAGCCACCATACGCCGGCCTTGCGCACGCTCCACGGCTGCACGGTGCCGCCGGTGAGCAGGTAGGACGCCGCCAGGCCCAGCGTCGGCTGGTGCCCCACCACCAGCACCGGATGGCGCGACTCCGGCCAGCGCGCCTCCGCCAGCAGCGAATCGACCGTGCCGTCGGGCGAGAGCCCCGGGGCCGTCTTGAACTTGCGTTCCAGCGCCTGCGCCGTCTGCTGCGCGCGCTTGGCGGGGCTGACGAGGATGCGGGTGCTCTCGGGCAGCACCTGGTTCAGCCAGCTCGCCATGCGCGCGGCCTGGCGCTCGCCCTTGGGCGTGAGGCCGCGGGCCAGGTCGTCGCCGAGCTCGCGCAATTCGAGGGCATCGGCGTGGCGCCAGAGGATCAGGTCCATGGTCGTCCTTCAGCGGGCCGCGGCCCGCGCATCAGCCGCCGAAGCGGCGCATCAGCGCCTGCTGCGCGCTCACGGGCGCGCCGCCGGCCATCACGGGGTCGTAGTGGCCGTCGGTACGCAGCAGCCAGGCTTCGCACGTGTCGTGCAGGTAGGGCACGAGGCATTCGTCGATCACGCGCTGGCGCAGGGCCGCGTCGCGCACCGGCCACGCGACCTCGATGCGCCGGAACATGTTGCGGCTCATCCAGTCGGCGCTGCTGAGGTAGAGGGCCTCGTGCGCATCGTCCTCGCCCCAGCGGAAATAGATCACCCGCGTGTGCTCGAGGAAGCGCCCGACGATCGACCTCACGCGGATCCTGTCGGTGAAGCCCGGCACGCCGGGGCGCAGCATGCAGGCGCCGCGCACCACGAGGTCGATGGACGCGCCCGCCTGCGCCGCGGCGACCAGCCCGTCGATCAGCCCGGGGTCGGTGAGCGCATTGCACTTGACCACCACCCGCGCCGGCCGGCCCGCGCGGGCGGCATCGGCCACCTGCGACAGGTGGCGCAGCATGCGGCCGTGCAGCACGAAAGGCGCGGTGAGCAGGTGCCGCGGCGGCTTCATCGCGGTCAGGCTCGCGAGCTGGTGGAACACCGCGTCGGCATCGGCGGCCAGCGGCTCGTCGGCGGTCAGGTAGCCGATGTCGGTGTACAGACGCGCGGTGCGCGGGTTGTAGTTGCCGGTCGACAGGTGCGCGTAGCGGCGCAGGCGCGCGCCTTCGCGCCGCGTGACGAGCAGCAGCTTGCCGTGCGTCTTGAGCCCCACGATGCCGTACACCACCTGCGCACCGACGGCCTCGAGCCGCTCCGCCCAGTTGATGTTGGCCTCCTCGTCGAAGCGCGCCTTCAGCTCGACGACGACCATCACCTCCTTGCCGCGGCGGGCCGCCTCGATCAGCAGGTCCATCAGCACGCTCTGCGTGCCGGTGCGGTAGATCGTCTGCTTGATGGCCAGCACGTCGGGGTCGTGCACCGCCTCGCGCAGGAACTGCACCACCGGCTCGAAGCTCTCGAACGGGTGGTGCAGCAGCACGTCGCCCCGACGCAGCCGCTCGAAGATCGACTGGCCGCGCGGCAGGCGCAGCAGCGGCCACGCCGGCTCGTAGACCGGGAAGCGCAGGCGGTCGGCCACCGTCTGGTCGATCAGCTGGTTCAGCCGCACCAGGTTCACCGGCCCGTTGACGCGGTACAGCGCCGCGGCCGGCAGCGCGAACTGCTGCAGCAGGAAGGCAGACAGCTCCTCCGGGCAGCTCCTCACCACCTCCAGGCGCACAGCCTGGCCGAAGTGGCGCGTGGTGAGCCCGGAGCGCAGCGCCTGGCGCAGGTTGGTGACGTCGTCCTCGTCGACCTCCAGGTCGGAGTCGCGGGTCACGCGGAACTGCGAAAACGTCTCGACCTCGCGGCCGGGGAACAGGTCCGCCAGATGGGCACGGATCACGCTCGACAGCAGCACGAAGCCCTGCTGCCCCGGCGTGCAGACGGCATCGGGCAGGCGGATCACCCGGGGCAGCACCCGCGGGACCTTGACGATGGCGATGCTGCTCTCGCGGCCGAAGGCATCGCGGCCGCCCAGCCGCACGATGAAGTTCAGGCTCTTGTTGGCCACCAGGGGGAACGGGTGCGCCGGATCCAGCCCCACCGGCACCAGCAGCGGCATCACCTGGCGTTCGAAGAAGCGGGCGACCCACTGGCGCTGCGCATCGTTGCGCTCGGCATGGTTGAGCACGACGATGCCCTCGGCCGCCAGGGCCGGCATCACCTGCTCGTTGAAGAGCACGTACTGCTCGTCGATCAGCGCATGGGCGTCCGCCGACAGCGCCTGCAGGTCGACGTCGGACGCGGAGCCGATCGCCGCCGCCGCCTCGAGGTAGTCGGCGTAACGCACCTCGAAGAACTCGTCGAGGTTCGACGAGACGATGGTGATGTAGCGCAGCCGCTCCAGCAGCGGCACGTCGGGGCGGCGGGCCTGCGCCAGCACCCGGCGGTTGAACGCCAGGATGGCCTGCTCGCGGTTGAGCGGCAGCAGCGTCAGGCCCGGACCGGTCGCAGGCGGCAAGTCAGCAGAGGCATCCGGCATGCAGCCAGTTTATGAAGCTTGTACGACAGATTCATGACATGGCCGGCCGGTGCGCAGCCAGGCGGCCCAGTCGAGGATCTCCAGCCGGCCGTCGGCATGCTCGACCAGCGCGGTCAGGCTCTCCACCCAGTCGCCGTCGTTGGCGTACAGGATGCCGTCGATGTCGCGCATCTCCGCATGGTGGATGTGCCCGCACACCACGCCCTGCATGCCGCGCCGGCGTGCCTCGCGCGCCACGGCGTTCTCGAAGTCGCCGACGTAGCTCACCGCACGCTTCACCTTGAGCTTCAGGTACTTCGACAGGCTCCAGTACGGCAGCCCCAGGCGCGCGCGCAGCGAATTGACGTGGCGGTTCAGCTTCAGCGTGAATTCGTAGAGCGAATCCCCCACGTAGGCCAGCCACTTGGCGCACTGGATCACGCCGTCGAACAGGTCGCCGTGGATCACCCACAGCCGCCGGCCGTCGGCGGTGCGGTGCACCCATTCCTCGGCCACGTCGATGCCACCGAAGTTGTGCTCCACATAGCGGCGCGCGAATTCGTCGTGGTTGCCGGGCACGTAGATGACGCGTGTGCCCTTGCGCGCCTTGCGCAGCAGCTTCTGGATCACGTCGTTGTGGCTCTGCGGCCAATACCACGTGCGGCGCAGCTGCCAGCCGTCGATGATGTCGCCGACCAGGAACAGCGTGTCGCACTCCACCGTGCGCAGGAAGTCCAGCAGCGCCTGGGCCTGGCAGCCGGGCGTGCCCAGGTGCAGATCGGAGATCCACACCGTGCGGAAGCGCAGTCCGCCGGGCGCGGCCTCGGCATGGTCAGGTTCGGCATGCGCGGTCAGCGCGCCGGCGGCAAGGGCATCGAACGCGATTCGCATGGCGCCGGATCATTCCGGTGCCGGATGACGGCGGCGCGGCGGGGGCGTGACGGTGGAGTGACAGGGGGGGCAGGCCCGCCCGCCGGTCGTTCAGTGCGCCTGGTCCCAGTTGGCGCCCACGCCCACCTCGGCCAGCAGCGGCACCTTCAGTTCGGCCACCCCCGCCATCAGGCGCGGCACCTCGGCGCGCGCCCAGTCCACCTCCGCCTGCGGCACCTCGAACACCAGTTCGTCGTGCACCTGCATCACGATGCGCGTGGCCTTGGCGGCGCGGTCGATCTCGGCCTGCACCGCGATCATCGCCAGCTTGATCAGATCGGCCGCCGTGCCCTGCATCGGCGCATTGATCGCCTGGCGCTCGGCCGCGGCGCGGCGCGGGCCGCTGCCACCGGTGATCTCGGGCAGCACGATGCGCCGGCCGAACAGCGTTTCCACGTAGCCCTGCTCCGCCGCCTTGGCGCGTGTCTCGTCCATGTAGCGCTTGACGCCCGCGAAGCGGTCGAAGTAGCGGTCGATGTAGTTCTTGGCGGCCTTCTGGTCGATGCCCAGGTTGCTGGCCAGCCCGAAGGCGCCCATGCCGTAGATCAGCCCGAAGTTGATGACCTTGGCGTAGCGCCGCTGCTCGCTGCTCACCTGGTCGAGCGGCACGCCGAACACCTCGGAGGCCGTCGCCCGGTGCACGTCCCGCCCCTCCGCGAAGGCGCCCAGCAGGCCCGGGTCCTCGCTGATGTGGGCCATGATGCGCAGCTCGATCTGCGAATAGTCGGCGCTGGCGATCACGTGGCCCGGCGGCGCGATGAAGGCCTCGCGCACGCGCCGGCCTTCCGGCGTGCGGATCGGGATGTTCTGCAGGTTCGGCTCGTTGCTCGACAGCCGCCCGGTGACGGCCACCGCCTGCGCGTAGTTGGTGTGCACGCGGCCGGTGACGGGGTTGACCATCAGCGGCAGCTTGTCGGTGTACGTGCCCTTCAGCTTCGACAGGCTGCGGTGCTCCAGCAGCTTGGCGGGCAGCGGGTAGTCGGCCGCGAGCTTCTCCAGCACCTCTTCGTCGGTCGACGGCGCGCCGGTGGCCGTCTTCTTCTGCACCGGAATGCCGAGCTTGTTGAAGAGGATCTCGCCGATCTGCTTGGGGCTGCCCATGTTGAAGGGCTGGCCGGCGATGGCGTAGGCCTCCTGCTCCAGCGCGATCATGCGTTCGGCCAGCTCCTGGCTCTGCCTGGCCAGCACCGCGGCGTCCACCAGCACGCCGTGGCGCTCGATGCGCTGCAGCACCTCGCTGGTGGGCATCTCGATCTGCTCGTACACGTAGCGCAGGCTGGGCTTCACGGCAGGGGTGGCTTCGAGTTGCGGCCATAGCACGCGGTGCACGTCGAGCACCATCTCGCTGTCCTCGCCCGAGTACTTCGTGGCCGTGTCCACGTCGACCTGGGCGAACGGGATCTGCTTGGCGCCCTTGCCACAGATGTCCTCGTAGCTCAGCCCCTTGCGGCCGAGGTGGCGGTCGGCCAGGCTTTCCAGGCTGTGCTGGCGGTGCGCCTCCAGCACGTAGCTCTGCAGCAGGGTGTCGTGCCGCCAGCCGCGCACGTGGATGCCGTGGTTGGCCAGCACATGGGTGTCGTACTTGACGTTCTGGCCCATCTTGCCGGCGGCCTCGTCCTCCAGCCAGGGCTTGAGCCGTGCCAGCACCTCGTCCTGCGGCAGTTGGTCGGGCGCGTCGGCGTAGTTGTGCGCCAGGGGCACGTAGGCCGCCTCGCGCGGCTGCAGCGCGAAGCTGATGCCGACGATGCGCGCGCGCATCGGGTCGAGCGAATCGGTCTCGGTGTCGAGGGCGGCCAGCGGCGCGTGGCGCAGGCGGCCCAGCCAGTCGTCCAGCCGCTCCCAGGTGGTGATGGTCTCGTAGCGGCCCTCGACGGCCGGGGCAGCCTCGCACGCCGTGGCGGCGGGCTGCGACGCATCGCCCGCACCGTCGGCGAAGGGCTCGTCGGGCGTCGGCGCGGGCAGCACGGCGGCCAGGCGCTGCTCGAGCTCGCGGCGGAAGGTCTTGAAGCCGTAGCGGCCGTAGAAGTCCAGCAGCGCGTGCGGGTCGGGCTCGGCGAAGCGCAGCGCATCGATGGCGCTCTCGGCCGGCCAGCCGGCCACGTGCCCGGCGAGGTCGCAGTCGGTGCTGATCGTCACCAACCGGCGGCCCAGCGGCAGCCAGTCGAGCGCCTTGCGCAGGTTCTCGCCGGCCACGCCCTTGATGCCGCCCGCGGCGGCCATCACGCCGTCGAGCGAGCCGTGCTCGGCCAGCCACTTCGCGGCCGTCTTGGGCCCGACCTTCTCGACGCCGGGCACGTTGTCCACGGTGTCGCCGATCAGCGAGAGGTAGTCGACGATGCGCTCGGGCGGCACGCCGAACTTGGCCTGCACGCCGGCCGAGTCGAGCGACTCGTTGCTCATCGTGTTGATGAGCGTCACCCGCTCGTCGACGAGCTGGGCCATGTCCTTGTCGCCGGTCGAGATCACCACCTTGCCGCCGCGCGCCGCCACCGTCCGCGCGAGCGTGCCGATCACGTCGTCGGCCTCGATGCCGGGGATCGACAGCACCGGCCAGCCCAGCAGCTTGACCACCTCGTGGATCGGCGGGATCTGCTGCGCGAGCGGCTCGGGCATCGCGGCGCGGTTGGCCTTGTACTCGGCGTACAGGTCGTCGCGGAAGGTCTTGCCCGGCGCGTCGAACACGCAGGCGGCGTGCGCCGACGGGAACTGCGCGCGCAGCTTCGTCAGCATCGCCACCATGCCGTGCAGCGCGCCGGTGGGGAAGTTGTCGGGTCCGCGCAGGTCGGGCAGCGCGTGGTAGGCGCGGTAGAGGTAGCTGGAGCCGTCGACCAGCAGCAGCGCGGTTTCGGCGGGCTGGAGGGTCTCGGCCATGGCGCCGGGGGCGGAAGTCGTCTCGGTCATGCGGCGATTGTGCGACGGCCTTCGGCCGCAGCCGCCGTCGCTAGAATCGGGCCCCATGACCACCACCCGTTTCCTCCTGCCGCTGGCGGCCCTGTCGGCCTGCGCGGCGCTGCACGGCCCCGCTGCCGCCGAGCCCATCGAGCCCAAGGTGCAGCAGACCGTGATCGAGGACGACGGCGTGCGCATCGAGGAGCTGCGCGTGCGCGGCCAGACGCAGCGCCTGGTGGTGCGCCCCAAGGGGGGCGGCAAGGCGGGCGAATACGAGATCATCCCGGCCGACGGCGCGCGCAACATGTCGCAGGCCGCCGGGGCCAGCCGCGGTGCGGCGGGCCAGCGGGTGTGGAACGTCCTGACGTTCTGACGTGGCCGTCTTCACCGAGGTCTCGCTCGACGAGGCCCGCGCCTTCATCGCCCCCCTCGACGTCGGCACGCTGACGGGCCTGCGCGGCATCGGCGCGGGCATCGAGAACACCAACTACTTCGTCACCACCGACCGCGGCGAGTACGTGCTGACGATCTTCGAGCGCCTGACGTTCGAGCAGTTGCCGTTCTACCTGCACCTGATGCAGCACCTCGCACGCCGCGGCATCCCGGTGCCCGACCCGCACGCCGACGCGGCCGGCGAGATCCTGCACACGCTCAAGGGCAAGCCCGCGGCGCTGGTCGACAAGCTCGAGGGCGGCCACCAGCTCGCCCCCGACCACCATCACTGCGAACAGGTCGGCGGCATGCTGGCGCGCATGCACCTCGCCGGGCAGGACTACCCGCGCCACCAGCCGAACCTGCGCGGCCTGGCGTGGTGGGCCGAGACCGTGCCGCTGGTGCTGCCCTACCTGACGGCAGCGCAGCACACGCTGATCTCCGAGGAACTCGCGTTCCAGCAGGAGCTGGCCGATTCGCCCGCCTTCCAGGGCCTGCCCGCCGGCCCGATCCATGCCGACCTGTTCCGCGACAACGTGATGTTCGCGGGCCTGCCCGGCCACGAGCGGCTCACCGGTTTCTTCGACTTCTACTTCGCGGGTGTCGACAGTTTCCTGTTCGACATCGCCGTGTGCCTGAACGACTGGTGCATCGACCTCGACACCGGCGCGCTGATCGAGGACCGCGCGGCGGCCTTCGTCGCCGCCTACGAGCGCTCGCGCCCGCTCGAGGGCAACGAGGTGCGGCTGCTGCCCGCGCTGATGCGCGCGGCCGCGCTGCGCTTCTGGACCTCACGGCTCTGGGACTTCCACCTGCCGCGCGATGCCGCGCTGCTCCAGCCGCACGACCCCGCGCATTTCGAGCGTGTGCTGCAGGCCCGCATCGACAACCCCTGGCACCCGCCGCGCTGACCGCAGCGCGCCCTGCATTTCATGAGCTTCCATCTCCACGAGGTCGCGCCGCGCCAGGGCTTTGCCTGGACACGCAACGGCTTCCGCGCGTTCTTCCGGCGGCCCATGGCGCTGTCGAGCCTGTTCATCGCCTTCATGCTCGCGGCGCTGCTCGCGATGGCCGTGCCGGCCGGCGGCCTGCTGCTGGTGCTGGCGCTGCCGCTGCTGTCGCTGGGCTACATGATCGCGACCCGCTCCGCGCTGGCCGGCGGGCCGGTGCATCCCGGCCAGCTGATCGAGCCGCTGCGCGGCGCCACCGCCTCGCCCGAGAACGCAGGGCGCCGCAAGGCGCTGTTGATCCTGTGCGCGCTCTACGCACTGGCCACGCTGTGCATCATCTGGCTCAGCGACAGCATCGACGGCGGCCGCTTCGAGCGGCTGCAGGTGCTGATGGCGAGCGGCCAGGCCTCCGAAAGCGCGCAGGCCGAGATCGAGCAGTTGCTGGCCGACCCGTCGCTGCGCAACGGGCTGCTGGTGCGCTTCGGGCTCGCGGCGGTGCTGGCCATCCCCTTCTGGCATGCGCCGGCGCTGGTGTGGTGGGGCGGCCAGGGCGTGCCGCAGGCGCTGTTCTCCAGCACGCTGGCGGTATGGCGCACCAAGGGCGCCTTCCTGATGTACACGGCCGCCTGGGCGCTGGTGATCGGCGCCTTCGGCTTCGTGGCCGCCACGGTCTTCACGCTGCTGGATGCGCGGCAACTCGTCGGCGTGGCCGCGATGCCGGCCGCGCTGATGTTCACCGTGGCCTTCTACGTCTCGCTGTACTTCAGCTTCGTGGACACCTTCGGGGAATTCTGAGTCCCCCGCGCCGGGCGGCTGCGCCCGGCCGCCGGTGGCATTTCTGTCATCGTGACAGGCGTGCCACCGCGCGTTCATGCCTTCGTCATCGACGCCCATCAGCATCGCGGCTGCAAGCCAGCCTCGCGCCAGCCTGATGCGGTGCGCGGCTTCCTTTCCCTCCCACAAGGAACCTGCCTCGATGAGCGCTATTGACCGCGAAGACGTCCCCACCAACACCAGTGCCAACACGCACTTCAACGAGATCGTCGAGCGCGCCCGTTCGCGCCGCGGCTTCCTGAAGACCGGCCTGGGCCTGGGTGCCGTGGGCTTCTTCGGCGCAGGCCTGGCCGCCTGCGGCAGCGATGACAACGACGACGACGACGGCGGCAGCCCCGCGCCGGTGATGCTCGGCTTCGCCCAGGTGGCGGCGAACACGCTGGACACGATCACCGTGCCCGCCGGCTACAAGCATGCGGTCTTCTGCCGCTGGGGCGACCCGCTGTTCCCCGAATCGCCGGCCTGGAAGCCGGACGCCACGAACACCGCCGCCGACCAGGCGCTGCAGTTCGGCGACAACCACGACGGCATGCACTTCTTTCCGCTGGGCAACAGCAGCACGGAAGGCCTGCTCGTGATGAACCACGAGTACATCAACCCCGAGTTCTTCTTCACGCCCGGCGTGCAGTCCGGCGCGACCCCCTGGTCGCTCGAACAGGTGCGCAAGGGCCAGCACGCGCACGGCGTCTCGGTCGCTCACGTGAAGCTGACGAACGGCAACTGGCAGGTGGTGATCCCCTCGCCGTACAACCGCCGCATCCACGTGAACACGGCGATGGCCATTACCGGCCCGGCCAGGGGCCACGCGCTGATGCAGACCAGCGCCGACCCGACCGGCACGGTCTCGCTGGGCACCGTCAACAACTGCGGCAACGGCTTCACGATCTGGGGCACCTACCTCACCTGCGAGGAAAACTTCAACGGCTACTTCGGCACCACCAGCGGCGCCGACACGCGCAACGCCAACATGCGCCGCTACGGCGTGACGGCGGGCGTGTCCAGCTACCGCTGGGAGGAGTTCGACAACCGCTTCGACTACGCCAAGGAGCCGAACGAATCGAACCGCATGGGCTGGATCGTCGAGATCGACCCGTTCGACGCCTCCTCCACGCCGAAGAAGCGCACGGCGCTGGGCCGCATCAAGCACGAGAACGCAGCGCAGACCCTGGCCGCGGACAACCGGGTCGTGGTCTACATGGGCGACGACCAGGCGGACGACTACGTCTACAAGTTCGTCTCGACGGGCAAGTACGACGCCAACACCCCGATGCTCAACCGCAACCTGCTGGAGTCGGGCACGCTGTACGTGGCCAAGTTCGGCGCGGGCGCGACCGCCGGCGACATGATGGGCACGGGCGAGTGGATCGCGCTGGTGCCGTCCACCGCCACCACCGACGGCAGCACGCTCGGCGCCAAGTTCACCGACATCGGCGGCATCCTGGTCAACACCCGCCTGGCCGCCGACGCGGTGGGCGCGACCAAGATGGACCGGCCGGAATGGGTCACGGTGCACCCCGGCACCGGCGAGGCCTACCTCACGCTGACCAACAACAGCGGCCGCAGCGCGACCGACGAGGCCAACCCGCGCGCCGCGAACATCTACGGCCAGATCATCCGCTGGCGCGAGGCCGGCAAGGACGCCGCGGCGCTGACCTTCGAGTGGGACCTGTTCGTGCTGGCCGGCAACCCGGCGCACGCCAACGTCGGCACGGTGCCGCTGCAGGCGGGCTCGTCCAACATCAACAAGGACAACCTCTTCAACAGCCCCGACGGCCTGGCCTTCGACGCCGACGGCCGCCTGTGGATCCAGACCGACGGCAACTTCTCCAACACCGGCAACTACGCCGGCATGGGCAACAACCAGATGCTGGTGGCCGATCCGACGACCAAGGAGATCCGCCGATTCCTGGTTGGCCCGTCGGGCTGCGAGATCACCGGCATCACCTGGACGCCCGACCAGAAGTACGTGTTCGTCAACGTGCAGCACCCGGGCGAGTACGGCAGCCACCCGCGCAAGCCGGCCGTCGATCCGGCGGTCGATCCGCTCGCGTTCTCCAAGTGGCCCGACGCCGCCGGCGGCCGCCCGCGCCCGGCCACCGTGGTGATCTGGAAGGAAGACGGCGGCAAGGTGGGCACCTGAGCGGCCTGCGCTGAAAGACGAAGCCCCCGGCGCCGCGAGGCGCCGGGGGCTTTTTGTCAGAGCTCCGGCGCCGTCGGCGGCGCCACGCGCGGCTTGGCCAGCGTCTCCCAGGCGTAGCCGATGCGGATCAGCGTGCCCTCGGCGAACGGACGGCCCAGCATCTCGAAGGCCACCGGCTCGGCCACCGTGGCGGCGGCGGTCGCCTTCGCGAAGCCGGCCGGGAAGGCCATCGCCGGGAAGCCGCTGAACGGGCTGAGCCGGTTGTTGCTGCCCGAATTGACGCTGGTCCCGTTGAAGCCCTGCAGCACCGGGTAGACGAGCACGTCGTAGGCCGTGCCCTTGCGCGTGCCGGAGGCGAAGTCGACGTTGTCCAGCGCGGCCGTGACCCGCGGGATCACGAACTCGTCGCGCGGCTTCAGGTTGCGCTGCCAGGTCCGGTAGGCCGCGCTCGACGTGTCCGACAGCGCATTGCCGTTGGCCAGGTAGCTGTTGAACGAGCGCAGCACGCTGGCTTCGGACGGGAAGTTCGCCAGCGCCAGCGCGACGTCGGCGGTGGAACGCCAGTGGTTGTCGGCCGTCGAGGCCCACGACGACAGGTAAGCGGTGAGGTCGGCCGAGAACTCGTAGGACGACAGGCTCACGAAGTTGCCGGGGTTGCCCGCGATCGGTGCGGAGGCCGCACCAATGACGATGTTCTTGTCGGTGATCTCCACGTCCTCGACGACCGCCCCGGCCTCCTTCATCTTCGTCAGCGCCGCTTCCAGCGTGTCAAGGAAGGCCTGGTTCGCCGCGGTGGGGGTGGGGAACATCGAACGCACCACCCCGATGCGCGCGCCCTTCAGGCCGTCGGCCTTGAGCTCGCTGGTGAAGCTGCGGGGCAACTGCGTCATCTGGGCGTACGAGGCGGCGTTGGCCACCAGCGGCGCGTCGTAGGCCTTGGCCGAGCGCTGGCCGCTGAACGGGCTGGCGTCGTAGCCGACCATGCCGTCGAGCAGCAGGGCGCAGTCGGGCACGTTGCGGCACATCGGGCCGGCGGTGTCCTGCGAATGCGCCAGCGGCACGATGCCGTCCTGGCTGACGAGGCGCAGCGTCGGCCGGATGCCGATCAGCCCCTCCACCGCCGACGGCACGCGCACGGAACCGCCGGTGTCGGTGCCGATGCCCACCATCGCGAGGTTGGCCGCCACCGCGGTGCCGGTGCCGGACGACGAGCCGCCCGGGCTGTTCGCGGTGATGTAGGCATTCGCGACGCGCCCGCCCAGCGCCGAGGCGCCACCGAAGCCGAACGCGAACTCGTCGAGGTTGGCCTTGGCGATGATGATCGCGCCCTGCGCGCGGATGTTCCTGACGATGAAGGCATCGTCGGGCGGCTGGTTGGCGGCCAGCGCGAGGGAGCCCGCGGTGGTCGGCATGTCGCCGGTGTCCACGTTGTCCTTGACGATCACCGGCACGCAATGCAGCGCGCCGTTGGTGCGGCCTTGCTCGAAGAAGCGCTTGTCCAGCGCGTCGGCCTCGGCCAGCGCGTTCGGGTTGGCGAGGATCACGCTGCGCAGCTCGGGGCTGGACGGAAAGGCGTCGCTCTTGGCCTTGTCATAGGCGGCGATCCGGCTCAGGTAGCCCTGCACCACGTCGCGGCAGGACACCTGGCCCTGGCGCATCGCGGCGTGGAACTGGGCGACGCTGGTCTCGACCAGCGGGAACGGCCGGCGGTTGGGATCGAGGGTGACACGGTCGTCGTCGTCGCCGCCGCAGGCGGCGAGCACGGCGAGCATCAACGCGCTGGCGCTCCAGGCCAGCCCACGGCGGCCGGCAGAGGTGTTGTTCTTCGAGGGGGCGATCATCCTGGTACGGCTCCTGCGCCAGTGCCGGCGCCTCACCGCGAGGAAGACCGTCACACTGGCAAGCCCAGGGCGATTGCAAGGCACGTGCCAGCGCCTGCCGCCAGGATGGGGCGTGCGCTCAACCCATGTTCACCAGCGCCGCGGTGGCCCGGCGGACGATGGGCAGCGCGAGCAGCAGCGTCGGAAAGGCGACCAGCCACGACAGGCCCCACGAGCCGAGCCAGACCCGCACGAGGTCCGGCCCCCAGCCCACGCCGCGGAACGTGCTGATGAACGAGACGATGAAGGTCATCATCACCGACAGCAGCAGCGGCATCACGATGCCGGCGTACCGGGCCGGCAGCTTGGGGATGCCGAAGACGATGGTGCCGGGAGGGCGGGGGGAGCGGTCCATGGGCCGGGTCATTCCACAGGGGTCAGCTTGGCGACCGACAGCGCCAGCCACTTCATGCCGTGGCGGCCGAAATTGACCTGGGCGCGTGCGTCGTCGCCCTGGCCCTCCAGCGTGAGCACCACCCCTTCGCCGAACTTGGTGTGGAACACCGCCTGGCCGGTGCGCAAGCCGTGGCTCGGAGCCTTGGGCACCAGCGCCGGCGCGGCGGGCCGGGGCTCGATGCGGCCCGCGCCGACCATCGAGCCCATGCCCGCGCCGCGCTGCCAGGCCTGCTGGTACTCCCGTGCATAGCCGGAGCCGAAGCCCTGCTGGCGGGGCGTGAGCCACTTCAGCGCATGCTCGGGCAGCTCGTCGAAGAAGCGGCTCTTGACGTTGTAGCGCGTCTGGCCGTGCAGCATGCGCGTCTGGCTGAAGCTGAGGTAGAGGCGCTGGCGCGCCCGTGTGATCGCGACGTACATCAGCCGGCGCTCCTCTTCCAGCCCGTCGCTGTCGGAGAGCGCGTTCTCGTGCGGGAACAGGCCCTCCTCAAGGCCGGTGATGAACACCGCGTCGAACTCCAGGCCCTTGGCCGAATGCACGGTCATCAGCTGCACCGCGTCCTGGCCGGCCTGGGCCTGGTTGTCGCCGGCCTCCAGGGAGGCGTGGGTGAGGAACGCGGCCAAGGGCGACATGATCTCGCCGGTTTCGGCGTCGGGTACCCGGTCGGCCGCCGGGGCCGGCGCGTCGTTGGCGAGCGTGCCGGGGCCGTGCTCGTCGACCGGCAGCGCCACCGCGTCCTTGCCGAAGCCCTCCTGGGTGACGAAGGCCTCGGCCGCGTTGACCAGTTCCTCCAGGTTCTCGATGCGGTCCTGGCCTTCCTTCTCGGTACGGTAGAAGTCCAGCAGGCCCGAGGCCTGCAGCATCTGCTCGATGATCTCGCGCAGCGTCAGGCCGTGGGTGCGCTCGCGCATCGCATCCACCAGCGCGACGAACGCCGCCAGGTTGGCGCCGCCCTTGCCCGCGACCGCGCCCACGCTCTGGTGGAGGCTGCGGCCGCTGCTGCGCGCCGCGTCCTGCAGCTGCTCGATGGTGCGCGCCCCGATGCCGCGCGCGGGGAAGTTCACCACCCGCAGGAAGCTCGTGTCGTCGTTCGGGTTCTCGATCAGGCGCAGGTAGGCGAGCGCGTGCTTGACCTCGGCCCGCTCGAAGAAGCGCAGCCCGCCGTAGACGCGGTAGGGGATGCCGGCGTTGAAGAGCGCGCTCTCGATCACCCGGGACTGCGCATTGCTGCGATAGAGCAGCGCGATCTCCTTGCGGTCAATGCCGCCGCGGTGCAGCTGCTGGATTTCCTCGAGCACCCACTGCGCCTCGCCGAAGTCGCTGGTGCTCTCGACCACGCGCACCGGCTCGCCCGGGCCGGCCTCGGTGCGCAGGTTCTTGCCCAGCCGCCGGCTGTTGTGGCCGATCAGCTCGTTCGCGGCATCCAGGATGTTGCCGAACGAGCGGTAGTTCTGCTCGAGCTTGATGACGTGCTCGACGTGGTACTCGCGCTCGAAGTCGGCCATGTTGCCGACCTGCGCGCCGCGGAAGGCATAGATGCTCTGGTCGTCGTCGCCGACCGCGAAGACGCTCTGGCCCCGCCCCGGCGGGGCGAACATCTTCATCCAGGCGTACTGCAGGCGGTTGGTGTCCTGGAATTCGTCGACCATCACGTGCGTGAACCGGCGCTGGTAGTGTTCGCGCAGCGGGTCGTTGTCGCGCATCAGCTCGTAGGTGCGCAGCATCAGCTCGGCGAAGTCGACCACGCCTTCGCGGGCGCACTGCTCCTCGTAGGCCTCGTAGATCTCGACCAGCTTCGCGGTCTGCGCATCGCGCAGCTCCACGTCGCGCGGGCGCAGGCCCTCCTCCTTGCTGCCGGCGATGAACCACGTCACCTGCTTCGGGACGAAACGCTCCTCGTCGAGGTTCTTCGCCTTGATGATGCGCTTGACCGCCGAGAGCTGGTCGCCGCTGTCGAGGATCTGGAACGACTGCGGCAGGCCGGCGAGCTTCCAGTGGGCCCGCAGGAAGCGGTTGCACAGGCCGTGGAAGGTGCCGATCCACATGCCGCGCACGCTGACCGGCAGCATCGCCGACAGGCGCGTCAGCATCTCCTTGGCCGCCTTGTTGGTGAAGGTCACGGCCATCACGCCGCCGGGCGACATGTGGCCCTGCTGCAGCAGCCAGGCGATGCGCGTGGTCAGCACCCGCGTCTTGCCGGAACCCGCGCCGGCCAGGATCAGGGCCGGCACGGCCGGCAGCGTGACCGCGGCATGTTGTTCGGGATTCAGGTTGCGCAGCAGCGGGTCATCATGCATGGCCCGATTCTAGGAGTCGGGCATGGCATGCTGGCCCCATGGCCTGGCCTCCGCTGTTCGCCCCACGCCGCCCGCCGCGGCCCGCCCTCAACCTCGCGCTCCAGGGCGGCGGCGCGCACGGGGCGTTCACCTGGGGCGTGCTCGATGCGCTGCTGGAGGCGGACCGCTTCGAGATCGCGGCCCTCTCGGGCACCAGCGCCGGCGCGATGAACGCCGTGCTGCTCGCGCACGGGCTGATGGCCGGCGGCCCCGCGGGCGCGCGGGCCGCGCTGGAGGCGTTCTGGTCGGGCATCGGCTCCCATCTGCCCTTCGAGTGGCTGACCGTCGGGCAGGACGATGCGCTGGCGCTCAACCCGCTGGCGCGCCTGCTGATGCGCTGGGCGCAGACGCTCTCCCCGCACGAGCTGAACCCGCTCGGCCACGACCCGCTGCGCGACCGGCTGCGGCACATCGACTTCGAGGCGCTGCGCCACCCCGGCCGGCCGCGGCTGGCGATCGCCGCGACGCACGCCAACAGCGGCCGGCTGCAGGTGTTCGACAACGAATCGTTGACGCTGGACGCGCTGCTCGCCTCGGCGTGCCTGCCGGCGCTGCACCACACGGTGACGATAGCCGGGGAGCCCTACTGGGACGGCGGCTACAGCGCGAACCCGGCCGTGTTCCCGCTGCTGCGCGACAGCCGCTGCGCGGAAGACACGCTGCTGGTGCTGCTCGCGCCGCGCTGCCATGCCCACACGCCGCGCAAGGCGGCCGAGATCCGCGAGCGCGCCGTCGACATCGCCTTCCAGGCGCCCTTCCTGCGCGAACTGGGCCTGCTGCACGAGCTGCAGTCGGCGATGCGCAGCGGCTGGTGGCCGCGGTCCGGGCTCGAGCGGCGGCTGGCGCAGGCACGCTGGCACCTCGTCGACGGCGCGCCGGTGCTGGCGGCCCTGCACCGCGAGACGCGGCTGATCGCCCACCTGCCCTTCCTGCACCGGCTGCGCGACGCAGGCCGGGCGGCGGCCGGCGCGTGGCTGGCCGGGCCGGCGGCGGCGGTGGGGCGACGCAGCGGCGTGGCCCTGCCCGACGTGCTGGGCGCCCCGGCGGATCAGCCGTCGTCGCCGGGCGTCGGCGGCCCGGCCGGCCTTTCGTAGCGGCCGAGCTGGAAGAAGATCCACGCCGCCATCATCGACAGCAGGCCGACGCAGACGTAGGTGCCGTGGAAGCCGTGCAGCAGCGCCTCGCCCCGCCCGGCGCCGGGATTGAAGGCCAGCAGCAGGCTGGCGGCCGCGGCCACGCCCAGGCTCATCGACAGCTGCTGCACCACCGACAGCAGGCTGTTGCCGCTGCTGGCCGTGGCGTCGCCCAGGTCGCTCAGCGTGAGCGTGTTCATCGCGGTGAACTGCAGCGAGTTGACGACGCCGAACACCGCCAGGTGCCCCAGGATCACGGCGTGCGGCGTGCCCGGCCCGATGAGGCCGAAGCCCGCGATCATCGCGCCCAGCAGCAGCGTGTTGACCACCAGCACGTTGCGGTAGCCGAAGCCGCTGATCAGCCGTTCGGCGAAGCGCTTGGCCACCATCGCGCCGATGACGGTGGGCACCATGCTCATGCCGGCCTTGGCGGGCGCGTAGCCGAGCCCCACCTGCAGGAAGAGCGGCGTCAGGAACGGCATCGCGCCGCTGCCCAGCCGCGAGAAGAGGTTGCCGGCGATGCCCACCGAGAAGGTCGGGATGCGGAAGAGCTGGGGGCCGAACAGCGGCTGCGGCGTGCGCACCGCGTGCAGCCAGTAGGCGCACATCGCCGCCAGCCCCGCGGCCAGCATCAGCATCGAGGTGGCGGTGCTCATCGCGCGCTCCCCCAGGCCCTGCAGCGCGAGCGACACCATCACCAGGCCCAGCGAGAACAGCACGAAGCCGCGGCCGTCGAACGTCAGCGCCCCGGGCGCGCGCAGGTCGGGCATGTAGCGGGTGGCAGCCAGCACGCCGGCCACGCCCACGGGGATGTTGATGAGGAAGATCCAATGCCAGCTCGCCACCTCCACCAGCCAGCCGCCCAGCGGCGGGCCGACGAGCGGGCCGATCAGCCCCGGCACCGAGACGAAGGCCAGCGTCTTCAGCAGCTCGGCCCGCGGGAAGCTGCGCAGGATGGCGAGCCGCCCCACGGGCAGCATCAGCGCGCCGCCCGCGCCCTGCACCACCCGCGACGCCACCAGCAGCGGCAGCGACGGCGACAGCGCGCACAGCAGCGAGCCGAGCGAGAACAGCACGATCGCCGTCATGAACACGCGCCGCGTGCCGAAGCGGTCGGCCAGCCAGCCCGACACCGGGATCAGCAGCGCGCTGGTCAGCATGTACGACACCACCACCGACTGCATGCGCAGTGGGCTCTCGCCCAGGCTGCGCGCCATGCTGGGCAGCGCGGTGTTGAGGATGGTGGCGTCCAGCGTCTGCATGAAGAACGCGATGGCGGCCAGCCAGGGCAGGAGGCGGCGGGTGGTGGGGTCGAGCACGGGGCGATAGTCCTGGGCCCGGCAGGGCCATCCAGCGGGCGCCGAGTCTAGGGCGGCGCGTAGAATCAATCACCGGGCCCAAATTTTGGTGCCCGGTTTTTTGTGGGCACTCCACGTGCTCCGCCGGGCTCCAAGTCAAGCGCTCGCTTTGACCTCTCTTCCTGGAGCCTCGTATGCAACAACCCCCACGCTCTCTTCGTTCGCTGCCCCCCGCGGGGGTGCGTCAGTGCCTTCGGGCGGCCGGGCGGCACTGACATGGAAATCTTCGACTACGACAACGTCCTGCTGCTGCCGCGCAAGTGCCGCGTCGACAGCCGCAGCGAATGCGACACCTCGGTGGAGTTCGGCGGCCGCCGCTTCCACCTGCCGGTGGTGCCGGCCAACATGAAAACGGTGGTGGACGAGCCGATCAGCCAGTGGCTGGCGGCCAACGGCTACTTCTACGTGATGCACCGCTTCGACGTCGACAACGTCGCCTACGCGAAGCGCATGCGCGACAAGGGCCTGTTCGTCTCGATCAGCTCGGGCGTCAAGCCGGCCGACTTCGAGGTGATCGACCGCCTGGCCGCCGAGGGCGTGGGCGCCGACTACGTCACCATCGACATCGCGCACGGCCACGCCGAGAGCGTGCGCCGCACGATCGAGCACATCAAGCGGAAGCTGCCGAAGACCTTCGTGATCGCCGGCAACGTGGGCACGCCCGAGGCGGTGATCGACCTGGAGAACTGGGGCGCCGACGCGACCAAGGTGGGCATCGGCCCCGGCAAGGTGTGCATCACGCGGCTGAAGACGGGCTTCGGCACCGGCGGCTGGCAGCTCTCGGCGCTGAAGTGGTGTGCGCGGGTCGCCACCAAGCCGATCATTGCCGACGGCGGCATCCGCGACCACGGCGACATCGCCAAGAGCGTGCGCTTCGGCGCCTGCATGGTGATGATCGGCTCGCTGTTCGCGGGGCACGAGGAATCGCCCGGCCAGACGGTCGAGGTCGACGGCCGGCTCTACAAGGAGTACTACGGTTCGGCGTCGGACTTCAACAAGGGCGAGTACAAGCACGTCGAAGGCAAGCGCATCCTCGAGCCGGTGAAGGGCAGGCTGGCCGACACGCTGCGCGAGATGCGGGAAGACCTGCAGAGCTCGATCAGCTACGCCGGCGGCACCGGGCTGGCCGACGTGCGGCGGGTCAACTACGTGATCCTCGGCGGCGACAACGCGGGCGAGCACCTGCTGATGTAGCCCGCCCCTGCCGCGTATCGCGATTTTTGGGGATGTGAGCGCCGCGCCAACCAGCGCATCCTGCCGGACTCGCCCGCACTGGCGCGGGTGTCCGGCAGGAGAACGCCATGAGCAACCCCGTCATCGACAAGCTGATCGACCTCGCGCACCACGAGGTGGGCGTCCGCGAGGGCGTCGTCAACAACACCGGCGCGCGCATCGAGGAGTACCAGGGCGCCACCTGGCTGCAGCCCGGCGCCTGGCCCTGGTGCGCCGCCTTCACCTGCTGGCTGATGCGCGAGGTGCTGGAGGACGAGGCCGCCCGCCAGAGCCTGGCCGGCTTCATGAAGCGCGACTCGATCAGCTTCGCGCAGGCCGAGAAGCTCCGCTGCCGCGATGCGAGCGCCTTCGGCTGGGAGAAGTGGGCCCGCGCCGCCGGCGTGCAGGTGCTCGACGAGCGGCAGCTCGCCCGGCGCGGCGATTTCATCGTGTTCGACTTCTCGCACATCGGCGTCGTGGTGGACGACCAGCGCAGCCCCGGTGACCTGGTGCAGACCATCGAGGGCAACACGAACGGCAAGGGCGAACGCGACAGCACCAGCGGCGACGGCGTCTGGCGCAAGGCCCGCGCCCCGTCGCTGACGCGTTCGTACATCCGCATCTTCCATTGACGGCGAGGTGCGCCGCCTACAATCGGCGATCCCCTTGCAACGTCATGCACCGGCCCCTCGCGGAGCCGGCGCGCCGCTCCCTTGCCATGACCGAACTCGCCAAATCCTTCGAACCCGCAGCGATCGAGGCCCACTGGGGGCCGTTGTGGGAGGCGAGCGGTGTCTACGAGCCCACGCTGGACCCGGCCAAGCCCTCGTTCAGCATCCAGCTGCCCCCACCCAACGTGACGGGCACGCTGCACATGGGCCACGCGTTCAACCAGACCATCATGGACTCGTTGACGCGCTACCACCGCATGCGCGGCTTCAACACGCTGTGGGTGCCGGGCACCGACCACGCGGGCATCGCCACGCAGATCGTCGTGGAGCGCCAGCTGCAGGACCAGGGCCTGAGCCGCTACGACCTGGGCCGCAAGAACTTCGTCGCCCGCGTGTGGGAATGGAAGCAGCAGTCGGGCTCCACCATCACGCAGCAGATGCGCCGCATGGGCGACAGCGTGAGTTGGCAGCACGAGTACTTCACGATGGACGACAAGCTGTCGAAGGTCGTCACCGACACCTTCGTGCGGCTGTACGAAGAGGGGCTCATCTACCGCGGCAAGCGGCTGGTGAGCTGGGATCCGGTCCTGAAGTCCGCGGTGTCCGACCTCGAGGTGGAGAGCGAGGAGGAAGACGGCTCGCTCTGGCACATCCGCTACCCGGTGGAAGGCAGCGGCGAATCGCTGGTGGTGGCCACCACGCGGCCCGAGACCATGCTGGGCGACACCGCGGTGATGGTGCACCCGGAGGACGAGCGCTACGCGCACCTCGTCGGCCGGCAGGTCCGCCTGCCGGTCACCGGCCGGCTGGTGCCGGTGATCGCCGACGACTATGTCGACAAGGCCTTCGGCACCGGCGTGGTGAAGGTGACGCCGGCGCACGACACGAACGACTACCAGGTCGGCCTGCGGCACCAGCTGCCGATGATCACGATCTTCACGCTCGACGCGAAGGTGGTGGCCGAGCTGCCCGAGATCCCCGAGACCTACCGCGGGCTCGACCGCTTCGCCGCGCGCAAGCAGATCGTCGCGCAGCTCGAGGCCGAGGGCCTGCTGGTCGAGGTCAAGAAGCACAAGCTGATGGTGCCGCGCTGCACCCGCACCGGCCAGATCATCGAGCCGATGCTGACCGACCAGTGGTTCGTGGCGATGACGAAGCCCGGCGCCAACGGCAAGTCGATCGCCGGTGAAGCGATCGAGGTCGTCGAGTCGGGCGAAGTGAAGTTCGTGCCCGAGAACTGGGTCAACACGTACAACCAGTGGATGAAAAACATCCAGGACTGGTGCATCTCGCGCCAGCTCTGGTGGGGCCACCAGATCCCGGCCTGGTACGGCGAGAACGGCGAGCTGTTCGTCGCCCGCAGCGAGGACGATGCCCGCGCCCAGGCCACGGCCGCGGGCTACGCCGGCGCCCTCAAGCGTGACGAAGACGTGCTCGACACCTGGTACTCGTCGGCGCTGGTGCCCTTCAGCACGCTGGGCTGGCCCGAGCAGACGCTGGAGCAGGACCTGTTCCTGCCCAGCAGCGTGCTGGTGACGGGCTACGACATCATTTTCTTCTGGGTCGCCCGGATGATCATGATGACGAAGCACTTCACCGGCAAGGTGCCGTTCAGGCACGTCTACATCCACGGCCTGGTGCTCGACGCGCAAGGCAAGAAGATGAGCAAGAGCGAGGGCAACGTGCTCGATCCGGTCGACCTGATCGACGGCATCGAGCTGGACCCGCTGCTCGACAAGCGCGTGGTGGGCCTGCGCAAGCCCGAGACGGCCCCGAAGGTGCGCAAGGCCACCGAGAAGGAGTTCCCGGCGGGCATTCCGGCCTACGGCGCCGACGCACTGCGCTTCACCTTCGCGGCCATGGCCACGCTGGGCCGCAGCGTCAACTTCGACAGCAAGCGCTGCGAGGGCTACCGCAACTTCTGCAACAAGCTCTGGAACGCCACGCGCTTCGTGCTGATGAACTGCGAAGGCCAGGACTGCGGCCTGAAGGAACACACCAAGGCCGAATGCGCGCCCGGCGGCGCCTTCGAGGGCTACATGGCCTTCAGCCAGGCCGACCGCTGGATCGCCGGCGAGCTGCAGCGCGTGGAAGCGGCCGTGGCGCAGGGCTTCGCGGAGTACCGGCTCGACAACGTCGCCAACGCGATCTACAGCTTCGTGTGGGACGAGTACTGCGACTGGTACCTGGAGATCGCCAAGGTGCAGATCCAGACCGGCACCGAGGCGCAGCAGCGCGCCACGCGGCGCACCCTGATCCGCACGCTGGAAGCGGTGCTGCGGCTGCTGCACCCGATCACGCCGTTCATCACCGCCGAGCTGTGGAACACGGTGGCGCCCGTGGCCGGCCGTGCAGGCCCGAGCATCGTCACGGCGCCCTACCCCGAGGCGCAGCCCGAGAAGATCGACCCGGCCGCCGACGCCTGGGCGGGCCGGCTGAAGGCCCTGGTCGGCGCCTGCCGCAACCTGCGCGCGGAGATGAGCCTCTCCCCCGCGGAACGCGTGCCGCTGCTGACGCTGGGCGACGCGGAATTCGTGGGGCAGGTCGCACCGGTGCTCAAGGCGCTGGCGAAGCTGTCGGACGTGCAGGTGCTCGCCGACGAGGCTGCGTTCGACCACGCGACGGCCACCGCGCCGGTCTCGATGCTGGGCGGCATCCGCCTGGCGCTCCACGTCGAAGTGGACGTGGCGGCCGAGAAGGCGCGGCTGGCCAAGGAGATCACGCGGCTGGAGGGCGAGATCGCCAAGGCGCACGCCAAGCTGGGCAACGAGAGCTTCGTGGCCCGGGCACCGGCCGCGGTGGTCGACCAGGAGAAGGCGCGGCTGTCCGAGTTCACGCAGACCGTGGCGCGCCTGCAGGCGCAGGCCGCGCGGCTGGATACCGCGGCCGCCTGATCCGCAGGCGGGCCAGCCCCGCCAAACGGACTGTCACAGACGGGCGGCAGACTCGGCCGATGGCACGTTTGCTGCGTGCCACAATCCCCGAGATTGTCCCAACTTCCCCCTCCGTCTATGTCGGTCACGAAAGCCATCTTCCCCGTCGCCGGGCTGGGCACGCGGTTCCTTCCCGCGACCAAGGCTCAACCCAAGGAAATGCTGCCGGTGGTGGACAAGCCGCTGATCCAGTACGCCGTCGAAGAGGCGTACGCGGCGGGTGTGCGGGAGATGATCTTCGTGACGGGCCGCCACAAGCGGCCGATCGAGGACCACTTCGACATGACCTTCGAGCTCGAAGTCGCGCTCGAGCAGGCGGGCAAGAAGGAACTGCTCGACGTCGTGCACAGCGTGAAGCCCAAGGACATGGAGTGCATCTACGTGCGCCAGCCCCAGGCGCTGGGGCTGGGCCATGCCGTGCTGTGCGCGCAGCGCCTGGTGGGCAATGCGCCCTTCGCGGTGCTGCTGGCCGACGACCTGATGGTGGGCAAGCCGCCGGTGCTGGCCCAGATGGCCGAGCAGTTCAAGGAATGGCGCGCGTCCATCCTGGCCGTGCAGGAAGTGCCGCCCGAGCACACCCGCCGCTACGGGATCGTCGACGGCTCGCGCGTGAACGACCGGATGATGGACGTCACGCGCATCGTCGAGAAGCCGTCGCCGGAAGAGGCGCCGTCCAACCTGGGCGTCGCGGGCCGGTACATCCTGACCCCGGGCGTGTTCCATGAGATCGCCAACCAGCCGCGCGGCGTCGGCGGCGAGATCCAGTTGACGGACGGCATCGCCGGCCTGCTGCGCCGCGAGAAGGTGTTCGCCTACCGCTACGAAGGCCAGCGCTACGACTGCGGCAGCAAGGAAGGCTTCCTCGAAGCCAACGTCGCGCTCGCGCTCGCGCACCCGACGCTGGGCCCGGGCTTCCGCGACTACCTGCGCGGCATCGAGCTCTGAGAACCCGCGCCGCCTCGGCGGCCGCGGTCAGCGGCGCTTGAGGCAGTGCACGAACTCGCCGCCGTCGCTCGACTGCTCGACGAGTTCGTTGCCGGTCTGCCGCGCGAAGGCCTGGAAGTCGCGCGTCGAACCGGGGTCGGTCGCCACCACCTTCAGGATCTGGCCCGACGCCATGTCGGCCAGCGCCTTCTTGGCCTTGAGGATGGGCAGCGGGCACTTGAGGCCGCGGGTGTCGATCTCCTTGTCGATCTGCATCGCCTGCCCCTTCACGCCGGAAACACGCCGGTCGACAGATAGCGGTCGCCGCGATCGCACACCACGAAGACGATGGTCGCGTTCTCGACGGTGCGCGCGATCTGCAGCGCCACCCAGCACGCGCCCGCGGCCGAGATGCCGCCGAACAGCCCTTCCTCGCGCGCCAGGCGGCGTGCCATGTGCTCCGCGTCGGCCTGCGACACGTAGACCAGCTCGTCGACCGTCGTCGGGTCGTAGATCTTGGGCAGGTAGGCCTCCGGCCACTTGCGGATGCCGGGAATGCGCGAGCCCTCGCTCGGCTGCGCACCGACGATGCGCACGGCGGGGTTCTGTTCCTTCAGGTAGCGCGACACGCCGGTGATGGTGCCGGTGGTGCCCATCGCACTGACGAAGTGCGTGATGCGCCCGCCCGTCTCCTGCCACAGCTCGGGCCCGGTGGTCTCGTAGTGCACCGCGGGGTTGTCGGGGTTGGCGAACTGGTCGAGCACGCGGCCCTTGCCGTCCTTCTGCATCTGCTCGGCCAGGTCGCGCGCGTACTCCATGCCGCCCGAGCGCGGCGTCAGCACGAGCTCGGCGCCGAAGGCCTTCATGGTCTGCGCGCGCTCGACCGACAGGTCCTCCGGCATGATCAGCAGCATCCGGTAGCCGCGGATCGCCGCGGCCATCGCCAGCGCGATGCCGGTGTTGCCCGAGGTCGCCTCGATCAGCGTGTCGCCCGGCTTGATGTCGCCGCGCTCCTCGGCGCGCCGGATCATGTTGATGGCCGGGCGGTCCTTGACGGAACCTGCCGGGTTGTTGCCCTCGAGCTTGCCGAGGATCACGTTGCCGCGCTGGGCGATCTCGTCACCGGGCAGGCGCTGCAGGCGCACCAGCGGCGTGGCGCCGATGACGTCTTCAAGGGTCTTGTAGGCTGGCATGTTTCGATTGTGGCAGCACCACCCGCAGGCCGCCCGGCTGCGGGGGCATCGGCTTGCCCCATGACATAATCCGCCCCCACGCAAGACGCCGCCAAGGCGTCCACCGCCCGCGTGACGAAATCGGTAGACGTAGCGGATTCAAAATCCGCCGCCGCAAGGCGTGCCAGTTCGAGTCTGGCCGCGGGCACCAAGCGAGCACGCCGCCGGGGCGATGGCCCGGCACACCCCTGACGAGCGCTCGCGCCGCACCCCGAGAGACCCTCCGCATGCCGTCACTGCCGCCGGTCACCAAAGCCCTGATCCTCCTTTGCGTAGGCATGTTCTGCCTCGGCCTGATCATCCCCCTGGGGTCGCTCGCGCTCTGGCCGATCAGCACGGGCAGGTTCCAGCCCTGGCAGGTCGTCAGCTACGCCTTCCTCCACGGCGGTGCCTTCCACCTGCTGTTCAACATGCTGGGCATCTGGATGTTCGGGTCCGAGCTCGAGCGGCTGTGGGGCCCGCGCCGCTACATTCAGTTCCTCGTGGCGAGCGCGCTGGCGGCCGCCGCAGTGCAGCTCGGCTGGACGGCGCTGATCGACTCCATCAATCCCACGGTCGGCGCCTCCGGCGCGCTGTACGGGCTGCTGCTGGCCTTCGGCATGCTGTTCCCGAACCGCACGATCCAGTTGCTGATCCCGCCGGTGCCGATGAAGGCCAAGGTCTACGTCGCGGTGTTCGGCGGCCTGGAGCTGCTGATGGGCCTGGGCGGGCCCAGCGGCGTCGCGCACTTTGCGCACCTGGGCGGCATGCTCGGCGGATTCCTGATGATCCGCTACTGGCGCGGCCAGGCCCCCTTCCCCCGCCGCCGGCGCTGACCCAAAAACCCCGCGCCGCTCATGGCGCGGCGCTTGCCGCATGCTTTTTGCCTTCACCCGCGGGTGGGATGGCAACGCATGGAGGTGCGCCATGGGCCGGGAACGCAGGGCATTGTTGGCGGCCTGCCTGACGGCAGGCGTGATGCTGGTCGCCGTGCTGGGGGCCGTGGTCAACGTGGCGGTCGCGGCGACGCCGCCCGCGCTCACCGAGCAGGCCCAGGCCGATGCGCTGCGCCGCGCGCACGCCGCGGTCGTCGGCGTGCAGTCGCTGGCGGTGGCGGAAGCGCACTCCAACAGTGCGCTCGGCCGCGTGCGGCAGGGCTCGGGCGTGGTGATCGGACACGACGGCCTGGTGCTGACCATCGGCTACCTGATCCTCGAGGCCGACCAGGTCCAGCTCGTGGTCGACGACGAGCGCCATGTGCCGGCGCGTGTGGTGGCCTATGACGTCGCGACCGGCTTCGGCCTGCTGCAGGCGCTGACGCCCCTGCGCGTCGAGCCTGCGCCGATGGGTTCGGCGCAGGCCCTGGCGGCCGACGAGCCGCTACTGATGGCCAGCGGCGGCGAGACGGCCGTCATGGCGCTCACGCAGCTCGTCTCCCGGCGCAGCTTCGCGGGCTACTGGGAGTACCTGATCGACGGCGCCCTCTTCACCGCGCCCGCCCAGCCCTGGCACAGCGGCGCCGGGCTCTTCAATGCGCGCGGCGAGCTGGTCGGCATCGGCTCGCTGGTCGTGGCGCACGCCCTCGGCGACAGCGAGGCGCCGCTGCCAGGCAACATGTTCGTGCCGATCGACCTGCTGCCGCCCATCCTGGCCGAGTTGCAGCGCAACGGCCTGTCGGCCGCCAGCAGGCGGGCCTGGCTGGGCGTGAACTGCGTGGAGAACGCGGGCCAGGTGCGTGTGGTGCGCGTCAGCGCCGAAAGCCCGGCGGCGCTGGCCGGCCTGCAGCCCGGCGACCGGATCGAGCGCATCGACGGCACCGTGGTCGGCTCCCTCGCCGCGCTGTGGCAGGCGCTCTGGCGCGGCGGCCAGCCGGAGCGCGAGGTGACGCTCGACATCGTGCGGGGCGACGCGCCGCAGACCGTGAAGCTCCAGACGGTCGACCGCATGAAGACCCTGCGCCGGGCGCAGGGCATCTGAAGCGCGGCGGCGGCGCGGGCGTCAGGCCGCCGGGGTGCGCACGCCCTCGAAGCGCAGACACTGCTGGCGCACCACTTCGGGCAGGTACTGCTCGCGCTGCTGCGTCGCGCGCAGCCAGCCGGCATCGCTGGGCTGGTCGCGCGTGAGCTGGTCGCGCAGCAGCAGCAGGCCCTTCTCGGCCCGCAGCTCGATCGCGTGCATCTCCACGTCCTGCAGCGTCTTCGCGATCAGCGTGCGCAGCGGCGTGTGCTCGGCGGTCTGCGGGTCCACCACCTCGCCGTCGAGCCCGAAGCGGCAGGCCTGGAAGCGGTTGTAGCTGTAGGCGAGGTAGTCGTCCTCCTGCGGCTGGAACGGCTTCTCGGTGAGCAGCCAGCGGGCCACGCACTGCAGGTAGACGGCGATGGCGGCGGCCTTCTCGACGGTCAGCGGCGTGTCCATCACGCGCACCTCGATCGTGCCGAACTCGGGCTTGGGCCGGATGTCCCAGTAGAAGTCCTTCATCGACTCGACGACGCCGGTGCGCTCCATCTTGCCGAAGAACACCTTGAATTCGTCCCAGGTCAGCAGGAAAGGCGCGCGGCCCGACAGCGGGAATGCCGAGACCGTGTTGAGCCGCGACGACTCGTAGCCCGTGTCGCTGCCCTGGATGTAGGGCGAGGAGGCCGACAGCGCGATCACGTGCGGCATGAAGCGGCTGAGCGCGTGCAGCAGCCACAGGCCCTCGTCCGGCGACGGGCAGCCGATGTGCACGTGCTGGCCGAACACGGTGAACTGTTTGGAGAGGTAGCCGTACAGCTGCGAGACCTGGTGGTAGCGCGGCGTGTCGACGATGCGGCGCTGGCTCCAGTCCTGGAAGGCATGCGTGCCGCCGCCGCACAGGCGCACGTTGAGCTGGCCCGCGGCGTCGACGAGCGCGTCGCGCACCTCGGTGAGCTGCGTGATCACGTCGTGGTGCCGCTCGCAGATGCCGGTCGAGGTCTCGATCATGCTGCTCGTGATCTCGGGCTTCACGTCGGCCGCCAGCTTGCGGCGCTCCATCACCCGCAGCAGGTCGGTAGCGCCGGGCGTCAGGTCGTAGTCGTGGCGGTTGACGATCTGCAGCTCCAGCTCCACGCCGAGCGTGAACGCCCGGGACGAGGCGAACGTCTCAAGGCTCATGTCCGCCCCTCGCCCGTCGAATACGCCGGTCGATCCCCCGAGGGGATGCGGGCCGGCTTGGAGGCGGCCCGGCGCGCGGCCCGCCGATGGGTTGACACTGGACGTCTCATGCCTTCTCCCTCTTGTCGATTTCACCGACCGCACGCAGGCTGAACATGACGACCAGCGGCGACGGCAGCTCGATGAAGGCCAGCATCGCCAGCACCACCGGCAGCAGCGCCGGGCCCACCGCGGGATGCGCGTGCGCGAACTCCAGCGCCAGCACCCACGCCGTCGCGGACAACGGCAGCAGCGACGCACCCAGCGCGCCCGCCTGCTTCCACGCCAGGCCGCTCGGGCGGGCCAGCGCGAACACCGCGGCGGCCTTGGCCACCCAGCGCACCACCACCAGCGCGGCGGCCACCGCGCCCGCCGTCACCAGCACCTCGGGCGACCAGGCCGAGCCCACGGCGACGAACAGCACCAACACGAGCACCCCGCCCACGGTGCCGAAGTGCCTCGGCCACACCCAGGGCCGGTCGGTGCGGTTGCGCAGCCACATGCCCGCCAGCAGCGGCACCAGCAACGTCGAGAGCTGCAGCGTCTTGGCCAGCACCAGCGCCACCAGCACGCAGCCCAGCAGCAGCACCACCGAGTTCTCGTTGCGCAGGTCCAGGCGGCGGGCGATCAGCGACAGCAGCGAGCCCAGCGCCGCCCCCAGCAGGAAGGAGCCGAAGAAGGAGAAGGTGACGGTCGGCAGCGCATTGAACCAGGTGCCGGGGTCGCTGAGCAGCAGGCCCGCGCTCAGCAGCTTGAGCGCGAGCACGGCATACAGCGTGTTGAGCGCCGACAGCGTCATCAGGCGCTCGGTCACCTGCCCGGCTGCATGGCATTCGCCCACCACCCGCTGAACGACCGCGGGCGACACGCACATCGAGATGATCGCCAGCGGCCCCGCCACCGTCGGCGGCACGCCGAGCGCACGCGCGGCGATCAGCACCGCCACGCCGGCCAGGCCGGCCTCGAGCAGGCTGGTCGCCAGCAGCCAGGGATTGCGGCCCAGCCAGCGCAGGTTCAGCCGGGCACCGGCCTCGAACAGCAGCAGCGCCAGCGCCACGTCGACCGCGAGCCGCAGGGCGCCTTCGTCGCCGGTGACGCCCAGGCCGGCCACCGCCAGCACCGCGCCCACCGCCGCGTAGCCCGTCAGCCGCGGCCAGCGCAGCCGCCGCCACGCCAGTTCGCCCAGCAGCGCGGCGGCCACCATCAGCAGGCTCGCCCCCAGCAGGGTGTCGGGGCGAAGGGCCCACGGCGCGGTGATCAGGATCGACCACAGCGAATCGGTCATGCACTCTCCTCTTGTCGTGTTGCAGGCAGCGCGGCCCTTGCCGGCCTGCCGACCTGTCCAGCGGCGGGCCGTCCGAGCGGCCGCACGCCCTCGCGCCGCGGGACGCCGCCAGCACCGCCCGTCCTGCGGTGGCCGTCAGCACTTGTAAGAACTTGGTGCCTTTGTCAGCACCCGCGTTCCGTGCGGGGTATCAGGGATTCCGTCAATCGCCCAGCACGCCGCTGCGCATGCGCAGCATGCGGTCACAACGGCCCGCCAGTGTTTCATCGTGTGACACGAGCACAAACGCCGTGCCGCGCTCCCGCGCCATCGTGATCATCTCGGCGAAGACCGCCTGCGCCGTCTCGCGGTCGAGGTTGCCCGTCGGCTCGTCGGCCAGCACGCACGCCGGGCCGGTGACGAGCGCCCGCGCGATGGCCACGCGCTGCCGCTCGCCGCCCGAGAGTTCGGAAGGCCGGTGGTTCACGCGCGACGCGAGGCCCACGCGCGCCAGCATCGCACTGGCCTGCGCATGCGCCTCGGCCGCCGGCTGCCGGCGGATGCGCAGCGGCATTGCCACGTTGTCCAGTGCGCTGAACTCGGGCAGCAGGTGGTGGAACTGGTAGACGAAGCCGAGGTGCCGGTTGCGCCACTGGCCCTGTTCGGCAGCGCCCATCGCCGAAAAATCGCGGCCCGCCAGTTCGACCCGGCCGGCCGTCGGCGCATCGAGGCCGCCCAGCAGGTGCAGCAGCGTGCTCTTGCCCGAGCCCGAGGCGCCGACGATCGCCAGCGTCTCGCCGGCCTTCACCTCCAGCTCGATGCCCTTGAGCACGTCGACGTCGATCTCGCCTTCGTGGAAGCGCTTGCGCAGGTTGGCACAACGCAAGATGACGGCAGGTGCCGCCGGAGGAAACGCCGGGCCGCCCCAAGTTCCCTCGCTCCCCTCGGGGGACGGTGCCGGCCTCGCCGGCACCCTGGGGTCGACATTACTCATAGCGCAGCGCCTCCGCCGGATTGATGCGGCTCGCGCGCCAGCTCGGGTAGATCGTCGCGACGAAGGCCAGCACCAGCGAGATGACGGCCACCGGCACGATGTCCGCCGACTGCGGATCGCTCGGCATGCGGCTGATCACGTACACGCTCGCAGGCAGGAAGCTGGTGTTCAGCAGGCGCTCGATCGCCGGCACGAGGGTGTCGATGTTGAGCGCCACCAGCAGCCCGAGCCCCACGCCGGCCACGGTGCCGACGATGCCCGAGGCCGCGCCCTGCACCATGAAGATGCCCATGACGGAGCGCGGGCTCGCGCCGAGCGTGCGCAGGATGGCGATGTCGGCGCGCTTGTCGGTCACCGTCATCACGAGCGTGGAGACGAGGTTGAACGCCGCCACCGCGACGATCAGCGTGAGGATGATGAACATCATGCGCTTCTCGAGCTGCACCGCGTCGTACCAGTTGCGGTTGGTGCGCGTCCAGTCGCGCACCACCACCTGCGGGCCGAGCGAGGCACCGAGCTGCGCGGCCACGCTGCGCGCCTCGTTGAGGTCCTTCAGCTTGAGCTGCAGGCCGGTGGGCCCCCCGGTGCGGAACAGCACCGAGGCGTCGTCGAGGTGGATCATCACCAGCGAACTGTCGTACTCGTAGTGCCCCGACTCGAAGAGGCCCGCGACGGTGAACTGCTTGAGCCGCGGCACCACGCCGGCCGGCGTCACCTGGCCGTTGGGCGCCACCAGCGTCACCTGGTCGCCGGCACGCACGCCGAGCTGGCGGGCCAGTTCGGCGCCGAGCACGATCTTCCAGGCGCCGGGCTGCAGCAGGCCGAAGGTGCTGCCCTGCAGGCTCGCGGCCAGCGGGGTCACCTCGGCCTCGTCGGCCGGCGAGATGCCCCGCACCAGCACGCCGCGCATGTCGTCGCCGCGCGCCACCAGCGCCTGCTGCGCGACGAAGGGCGCGGCGCCGACGACCTGCGGCGCGAGCTGCCGCACCTGCGCGGCCGTGGCCTGCCAATCGGGCATCGGCGCGCCCTGCGCGTCGAACAGGTCGACGTGCGGGATCACGCTCAGCATGCGGTCGCGGACTTCCTTCTGGAAGCCGTTCATCACCGACAGCACGATGATCAGCGCCGCCACGCCGAGCGCGATGCCGAGCATCGACACGCCGGAGATGAACGAGATGAAGCCGTTGCGCCGCCCGGCACGCCCGGCGCGGGTGTAGCGCCAGCCGATCTGCCATTCGTAGGGCCAGGAGCTTGTGGGACTTGTCATGCGGGGCGCATGGTAGCCCAGGGGTGCGGGGCGCCCGGCCCGGCGCGCCTGCGCTAATTCGGCGACCAGACGGCCAGCTCGTAGCCGTCGGGGTCCTCGAAGTGGAAGCGCCTGCCGCCGGGGAACGAGAACACCGGCCGCACAATCCGCGCCCCCGCGGCCTCCAGCCGCTGCTGGGTGGCGGCCAGGTCGTCGGCGTACAGGATCACGAGCGGCCCCCCGGGCCGCACCGCCTCGCCGGTGGTGAAGCCGCCGGTCAGGCGGCCGTCGGTGAACTCGCAGTAGGCCGGCCCGTAGTCGGTGAAGGTCCAGCCGAAGGCCTCGCCGTAGAACCTGCGCGAACGGGCGATGTCCGCCACGTTGAACTCGATGTTGTCGATGCGGCGGTCGGTGCCGGTGGTGCCCATGGCGGTCCTTTCCTGGTCGGGCCGGAGAGTGTCGCGCACGATAATCCGGCCATGCATCTGCTGATCCCCCATGCGGCGCCGCTGTCCGACGCCGGGCGCCATGCGCTGGCCACGCTGCAGCTGCCCCGCCTCGAAGCCCTGCTGGCCCGCTGGACCGAAGCGGCGCGCGACGACGGCGACGAAACCCTGCTGTCCCCGCCGCACGAACGCGTGCTGGCGCGCGCCCTGGGCTGGCAGGCCGAGGACGGCCTGCTGCCCTGGGCCGCGCGCGAGATGGGCACGCCGCAGGCCGGCGGCCCCGCGGCCTGGGCCTGGGCGACGCCCACGCACTGGGCCGTGGGCACGGACCAGGTCACGCTGCTGCCGTCCGAGGCGCTGGCGCTGGCGGACTCCGAGGCCCGCACGGTGTTCGAGGCCGTGCAGCCACTGTTCGAAGGCGAAGGCGCGCGCCTGGTCTGGCAGGGCCCCGACCGGTGGGCCGTCGCCCACCCCTCGCTCGCGTCGCTGCCCACCGCGTCGCTCGACCGCGTGATCCACCGCAGCGTCGACGCCTGGCTGCCGCGCACCGCCGGCCAGGGTGCGGCGCGCCTGTGGCGCCGGTTGCAGAACGAGGTGCAGATGCTGCTGCACACCCATGCCCTCAACGAGGCCCGCGAGGCGCGGGGCGCACTGCCGGTCAACTCCTTCTGGCTCAGCGGCAGCGGTGCCTGGCAGCCCGCGCACGAGCAGCAGGCGCCGCAGGTCGACGCCCGCCTGCGCGCGCCGGCCCTCTCGGAGGACTGGCATGCCTGGGTGCAGGCCTGGCAGGCGCTCGATGCCGGCCCCATCGCCGCGCTGCTCGACACGCCGGGGACGCGCCTCACGCTCTGCGGCGAACGCAGCGCCCTCACGCTCGCCCACGCCCGGCCCAGCCTCTGGCAACGGCTGCGGCCCGGCCGCCGCCCCGCGGCCGCATCGCTGGAAACGCTATGACCTCCTCCGCCCTGCTGCTCGAAGCGCGCGACGTGCCCCCGCGCGTGGCCTACGCGCTGGAACAGGCCGGCGTGCACCCGCTGCTGGCCCGGCTCTTCGCCGCCCGCGGGGTGCGCTCGCCCGACGACCTCGACGACGGCCTCGGCCGCCTGCTGCCACCGGCCACGCTGCGCGGCGCGGCCGACGCCGCCCGGCTGCTGGCCGACATCCTCGCGCGCCGGGGCCGCGTCTGCATCGTGGCCGACTACGACTGCGACGGCGCCACCGCCTGCGCCGTGGCCATGCGCGGGCTCGCGATGCTGGGCGCCGCACCGGGCACGCTGCACTACGTGGTGCCCGACCGCGCGCTGCACGGCTACGGCCTCACGCCGGCCATCGTCGACCTGGCGATGGCGCACCGGCCCGACCTGCTGGTGACGGTGGACAACGGCATCGCCAGCTTCGAAGGCGTTGCCCACGCGCGGGCCCGCGGCCTCGCGGTGCTGGTGACCGACCACCACCTGCCCGCCCTGGCCGGCAGCGAGGTGGTGCTGCCGGACGCCGACGTGATCGTCAACCCGAACCAGCCGGCCTGCGGCTTCGAGAGCAAGTCGCTCGCAGGCGTCGGCGTGATGTTCTACGTGCTGCTCGCGCTGCGGGCCGAACTGCGCGAGCGCGGCGTCTTCGCCGCGGCCGCGCAGCCCAAGCTCGACGCGCTGCTCGACCTCGTCGCCCTCGGCACCGTGGCCGACGTGGTCAAGCTCGACGCCAACAACCGGCGCCTCGTCGCTCAAGGCCTCAAGCGCATCCGCGCCGGCCGCATGCAGCCGGGCGTGGCGGCGCTCTTCAGCGCCGCGGGCCGGCATGCCGCACGGGCCTGCGCCTTCGACTTCGGCTTTGCGCTCGGGCCGCGGGTCAACGCGGCCGGCCGCCTCGCCGACATGACGCTCGGCATCGAGTGCCTGCTGACCGACGACGCCGGCCGGGCCGCGGAACTGGCGGCGCAGCTCGACGCCATCAACCGCGAGCGCCGCACGCTCGAATCCGGGATGCGCGAGCAGGCCGAAGCGCTGCTCGACCGCCTGATGCCCAGCGGCGATCCGCCGCCCGCGCTGGCGCTGTTCGACACCGCGTTCCACGAAGGCGTGGTGGGCATCGTCGCCGGCCGGCTGAAGGACCGGCTGCACCGGCCCACCTTCGTCTTCGCCCGCGGGCAGGACGGCCTGCTGAAGGGCTCCGGCCGCTCGATCCCCGGCTTTCACCTGCGCGACGCGCTCGACCTGGTGAGCAAGCGCCATCCGGGCGCGCTGAAGAAGTTCGGCGGCCATGCGATGGCCGCCGGCTGCACGCTCGACGAAGCCCACCTCCCGGCCTTCGCCGACGCCCTGCAGCAGGTGGCGCGCGAATGGCTCGATGCCGACACGCTGCAGCGCCGCGTGCGCACCGACGGCGCGCTGCCGATCGAGTACTTCAACGCCGAGACGGTCCAGGTGCTCGACGGCCAGGTGTGGGGCCAGGCCTTCGAGGCGCCCACCTTCTGCGACGAGTTCGACGTGGTCGCGCAGCGGCTGGTCGGCGAGAAGCACCTGAAGCTGCGGCTGAAGCTCGGCGGCCAGCTGCGCGACGCCATCTGGTTCGGCCGCGTCGAGCCGCTGCCGCCGCGCGCACGCCTGGCCTACCGGCTCAGCCTGGACGAATACCAGGGCCAGCAGCGGGTGCAGATGATGGTCGAAGCCTCGGTCTGAGAGCGCCCGCCCGGCCTGCCGGAACCGACGCCGCCGCGGCGGGTCCACCGGCCTCCCGCAGTTTCCTTTTGAGGCCGAGATGCCCATGCCCCCGATCGACCGCAGAACGTTCCACCGACTCGCGGCCCGTGCCGCGGCCCTTCCGGTGCTGGCCACGCTCGCGCCGCAGGCTGCGCAGGCCGCCGAGCCCCGCCCGTCCACCGTGGCGCGCGGGCTGCAAAACCCGTGGAGCCTGGCCTTCCTGCCCGATGGCCGGATGCTGGTGACGGAAAAACGCGGGCAGCTGCGCATCGTCGAACCCGACGGCACCGTGCGCGCCCCGCTGGCCGGCGTGCCCCGGGTGGATGCGGGCGGCCAGGGCGGCCTGCTCGACGTGGTGCCGGACCCGCGCTTCGCCGACAACCAGCGCGTGTACTGGAGCTTCAGCGAGCCCGGCGACGACCGGGGCAGCAACGGCACCGCCGTGGCCCGCGGGCGGCTCGACGGCAACACGCTGTCTGACGTGCGCGTGATCTTCCGCCAGCAGCCCAAGGCCGGCGGCGGCAGCCACTTCGGCTCGCGCCTGGTGTTCGACCGCGACGGCAAGCTCTTCGTGACGCTGGGCGACCGCTTCTCGCGCAAGGACGACGCGCAGGTGCTGGCCAACCACATCGGCAAGATCGTGCGCATCGACACCGACGGCCGCGCGCCGGCCGACAACCCCTTCGCCGGCCAGAACGGTGCGCTGCCCGAGATCTGGAGCTACGGCCACCGCAACGTGCAGGGCGCCGCGCTGCATCCTGCCACCGGCGAGCTGTGGATCACCGAGCACGGGCCGCAGGGCGGCGACGAGCTGAACATCGTCGGCAGGGGCCGCAACCATGGCTGGCCCGTCATCACCACCGGGCGCAACTACGGCACCGGCACGCGCATCGGCGAGGGCGAGGTGCGCGACGACGTGGTGGCACCGCTGAAGCACTGGGTGCCGGTGTCGATCGCCCCCTCGGGCCTGGCCTTCCTCACCAGCACGCGCTACCCCGGCTGGCAGGGCAGCCTGTTCCTGGGCGCGCTGCGCGGGCAGGCGCTGCTGCGGCTCGAACTGGACGGCAACCAGGTCGTGCGCGAGGAGCGGCTGCTGACGCGCCTGGGCGAGCGCATCCGCGATGTGCGCCAAGGCCCCGACGGCCTGCTCTACGTGCTGACCGACAACGCCGACGGACGAATCCTGCGGCTGGAGCCCTGAGCGCGCCGGCGAGCCGCCGCGCCGGCCATGGCACATACGTTGCAGACGCCGTCGGCCAGAGCGGGCACGATCCCGCCCCTGTGCCACCCGACACGGAGACGAGCGATGCATGGCGACCCCACTTCCCGCGCGGCGGGCAGGCGAAATCGACACACACTGTCCTGTAAGCGGTGCTGCCGCGGGCCGGGCAGGCGGCGCGGCGCGGCCCGCGCGTGAGGCTCAAGACACGGCTGGCGCTGGTCGTCGTGCTGTTCATGTCCGCCTTCGTCGTGTGCCACAGCCTGCTGCAGCTGCTGGGGGTGGCCGAGCGTGCCGACGCCGAGAACGACGGCGCGCTGCCCTGGGTGCTGACGCTGCTGCCCGACCGCAGCCCGCCGGTCGCACGGGACGAAGCCGAGGCGCTGGAGCGCCTGGTGCACCTGGTGCGCGGCATCGACGGCATCCGCCATGTGCGCATCGAGCTGCACGCCGCGGACGGCCGGCTGCTGGCGCAGGCCCCCTCGCGCGCCCGTGCCGTGCCCGGTTGGCTGTACCGCTGGCTGGCCAAGCCGCAGCCGCCGGTGCGCAAGGAGGTGCAGGGCCCGGGCGGGCGCGCCGTTGCGTACTTCCTCGTCACCCCCTCGACCGGCGACGAGCTGGCGGAGATCTGGGAGGACTTCATCCGCAACACCCTGCTGGTGATGGGCCTGTCGCTGGCGGCGATGGCGCTGATCGTCGGCTCCACCTTCCGGGCGCTGAAGCCGCTCGACCGCATCCGCGACGCGCTGCAGGCCCTGGGCGACGGCCGCCGGGGCGCCCGGCTGCCCGCCTTCCATAACCCGGAGGTCGACGGCATCGCGCAGTCGTTCAACCGCATGGCCGCCGCGCTGGAGGCGGCGCAGGCCCAGCGCCAGACCCTGCTGCGCCGGCTGGTCGACAGCGACGAGAACACCCGCCGCACCGTCGCCCACGACCTGCACGACGAGCTGAGCCCCTACCTCGTCGCGCTGCAGCCGCTGGCACGCACCCTGGACATGCAGTGCGCGACCCGGCCCGACCTGGCCGACATCGGCGGCACCGCCCGGACGCTCATCGCCCACCAGTCGCGCATCCTCGCCACGCTGCGCAACATCCTGACCGGCCTGCACCCGCCCGACCTCGAGACGCTGGGCCTGCGCGAGGCGCTCGCCCGCATGGCCGCGCAGGCACCCGCGGCCGGCGAGGGGCCGCCCGCGCTGGTCCGGCTGCATGCCGACGGCGACTGGCAGGGCTTCGGACCCACGCTCGACGTCAGCATCTACCGCATGGTGCAGGAGTGCCTGACCAACGCACGCCGCCACGGCCGGCCGGGCCGCATCGACATCACCTTCGACACCGACGCACGCCTGGACGACGGCCGGCCGGCGCTGCGCATCACGGTCGCGAACGACGGCGTGCGGCCGGGCACCGGCACCGCGCCGGCGGGCCTGGGCTCGCTGGGCATGCGCGACCGCTGCATCGCCCTGGGCGGCAGCTTCCAGGGCGGGCCCGCCGGAGCGTCCGGCGGCAGCTGGCGTGTGGAGATCTGCCTGCCGCTCGACGCCGACCACCCCCCCTCCAAGCCATGACCCTCGAAACCATCCGCACGATGCTCGTCGACGACCACGCCGTGGTGCGCTCGGGCTACCGCACCTACCTGCAGCAGGTGCCGGGCTTCGAGGTGGTCGCCGAGGCCGAGACGGCCGACGACGCCTATCTCCAGTACAAGCGGTTGCGGCCGGACATCGTGATCATGGACATCATGCTGCCCGGCGCCAGCGGCATCGATGCGAGCCGGCGCATCCTGGCGCACGACCCCGGCGCCCGCATCCTCGTGTTCTCGATGTACTCGAGCCCCGCGTTCCTGCAGCAGGCCCTCGACGTCGGCGTGATGGGCGTGGTCGGCAAGGAATGCAGCCCCGACACGCTGCGCGATGCGGCCGTCGCCGTGGCCCACGGTGAGAGGTATATGGACGGCAGTATGGCGCAGTCGCTCGTATTCTCGAAGTACGACCCACGGCAAAAGGTGATGGATACCCTCTCTCCCCGAGAATTCGAGATATTGCATCTGATGGTATCCGGGGCCACGGGAGAAGAGATTGCGGACGCCTTGAGCCTCAGTGCCAAAACGATTGCCAACCGGGCGAGCGCCATCCGCCAGAAGCTGGGCGTGGCCTCGGATATCCAGTTGCTGAAGCTGGCGGCCTCGGCCGGCGTCGTGCCTTGGCTCGGGCCGGACGTGCCCGGCGCTTCCCTCTGAACAGGAGCCTTGCGGCAGCCGTCCGACGCCTCGCTCCCGCACGGCGGCTCTCCGCCGGCCACCCCTCCACAGCCGTGGCAAGGGGTTTTCCTGCTTCCCTCCTAAAACATTAACCCCCTTCACGCCGGCAATTTACTTGCACATGGCGGGATGTTTTCCGTGCGCGGCCCTTGAACGCGGGCCGCACCAGGGTTTACAGCTACAAAACCAGGGAAATTTTCCCTTCGATCGTCGTGATGGCATCCCTGATCAGCCGGGAACGGATCACTATCTGATCCCATACCGGACTCCTAGAATTCTTTTGCCGTTCTGAATTTGACGGGTATTTATTGAATACCCCGGAACCGTTACGGCGGTCAGAATCAAATAGGAGACCGAATTGAGCAACTCGCCAATCCAGATGCAGCCGCGGCGCCGGGCGCCGCGCCTGGGCGCCCTCGCAACGGCAGCCCGCCTCGCCACCGCCGGCGTGCTGCTCGCCAGCGCGTCGTCCGCGGCACTCGCCAACGCAGAGCTCGTCCGCTTGGGGCAGGACCACAAGCAGTGGGCCCAGCAAGGCAAGGACTACGACCACAGCCACTACAGCGGGCTGAACCAGATCAACCGCAGCAACGTCAAGAACCTCAAGGCCGCGTGGACCTTCTCCACCGGCGTGCTGCACGGCCACGAGGGCGGGCCGCTGGTGGTCAACGGGATCATGTACGTGCACACGCCGTTCCCGAACATCACCTACGCGATCGACCTGAACGACCCGAACAAGATCCTCTGGGAGCACAAGCCCAAGCAGGACGCCTCGGTGCGCGCGGTGGCCTGCTGCGACGTGGTGAACCGCGGCCTCGCCTACGGCGACGGCAAGATCTTCAAGACCCAGCTCGACGGCACCGTGGTGGCGCTCGACGCGAAGACGGGCAAGGAGATCTGGAAGATGGAGAACTCCGACCCGTCGGTGGGCTCCACGCTGACCCAGGCGCCGCTGGTGGTGGAAGACCTGGTGATCGTCGGCTCGTCGGGCGCCGAGCTGGGCGTGCGCGGCTACGTCACCGCCTACAAGATGAAGGACGGCGAGCAGGCCTGGCGCGCCTACGCCACCGGCCCCGACAGCGACCTGCTGCTGGCCGACGACTTCAACGCCCCGAACCCGCACTACGGCCAGAAGGGCCTGGGCACCAGCACCTGGGAAGGCGACGCCTGGAAGATCGGCGGCGGCACCAACTGGGGCTGGTACGCCTACGACCCGTCGCTCAAGCAGCTCTACTACGGCTCGGGCAACCCCGCGCCTTGGAACGAGACCATGCGCCCCGGCGACAACAAGTGGACGATGGCCATCTGGAGCCGCGACGTCACCACCGGCAAGGCCAAGTTCGCCTTCCAGAAGACACCGCACGACGAGTGGGACTACGCCGGCGTGAACTGGATCGGCCTGTCTGAACAGGTGGTCGACGGCAAGAAGCAGAAGCTGCTGACGCACCCCGACCGCAACGGGATCATCTACACGCTCAACCGCGAGAACGGCAACCTCGTGCGCGCCGACAAGATGGACCCGTCGGTCAACGTGTTCAAGGGCTACGACATGAAGAAGGGCGTGCCCATCCGCGACCCGGAATACAGCACGCGCATGGACCACCTGGCCAAGGGCATCTGCCCGTCGGCGATGGGGTACCACAACCAGGGCCACGACTCGATCGACAAGAAGCGCGAGCTGGTGATGCTCGGCACCAACATGATCTGCATGGACTGGGAGCCCTTCATGCTGCCGTACCGCGCGGGCCAGTTCTTCGTGGGCGCCACGCTGAACATGTACGCCACGCCCGGCAACAACGGCAACATGGGCCAGGTGAAGGCCTACGACGTGAAGACGTCGAAGTTCAAGTGGACCAAGGACGAGAAGTTCGCGGTGTGGGGCGGCACCACCACCACCGCCGGTGACCTGGTGTTCCACGGCACGCTGGACGGCTTCATCAAGGCCCGCGACGCCGACACCGGCGAGGTGCTGTGGCAGTTCAAGCTGCCCTCGGGCGTGATCGGCCACCCCGTCACCTACGAGCACAAGGGCAAGCAGTACGTCGCCATCTACTACGGCGTGGGCGGCTGGCCCGGCGTGGGCCTGGTGTTCGACCTGACCGACCCGACGGCGGGCCTCGGGGCGGTGGGCGCCTTCAAGGAGCTCCAGCAGTACACCAAGATGGGCGGCGGCATGATGGTCTTCAGCCTCTGATCGGCCCACCCCCTGCGGCCTGACGGCCGCCCCCTCGAAGGGGGCCACACCAACGGACCGGCGGAGCCGGATCCGTGGTGTGTGCTGGAACGCTGTCTAGACAAGCCATGCATTGCATTGGGCGGCCCGCGAGGCGCCCGGAGGTTCCTTCATGAACAAGCTCAAGCTTGCGGGCGCGCTCGCTGCCGTGCTGCTGGCGGGGGCGCAGGCCCAGGCCGCGCAGCCGCTGCGGGTGTGCGCCGCCGACAACGACCTGCCCTACACGCACAGCAGCGGCCAGGGTTTCGAGGACCGGCTCGCCGGCCTGCTGGCCGAATCGATGGGCACCACCGTCGAGCGCGTGGGCTTCGGCGATCCGCGCTACCTGGTGCGCGACGGCATCGACAAGGGCGCCTGCGACGTGGTGCTGGGCGTCGACACCAGCGACCCGCGGCTGCAGACCACCAGCGCGTACTACCGCTCCAGCTACGTCTTCATCACGCGTGCGAAGGACAGGCTCGACGTGCGCGACTGGTCCAGCCCCGTGCTGAAGACGGCCAGGCTCGGCGTCATCCCCGCCACGCCGGCCGAGGCGATGCTGCGGCAGATCGGGCGCCACGCCGATTCGTTCCGCTACCTGATGTCCCTGGGCGGCAACAAGTCGATGCGCAACCGGTTCGTGCGCTACGACGTCGAGAAGCTGGTCAACGACGTCGCCAGCGGCGAGATCGACGTGGCCGTGGCCTGGGCGCCCGCCGTGGCCCGCTACGTCAAGGCGAGCAAGGAGCCGCTGGCCACCGTGCCGGTGCCCGACGCGCGCCGCGCCGACGGCGAGCCGGTGGTGTTCAGCTACGACACGTCGATCGGCGTGAAGAAGGGCAACACCGCGCTGCACGCCCGCATCGAGACCGCGCTGCAGGCGCTGCGGCCCCGCTTCGAGCAGGTGCTCGCGCAGGAAGGCATCACCGCCCTCACGCCGCAGGCCTCGCGCGTCGCCGCCAGCCACGCATCGCATGGAGTTCCGCAGCCATGATCCGACGCATCGTCCGCGCCCTGCCCGTCGTCATCGGCCTGGCGCTGTACAGCGCCCACGGGGCCGCGCAGGCCCCGCGCTTCTACAACCTGATCGAAGGCACGCCGCTCGATTTCAACGGGCTGAAGGAAACCGAGACCGAGCAGGTCAAGGCCTTCAAGGGCAACGGCAAGAACCCCTATGCCGGCAACGATGCCGCCATCAAGAAGGGTGAGAACCTCTACGCCACCGCGTGCTCGGGCTGCCACGGCCACCACGCCGAAGGCAAGCTCGGCCCGGGCCTGAACGACGACTACTGGACCTACAAGCAGGCCGCCACCGATGCCGGGCTCTTCTCGGCCATCTACGGCGGGCTGTCCGGCTCCATGGGCCCGCAGCGCAACCGCATGACGCAGGACGAGATCCTGCTCGTGATGGCCTGGCTGCGTTCCATCAACAAGGGCGGCTCGCCCACCGCTTCCGCCGCGCAGCCCGCCAAGGCGCGCTGACGCACGACGCTTCACCCACGACGAGGAGACACCCATGAAGAACATTGCTCGATCCCTGGCACTGGCGGCCGCGGCGCTGGCCTTCGGCGGCGCGCAGGCCTACGACGGCACCAAGTGCAGGGCGGCCGGCGATTGCTGGGAGCCCAAGCCCGGCTTCCCCGCCAAGGTGGCCGGCAGCAAGTACGACCCCAAGCACGACCCGGCCGAGATCGGCAAGAACGAGCAGGCCGTCAAGGCGATGGAAGCGCGCAACGCCAAGCGGCTCGCGAATGCACGCAAGACGGGCACGTTCAAGTACGAGGTCGAGTAGCCGCCACCGCTCATCGATGTCCGGCCCGCTGCATGCGTCGCGCCGGTTGCGTGGCGCCCGCCTTCCTCCGGGCGGGCGGCGCCACCCTTCTTCTTCAGCTTTCCCCGCCAGGTGCCGATGACCGCCGAACGATCGCTCGCCGATGCACGTGAACAAGCGCTCGCGCTGGAGGCCGCGCTCAACCGGGTGATGGTCGGCCTGCACGCGCCGGTGCGGCTGGCCGTGGTGGCGCTGTATGCACGCGGCCACGTGCTGCTCGAGGGCGATGTGGGCGTGGGCAAGACCACGCTGCTGAAGGCGCTGGCGCGCGGCATCGGCGGCGGCTACCAGCGCATCGAGGGCACGATCGACCTGATGCCGAGCGACCTCGTCTACTACACGCAGCTCGGCGACGACGGCCGGCCGCGCGTGCTGCCCGGGCCCCTGCTCGCGCAGGGCGAGTCGCTCTCGGTGTTCTTCTTCAACGAGGTCAACCGCGCCCGCCCGCAGGTGCATGCGCTGCTGCTGCGGCTGATGGCCGAACGCACGATCGGCGCCTTCAACCGCGACTACCGGTTCCCCCACCTCACCGTGTTCGCCGACCGCAACCGCGTCGAGCGCGAGGAGACCTTCGAGCTGCCCGCCGCCTCGCGCGACCGCTTCCTGATGGAGATCGCGATCGAGCCGCCGACCGACCGTGCGCAGCTCGAGGCGCTGATGTTCGACGCCCGCTACCACGACACCGACGCGCTGGTGCAGCCGGTGCCGGCCGGCCTCGTCGACCCGGCGCAGCTCGATGGGGTGGCCGCGGCCCTGCAGCGCGACATCGCGGCCAGCCCGGCGCTGCGCCGCTACGGCACCGACCTGTGGCTGGCCACGCGCGACCCGGCCGCCTACGGCGCGGCGCTGCCGGAGATCGACAGCAGCGAACTGGTGCTGGCCGGGGCCAGCCCCCGCGGCATGGCGATGCTGGTGCGCGCGGCGCGTGTGCACGCCTGGCTCGAAGGCCGCAGCGCCATCGTGCCGGAGGACCTGCGCGCGGTGTTCGTCGCCACCGTGGCCCACCGCATCGCGCTGCAGCCGGTGTACGAGGCGCAGCGTGCAGCCATCGCCCGGCCGCTGGCCGAAGAACTGCTCCGGCGCGTCGCCGCGCCGTGACCACCGGACGCCGCATGCCCCTGCCCGGTACCCCTGAAGAACTGGCCTACCGCATCCGCTGGGCGGCCGCGGGCGTGCACCCCGGCAGCCACCGCTCCCGCGTGGGCGGCGCCGGCGACGACTTCCGCGGTGTGGTGCCGCTGGCCGAAGGCCGCGACGCGCGGCGGCTCGACCTGCGCGCCAGCGCCACCGACCCGTTCGGCCGCCCGTGGGTGCGCGAGTTCCGCCAGCGCAGCCGGGTGCCGGTGGTGCTGGCGGCCGACCTGTCCCGGTCGATGGGCTTCGACGGGCGCACGCAGCGCCTGCAGCTCGTGGCCCGCTTCGCGCGGGCGCTGTCGCAGGGCGCCTTCCGCCGGGGTGATCCGTTCGGGTTCGTCGGCTGCGACGAGACGGTGCGGCGCGAATGGGTGCTGCCGCCGGCCGTGTCGCGGCACGCCGGCGAGCAGGTCGCGCGGCAGCTCGGCAGCCTGGGCACGCGCGAGGGCCGCACGGGGCGCGGCGCCGCCGGCCTGCTCGAACTGGCGCGCTGGCTGCCTCGCCAGCGCGCGCTGCTCTTCCTGCTGTCCGACCTGTACCTCGACGCCGCGCTGTTCGAGCGCAGCCTGGCGCGGCTGGCGCTGCACGACGTCGTCGTGGTGCTGCTGGCCGACAGCGCGGAACGCCAGCCGCCCCGCCGCTGGGGCCTGGCGCGCCTGGCCGACCTGGAGACCGGGCAGGAACGCCTGGTGTTCATGCGCCCGGGCCTGGCCGCGCGCATGGCGGCGGCGCAGGCGGACCGCATCGATGCGGCGCAGCGCAGCGCACGCCGCCACGGCGCGGCACTGCTGGTGGCCGAAGACACGCTCGACCTCTCGGCGCTGGCGCGCCACTTCCTCGCGCGGGGGGGCACGTGAGGCGCTGGGTGCCGCTGGCCGCGGCGCTGGCCCTGCCGCCCGGCGCCTTCGGGCAGGCCGAGGAGGCGCTGCCGCGCATCGTGCGGGTGGAGCCGCCGCGCGATGCCGCGCACCACATCGGCGACGTCGTCGAGTACCGCGCGCTGCTGCGCTGGCCGGCCGGCTGGGAGATCGACCGGGACGGGCTGCCGGTGGCGGCCCGCGACGGCCACGCGCTCGAACTCCGGGGCCACCGCGTCGAACCCGCCGCGGCGCCGGGCTGCACGGACTGCCGCTGGCTGGCGCTGCGCTGGCAGGTGTTCAAGGCCGTGCGCATCACCGAGGACGTGCCGCTGCCGGCAACCGCGGTGCGGCTGCGCCACGGCACGCGGATCGAGACGCTGACGCTGCCGGCGGCGCGCATCGCCCTGTCGCCGCTGGTGCCCTGGGAGCGCCGCGCCGACTGGCTCGACAGCGCACGGCCCGGCTGGCAGGCCAGCCCCTACGACACGGCCGCTCACTGGCGGCAGGCGGCGCTGCTGCTGGGCGCGGCGGCCGTGGCGCTGGGCGGCTGGGCTTGGACCAGCGGCCGCTGGCTGCCCCGGCCCGCCCGCCGCCCCTTTGCGCAGGCCTGGCGGGCGGTGCGTGCACGGCACCGCGGCCGCAGCACCGCGCCGGTCGATGCCGACGACCTGCGCGACTGGCACCGCGCCTTCGACGCCACCGCCGGCCGCGTGGTGATGGCGGCCGACCTGCCCGGCTTCTTCGCCGAGCACCCTGCGCTGGCGCCGCTGGCCGAGGAAAGCCGCGCGATGTTCGCCGCCTCCCAGCGCCGCTTCTTCCTCGAGGCGGGCGAGGCCGCCGGCGCAGGCGCCTCGCTCGTGCAGGCCGGGGACCTCGTCGGCCTGCTCGGCCGCCTGGCCGCTGCGGAGTTTGGCCGCCCCGCCGCCAGGGCGCCCGCGGAGGCCGCGGCGTGATCGCCTTCGACCAGCCGGCGTGGCTGCTGGGCCTGGCGCTCGCCGTGCTGCCGTGGCTGTGGCACGGCCAGCCGCGCGTGGCCTGGGCGAGCGTGGCATCGCTGCCGCACGACCCGCTGTCGCGCGCGATCGGCCTGGGGCTGCGCGCGGCGGGCAGCCTCGCGGTGGCGGCCGCATCGGCCAGCCTGGCCGGGGCCTACCTGCAGGGCCAGCCGGTCGAACGCACCGGCACGGGCGCCCACATCGTCGTGCTGCTCGACCGCAGCGCCAGCATGGCGGAGGGCTTCGCCGGCGGCAGCGCGGAGCGCGAGGGCGGCGAATCCAAGGGCCATGCCGCGGCCCGGCTGCTGGACGAGTTCGTGCGGCTGCGCGGGCGCGACCTGTTCGGGCTGATCTTCTTCTCCACCGCGCCGATGCACGTGCTGAGCCTGACCGAGGACCACGGCGCGGTGCGTGCCGCGATCGGCGCCTCCCGCTCGATGGGCGTGGGGCTCACCAACATCTCTGCCGGGCTGGCGATGGCGCTGGCGCAGTTCGAGGACCGCCCGCGCACCGGCTCGCGCGTGGTGCTGCTGGTGTCCGACGGCGCGGCGGGCATCGACCCGCGCTCGCAGACGCGCATCCGCCAGCGCTTCCAGCAGGATGGCGTGCAGCTCTACTGGATCTACCTGCGCTCGCCCGGCGGCAACAGCCCGACGCGCCTGCCGAGCGCGGAGGCGGGGGCCGACGTGGCGCCGGAGTACCACCTCAACGCCTTCTTCCAGGACCTGGGCGCGCCCTACCGGCTCTACGAGGCGGACGATCCGCAGTCGCTGGCCGCCGCGATCGCCGACGTGTCGGCGCTGCAGAACCTGCCGCTGCGCTACCTCGAGCCGCAGCCGCGGCGGGCGCTGGCGCCGTGGTTCGACGCCGCCGCGCTGTGCGGTGCCCTGGTGTGGGTGCTGGCGCGCTGCGGCGAGGTGCCCCGGTGGTGACGCCGCCGCGCGCACGCTGGCAGCCGGGGCGCTGGCTCCCGCGGCTGTGCCTGCTGCTGGCGCTGGGCGCCGCGGGCTGGGCCGTGGAACGGGCCGTCGCGGGCTGGCAGGCCGCCGCGGCCAACCGGCTGATCGCCGACGGCGCCACGGCGGCCGGCGCGCCGCCCAGCGTGCTGCTCGCGCATGCGGCGGCGCTGGAACGCGCGGGCCGCTTCGACGAGGCGCTCAGCGCCTACGCGGAGGCGGAGGCCCTGGGCAGCCCGGACATCCGCCACGCGGTGCACGTCAACGTCGCGAACCTGTACCTGCGCCGCGGCATCGAGGCCGCGCGCGGCGAGGGCCATGCGCAGCGCGCGATGGTGCTGCTACAGCTGGCCAAGGCGGGCTACCGCAGCGCGCTGCGCGAGCAGCCCGGCGACTGGAACGCACGCTACAACTACGAACTGGCGTTGCGCGTGCTGCCGGATTTCGAGGTGCGCCACTGGCGCCGCTCCGGCAACGAGGTGGAGGTCGAGGACGCGCTGAAGAAGGACAAGTCCGCCTGGACCGAGATGGTCGGCACGCCGCGGGGGATGCATTGATGGCCCCCCCCCGTAGCGCCTTCGGCGCTCCCCCCCAGGGGGGCGCCACCGGTGGACCGGCAAAGCCGGATCCACGGTGGCCGCTGGATGAGCGCCCTGGGAATGCCCAGGCAGCAGGTGGCGCGCTGCTGACCGCGCTGCGGCGGCCGCGGGGGGCGCTCGCGGCGCTGGCGGCGCTGTGCTTCGGGCTGGCGCTGCTGCGGCCGGGCTTCACGCTGCAGAACCGCGTCGGCAGCACGCTGCTGGTCGTCGACATCACGCAGAGCATGAACGTGGCCGATGCGGCCTGGCAGGGCGAGCCGGTGACGCGGCTGGCGTACACGCGGGAGCTGCTGCGCCGCACCGTGCGCGAGCTGCCCTGCGGCCACGCCGCCGGCGTGGGCGTGTTCACCGAGCGCAGGACGATGGTGCTGCTGGCGCCGGTGGAGGTCTGTGCGCACTACGCGGCGCTGGACGACGTGCTCGGCCGGCTCGACTGGCGCATGGCCTGGGCCGCCGACAGCCACCTGTACTACGGCACCTACTCGGCGCTCGACGAGATCGCACGCCACTGGCCGGGGATCGGGCTGGCGCTGTTCACCGACGGCCACCAGGCACCGGGCGTGGTGCCCGGCCGCGAGCCCCGCTACGAACGCAGCGACAAGACCCCGCCGGGCGTGCTGTTCGCGGTGGGCGGCGACCTGCCGCAGCCGGTGCCGCGCCTCGATGCCGACGGCCGGATCACCGGCTACTGGACCGCCGAGGAGGCCGCGGCGTTTGCGCCCACCGGCGGCCACCGGACGCTCTCCGTGCTGGAGATGGAGACCATGAAGGCCGGCGGCGACGTGCGCAACGCCCCCGCGCAGCGCCAGCCGGGCGCCGAGCCGGCGCACCTTTCGCGCCGGCACGACGACGTGCTGCAGGCCGTTGCCGAGCGCACCGGGCTGCAGGCGGTGCGCGCCACCGACACCGCCGCCGTCGTGCGCACGCTGCGCGCGCTGCCCGGCAGCGGCCAGGCCCCGCAGCGCCACGAACTGCACGACGTGTTCGTCGCCACCGGCGCGCTCTTGCTGCTGGCCAGCCTGCTGCCGCTGCGGCGCCTCGACGCCCGGCCGCCCCGCCGACCGGGCGCCACCGCATTCCGCCACCACGACACCAACCCCGGGAGTGCCCTCCGATGACCCTTCGCCCGACCGCCTTCTCCCGCCGCCGCGCCGCGCTGGCCTGCGCCCTGCTGCTGTCGCCGCTGTGCGCCGCCTGGGCCCACGGGCCGACACCGCAGCGGATCGACGAACAGATCGAGGTGGCCGCGCCGCCGGCCAAGGTGTGGGCGCTGGTCGGCGACTTCGCCCACTTCGCCCGCTGGAACCCGGCGCTGGCCGCCAGCGAGGCCGACAAGGGCAACACGCCCGGTTCCCGGCGCACGCTGCGCTTCGCCCAGGGCGGCCAGGCGGCCGAGGAACTGGACGACTACTCGGCCGCGGAAATGAGCCTGTCGTACCGCTCCGGGCGCGAGGTCGATCCGGCGGTGCTGCCGGCCAGTTCGTACTCGGCCCGCCTGCGCGTGCTGCCGGCCGGCAGCGGCAGCCGCATCGAGTTCCGTGCCCGCGCCTACCGTGCCGACACCAGGAACGACCCCGCCAAGGGCCAGGACGACGCCGCTGCGGTGAAGGCGCTGCAGGAGTACATCAAGCCGGCGCTGGCCCGGGCGAAGGAAGCGCTGGAAAAGGGATGAATGCCGGTTGCTGCACTGCCCGCAGGGTCGGCGGCCGCCTGAGACAATCGGCGCATGAGTGTCCTCAACGCCGACCTGCATTGCCATTCGAACGTGTCCGACGGCACGCTGACGCCCGAGGCCCTGGCCGCGCGCGCGCAGGCCAACGGCGTCGAGCTGTGGGCGCTGACGGACCATGACGAGATCGGCGGCCAGCACCGCGCGCGCGACGCGGCGCTGGCGCTGGGCCTGCCCTACCTGAGCGGCACCGAGATCTCGGTGACCTTCGCCGGCATCACCGTGCACATCGTCGGCCTCGGCTTCGACATCGACGACCTCGCGATGCGCGAAGGCCTGCGGCGCACGCGCGGCGGCCGCGAGGAGCGGGCCCGCGAGATGGCCGACAGCCTGGCGCTGGTGGGCATCCGCGGGGCGTTCGAGGGGGCGCTGAAGTACGTCGGCAACCCGGAGCTGATCTCACGCACCCATTTCGCGCGCCACCTGGTGGCCACGGGCGTGTGCGCCGACACCTCGGAGGTGTTCCGCCGCTTCCTCACCGAAGGCAAGCCGGGCTACGTGCCGCACCGCTGGGCCAAGCTGGGCGACGCGGTGCGCTGGATCGTCGACGCCGGCGGCATGGCGGTCATCGCGCACCCCGGCCGCTACAACTTCACCTCGACCGAGGAATACGCGCTGTTCACGGAGTTCATCGCGCACGGTGGGCGCGGCGTCGAGGTCGTCACCGGCAGCCACACCACGGCCGACTTCGTGAAGTACGCGGAGATGGCGCTCGAGTTCGACCTGTACGCCTCCCGCGGCAGCGACTTCCATTCGCCATCGGAAAGCCACACCGACCTCGGCGCGCTGCCCTTCCTGTCCGGCCAGCTCAAGCCCGTCTGGGAAGGCCTGGCGCATCGGGTGCACCGCCCGGAGGCTTCCGCCGGCGTGTGACGCGGGGCGGCCGGCCCTGGCGCACCTCGGCCCACACGGGGGCATGGTCGCTGGCGTTGGCCCGGCCGCGCTCCTCTCGGTCGACGCCGGCATCGTCGATCGTGAACCCGCGCCCCACCAGGATGTGGTCGATGCGCAGGCCGGCGTTGCGCTCCCAGCGCTTGCGGCGGTAGTCCCAGAAGGTGAAGGGGCGCTCGGACGGATGCACCGACCTCAGCGCATCGGTCCAACCCTGCGCGAGGATCTTCGCGAACGCCTCGCGGGGCCCGGGCTGCAGCAGGGCATCGTCGCGCCAGGTGTCGGGCTTGTAGATGTCCTCGTCCGTCGGGACGACGTTCCAGTCGCCCAGCAGGATGACCGGCTGGCCGGACGCCCAGAGCGCCTGTGCGCGCAGGCGCAGCCGCTCGAACCAGCGCAGCTTGTAGTCGAACTTCGGGCCGGGCTGCGGATTGCCGTTGGGCAGGTAGAGGGACGCGAACAGCACGCCGTGGATGGCCGCTTCGACATAGCGCGCCTCCTTGTCCTCGGCATCGCCCGGCAGGGCTGTCGCCACGGGCAGCGGCTCCCGCCCGCGGGCCAGGAGGGCGACGCCGTTCCAGGTCGGCTGCCCGACCACGAGCGCGCCGTAGCCGGCCGCCTCCAATGCGTCGCGCGGAAACGCCGCCGACGGCGCCTTGAGCTCCTGGAGGGCGACGACGTCGGGTTGCGTGCGCCCGAGCCAATCGACGAGCAGGTCGAGCCGCCTGACGACGTTGTTGATGTTCCAGGTGGCGACACGCACGGGATCAGCGGTGCGGCGGCATCCTGCCAATCTCGTTCTTGTCGTCGGGCATGGTGTTCTCCGAGGGTGTGCCGGGGATGAGGCAAACCGGATGCCCGTGGCGCATGGCCCGCAACGCGGCGCGCCGCGCGCCCGCAGGAGCCCTGGTCAGCCCCCCAGCCGCTTCAAGTGCCGCTCCACCTGCGCCCTCACCTGCACCGGCGCCGTCCCCCCCAGCACGTTGCGCGCGTCGAGCGAGCCGCGCAGCGTCAGCACCTGCTGGACGTCGTCGCCCACCTTGGGGTTCAGCGCCTTCAGTTCGTCGAGCGGCAGCTCGGCCAGGTCGATGCCGCGCTGCAGGCAGGTCTTCACCGCATGGGCGACGACCTCGTGTGCGTCGCGGAAGGGCACGCCGCGCTTGGCCAGGTAGTCGGCCAGGTCGGTGGCGGTGGCGTAGCCGCGCAGCGCGGCGCGTTCCATCGCCTCGGGCTTGACGACGATGCCTTCGACCATCTCGGCCATGATGCGCAGCGTGTCGCGCACGGTGTCCACCGTGTCGAACAGCGGCTCCTTGTCTTCCTGGTTGTCCTTGTTGTAGGTGAGCGGCTGGCCCTTCATCAGGGTCAAGAGGCCCATCAGGTGGCCGTAGACGCGGCCGGTCTTGCCGCGCGCCAGCTCGGCCACGTCGGGGTTGCGCTTCTGAGGCATGATCGACGAGCCGGTGCAGTAGCGGTCGGCCAGGTCGATGAACGCGAAGTTCTGGCTCATCCACAGCACGATCTCTTCCGCCAGGCGCGACACGTGCATCATCGTGATGCTGGCGAACGCGCCGAACTCGATCGCGAAGTCGCGGTCGCTCACCGCGTCCAGGCTGTTCTGGCACACGCCGTCGAAGCCCAGCGTCTTCGCGACGCGCTCGCGGTCCAGCGGGTAGCTGGTGCCGGCCAGCGCGGCGGCGCCCAGCGGCAGGCGGTTGACGCGCTTCCTCACATCGGCCAGGCGCTCGGCGTCACGGGCGAACATCTCCACGTAGGCCAGCATGTGGTGCGCGAAGCTCACCGGCTGCGCGACCTGCATGTGCGTGAAGCCCGGCAGGATGGTCTCGGTGTTCTTCGCGGCCACGTTGACCAGCGCGCGCTGCATGCCGGCCAGCAGCGGCAGCAGTTGGTCGATCTCGCCGCGCAGCCACAGGCGCACGTCGGTGGCGACCTGGTCGTTGCGCGAGCGGCCGGTGTGCAGGCGCTTGCCGGCGTCGCCGACAAGTTGCGTCAGCCGCGCCTCGATGTTGAGGTGCACGTCTTCCAGGTCGAGCTTCCACTCGAAGCTGCCGGCCTCGATCTCCGCGCGGATCTGTGCCATGCCGCGCTGGATGTCGGCCAGGTCGCTCGCGCCGATGACGCCCTGCGCCGACAGCATCTCCGCGTGCGCCAGGCTGCCCGCGATGTCGGCCTCCCAGAGGCGCTTGTCGAAATCGACGCTGGCGGTGTAGCGCTTGACGAGCTCGCTCATCGGCTCCGAGAAGAGCGCCGACCAGGCTTGGGACTTTTTATCGAGTTGGTTGGTGGACATGACGGCGGGCTTTGACGGGAGCAGCACGGACAATCGCGCGGAATCCGAGAGTTTATCGAGCACCCCGCCTGCCTCCGCCCTCCGACATGACCCCTTCCGCAGAGCCCCTGCCGCCCAGCAAGGCCCCCACCGCGGCGGCCGACGACGGCTACCGGCTGTGCCAGCCGGCGCTGGCGCTGCGGGCGCTGGTGCTGGTGCAGGCGGCGAGCCTCGTGGTGCTGCTGTTCATGGCCGGTTCGTGGACACAGGCGCTGGCCGCGCTGGGGCCGATGATCTTCGCGGGCGTGGGGGGCACGCTGCTGTGGCTGGCGCTGGCCTGCGGACTGCGCCGGGCGCTGGCGCGGCAGCCGTCGCCGCGCCGCATTGCCGCGCTGGCCGCGCTGGGCGCGGTGGCGGCGCCGGCCGCCTGCGCGCCGCTGCTGGCGTGGGACATGGCGGTCGCGTCCCCACCCCGGCTGCTCGCACTGCCGCTGGTGGGAGCCGGCCTGGCGCTGCCGGTCGCGCTGTGGATCGAGGCCCGCGCACGGTCGCTGCGCCCGGCCGACGCCGATGCGCGGCTGGCCGAGCTGCAGTCGCGCATCCGGCCGCACTTCCTGTTCAACGCGCTGAACACCGCGCTGGCGCTGGTGCAGGTGGATCCGCCGCGTGCCGAGCGGGTGCTGGAAGATCTGGCCGAGCTGTTCCGCACCGCGATGGCGGAGCACGGCGCCGCCGTCAGCCTCGACGAGGAGGCCGCACTGGCGCGGCGCTACCTCGACATCGAGCAGGTGCGCTTCGGCGAGCGCCTGCGCGTGCTGTGGGAGCTGGACCCGGCTGCCGGCCGCGCGCGCGTGCCGCCGCTGCTGCTGCAGCCCCTGGTCGAGAACGCCGTGCGCCACGGCATCGAGCCCTCGCCGGACGGCGGCATCGTGCGCGTGCGCACGCAGGCGCGGCGCGGCGAGGTCGCCATCGAGATCGACAACACGCTCACCGATGCGGCGCCCTCCGTCCCCGGCCAGGGCATCGCGCTGGCCAACGTGCAGGACCGCCTGCGCCTGATGCACGACATCGGCGCGCACTTCGACGCCCGCCGCCTCGAGGGCTGGTGGCGCGTGCGCATCGTGATCCCCGACGACCGGACCCCGCCATGACGACCCTGACCGTGCTCATCGTCGACGACGAACCCCTGGCCCGCCTGCGCCTGAAGGCCCTGGTGCAGGCCTGCGGCGAGCCGCGCTGCGAGGTGATGGCCGAGGCCGGCAACGCCGCGCAGGCGCTGGCCTGGCTGATCGAGCACCCTTGCGACCTGGTGCTGCTCGATGTGCAGATGCCGGGCCAGTCCGGCATGCGCTTCGCCGCCGAGCTGAAGCGGCTGCCCCGGCTGCCAGCGGTGGTGTTCGTCACCGCCCACGCGGACCACGCGCTGGAGGCCTTCGAACTGGATGCGGCCGACTACCTCACCAAGCCCGTGCGGCGCGAACGCCTGCAGGCCGCGCTGCAGCGGGTGGCCCTGCGCCTGGGCCGCTACGAGACCCTGCCGGCCGAGGTGCCCGCGTTGGTCGTCAGCGAACGCGGGCGCGTGCTGCGGGTGCCGCTGGCCGATGTGCTCTACCTCAAGGCGGAGCTGAAGTACGTGACGCTGCGCACCGCGGAGCGCAGCTACCTGCTCGACGACTCGCTGACCGAACTGGAGCCCCGTCTCGGCGACCGGTTCCTGCGCATCCACCGCAACGCATTGGTGGCGCGCTCGGCCGTGCGTGCGCTCGTGCGCGGCAGCCAGCCGGGCGAGGCGGACGAAGCCGGCGAAGGCTGGGCGGTGCAGGTGGCGCCGGTCGACGAGTGGCTGTCGGTCTCGCGCCGGCAGCTGGCCGCGGTGCGCGAGGCGATCGAGGCGGGGAAATGGTGAGCACCCGGCGCCACGGGTACGTGCCGCCACCCGCCGAGCGGGTCAGGCCTTGGTGGCGGCCGGGGCGAGCGACGCCAGCGCGTACTGCAGCGCGAGCGAGTAGCCCAGGGTGCCGAGGCCGACGATGACGCCCACGGCGACGTCGGACAGGTAGGAGTGGTGCCGGAACGCCTCGCGCTTGTGCACGTTGCTGATGTGCACCTCGACGAAGGGGATCGCCACGCCCGCCAGCGCATCGCGGATCGCCACGCTCGTGTGCGTGAAGGCCCCCGGGTTGATGACGATGAAGCCCGTGCCGTCGGTGCGCGCCGCGTGGATCGCGTCGACGATCGCGCCTTCGTGGTTGCTCTGGAACGCATGCAGCTGCGCACCCGCCGCCTCGGCTTGCGCGCGGGCCATCGCTTCGACGTCGGCCAGCGTCGTCGCGCCGTAGATGTGCGGCTCGCGGGTGCCGAGCAGGTTGAGGTTGGGGCCGTTGAGCAGCAGGATCTTCATGGGGACTTTCTTCTTCAGCCGGCCAGCGCGCCCCGCGCCGGCCGCAGCTGCATCCGGTTGGGCAGCGGGGTGGAACGGCGCAGGATGTCCTCGCCCAGCCACACCGCCGCGCGCCGGGCGCGCTCGGCCACCACGGGCAGCGGCAGCTGCTGGTAGTCGTCGTTGAACACCTCGAAACTGTAGTCGCCCCGGTAGCCCATGCGGTCGAGCATGCGCACCAGCGCGACGAGCCGCTCGTTGTGCACGCCCTCGCCGGGGAACACGCGGAAGGTGCGTGCCGTCGCCATGCGCTCCTCGGGCGTGCGCACCTCGTTCCACATGAAGTCGGAGAGCTGCACCAGGAAGATCTTGCGCGGATCGACCTGCGCCAGGCCGTCAAGCGGCGTCTGCGTCGCGAGGATGTGGTACGAGTCGACGCCGATGCCCAGGTTGGGCAGGTCGGCCCGCTGCACCACGTCCCACGCCTGGGTGAATTCGTTGATGTGCCGCCCCCAGGACAGCCCCTCGAAGGCGACGTTGATGCGGTGCGGCAGCGCGAGCAGCGCCAGCTTGCGCAGGTCGCGCGCGATGACGTCGGGATCGGCGCTCGCATGCTGGGAGGTCGACGAACACGCCAGCAGCACGCGGCAGCCGAGCGCCGCGCACATCGACAGCATGCTCTTGGCGATGTCGACCTTGTAGTCGTGCAGGTGGCCCGACAGGCCCTCGAAGTCGCGCAGCACCTGGAAGCCGGTGACACGCAGCCCGCTGGCGCGCACCGCCCGCACCGCGGCGTCCACGCCGTCCGGGTGGCCGACCAGGTCGCGCGCCATCAGCATGATCTGCGAGAAGCCCGCCGCCTTCACCGCCGCCAGCTTGGCTTCCAGGCCGCCGGCCAGCGTGATGGTGTCCATGCCGAAATCATCGATGTGCATTGCTGGCTCCCTGTGCGTCACTCGGCGTGCACCAGCTCGAACATCGTGGTGTCGAGCCAGGTCTGCGTCAGCGCCCCGCGCTGGCCGGTGTGGACGCCCGGCGTCTCGACGAAGCCGACGCCGCGCTCGCGCAGCGCCGCCACGGCGGCCAGCACGTCCTGCGTGCCGAAGGCCACCCGCTGCAGGCATTCGTCGCCATCCGGCGCGCCGGCCTCGGGCTCGATGAGCTGCAGGTAGAACCCGCCGCAGGGGCTCGCCAGCACGCGGCCGCTGGGCAGGATGCCGAAGCGCTCGTCGTCGGCCAGCAGCCGGAAGCCGAAGAGCGCGCTGTAGAACGCGCACCAATCGTCGAGCCGGTCGCGTCCGATGTACTGCACGATGCCGAACCAGCGCAGGCCGGCGGGCGATGCCGGCCGGCGGTCCACGCCAGGGATCGGCACGAAGTCGACGTCGTAGATCGAGAACTCCTTGTGGCGGTCGACGAAGTAGATGCGGCTGGTGCCCGCCCCGTGGATGGCCGGGATGTGCAGCTCCATCGGCGCCACCTGCACGGGCACCTCCCAGGCGCCGCGTTCGAGCACGCGGCGGTAGGCCGCCGCCGCATCGCGCACGCGCAGGGCGATCGCGCTGATCGCCGGGGCCTCGGCCGGCGCCACGGCGCCGCCGTGGGCATTGACGACGACGTTCATGTCGCCCTGCCGGTACAGCGTGACCTCGCGCGAACGGTGCCGCGCCACGGGGTGGAAACCCATCAGCTCGAGCACGTGGCCCAGGGCCTGGGGGCGCGCGGTGGCGTACTCGATGAACTCGATGCCCTCGAGCCCGAGCGGGTTGGTGGCGTCGGCAGCGACTTCGCGTTCGTTCATGGCGATGGCCTCGTCTTCAGGGTTCGGTGCGTTGCGCCAGCAGGCGGCGGAAATGCAGGTCCACGCGCTGTGCGTCGGGCTCCAGGCTCGTGAACAGGCGGAAGGCGCCCAGCGCCTGCCCGACGGCCATGCCGCCGCCGTCGACGGTGGCGCAGCCGCGGGCACGCGCGGCCTTCAGCAGCGCGGTGTCGAGCGGGAAGTAAACGACGTCGGCAACCCACAGCGCAGGGTGCAGCAGGTGCTCGGGCAAGGGCATGCCGGGTAGCTTGTCCATGCCGGTGGGCGTGGCATGGATGAGGCCGCTGGCCCCCGCCAGCGCCGTGGCGACATCCTCGACAGCCGAGGCGCGGCCGGCCCCGTGGGCCGCCTGCAGCGCCTGGACGAGCGCCGACGCACGTTCGGGCTCGCGGTCGTTGACGACCAGGTGCTGCACCCCCATGCGCAGCGCGGCATGCGCGATGGCGGCGCCCGCCCCGCCGGCACCCAGCAGCACCACGCGCGACAGGTCCGCCTGCGGCAGCCGGCGCCGGAAGGCCTCCACCCAGCCCGAGCCGTCGGTGTTGTGGCCGATGAGCCGGCCGTCGCGCCGCACCACCGTGTTGACGGCGCCCATCGTGCGCGCTTCGTCGGACAGCTCGTCGAGCAGCGGGATCACCGCCTGCTTGCACGGGTAGGTGATGTTCAGGCCGTCGAAGCCGATGATGCGCACCGCCTCGATCAGCGTGGGCAGCGCCTCGGCGCCCACGCCGGCACGGTCGAGGTCGATCAGCTGGTAGTGCAGGCGCAGGCCATGCGCCGCAGCCTCCTCCTCGTGCATCGCCGGGGTCAGCGACCGCTGGATGCCGGCGCCGATCAGGCCGACCAGCACCTTGCGCGGCTGTGCTGCTGCAGGGGTATTCATCGCCGGCCTACTTGCGCACCTTGGCGATCTCGGCGTACAGCGCCTTGACCGTGGCCTCGCCGACGTTGGCGGTGTGCTTGTCGATCACGGGCTTGACCTTGTCGCGGATGCGCTGCAGCTCGGCCGGCGCAATGTCGTTGGCCTGCATGCCGGCCTTCTTCAGCTCGGCCAGCGCCGCGTCGGCCTGCGAGCGCGACACCTCGCGCTGGAAGGTCGTGGCCTCGGCCGCCGCCTCGGTGAAGATCTTCTTCTCGTCGGCCGACAGGCCGTCCCACAGCTTCTTGCTGACGATCAGCGCCTGCGGGTTGTAGATGTGGCGGGTGGCCGAGACGTACTTCTGCACCTCGTTGAACTTGGAGCTGAGGATCACCGTGTTCGGGTTCTCCTGACCGTCGACGGCCTTCTGCTCCAGTGCGGGGTACAGCTCGGGGAACGGCATCGGCGTGGCGTTGGCGCCCAGGGTGTTGAAGAGGTCGATGTAGATCGGGCTCTGGATCACGCGCAGCTTCAGGCCGGAGAAGTCTTCGAGCTTGGTGATGGGCCGCTTGCTGTTGGTCACGTTGCGGAAGCCCAGGTCCCAGAAGCCGAGGCCGACGAGGTTCTTCTCGTTCAGCTTGGCCAGCAGGCCCTTGCCGAATTCACCGTCGGTGACGGCGTCGGCTTCCTGCGCGTTGCTGAACAGGAACGGGAAGTCGAACACCGCGAACTCCTTGACCTGCGCGGTCAGGATGCCGGCGTTGAGCACCGTCATCTCCACCGTGCCGCCCTGCAGGGCCGACACGGTCTGCAGGTCGCCGCCCAGCGTGCCGCCGGGGAAGAGCTTGACGGTGATCTTCTTGCCCGACTTGGCGGCCACCAGGTCGGCGAACTTCTGCGCGCCCTGGGCCTGCGGGTGGCCCGTCTGGTTCTGGAATGCGAACTTGACGGTCCGTTCCTTGATGTCCTGCGCCATGGCGGCCGACAGCGGCAGCAGCGCGGCAAGACCGATGCACAGGGTACGACGGGCGAACTTGTTCATGGTTGTCTCCAAAGGGTTTGTGGGAGGAGCGGGACGGGAAAACGCCGCCGGGATCAACCGGTCAGCCAGCGCGCGGGCACGGTCACCAGCGCAGGGAAAAGGACCATCAGCAGCAGCATCAGGAACTCGGCCGCCATGAAGGGCCAGACGCCGCGCATCACGTCGTCCATCTTGATGCGCGCGACACCGGCCACCACGTTGAGCACCGTGCCCACCGGCGGCGTGACGAGGCCGATCGAGTTGTTGATGATGAAGAGCACGCCGAAGTACACCGGATCGATGCCCGCGGCCTTCACCACCGGCATCAGCACCGGCGTGAGGATCAGGATGGTGGGCGTCATGTCCATCGCGGTGCCCACCGCGATCACCAGCACCATGATCAGGAACATCAGCAGCATCGGGCGGTCGATGAAGGGCTGCAGCAGCTCCACCATCTTGCCGGGCAGGTCGGCCACCGTGATGAGCCAGGCCGAGACCAGCGCCGCCGCGACGAGGAACATCACGACGCCAGTCGTGCGGGCCGCGGTGACGAACACCGCATACAGCTGCGACGGCTTCAGCTCGCGGTAGATCACCACCGCGACGAAGAGCGAGTACACCGCTGCCACCACCGCCGCCTCGGTCGGCGTGAACACACCGAAGCGCAGCCCGACCAGGATGATGAACGGCAGCATCAGCGCCCAGCCCGCCTTGCGCAGTGCCAGCCACACCTCGCCCTTGGTGCTGCGCGGCGGCGGGGTGAGCTGCTCCTTGCGCACCACCCACCACCAGGTCAGCCACAGCGACGCGGCGATCAGGATGCCGGGGAAGATGCCGGCCAAGAACAGCTTGCTGATCGAGACGTTGGCGGCGACGCCGAAGATCACGAAGCCGATCGACGGCGGGATGATGGGGCCGATCACGCCGGCCGCGGCGATGAGCCCGCCGGAACGCGCCTTGTCGTGGCCGGCGGCGACCATCATCGGTATCAGCAGCGCCGAGAGGGCCGCCGCGTCGGCCACGGCCGAGCCCGACAGCGCCGACAGCACGCAGGCCGCGACGATGGCCACGTAGCCCAGGCCGCCCCGCACATGGCCCACCACGGCCAGCGCCAGGTCGACGATGCGCTTGGACAGGCCGCCGGTGTTCATCACCTCCCCGGCCAGCATGAAAAAGGGCACGGCCAGCAGCGGGAAGCTGTCGGCGCCGTTGATCACGTTCTGCGCCAGGATCTGGGCGTCGAACAGGTCGAGGTGCCACATCAGCGCGACGCCGCACAGCAGCAGCGAAAACGCGATGGGAATGCCCAGCGCCATGGCGCCGAGCAGCGAGCCGAGGAAGATGAAGATGGTCATCGCGAGGGCTCCTCAGCGCGCCTTGCCGGCGGCACGGTCTTCCTCGGCCAGGCGGGCCTGCAGCGCCTCGAACTCGGCCTGCTCCTCCGACTCCTTCACCATCACCAGCTCGTCGTCGCGCAGCCTGCCGGTGACCGCACGCCACAGGTCGCGCAGCAGGAAAACCGCCGCCGACGCGGCGAACACCGCGCCCGAGGCGTAGAAGAGGCCCATCGACAGCCCGGTGGTCGGCGCCTGCACATCGGCGTTGATGCGCGTCTGCGTCAGGCTGCCGCTGAAGAGCAGCCAGCACACCCACAACATCAGCAGCTGCCCGAGCACCAGGCACGCGCGGCGGCCGCGCGGCGGCAGGCGCGCCACCAGCATGTCGACACCCAGGTGCCCGTGCTCCTTGACGGCGATCACGGCCGCCAGGAAGGTCATCCACACGAAGAGCCAGCGCGAGAGTTCCTCGGAGACCGTGATGCCCGAGTTGAAGGCGTAGCGCAGCACCACGTTGCCGAACACCAGCACGACCATCACGGCCATGGCCAGGGCGATGGCCGCCTCCAGCAGCTTGCAGTAGCGGTTGATCCAGGTCTCCATCCACGTCTCCGTCGCGGTGCAGCACCGGCCGCGCCATGGACGTAATGTACGAACTAGTTAGTTTTCAAAAACCCGGAGTTTCCCCAGGTCCGGTCGGCCGCCCCGGGGGTCGAGCGTGGGGCGTCAGGCGCGCACGAAGCGCACAACCATCTCGACGATGCTGTCGCGCCGCGCAGCAGCGGCGACGGGGTCGTCGAAATCCTGTTTGAAGATGAGGCCGAACGTGTGCCGGTTGGCGACGTTGAAGAAGCACGGCGCGGCGATCGCCATGTGCAGCGCGACGGGATCGACGCCGGGACGGAAGATGCCCTCCTCCACGCCGCGCTCGTAGATCTCACGCACGGCCTCGATGGCCGGCACGTTCAGGCGCTGGATCGTCTTGCTCTGCGCCAGGAATTCGCCGCGGTGGATGTTCTCGTTCATCACCAGGCGGATGAAGTCGGGGTTGGCCGCCTGGTAGTCGAAGGTGAAGGCCACGAGCCTGCGCAGCGCGTCTTCCGGGCCGAGGTCGGCCAGGTGCAGCGTCGCCTCGATGCTGCGGATGCGGCTGTAGGCGGCTTCCAGCACGGCCAGGTACAAGCCTTCCTTGCTGCCGAAGTAGTAATAGATCATGCGCTTGCTGGTGCGCATGGCGTCGGCGATGACGTCGATGCGCGCGCCCGCCAGCCCCTTCTCGGAAAACTCGTGCGTCGCGACCTCGATGATGTCGGCCATCGTCCGGTCGGGATCGTTCGTGCGAGGGGCCGCCGCCGTCGCGGCCGCCTTCTTCCGGGGCGCGGCCCTGGGCCGGCGCACGGCATGTACCGTTTCGTTCATTCCGCAAGCGTAGCAGGCGCCACGCGCGGGCGCGGCTGTCAGGCCGGCAGGTGGGCGGGCGGCAGGCCGTCGCGCTCACGTGCCAGCATGCGTTCGTACAGCGCTTCCAGGTCACGCGCAAAACGCGCGCCGTCGAACAGGGCGAAGCCGTCGCGGCCTTCGTCCAGGTGGCGGCGCAAGGCCTGCAGGCGCCCGCGGTCCCGGGCTAGCGCGATGGCGGCCGCCTCGTACGCGTCGATGTCCGTGCAGGCCAGTTCGCCCAGGCCCACGTCGTGCAGCAGGCTGCCGGCCACGCGCGAGGCGAAGCTCTCGCCCATCATCGTGACGATCGGCACGCCCATCCACAGCGCGTCGCTGGCGGTGGTATGCGCGCTGCAGGGCCAGTTGTCGAGCATGAAGTCGACCACCGGCAACCGGGCGAGGTGCTCGTCCACGCCCACGCGCGGCGCAAAGCGGATGCGCCCCGGCTCGAGGCCGCGTGCCGCAGCCTCCCGCTCGATGTTTCTCATCGCCTGCAGGTTGTCCGCCAGCATCCACAGCAGGCTGCCGGGCACGGCCTTCAGGATCCGCACCCAGGCGTCGAAGGTCTCGGGCGAGAGCTTGAAGCTCTGGTTGAAGTTGCCGAAGATGACGGCGTCTTCGGGCAGCCCCCACTGCATGCGGCGGTGCGGCTCGGGCCGCAGCCGCCGGCTGTCGTTGGGCTGGTAGCAGTTCGGCATCTGCGCGATGTGCTCGCTGAAGTGCGCCGCGTGTGCCAGCGGCGTGACGTGCCGGTCGCCGATGATGTAGTCGATGTAGCTCGCGCCGCAGGTGCCCGGGAAGCCGAGGAAGGCCACCTGGATCGGGGCGGGCCGGTAGGCGAAGACGCCGAGGCGGTTCTCGAAGGTCTGGCCCTTCAGGTCGACCAGGATGTCGATGCCGTCGGCGTGGATGCCCCGGGCCATCTCGCCCAACGACATGGTCGTCATGTCGACGAAGCGGTCGCAGGCGGCGCGCACACGCTGTTGCGCGGCGCTGCCGTCGTCCTTGCCATGCGAATACAGCACCACCTCGAAGCGCGAGCGGTCGCGGCGTTCCAGCGCCTCAACCATCAGCAGCGACGTCGCATGGCTGTGAAAATCGGCCGACACGTACCCCACGCGCACGCGCCGCTCACCCGCGGCCGGCACGGTGTTGCGCGGCAGGACCTCGGCGCCGAACGCACAGCGCTGCGCCACCTGGCGCGCCGCCTTCAGGAACAGCGGCTGCGGCACGTCCAGCGCCGTCAACGCCCAGACGGCGCCCTCGCCGCGGGCGCTGGCCGGATCGGGATCCATGTCCTGCAGCGCCTGGATCAGTTGCGCGCGGTCTTCGTCGAAACGGCCCCAGGCGCAAGCGTACTGCCGCAAGTGCTGGACCATCACGCGCGCGGCAAAGCGGCCCGGTTCGAGCGTCACCGCGGTGAGGAAGCTTTCGGCGGCCTCCTCGAACAGCTTCATCTCCTTGAGCGAGAGCCCGAGCTTCATGTGCACCGCGGGGTCCCGCACGCACAGCACCATGGCCTCCAGGTAGACGGGCACCGCATCGGCATGGCGGCCCGCCTCGGCCAGCGCCGTGGCATGGTTGCTGACGAACTGGTAATGCTCGCGCGCCTCGCCCTCCCGGTGCTGCTCGAAGAGTTCCAGCGCGGCGGTGAACTGGTTCTGCCGCATCAGCACGGTGGTGAGCACGTGCACCGCCTTCAGGTTGTGCGGGTCCAGCGCCACCGCGCGGCGCGCGGCCTCCGCCGCCCCCTCGACTTGGTTCAGGTGGTTGCGCGCCGAAGCCAGCGCGACCCACTGCTCCACGCCGAAGTGCGGATGGCCGGTCATGCGGGAGAGCAGCGCTTCGGCCTCCTGCCAGCCACCGGTGCGGCTGGGCGCGGCCGCCGGCAGCGCGCCGCTTGCGGACACGGGAAACCGCAGGGCGGCAGGGGGCAGCAGGGGGCGAGCGAGCATGGCGGAACCGTCCTTGGGAATCAGTCCGGGCAATCTATCCGCGCAGCCTCCGACCCATTACCACAAACAGCCAGCGGCTTACCGCTCATTTACATCTGCATGGGGGGCTCAACCCTCAAGTCCCGACAAACCGGGTCCGATAAGGCCTCCATCAGCGCTGATCACAAGGTGCTGAAGTCCCGGGGCCCTCCCGGGAGCAGGCCCACCCAAGGAAGCACGGGCCTGGACCGGGAGGGATGGCCGGGCACCGCCTGGCCGTCGGCCGGTAGGACGCAGACCCGCCGCACACATCGGATATGCGGGTCATGCCGAACACCAGCAGGCAGCCGGCACGGCTGATGGAGGCTCACCTCCGCCAGACGAGGCAAATCCGGCACAAGCCGGGATCTCATCATCATTTGGAGTGTGTTCCATGGCCATGACCATCAATACCAATGTCGCTTCGCTGACCGCTCAGCGCAACCTCAGCGCTTCGCAGAACACCCTGTCGACCTCGATGCAGCGCCTGTCCTCCGGCCTGCGCGTCAACAGCGCGAAGGACGACGCAGCCGGCCTCGCCATCGCCGAACGCATGGGCGCCCAGACCCGCGGCCTGAACGTCGCGGCCCGCAACGCCAACGACGGCATCTCGCTGGCGCAGACCGCCGAAGGCGCGCTGGGCAAGGTCGGCGACATGCTGCAGCGGATGCGCGAACTGGCCGTGCAGTCGGCCAACGCCACGAACAGCGACACCGACCGCGAAGCGCTGCAGGCCGAAGTGGTGCAGCTGCGCGATGAAATCGACCGCGTTGCCAAGAACACCGCATTCAACGGCAAGAAGCTGCTCGACGGCTCGTTCGCCGCCGGCAACTTCCAGGTCGGCTCCAACTCGGGCGAAGTGATCACCATCGCCGCGCTGACCGACTCGTCCGCCGAAGGCCTGTCGAAGGTCACGTACGGCTCCGGCAGCCTGACGGGCATCTCGGCCGGCGCCATCACGACGCTGACGGAAGTCACCGGCAACACGATGGCCGTGCAGGTCAGCGGCGTGTCCTACTCCCTGGGCGACCTGGGCGTGGCCCGCACGGCGGAGGAACGCCTCGGCCAGACCGTCGAGGCCATCAACCGCCTGACCGCCGACACCGGCGTCACCGCCTTCCTGAAGAAGCAGGACGCCGGCACCTACGAGATCCAGTTCCGCTCGGCGAACACCGTCAACGGCCAGGGCACCACCGCCGTCGGCGTCTCGTTGGCGGGCTTCGACTACGCCAGCACCGGCGTCACGGCCGGCGCGCTGGTCACGGCCGGCACGGGCACCTCGGCCGCCGGCATCGACGAGCTGAAGATCGACACCGCCGAGGACGCCTGGCTCGCGATGAAGCAGATCGACGACGCGCTGGTGCAGATCAACAGCACCCGTGCCTCGCTGGGCGCCGTGCAGAGCCGCTTCGAAAACGCCGTGTCGAACATCCAGACGCAGGCCGAGAACACCTCGGCCGCCCGCGGCCGGATCGTCGATGCCGACTTCGCCTCGGAAACCGCCAGCCTGTCGAAGGCGCAGATCCTGCAACAGGCCGGCACCGCGATGGTCGCCCAGGCCAACCAGCTGCCGCAGCAGGTGCTGCAGCTCCTGGGCTAAGCCCCCCCCGCAAGCGGCGCCCGCCCGGCGCCGACTGGCGACAACGCCCCCACCAGCGCCCCGCCGGCCTCGCCGCGCGGGGCGCTGGCGCTTTGAAACTGAACCCCGTTTGTCTTGCTCTTCGGGCCTTTGTCACGCCTTCAGCGGCCGAACAATGGATCCGTCCCATGGTGATCGCGGCAGCAGGCCGGTTTCCAACCCTGGGCCTACCCTAGGAGAGCGTGATGCCGCAGACCATCAATACCAACATCGCGTCGCTGAATGCGCAGCGCAACCTGAATGCGTCGCAGAGCAGCCTGCAGACCTCGATGCAGCGTCTGTCGTCGGGCCTGCGGGTCAACAGCGCCAAGGACGATGCCGCCGGCCTGGCCATTGCCGAGCGGATGAACACCCAGGTGCGCGGCCTCAACGTCGCGGCCCGCAACGCCAACGACGGCATCTCCCTCGCGCAGACCGCCGAAGGCGCGCTCGGCAAGATCGGCGACATGCTGCAGCGCATGCGCGAACTCGCCGTCCAATCGTCCAACGCCACCAACAGCGAGCAGGACCGCAACGCGCTGCAGGCCGAGGTGTCGCAGCTGCGCGATGAAATCGACCGCGTCGCCAAGCAGACCGGCTTCAACGGCACCAAGCTGCTGGACGGCAGCTTCTCGGCCGCGACATTCCAGGTGGGCTCCAACTCCGGCGAGGTCATCACCGTCGCCGCGCTGACCAACGCCTCTGCCGACGGGCTGTCGAAAGTGGTCTACGGCGAAACCAGCCAGATCGGCATTTCGGCAGGCGGCATCAGCTCCCTCGGCCTGATGACCGGCGGCTCGCTCGCCGTCTCGGTCAGCGGCGTCTCGTTTTCGCTCGGGGACCTGGCACTCGCCCGCACCGGCGAGGAGCGGCTGGGCCAGGTGGTCGAGGCGATCAACCGCCTGACCGCCGACACCGGCGTCACCGCCTTCCTGAAACAAAGCTCCGACGGCATCTTCGACGTGCAGTTCCGCTCCGACAAGCTCGACGCCAGCGGCAGCGCGGTGGCCATCAACCTCGTCGGCTTCGGCGCGGCGACCACCGGCATCTCGGCCGCCTCGATCGCCGCCGGCAACGCCACCTCGCTGGCGGGCATCGACACCTTGACCATCGACACGCCGGAAGACGCCTGGCTCGCGATGAAGCAGATCGACGATGCGCTGGTGCAGATCAACGGGGCGCGCGCCACGCTGGGCGCGGTGCAGAGCCGGTTCGAGAGCGCGGTGTCGAACATCCAGACGCAATCGGAGAACACCGCCGCGGCGCGCGGCCGGATCATGGACGCCGACTTCGCCGCCGAGACCGCCAACCTCTCGCGCGCGCAGATCCTGCAACAGGCCGGCACTGCGATGGTGGCGCAGGCCAACCAGTTGCCGCAGCAGGTGCTGCAGCTGCTGCAGTCCTGACGCCGGCGCACGTCCGCGGCCTCAAGTCCGGGGCCCGGCGACCGATTAGCAGTTGGCCGGCCGACCCGCCGGCCGCTCGCCGTTGTACGAACGTCAACAGAAGCAAAGGAAGGACGCCATGGCCATCACCTCGATCGGGATCGGCAGCGGTCTCAAAGTGGAGGAGCTCATCACGGGGCTGATGGATCTCCAGAGAAAGCCGCTGGAACTGATCGAAGACCGCGCCGAGGGCATCAACGCGAGGATCTCCGCGTTCGGCTCCATCACCTCGGCGATGGAGGACTTCCGCTCCGCGTCCGTCAAGCTCGCCGGCCTGGGCACCTGGAACACGATGAACGGCAGCACCACCAACGACAAGGCGGTGGGCGTCACCACGAGCACCGGCGCCAGCGCCGGCAACTATGCGGTGACGGTGCAGCACCTGGCGACGTCGCAATCGATATCGACCAAGGCCTACGCCTCGGCCACCTCGTACGTCGGCTCCGGCAAGCTGAACATCGACATCGGCAGCTGGGACGACGGCAACACCGCGTTCACCGCGAAGTCCGGCAACAAGACGCTGAGCGTGGAGGTTTCGGCAACCGATACGCTGACCACGCTGCGCGACAAGATCAATGCGCTGGGCAGCGGCGTCAACGCATCCATCCTCAACGACGCCAGCGGCGCCAGGCTGGTGATCAACTCGCGCGAGACCGGCGCCACCAACGGCTTCCGCATCACCGCGGAAGACAGCGACGGCGGCAACGCCGACAACGCCGGCCTGTCGGCCTTCGCGTTCGACCCGCCTTCGGCCACCACCACGACGCTGCAGCAGTCGGGCACCGACGCCCAGGCGAAGATCAACGGCCTGGCCGTCACATCGGCCAGCAACACGCTGACCAACGTCGTCGAGGGCGTCACGCTGACGCTGGCCGCCGAGACCACGGCACCCGTGTCCATCAGCGTCAAGCCCGACACCGAAGGCATGCGCAAGACGCTGGACGAGTTCGTCACCGCCTACAACGACCTCAGCAAGCTGCTGTCGTCGCAGACCAAGTACGACAGCGAGACCAAGACCGCGGGCGCGTTGCAGGGCGACAGCACGGCGCTGTCGCTGCAGCGCCAGCTGCGCGGCATCCTGGGCGCCGCCTCCCCGGCCTCCTCCGCCTTCCCGACCCTGTCGGCGGTGGGCATCGAGATCCAGCGCGACGGCACCCTGACCGTCGACGACACCAAGTTCAACAAAGCCGTCGAAGGCAACCTCGCCGAGGTGCGCAAGCTCTTCACCGCCACGGACCTGAAGGACAACAGCCGCAGCGGCATCGGCACCCAGTTGCGCAAGTTCTCCGACTCGGTGCTCAGCGTGCAGGGCATGCTGTCGACCCGCACGGAGAGCCTGAACGACGGCCTCGACCGCAACCTCGACGAGCAGGACCGCTTCAACGCCAAGCTCGAGAACGCCGAGAAACTGCTGCGTGCGCAGTACACCGCGCTCGACACGCGGATGGCGTCGCTCAACTCGCTGAGCGCCTACATCACGCAGCAGATCACGTCCTGGAACCAGAGCAAGTAAGCCGGCGGCAACCCCCCGAAGTGGCGGACATTTCCACCCTGCACCACGGTTCAAGTCACCCAGCGCGAGGGCCGATAACAGGACATCGCAGCAGCCACCGTCCACGCCACCATGTACGCCCCGCACGCCGCCTCGCCCTTCGGCCACGCGCACCCCTTTGCGAACATGTATCGCAGCGTGGGCGTGCGGACGAGCGTCGACGCCGCCGATCCGCACCGCCTCGTGGCCATGCTGTTCGACGGGTTCATGGATGCCGTGGCACAGGCCCGCGGAGCGCTCCAGTCCGGTGACGTCGAACGCAAGGGCCGCGCCATCTCGCGTGCCGCGCGCATCGTCGACGAAGGCCTGAAGGCTTCGCTCAACCTCGAGGCCGGCGGCACGCTCGCCAACGACCTCAGCGATCTCTACAGCTACGTCACGCTGCGGCTGACGCAAGCCAACCTCCGCAACGACGAACAGGCGCTGGAGGAATGCCGCCGCCTGATCGAGCCGCTGCGCGAGGCCTGGGCATCGATCGCGCCCCAGGCCGAAGCAGCCCAGACGCAAGCACGATGATCACCACTTTCCGAGACCGCGCAGGACAGACCATGAATGACAACCTGCTCAACTACTACGAAGCCATCGAGCGCGCCAGCGCCGACATGCTCGAGGCTGCCCGGGCAGGCAACTGGGACCAGGTCCTGAAGCTCGAAGGCGCCTGCGTGCTGCTGATCTCGCAGCTCAAGCACGCCGCGCGCACCGAGAAGCTCGCCCCCGAATCGATGCAGTTGAAGACGCGCATCATGCAGCGCATCCTGGTCAACGATGCGGAGATCCGCATCCTCGCCGAGCCCTGGATCGAAGACCTGGACAACCTGATGTCCGGCCAGTCCCAGACCCTGCACTGACCGGCCGCCGCACGCCGCCATGTCACCCTCCACGCAGCCGGCTCCGCTGGACGCCCTCTCGGGCAACGACCGGGACGCCTTCCGCGTCGATGCGCCCGAGCAGGTGGCGGCGCTGCTGCGCGAGCTGCTGGACGAAGGAGCGACGGTGCACCTCAGTGCGCCGGACGGCAGCGCCTACACGACCACCGTCTGGACGGTGGACGCGCCGCTGCGCAAGATCAGCTTCTCCGCCGAAGGCGACGACCCGCAGCTGCAAGCCCTGGTCGATGCGGGCGAGGCCACGGTCGTCGGCTACCTCGACAACGTCAAGCTGCAGTTCGACCTGCAGCAGCTGCTGCTCGTGCACGGCCACCGGGCGTGTGCACTGCAGGCCGCGATGCCGGCCGAGCTGTACCGCTTCCAGCGCCGCAACAGCTACCGGGTCCGCCCCGTCGCCCGCAACACACCTGGTGCATACCTGCGGCACCCGTCGCTACCCGAGATGCAGTTCGCGCTGCGGGTGCTCGACGTGAGCCTGTCCGGCTGCGCGATCTTCCTGCCCGACGACGTGCCGCCGCTGCCGCCCGGCGTGCAGCTGCACGGGGTGCGCATCGAGCTCGACGCGCACACACGGTTCGACACCACATTGCAGGTGCACCACGTGACCTCGCTGAATCCGCAGAGCGGCGGCATGCGGCTGGGCTGCTCGCTCACCGGGCTCGACGGGCAGGCACAACGTGCCCTGCAGCGCTACATCGACCAGACTCAGAAGCGCCGCCGCCTGCTGGCGCTGGACTGACGACGGATGGCAGCCCCTGCCGCCGTGCCGCGCACCATCGGCCGTGCGAAGCGCCGCAGCCGCGGGCTCACCTTCATCGAGGCGGTGGTGGTGATGGGCATCGTCGCGGCCTTCGCCGCCGTCGCCATGCCCGCGTACAACGACCTGTCCGCCCGGCAGAAGCTCGCGGGCGCCTCGCAGCAGGTGGCCGACGACCTGCAGGAGGCGCGCAGCGAGGCCGTCCAGCGCAACCGCAGGGTGTACGTCAGCTTCCGCAGCGGCGCGCAGTGGTGTTATGCCATCAGCCTGCAGCCGGCATGCGATTGCGCGCAGCCTGCCGCCGCGTGCGCCCTGCGCCGCGGCGACGGCCAGGCCTTCGACGGCGTGGGCCTGCCTGCTGCGCGGGACACCGCCTTCGACCCCCGCCTGGGCCTGGCGAGCACGCCCGCCGGGGTCACGCTGGCGCTCGGGGAACGTACCGCCGAGGTGCAGCTGGCCGCCTCCGGCCGTGCCCGCGCCTGCGCCCGCGGGGCCGATCTGCCCGGCCTGCCGCGCTGCAGCTGAGGCGCCCTGCCGCACCACGGCCCGGGCCGCGTGCTACAAACCCGGCTTCCCAAGCCGTACTCGCCCTCCCGGGCCGCCCCACCATGTCGCCGCTGCAGATCTTTTATGTCGAGGACAACGACGACTTGCGCGAAACCATCGGACTGCTGCTCGAAGCAGACGATCGTGTCGTCACGTCGTTCGCCACCGCCGAAGAGGCCCTCGAAGCCTTCGAGCGCGCACCCTGCGACGTCGTGGTCACCGACGTGAGCCTGCCCACGATGTCGGGGGTGGATCTTGCCCGCGCCGTGCTGGCCCACCAGCCCGGCACCTGGGTGGTGCTGTCCTCCGGCTATGCGATCACGCGCGGCATCGAGACGCTGGGGCCGACCGTGCGGTCGCTGCCCAAGCCGTTCGAGATCGAGGAGATGGACACGCTGCTGGCCGAGATCGCCGGCGCCATCGCCCAGCGCCGCGCCTGACGCCCCGGGTCACCGGTTGACGGTGACCCACTGCCACTCGAGCCAGTTGTCGGCGCGGTGCACGACCTCCACGTTGCTGCGCGCGGCCCAAGGGATGAACTGGCGGTGCAGCGGGATGTGGTGCACCTGCTCGTTGTGCCGCAGGAACACCTGCTTGATCAGCGCCTTGCGCCTGGCCGGGTCGGCTTCCTGGCTGGACGCCGCCGCCAGCGCATCAAGCTCGTCGTCCTTGAAGTTGCCCCGGTTGTATTCGCCGACCCCCTTCTGCCCGCGGTTGCGGTAGATCGGCGTGAACGTGGTCTCGGCATCGGTGATCGAGCCGCCCCAGCCGAAGAGGTACATCGACGTATCGAGCTTCTCCACCTTGTTGAAGAAGAGCGACTTCGTCTGCGCGTTGACCCGCACCTTCACGCCGATGCGGGCCCACTGCGCGGCCAGCGTCACCGCGATGCGCTCGTCGTTGACGTAGCGGTCGTTCGGCGTGTCCAGCGTGACCTCGAAGCCGTTCGGGTAGCCCGCCTCGGCGAGCAGCTTCTTCGCCAGCTCGACGTCGTACGGCAGGCGCTTCTCGATGTCCGGGTCGCCGAAGCTCGCCAACGGCGAGGGCACCAGCGCGCCGGTCGGCGCGGCCTGGCCGTTCATCAGCTTGGTCTTGATGGTCTCGATGTCGACGGCGTGGTACAGCGCCTTGCGCACCCGCAAGTCCTTCAGGGGATTCTTGCCCTTGACGTTGCTGTACAGCAGCTCGTCGCGGCCCTGGTCCATGCCGATGTAGATGACGCGGTTCTCGGGGCCGTCGATCACCTTGACGCCGCTGGTGCGGCGCAGGCGCTCCACGTCGGGCGGCGACGGGTCGAGCACGAAGTCCAGCTCGCCCGAGATCAGCGCCGCGGTGCGCGTGGCGCCGCTGCCGATCGGCGTGTAGACCACCTCCTGCACGTTGCCGTCGATCTTGCCCCAGTAGCCGGGGTTGCGCTTGTAGACAGTCTTCACGCCGGGCGCGCGGCTCACGACCATGTACGGGCCCGTGCCGTTGGCATGGCGCGCGGCGAAGGATTCCTCCTTGTTCGCGAAGTCCTGCGTCTTCGTCGCCTTGTTCTCCTCCGCCCAGCCCTTGCTCATGATGTAGATCGTGTTGAGCTTCTGCAGGAAGATGGGCTCGACCTGCGGGAGCGTGAACTCCACCGTCAGGTCGTCGATCTTCCTCGCGGTGCCCAGGGCATTGGCATACACCGCGATCTGCGAGGTGGGCTGCTTGGCGCGCTCGAGCGAGAACACCACGTCGTCGGCCGTGAACGGCCGGCCGTCGTGGAACTTGACGTTCGGCCGCAGCTTGAAGGTCCATTTCAGCGGGCCGTCCTGCTTCCATTCGGTGGCGAGCAGCGGCACGATCTCCAGCTTGCGATCGCGGCCGACCAGGAACTCGTACACCTGCCCGTTGATCGCGTTCGTCAGCGATTCGTTCTGCGCGTACGGGTCGAGCGTCAACGGGTCGCCCGCGCTGGCCCAGCGCAGCGTCTGCGCGTGCGCCGGGCCCAGCAGCGCCAGGGCCAGCCCCGCGGCGGCCAGCAGCGCCGGTGCGCGCCGGAAGGAAGTGAATCGCGTCATGGCAGCTCCTGTCGAGTGGTTTGCGGCAGTCTATGTCCGGCCTTATGCGCTGGCCGAGCTTGCTTAGAGCTTCGGCTGCGGCGAGCTGCGCAGCCGCCCGTAGAGGCGGCTCAGCGCATACAGCCCATGCGCATGCCCGGGCTGCACCTGGTCCCAGCCGAAGCGCCAGGACCACGAGCCTTCGCCCACGCCGGGCACGTTCATGCGCGCATCGCCGGGCAGGCCGAGCACGTCCTGCATCGGGTGCACCACCGTGTCCGCCACCGAGGCGGCCGCCGCACGCATCAGCGCCTGCACGACACCGTCGTCGTCGGTGCCGAGGTAGGCGCGCACGTGCGTGCGCTCGCCGTCGCCGGCAGCCGACCACCAGCCGCGCGTGGTGTTGTTGTCGTGCGTGCCGGTGTAGACCACGCTGTCCGGCGTGTGGTTGTGCGGCAGGTAGGCGTTGTCGGTCTCGCCACCGAAGGCGAACTGCAGGATGCGCATGCCAGGGAAGCGGAAGCGCCGCCGCAGCTCCACCACGTCGGGCGTGATGATGCCCAGGTCTTCCGCGATGATCGGCAGCGGCCCGAGCGCCGCGGCCACCGCGTCGAACAGCGCCGCGCCGGGCCCGGGCAGCCAGCGGCCGTGGATGGCGGTGGGCTCGTCGGCCGGGATCTCCCAGTAGCCCGCGAAGCCGCGGAAATGGTCGATGCGCACGATGTCCGTCAGCTCGAAGATGCGGCGGATGCGCTCGACCCACCATGCATAGCCTTCGGCCGCGTGCGCGCTCCAGCGGTAGAGCGGATTGCCCCAGCGCTGTCCCGTCTCGCTGAAGAAGTCGGGCGGCACGCCCGCCACGACCGTCGGCCCGCCGTCGGGCCCCAGCTCGAACAGCTCCTGGCGCGCCCAGACCTCGGCACTCTGGTGGGCGATGAAGATCGGCGCGTCGCCGATGATCTGCACGCCGCGCGCGTTGGCGTGGGCGCGCAGCGCCTTCCATTGGCGGAAGAAGCTCCACTGGCAGAAGACGTGGAACGCGATGCGCTCGGCGTGCAGCACGCGGGCCTGCGCCAGCGCCTGCGCATCGCGCTGCGCCAGCGGGGCCGGCCATCCGCACCAGTCGATGAACCCGTGGTGCTCCCATAGCGCCATGAACAGCGCGTAGTCGGGCAGCCAGCTCGCATGCTCAGCGCAGAACGCCTCGTGCGCGGCGCCGTGCACACCCGGCGCGGCAGCGAAGCGGCGGGCCGCCCGGGCCAGCCGGGCCATGCGGTAGGGCACGACGAGGCCGAAATCGACCCGCATCGCATCGAAGCCCGGCTCCGGCACCAGGTCCGCCTCGTCCAGCCAGCCATGGCGCTGCAGTTCACCGAGGTCGATCAGCAGCGGGTTGCCGGCGAAGGCCGAACTGCTCATGTAGGGCGAGTTGCCGGGACCGATGCCGCCGAGCGGCAGGATCTGCCACAGCGACTGCCCGGCCCCCTCCAGCCAGTCGACGAAGTGGTACGCGGCGGGCCCGAGGTCGCCGCTGCCGTGCGGGCCGGGCAGCGAGGTCGGGTGCAGCAGGATGCCGGACAGGCGGGGGAAGCGCATCGTGGTCAGGGCTCCGCGGAAAGGGGGCAGCCGTCCAGCAGCATGAGGCTGCGGGCCGGCACGGTGTGGGACGAGGTCAGCGCGGGCGCCCCGTCCGCCGGCGGCGTGGGCACCGACGTGTCGAGCAGGCATCGCCACCGGCCCGCCGGCAGCGCGAAGACGCGGTCGGCGGCGCCGGCGTTGCACAGCAGGATCAGCGGCCCTTCGGCCGCCCCGGGCGCGCCGATGTAGGCGGCCACCGCGCGGTCCGCCTCGTCGTGCCACTGCGCGGCATCGAGCGGCTCGCCATCCGCGCCGAACCACACCAGATCGGGCACGCCCTCGTCGTCGGTGAAGCCGCTGTACCAGCGCGGCGACAGCGGATGGTGCTCGCGCCGCAGGCGGATCACCCGTGCCGTGAACGCCAGCAGCGCGGCATCCGCCTCGGACCAGTCGATCCAGGTGATCGGGTTGTCCTGGCAGTAGGGGTTGTTGTTGCCTGCCTGCGTGTGGCCGAGTTCGTCGCCCGCCGCGATCATCGGCGTGCCCTGCGACAACAGCACCGTCGCCAGCAGCGCCCGCGCCAACCGCGCGCGGTTCTCGCACACGGCGGGGTCGGAGGTCGGGCCCTCGGCGCCGCCGTTCCAGCCCAGGTTGTGGTGGTGGCCGTCGCGGTTGTCCTCGCCGTTGGCGTGGTTGCGGCGCTGCTCGTAGGTAAGCAGGTCGCGCAGCGTGAAGCCGTCGTGCGAGACGACGTAGTTGACGCTTTCGCCCGGCGCGCGGCCGCGGTGGTGGAACAGGTCGGCCGATCCCGCCAGCCGGCGCGCGAAGTCGCCGCGGTGCACCGGGTGGCCGAGCCAGAAGGACCGCATCGTGTCGCGGAACCTGTCGTTCCACTCAAGCCAGCCGGCCGGGAACTGCCCCAACTGGTAGCCGCCGGGGCCGATGTCCCAGGGCTCGGCGATGAGTTTCACGCCCTGCAGCAGCGGATCCTGCCGCAGTGCCATGAAGAACGCGCCGTCACGATCGAAGCCGTGGTGGCCGCGGCCGAGCACCGGGGCCAGGTCGAATCGGAAGCCGTCGACGTGCATCTCGCCGACCCAGTAGCGCAGGCTGTCGAGCAGCAGCTGCAGCATGCGCGGCTGGCGGATGTCGAGCGTGTTGCCGCAGCCGGTGTCGTTCTCGTAGAGCGCTCGGCTCTCCTGGCGCAGGCGGTACCACGCGGCGTTGTCGAGCCCGCGGAAGCTGATGTGGGGGCCGTGTTCGTCGGTCTCGGCGCTGTGGTTGAACACCACGTCGAGGATCACCTCGAGCCCCGCCTCGTGCAGCCGACGCACCATGCGGCGGAACTCGTCGCGCGGGCAGGCGCCGGCGCTCGCATACGAAGGCTCGGGGCACAGGAAGCCGATGGTGTTGTAGCCCCAGTAGTTCGACAGGCCCATCAGCGCCAGCCGCTCCTCGTCGAGGTGCTCGTGCACCGGCAGCAGGCTCACCGCGGTGACGCCCAGTCGCTGCAGGTGGGCGATGGCCGCGTCGCTGGCCAGCCCGGCATAGGTGCCGCGCTGCGCCTCGGGCACGCCGGGGTGCAGCTTCGTGAAGCCCTTGACGTGCAGCTCGTAGAGCACGGTGCGGTCCAGCGGCGTGCATGGCGGGCGGTCGCCGCCCCAGTCGAAGCCGTCGTCCGTGGCCACCACGCGCGCCTTCAGCGCGTGGGAGGCGTTGTCCTGCGCATCGGTGCCGAAATGCTCCGGCCGCCAGGCGAAGCGGCCGACGATCTCGCGCGCCCACGGGTCGAGCAGCAGCTTGCGTGCATTGAAGCGGTGGCCCTCCGCCGGCGCCCAGGGCCCGTGCGCCCGCAGCCCATACACGAGGCCTGGCCGCGCCCCGGGCAGGTAGCCATGCCACACGTCGCCGCTGCGGCCGGGCAGGCGCAGCCGCGCGGTCTCCTGCCGGCCTTCGGCATCGAAGACGCAGAGCTCGATCGCCTCGGCGTGCATGGCGGGTACCGCGAAGTTGACGCCCTGCCCGTCCCAGTGGGACCCCATCGGCCACGGGCGGCCGGCTTCGACGGTGAAGGGCATCAGCTCGCCAACTCCAAGAAGACGGTGGCCAGCGGGGGCAGCGTCAGCAGCAACGACTGCGCGTGGCCATGCCAGGCTACGGCCTGCGACGCCGCCGCGCCGAACGGCGTGCCGACGTTGCTGCCGCCGTAGGCGGCCGCGTCGGTGTTCAGCACCTCGCGGTAGTGGCCTGGCTCCGGCACGCCGATTCGCCAGCCTTCGCGCACCACGGGCGTGAGGTTGCACACCACCACGATGAAGCGCCCATCGGCGCCGCGCCGCGCGAAGGCCAGCACCGAGTGGTGCGCGTCGTCGTGGCTGAGCCATTCGAAGCCGTCGGGGGTGAAGTCGCGCTGGTGCAGCGCCGGCGTGCGGCGATACAGCGCGTTCAGGTCGCGCACCAGCGACTGCACGCCGCGGTGCATCGGGTCGTCGAGCAGGTGCCAGTCGAGGCTGGCGTCGTGGTTCCATTCGCGCTCCTGCGCGAACTCGCAGCCCATGAACAGCAGCTTCTTGCCCGGGTGGCCGAACATGAAGCCGTAGTACGCGCGCAGGTTGGCAAAGCGCTGCCAGCGGTCGCCCGGCATGCGCGCGAGGATCGAGCCCTTGCCGTGCACCACCTCGTCGTGGGAGAGCGGCAGCACGAAGTTCTCGTTGAACGCGTAGACGAGGCTGAAGGTGATCTCGCCATGGTGGTGCTGGCGGTAGAGCGGGTCGCGGCCGAAGTAGTGCAACGTGTCGTGCATCCAGCCCATGTTCCACTTGTAGTGGAAGCCCAGCCCGTTGGCGTACACCGGACGGGAGACGGCCGGGAACGCGGTCGACTCCTCGGCGATCGTGACGGCCTGGCCGCGCTCCACGCCCACCACTTCGTTCAGCCGCTTCAGGAAGCCGATCGCCTCCAGGTTCTCGCGGCCGCCGAATTCGTTGGGCACCCACTCGCCGTCCTTGCGGCTGTAGTCGCGGTAGAGCATCGAGGCCACGGCATCGACGCGCAGGCCGTCGACGTCGTGCCGCTCCAGCCAGTACAGCGCGTTGCCGACCAGGAAGTTGCGCACCTCGGCGCGGCCGAAGTTGTAGATCAGGGTGTTCCAGTCCTGGTGGAAACCTTCACGCGGATCGGCGTGCTCGTAGAGGTGCGTGCCGTCGAAGCGAGCCAGCCCATGCTCGTCGGACGGAAAGTGCGCAGGCACCCAGTCGATCACCACGCCCAGGCCCGCGTCATGGGCCCGCTGCACGAAGCGGTCAAAGCCGCCCGGCCCCTCGCCCGGCGCGTCAAAGCGCGAGGTGGGTGCATACAGGCCGATCGGCTGGTAGCCCCAGGAGCCGTCGAACGGGTGCTCGCTGACCGGCAGCAGCTCCAGGTGGGTGAAGCCCATGTCCTGCGCATAGGGCACCAGCTCGTCGGCCAGTTCGTCCCAGGTCAGCCAGCGGTTGCCCTCGTGCGGCCTGCGTTTCCACGAACCGAGGTGCACCTCGTACAGGCTCACCGGCGCGTCGAGCGCGTTGGCCGCCTGGCGCTGGGCCGAAGGCGGCCGCAGCGCCGGCATCGGCGCAACGACGCTGGCGGTCGACGGCCGCAGCTCGCTCGCGCGGGCGTAGGGGTCGGCCTTCTGCGGCAGGCGGTGGCCCTGCGCGTCGAGCAGTTCGAACTTGTAGCGGGCGCCGGCCCGCACGCCGGGCAGGAACAGCTCCCACACGCCGCATTCGCTGCGCAGGCGCATCGGATGCGCCGCACCGTTCCAGTGGTTGAAGTCGCCGACGACGCTGACCCGTTGTGCATTGGGCGCCCACACGGCAAACGCCGTGCCTTCGACGCCCATCAGCTCGCGCGGCTGCGCGCCCAGCACCTCGAAGGGCCGCAGGTGCGTGCCCTCGGCGAGCAGCCACACATCGGTTTCACCGAGCAGCGGCGGGAAGCGGTACGGGTCGTCGACGACCGACTCGCCGCCGTCCTGCCATCTCACCTGCCAGCGGTAGTCGGCCGGCGCCGAGGCGAACGGCGCCTCGAAGAAGCCGTCCGGGTGGCGGGGTGCCAGCACGCCGACGGGCTGGCCGGTGGCGGCGTCGAGCACGGCCACGGCCTGAGCGCCGGGCAGCCAGGCCCGCAGCCACACGCGGGATGCCGCGCCGCTGCCGTCGTCATGCCGCCCGAGGACGGCGAAAGGGTCTGCGTGGCGGCCGCTGCGAAGCCGCTCGATCTCGTGGTCCGGCAGCATCAGCGGTGGTCTTCAGGGACGGGGTTCGACATGCCAGATCTCCTTCGCGTATTGGCCGATCGTGCGGTCCGCGGAGAACGGCCCCATGCCGGCCACGTTGGCGATCGCACTGCGGGCCCAGGCGTCGCGGTCGCGGAAGCGCGCGTCGACCCTCGCCTGGGCCTGGATGTACGCATCGTAGTCCGCCAGCAGGAAATAGTGGTCGCCCCCCCACAGCAGCGCGTCGATCAGGCCGCGGTAGCGGTCGCGCTCGTCGGGCGAGAACACGCCGGAGCCGATCGCATCGAGCACCGCCTTCAGCCGGGGATCGGCCTCGTACAGGCGCATCGGCTGGTAGCCGGCGCGGCGCTGCGCCTCCACCTCGGGCGTGCGCAGCCCGAAGATGAAGATGTTGTCGTCGCCCACGGCCTGGCCGATCTCGATGTTGGCGCCGTCCAGCGTGCCGATCGTCAGCGCGCCGTTGAGCGCCAGCTTCATGTTGCCGGTGCCGGAGGCCTCCGTGCCGGCGGTGGAGATCTGCTCCGAGAGGTCGGCGCCCGGCATGATCACCTCGGCCACGGAGACGCCGTAGTTCGGCACGAACACGACCTTCAGCCGGTCGCCGACGCGGCGGTCGTTGTTGATGACCGCGCCCACGTCGTGGATCAGCCGGATGATCTGCTTGGCCATGAAGTACGAGGACGCCGCCTTGCCGGCGAAGATCACCGTGCGGGGCTGCCACTCGGCGTTGGGCTGGTCGAGGATCGCGTGGTAGCGGGTCACGACGTGCAGCACGTTGAGCAACTGCCGCTTGTACTCGTGGATGCGCTTGACCTGCACGTCGAACAGGCTGGTGGGATCGACCTTCAGGCCGGTGCTGCGGGCGATCATCGCCGCCAGGCGCGACTTGTTGGCCTGCTTCGCCTCGGCGAAGGCGATGCGGAAGCTGCTGCTGTCGCCCTCGGTCTTCAGCCGCCCCAACTCGTCGAGGTCGAGCCGCCAGGCGGTGCCCAGCGTCTGGTCGAGCAGCGTCGCGAGCTTGGGGTTGGCCTGCGCGAGCCAGCGGCGCGGCGTCACGCCGTTGGTCATGTTGGTGAAGCGCTCGGGCCACAGGTGGGCGAAGTCCGAGAAGATGGTCTCCACCAGCAGGTCGGAGTGCAGCTTCGAGACGCCGTTGATCTTGTGGCTGCCCACGATCGACAGGTTGGCCATGCGCACGCGCTTCTCGCCGCCCTCCGACACCAGCGAGAGGCGGCGAAGGAAGTCCATGTCGTTGGGCCGCTTGGTGGCCGCGAACTCGAGGAAGTCGTGGTTGATGCGGAAGATGATGTCCAGGTGACGCGGCAGCACGTGGTGCATCAGGTCGACGGACCAGGTCTCGAGCGCCTCGGGCATCAGCGTGTGGTTGGTGTAGGAGAAGGTCTGCTGCGTGACCTTCCAGGCATCGCCCCACACGAAGCCGTGTTCGTCGACCAGCAGCCGCATCAGCTCGGCCACGCCGATCGCCGGGTGCGTGTCGTTCAGGTGGATCGCGACCTTCTCGTGGAGGTTGGCGAGCGACGGGTGCTCCGCGAGGTGGCGCGCCAGGATGTCCTGGATCGACGCGGAGGTGAAGAAGTATTCCTGCCGCAGCCGCAGCTCGCGGCCCGCGGGCGTGCTGTCGTTCGGGTAGAGCACCCAGGAGATGTTCTCGAACTCGTTCTTCACCTCCGCCGCACGGGCGTAGTCGCCCGAGTTGAAGGCGTGCAGGTCGATGTGCGCCGGCGCCACCGCCTTCCACAGCCTCAGCGTGCTGACCTTGTCGGTGCCATGCCCGGGGATCACCATGTCGTAGGCCTTGGCATTGACCTCGGCCGCCGGGCGCCACTGCGCCTTGCCGCCCGGCAGCGCCGGCTGCTCGACCCAGCCGCCGAAGCGCACCGGGTAGCCGATGCCCGCCCGCGGGAATTCCCAGGGCGTGCCGTTCTCCAGCCACGAATCCGGGTGCTCGACCTGCCGCCCGCCCTGGATCGATTGCGCGAACATGCCGTACTCGTAGCGGATGCCGTAGCCGAAGGACGGCAGGCCGAGCGTGGCCATCGAGTCGAGGAAACACGCGGCCAGCCGTCCGAGGCCGCCGTTGCCGAGGGCGGCGTCGGGCTCGCCAGCGGCCAGGTCCTCCAGGGTCTTGGCATGCTTCTCGGCGGCGGCGGCCGCGTCGCCCTGCAGCCCCAGCGACGCCAGCGCGTTGCCGAAGGTGCGGCCGATCAGGAATTCCATCGACAGGTAGTAGACGCGCCGCGCCTTCGATTCACGGTCGATGGCCTGGGTGCGCACCCAGCGCTGCGACAGCTGCTCGCGCACGGCCTGCGAGACGGCTTGCAGCACTTCGGGGGCGGCGGCATGGGCGGGTTCGACACCGACGGTGTCGAGCAGGTGCCGTTCGGTGGCAGCGACCAGGTCGGTCGCGGAAGTAGGGTTCGTCATGGTCCTGAGCTCCTTCGGGAAACGCCGGCCGGGGCATTTCAGTGGCCGCGATTTTGGTCACACCAGCAATATTCCGGCCGGGTTTCATGCTGCAATGCCTTGCCGGCGCAGCGTGGATGCAACGCGCAGCCTCGCCGCCCGGCGCAGGTGCAAGGGCCGCCATACCGGGCTATCCTGCCACCGTGCCCCGGCGCGACGCCGTCGCCCGCGGGCCCCCCTGCCGACCCCGGAAGTACATCGCAGTTACCAACGATCCCACGCCAACACACAACGGGAGACACCCATGGCCTCGCACGATGTGGCACGCAACTTCGACCTCCCAAAACGCGCCGTCGCCCTGGTCCTGGCCGGCGGCCGCGGCAGCCGGCTCAAGAACCTGACGGACCGCCGCGCCAAACCGGGCGTGTATTTCGGCGGCAAGTTCCGGATCATCGACTTCGCGCTGTCGAACTGCATCAACTCCGGCATCCGCCGCATCGGCGTGATCACCCAGTACAAGAGCCACAGCCTGCTGCGCCACCTGCAGCGCGGCTGGGCCTTCCTGAAGCCGGAGATCAACGAGTTCGTCGACCTGCTGCCCGCGCAGCAGCGGGTGGACGAGGAATCCTGGTACCGCGGCACGGCCGACGCGGTCTACCAGAACCAGGACATCATCGCGAGCTACCGCGCCGACTACATCGTGGTGCTGGCCGGCGACCACGTCTACAAGATGAACTACGCGCTGATGCTGGCCGACCACGTCGAGCAGGGCCACGACTGCACCGTCGCCTGCATCGAGGTGCCGCGCATGGAGGCCACCGCCTTCGGCGTGATGCACGTCGACGAGAAGCGGCGCATCCTCGATTTCGTCGAGAAGCCGGCCGATCCGCCGCCGATGCCGGGCAAGCCCGACCGGGCGCTGGCCAGCATGGGCATCTACATCTTCAATGCGCGCTACCTCTACCAGGAGCTGGAGCGCGACATGAACGACCCGAACTCGCAGCACGACTTCGGCAAGGACATCATCCCCAAGGCCGTCGCGTCCGGCAAGGCGATCGCGCACCCCTTCGACCTGAGCTGCGTCGGCGCGCTGCGCGGCGAGGAGGCCTACTGGCGCGACGTCGGCACGATCGATGCCTACTGGGACGCCAACATCGACCTCACCGCGACCGTGCCCAAGCTCGACCTCTACGACACCACGTGGCCGATCTGGACCTACCAGCCGCAGCTGCCGCCGGCGAAGTTCGTCCACGACATGGGCGACCGGCGCGGCACGGCGATCGAATCGCTGGTGTCCGGCGGCTGCATCGTCTCCGGCGAGGTGCGGCGCACGGTGCTGTATTCCGGCGTGCGCGTGCATTCCCACGCCAAGGTGCAGCTCTCGGTGCTGCTGCCCGACGTGCAGGTGGGCCGCGGCGCCCGGCTGACCAAGGTCATCATCGACCGCGGCTGCAAGATCCCCGACGGCATGGTGATCGGCGAGAACCCCGAGGAGGACGCGCAGCGCTTCGTGCGCAGCGAGGAGGGCGTGGTGCTGGTCACGCGCGAGATGCTGGCGGCGCTGCAATGACGGTGGCGGAACGGCCCGGTGCCTCGCTGAAGGTCCTGCACGTCGCGGCCGAGGTGTTCCCGCTGGTCAAGACCGGCGGGCTGGCCGACGTGGTGGCGGCGCTGCCGCCCGCGCTGCTGCGCGCCGGCGCCGACGTGCGGCTGCTCGTGCCGGGCCTGCCGCCGATGCTCGACGCGGTGCTGCACGGCAAGCGCGTGCTCGAACTCGGTGCGCTGTTCGGTGCCGGGCGCGTGACTTTGGTGCTCGGCCAGATGCCGGGCACGCGCGTGCCGGTCTACCTGATCGATGCGCCCTACCTCTACCGGCGCGGCGGCAGCCCCTACCAGGACAGCCGCGGCCACGAGTGGCAGGACAACCTGCAGCGCTTCGCCCTGCTGGGCTGGATCGGCGCCCACCTGGCCGCTGGCGAACTCGACGCCGGCTGGACGCCCGACGTCATGCACGCCCACGACTGGCACGCCGCGATGGCCTGCGCCTACGTCGCAGCGCACCCGCCCACCACCGCGGCAGCCGTCTACACGGTGCACAACCTGGCCTACCAGGGGCTGTTCCCGCCGGCCGACTTCCCGGCACTGGGGCTCTCGTCGCGCTTCATGTCGCCGTCGGGCCTGGAGTTCCACGGCCAGCTCTCGTTCATGAAGGCGGGGCTGAAGTTCGCCGATCGCGTCACCACCGTCAGCCCGACGTACGCCCGCGAGATCGCCACGGCGGAGCACGGCTTCGGCCTCGACGGCGTGATCCGCGGCCGCGGCCGCGACGTGCACGGCATCATCAACGGCATCGACGAAGCCGTGTGGAACCCGGCGACGGACCCCGGCATCCCGACCCGTTTCGACGTCCCCACCCTGCAGGCCGGCAAGGCCGCCTGCAAGCGCGCGCTGCAGCAGGAACTGGGGCTCGACGTCAAGGCCGCGGGCCCGCTGTGCGGCGTGGTCAGCCGGCTCACCTCGCAGAAGGGGCTCGACCTGGTGCTGGCGGCGCTGCCCGGGCTGCTGCAGCGCGGCGGCCAGCTGGTGCTGCAGGGCACCGGCGACCCGGCGCTGGAGGCCGCCTTCCGCATGGCCCAGCAGGCCCATGCCGGGCAGGTCGCCGTGCGCATCGGCTACGACGAGGCGCTGGCGCACCGCGTGATGGCCGGCGCCGACCTCGTGCTCGTGCCCTCGCGGTTCGAGCCCTGCGGCCTGACGCAGATGTACGCGCAGCGCTACGGCGCCTTGCCGGTGGTGCGCCGTGTCGGCGGCCTGGCCGACACGGTGGCCGATGCCACGCCCGAGGCGCTCGACACCGACCGCGCGACCGGCTTCGCCTTCGACGCCGCCACCGGCGGCGCGCTGGAAGAGGCCGTGCACCGTGCCTGCGACGTGTTCGTCGAACCGGTGATCTGGCAGCAGATGCGCCAGCGCGCAATGGCCCAGGACTTCTCCTGGGAGGGCCCGGCCCGGCAGTACCTGGCGCTCTACCAAGAGGCCGTGGCGGCGCGGGCCAGTGCGCCGCGCGGCATGCCGGAAGGCTGAGCCGCCCGCACCCTCAAAGCAAAAAGGCCGCTGTCTCCAGCGGCCTTCTTGGCGTCCGGCGCGTGCGCCGGTATCAGCGCGATGCCTGGCGGAAGCGCGATTCGGGACGCGTCTGCAGGTCGCCGGGCAGCGAGGCGATGTACTGCGCCATCGCCTTCAACTCGACGTTGCTGAACTGCTTGACCTGGCCGGCCATGATGGCGTTGCCGCGGCCGATGATCGGGCTGCCCGTGACCTTGTAGGCCTTCAGCGCGACGTAGAGGTAGTCGGCGTACTGGCCGGCGATCTTCGGATAGGTGCCGTCGATCGGCTTGGAGAAGTTGGCGCCGTGGCAGGAGACGCACGCCCCCTTGGTCAGCAGCGCCGCGACTTCGGGGCGGGGCTGAACCGCGGGTGCTTCGGGCACCGGGGCGGCCTCGACGACGTTGGCTTCGTAGAAGGCGGAGATGTCGGCGATGTCCTGGTCGGTCAGCGTGCCGGCCAGGCCGCGCATGGTGGGATGCTTGCGGTCGCCGGACTTGTAGCCGTTGAGCGCGGCGGCGATGTACTTGGCGTTCTGGCCCGAGATCTTCGGCACCATGTGCAGTTCGGGGAACGAGGCCTTGTACTCCGGGATGCCGTGGCAGCCGATGCACATCGCCACCTTCTTCTCGCCGGCCGCTGCATCGGGCTTGATGTCCTGGGCGTGGGCGGCCGGAACGGCGCCGGCAAAGGCCAGCACAAGCATCGAGGTGAGGACGTTGTTCATCGGTTTGGCGAAGGCTATGGCTACGGGCTTGAGTTCAACCGGCGATTATAGGGTGACCCTTATACTGGGCTGAACCCTTATCGGCTCGACCTCCAGGGCCGCCGCACCCATGAAATTCCAAGGCTCCGAACAGTACGTCGCCACCCCGGACCTGATGCTGGCCGTCAACGCCGCCATCACGCTGCAGCGGCCGCTGCTGGTCAAGGGCGAGCCCGGCACCGGCAAGACGATGCTGGCCGAGGAAGTGGCGGCCGCGCTGAACATGCCGCTGCTGCAGTGGCACGTGAAGAGCACCACCAAGGCGCAGCAGGGCCTGTACGAGTACGACGCGGTGAGCCGGCTGCGCGACAGCCAGCTCTCGGACGCCGACAGCGCCGCGAAGGTGCGCGACATCCGCAACTACATCGTGCAGGGCACGCTGTGGCAGGCCTTCACCGCCGACCAGCCCGTGGTGCTGCTGATCGACGAGATCGACAAGGCCGACATCGAGTTCCCGAACGACCTGCTGCGCGAGATCGACCGCATGGAGTTCTACGTCTACGAGACGCGCGAGCTCATCAAGGCGAAGCACCGGCCGCTGGTGTTCATCACCTCGAACAACGAGAAGGAGCTGCCCGACGCCTTCCTGCGCCGATGCTTCTTCCACTACATCAAGTTCCCCGATGCCGAGACAATGCAGCGCATCGTCGACGTGCACTTCCCGCAGCTCAAGAAGGAGCTGCTGGCCGCCGCGCTGAAGAACTTCTACGACGTGCGCGGCCTGCCGGGCCTGAAGAAGAAGCCCAGCACCAGCGAGTTGATCGACTGGCTGAAGCTGCTGGTGGCCGAGGACATTCCGCCGGAAGCGCTGCAAAGCAAGGACGACAAGGTCGCGGTTCCGCCGCTGCTGGGCGCCCTGCTGAAGAACGAGCAGGACGTGACGCTGTTCGAGAAGCTCGTGTTCATGCAGCGCCATAACCGGTAGATGGGGCACCCGGTGCCATGCGTACATGGCACCACCCGCCGGGCGGGTTGCGCGGCCGCTTCGGAGCGGCCGGGCGCTGGCCGCGCTTGATGGGGCACCCGGTGCCATGCGTACATGGCACCACCCGCCGGGCGGGTTGCGCGGCCGCTTCGGAGCGGCCGGGCGCTGGCCGCGCGTGATGGGGCACCCGGTGCCATGCGTACATGGCACCGCCCGCCAGGCGCCCGGCTACCGGCCCAGTCGCACCGAGAGATTGAAGCGCGGTTCGATGCGCTCGCCGTCGAAGGAGCGGTGGGCCGACAGGTCGAGCGTCGCGCGCCGGGGCGCCAGCCACCAGCGCAGGCCGATGACCTGCGCTGCGCCGGCCTCCTCCGCGGCAACCTGTACATACAAGAGATGCTCGCCCGCCACGCGCCACAGCGTGGACCACTTGGCGCGGGAGCGCAACGCGGCGGCGCTGCGGTCGCGGCCGAACTGAAGCTCCATCGCCCAGTCGTCATTGAGCCGCAGCAGGCTGCCGGCCGCGACCAGCGCACGGGCGGTCTGCCAGCCGAGGCGGGCGTCGCCGGTGGCCATCCAGCCCAGGCGCGCGCTGGTCATCAGCCGGTCCATGCGGGCGCTCATCCATTGGTCGACCGAGAGGTCGAAGCGCCGTGCCTGTGCCGCTGCGGGCCGCGAGGGCCGCGGCGCCGCCATGTTGAGCGCAAACCGCTCGCCGGGGCAGTCGCGGTCGGCGTGGTCGAACTGGCGCTCGCGCTGCTCGCCATTGGCGTCGGCAAAGGGATCGAGCGCACAGTTGCGCGGCGCGGCAAAGGCACCCGGCCCGAGCAGCGGCCGGCGTACCACCGGCTTGGCCAGCTGGATGCGCAAGCCCGACGCCGCCGCAGCGGGCGCCGGCACGGCCCATGGCGCGGCGTGCGCGGTGGCGGCAACACCGCCGGCGCCCCACAGCGCGCAGGCCAGCAGGCATGGCAGGACGGCAGCGTGCAGGAGGGGGCGCAGCGGTAGGTTCATGACGGGCGGCTGGTGGCGTCGGGAAGATTCCGGAGGATCCCTGCGGAAGAAGCGGGCCCAGCGATGGTGCGATCATCAGGCCGTGTGCCCCTCTGAACAGCAAGAAAAACACCAGTTCCCTGGCCTTGCTCGAACCTTCATGATCTGGCCTCTCCCCACCACCCTCACCGGCCGCTCGGCCACCCTGGTTCCCCTGGCACCCGACCATGCCACGCCGCTGGCCGACGCGGTGCGCGAAGGCGAGCTGTGGAAGCTCTGGTACACCTCGGTGCCTTCGCCGGAGCGCATGGCCGGCGAGATCGCGCGCCGCCTGGGCCTGCAGGAAGCCGGCTCGATGCTGCCGTTCACCGTGCTCGACGCCGCCGGCGTGCCCTCGGGCATGACGACCTACATGAACATCGATGCGGCCAACCGCCGCGTCGAGATCGGCAGCACCTGGCTCGGCGCCCGCGTGCAGCGCGGCCCGGTGAACACCGAGTGCAAGCGCATGCTGCTGGGCCACGCCTTCGAGGCGCTGGACTGCATCGCCGTCGAGTTCCGCACCCACCGCCTCAACACGCAGAGCCGCCGCGCGATCGAACGACTGGGCGCGCAACTCGACGGCATCCTGCGCTGCCACTCGCGCATGCCGGACGGCACCCTGCGCGACACCGCCGTCTACAGCATCACCGCGGCCGAATGGCCGACGGTGCGCACACACCTGGATTGGCAGCTCGCCAAGCCGCGCTGAGGAGCCGCACGCCATGGCCACCGGCAAGCCCTTCGACGTCGATGCCCTCTGGAAGATCGAGCGCATCGGGCCGCCCAGCCTGTCCCCCGATGGCTCGCAGGCGGTGGTGCCCGTCACACGTTATGCGATGCAGGCCAACACATCGCGCACCGCGCTGTGGCTGCTGTCGACGCTGGGCGGCCGCCCCCGCGCACTGACGCATGGCGGCGAGAAGGACGGCCAGCCGCAATGGAGCCCGCGCGGCGACCGCATCGCCTTCATCGGCCGGCGCGACCAGGAGGGCGAGCGCGACGGCACGCCCCAGCTCTACGTCATCCCCGCCGACGGCGGCGAGGCGCGGCGCGTCGCGACCGTGGCGACGGGCGTCGAGGCCTTCCGCTGGCTGCCCGACGGCCGGCGCATCGCCTTCATCTCGTGGGTGTGGCCTGCGCTGCGCGGGCCGAAGGCCCAGGCCCGAGCGCACAAGCAGCACCACGAGCGCAAGGAAACCGGCTACGCGACCAGCGAGACGCTCTACCGCTACTGGGACGACCAACTGCCGATGGGCCGGGTGCCGCACCTGCACCTGGTCGACGTCGACACCGGCCGGCTGCGCGACCTGTTCGAAGGCACGCCCTACGAACTGCGCCGCGCCGCGCCGGACGCCACCACCTTCGACATCGCCCCCGATGGCGAGCGCATCGTCTTCGCCTACGACCCGGCGCCGGACAAGCGCGTCGACGGCCGCTGCGCACTGGCCGAGCTGGTGCTGGCCACCGGCCGCATCGACCTGATCGCGCGCGACGCGGACTGGGGCTTCGCCGCCCCGCGTTACAGCCCCGATGGCGAGCGCATCGCGTTCGTCGCCAGCCACCAGGAGCGCAAGCACACCATGCCGGCGCAGCTGGCGGTCTGGGAGCGCAGCAGGCCCGGGGCACGAACCGGCCGCTGGGCGGTCGAGAGCGCCGAATGGGACCACGAGGTGCAGGCCCCGCTGCACTGGGAAGACGACGGCCAGGCCGTGCTGTTCGCCGCCGAGCAGCGCGGCCGCCGGCACCTCTGGCGCTTCGACCTGCCGGACCGCCGCGCCGAGGTGGTCTGCGAAGGCGGCTGGGTGCACGGCTTCGACAAGGCGGCAGGCACCACCGTCACGCTCGCCGACGCGGCCACGCACCCCGCCCGTGTGCACGCCTGCCTGCCGGGCCAGGCACCGCGGCGCATCGAGCGCTTCAACGACAGCCTGCTCAACGCGCACGCCATCGGCCGCAGCGAGGAAACCTGGTGCACCGGCGCGCAGGGCGACAAGGTGCAGGTGTGGCTGATGTACCCGCCGGGCTTCGACCCCGCCAGGAAGTACCCGCTGCTGCACGTCATCCACGGCGGGCCGCACACCGCGGCCGGCGACGTGTGGCACTACCGCTGGAGTGCCGCGGTCTTCGCGGCCCAGGGCTACGTGGTCGCGTCGGTCAACTACCACGGCTCGTCGGGTTTCGGCTATGCCTTCCTCGACAGCATCACGCACCGCTGGGGCGCGCTCGAGATGCAGGACATCGAGGCCGCGACCGAGCAGCTGCTGCGCGAGCCCTGGGCCGATCCGCGCCGCGTCTTCGCCGCCGGCGGCAGCTATGGCGGCTTCCTCGTCGCCTGGATGAACGGCCATGCCCCGCCGGGCCGCTACGCCGCCTACGTCTGCCACGCCGGCTGCTTTGACTGGACGGCGATGTTCGCCAACGACGCCTGGAGCTGGCACGTCCAGGAACTGGGCGGCGCCTACTGGGAACAGGCGGCGCAGGTCGCTGCGCAGAGCGCGCACACCTTCGCCGCCAGCATGGCGACGCCCACGCTGGTGATCCACGGCGCGCGCGACTACCGGGTGCCCGATGCCCAGGGCCTGGCCTACTACAACACGCTCAAGGCCCGCGGCGTCGAGGCGCGGCTGCTGTGGTTCCCCGACGAGAACCACTGGGTGGTGAAGCCCCGCAACAGCCAGCTCTGGTACGGCGAGTTCTTCGACTGGCTGCGCCGCTTCGACCCGGGCCAGCGCCCCGCCCGCAAGCGCCGGGCGTAGGCGCGCCCATTGCCTACACTGGGCGCCACGCCCCCTGCCGGACACCGCCATGCTGATCAATTTCTTCTTCACGCTGCGTGCGGCCAAGCTGCCGGTGTCGGTGAAGGAATACCTGACGCTGCTCGAAGCGCTGAAGGCCGACGTGATCGGCCCCTCGGTCGACGACTTCTATTACCTCGCCCGGACCACGCTGGTGAAGGACGAGGCCCACTTCGACAAGTTCGACCGGGCCTTCGGCGCCTACTTCAAGGGCGTGGAACTTCTGACCGACTTCTCGAAAGACGTGCCGCTCGAATGGCTGCGCAAGACGCTGGAGCTGGAGCTTTCGCCCGAGCAGAAGGCCGCCATCGAGAAGATGGGCTGGGACGAGCTGATGGAGACGCTGAAGAAGCGCTTCGAGGAGCAGAAGGAACGCCACCAGGGCGGCAACAAGTGGATTGGCACTGGCGGCACCAGCCCCTACGGCGCGTACGGCTACAACCCGCAAGGCATCCGCATCGGGCAGGACAAGGGCCGCAACCGCAGCGCGGTGAAGGTGTGGGACCAGCGCACCTTCAAGGACTACGACGACACGCTGGAGCTGGGCACGCGCAACATCAAGGTGGCGCTGCGCCGGCTGCGGCGCTTCGCGCGCGAGGGTGCCGCGGAGGAACTGGACCTCGACGACACCATCCACTCCACCGCCGCCAACGCCGGGCTGCTCGACATCAAGATGATCCCCGAGCGCCACAACAAAGTGAAGGTGCTGCTGCTGATGGATGTGGGCGGCACGATGGACGAGCACATCCACCGCGTGGAGGAACTCTTCAGCGCCGCCAAGACCGAGTTCAAGCACCTCGAGTTCTATTACTTCCACAACTGCGTCTACGACTTCATGTGGAAGAACAACCGCCGCCGCTACAGCGAGAAGTTCCCGACCTGGGACGTGATCCGCAAGTACAACAAGGACTACAAGCTGATCTTCGTCGGCGACGCGACGATGAGCCCTTACGAAATCTTGCAGCCCGGCGGCAGCGTCGAATACAACAATGAGGAGCCGGGCGCCGAATGGCTGCAGCGGCTCACCCATGCATTCCCCAAATTCGCATGGATCAACCCCGAACCGCAAGGCGTGTGGCAATACCGGCAGAGCATCGCCGTGATCCAGCAACTGATGAACCAACGCATGTTTCCGCTGACGCTGGCGGGCCTCGAAGGAGCGATGCGGTTGCTCAGCAAATGAGGTTCCACGCCGCCGGTGCCTGGCTGCTGGCTGCCTGCACGCTGCTGCCGGGTTGCGCGCTGCTCAAGCCCCCGCCCGAGGAAGCGCCGGCCACCGCCGAGGCCCCGGTCGCGCCGCCGGCGGTGCAGCTCGAGGTGGAGGCCCCCGGCACGCTCGACACGCTGCTCGAGACCTACCTCGACCTCGGCCGCCTGCGCGCACTGGCCCCGGACGAGCCGATCACCGCGGCCGAGCTGCGCCGGCTGGAGGCCGCGACGCCGGCGCAGGCGCGTGAGCTGCTCGAGACCGAGGGCTACTTCGACGCCGAGGTCGAGGTCAGGCGCGTCTCCGACGACCCGCCGCGCGTGCGGGTGAGCGTCAAGCCGGGCAAGCGCACCATCGTGCACGACGTGGTGTGGAGCGTGAAGGGCCCGCTTCAGGCGGCGATCGAGGCCGGCGATGCCAACGCGATGGCCGCGCGCAGCGCGCTGCAGGGCAACTGGCAGCTGCCGCCCGGCGCGCCGTTCCGCAACAGCGCCTGGAGCAGCGCGAAGAGCGCCTCGCTCGCGCAGCTGCGCGCATCGGGCTATGCCGCCGCGGGCTGGGAATCCACCCGCGCGGAGATCGATGCGGTCGACCAGGAGGCGGTGCTGTGGGTCACCGCCCAGTCGGGCCCGCTCTTCCGCACGGGCGAGCTGCGCATCCGCGGCCTGCAGCGGCATGACGAGCAGACCGTGCGCAACCTCGCCGACTTCCGGCCGGGCACGCCCGCCACCGAGAAGCTGCTGCTCGACTTCCAGGAGCGGCTGCAGCGCGCCGGCCTGTACGACCGCGCCGTGGTGACGATCAACACCGACCCGGCCGTCGCCGACGCCACGCCCGTGACGGTGCGGCTGGGCGAGCTGCCACTGCAGACGGCCATCGTCGGCCTGGGCTACAGCGCCAACACCGGCCCGCGGGCCACGCTCGAACACATCCACCGGCGCATCTTCGGCGAGCGCGCCACGCTGCGCAACAAGTTCGAGCTGGCGCAACTGCGCCAGGCCTGGGACGGCGAACTCACCTCGCATCCGCTGCCGGGGCTGAAGCGCAACCTGCTGGGGGGCGCCCTCGAACGGGTCGAATCCAGCAGCGACGTGGTGCAGTCGGTGCGCACCCGCCTGGGCCGTGCCTACGACGGCGAGCGCATCGACCGGCTGCTGTTCGTCGAGCTCGAGCGCTCCACCACCCGCAACGACCTGGGCCGGCAGACCTCGCGCGCCATCTCGCTCAACGCCCACGGCACCTGGCGCAACGTCGACAACATCCTGCTGCCGACCGACGGCGTGGGCCTGACGCTGCAGGGCGCGGCGGGCCAGGCCCACAGCGAGGACTTCGACGGCTCCACCCGCAACGGGCCCTACGTGCGCGCCTACGGCAAGCTGCAGTGGTGGAAGCCCGTGGGCGAGCGCTGGTACGCGCACACGCGGCTCGAACTGGGCCAGGTCTTCGTGCGCAACGACCTCACGGTCCCCGACAGCCAGCGCTTCCGCGCGGGGGGCGACGGCTCGGTGCGCGGCTACGGCTACCGCGACCTCGGGCCCGAGTCCGACGGCGTCGTCAACAGCGGGAACATGCTGTTCACCGCCAGCGCCGAGATCGCTCGGCCCATCCCCGCGGTGCCGGGCCTGTGGTGGGCCACCTTCGTCGACCTGGGCAACGCGGCCGACCGCTGGAGCGACCTCAAGCCCGCCGTCGGCATCGGCGGCGGCGTGCGCTACCGCAGCCCGCTGGGGCCGGTGAGCGTGGACCTCGCCTATGGCGAAAGAACCCAGTCGGTGCGGCTGCACCTGAACGTCGGCGTGCAGTTCTAGGCGCCCGAACCTCCCGATGGCGACCGACTCCCCCGCTCCCCCACCCGCCCCCGCGCAGGCACGCCCGAAGCGGCTGCGCACCCTGCGCGGCACCGCCCTGCGCTGGACGCTGGCCAGCGCGATCGGCCTGTTGGCCCTCGTCGCTGTGCTGGTCGCGCTGGCCTCCTATGCGCTGCGCACCGAGGCCGGCAATGCGTGGCTGCTGGCGCGCGTGCCCGGCCTCACGGTCAGCGCGCCGCGCGGCGTCTTCAGCGGCGGCCCGTATGCGGCCACGCGCGTCGAATACGCCGCCGCGGACGGCCTGCGGGTCGTGGTGGACGGCCTGGGCTGGCAGGACCTGCGCTGGCGCTTCCGCCCGCGCGAAGGCTCGCTGCTGGGCATCACCCTCGTCGCGCCCCGGGCGGAGCGCATCGAGGTGCGGACCGCGCCCGCCACGGCGCCATCGTCGCCATCGGGCGCGCCCCGCAGCCTGAGGCTGCCCGTCGAGGTCGAAGTGCAGGACCTGTCGGTCGCGACGCTGGTCATCGACGACCAGCCCGCGCTCACCGGCCTGGCCGCCAGCCTGCACCTGGGCGAAGACAACGGCCGCGTGCACCGGCTGAGCGGCGCGCGCGTCACCCGCGACGGCCTGCAGCTGAGCGCCGATGCCCGCATCGACACCCAGGCGCCATTGGCGCTGCAGGCGCAGGCGGCGCTGCGTGCGCTGCCCGACGCCGCGCTGCCCTGGGAGGCCGACGTGCAGGCGCAGGGGCCGCTCGAACGCCTCGAGCTGCAGGCTGCCTTGCGCAGCGTGGCCGCCGCCGCGCCCGCGCCCGCGCCCGCACCCGCATCCGCACCCGCACCCGCACCCGCGGGCAGCATCGACGTGCAGGCGACGGTGACCGCCTTCGCGGCCTGGCCGCTCGCCGCGCTGTCGGCCGACGTGAAGGCGTTCGACCTGGCACCGCTGGGCGCCGGGCTGCCGGCCACGCGGCTCGATGGCCGGGTGACCGTCGACAGCGTCGGCGCCGACCAGCCGGCGCAGATCGACATCGCGCTCAGCAATTCGCTGCCCGGCCGGTGGGACGACGCCCGCCTGCCGATGCAGGCGTTGAACCTCACGCTGCGCGGCACGCCGTCGGACCGCCGCCAGCTCGACTTCACGCGGCTCGACGTGCGCCTGCCGGGTGCCGGCCGCATCGAGGGCAGCGGCCGGTGGCAGGCCGATACGCTCGCGCTCGACCTGCGCCTGGCGGGCGTGCAGCCGATGCAGCTCGACGGCCGCGCCGCGGCCATGACGGTCGGCGGCCCCCTGTCGCTGACGCTGCAGGGGCTGCCCTCGCCCGACGGCAGCCGGCCCGCCGCCGAAGCCCCGCTGCGCGCGACGCTGCGCGGCGACCTCGACGGCCGGCTGGCCCAGCGCACCGCGCCGCGCACGCGCATCACGCTGCAGGCCGAGGCCGAGCGCCAGCCGGACGGCCAGCTGCTGGCCGAGGTGCAACAGCTGCGCGCAACGGCAGGCGGCGCCCGCGCGCAGCTCACGGCACGGTGGCAGGCCGCCGCCGACGGCGCCTGGACGCTGCGCTCGGCCGGCGAGTTCGCCGCCTTCGATCCCACGCCCTGGCTGCCCGGCCCCGAGGGTTCCGCCTGGCGCCGCGGGCCGCACCGCTTCGACGGCAGCTGGAAGGCCGACCTGTCGGCACCGGCCACGGTGGCCGGGCCCGCGGGCGCCGCCTCGACGCCCGCCGCCCCGTGGGCCGCCTGGCGCGGCACCGCCGTGGCCGACCTGCGCGACAGCCAGCTGGCCGGCGTCCCGCTGACCGGCCACGTCGAGTGGAAGGGCGACGGGGGCCACCGCCTGGCCGGCTGGCTGGACGCCGCCGGCAACCGCATCGAGGTGGACGGCCTGACCGGCGGCCGGCCCGCGGCCGACCGCTGGCAGGCCACGCTCGCCGCGCCGGCCCTCGCGGCGCTGGCGCCGCTCGGCGCACTGCACCCGGCGCTGCAGGCCTGGGTGCCTCGCAGCGGCACGGCGGCAGGCCAGGCCAGCGTGCAGGGCCGCTGGCCGGCGCTGCGCACCGAAGGCACTCTGCAGGTGCAGGCCCTGCAGACCGGCAACCTGCGGATGCAGCGGGTGGCTGCGAACTGGCAGGGCTCGGCCGATGCCGATGCGCCGCTCGCGCTCGACCTGGCCGCAGACGGGCTGGCGCACGGCGAACAACGCATCGACAGCCTGCGCGCGCGTGTCGATGGCAGCCTGCGCCGCCACGGCTTCACGCTCGATGCGAGCAGCCCGGTGCGCCCGCCCGCCTGGACCGACCTGGCCGAAGCCCGGCGCGCCGCCGCGGCGGCCCCCGCGGCCGGCGGCACCGTGCTGAAGCTGCGCGGCGAGGGCCAATGGGAACCGGGCACCCGCTGGTGGCGGGGCCGCATCGCGGAGCTGCTGGCCAATGACCGGGCGCAGCCCCAGCCGGCCTGGCTGTCCGCGCGCGACCTGCAGGCCGGCCTGCGCTTCGACGCGGACGGCGGCGTGGCGGAGGCGGCTGCGCAGCCCGGCCGCATCGACCTGCTCGGCGCCGCGCTGCGCTGGCAGACCGCACGCTGGCAGGCGGCCGGCCCGAACGCCGAGCCGATGCGCGTGGACGTCGACGCCGAGCTGGAGCCGCTGCGCATCGCGCCCTGGCTGGCCCGCTTCCGGCCCGAGATGCGCTGGGGCGGCGATCTCGCGCTGCAGGGCCGCCTGCAGCTGCACACCGCCGGCGCGATGAGCGCCGACGTCGTGATCGAGCGCAGCGGCGGCGACCTGACCCTCACCGACGAGGCCGGCACCGAGGCGCTGGGCCTGAGCGATCTGCGCTTGTCCGTCGCCGCGCAGGACGGCACCTGGTACTTCACGCAGGCGGTGGCCGGCACGAACCTGGGCGTGCTGACCGGTGCGCAGACGCTGCGCACCCCGCCGCAGGCGCTCTGGCCCGCGCCGCAGACGCCGCTGCAGGGCGTGCTGGAGTGGCGCGTCGAGAACCTCGCGGTGTGGGCGCCGTGGGTGCCGCCGGCCTGGCGCCTGGCCGGCCAGCTGCGCACCAGCGCGTACTTCAACGGGACCTTCGGAGAACCCGGCATCAACGGCGAGCTGGTGGGTTCCGGCCTGGCCGTGCGCAACCTGCTGCAGGGCATCGACGCGCGCAACGGGGAGTTGTCGATCCAGCTCCGCGGCACCGAGGCCACCATCCAGCGCTTCAGCATCCAGGGCGGCGACGGCCGGGCCACCCTCACCGGCGGCGCGACGCTGGGCGCCAAGCCCAGCGCCCGCCTGCGGCTCGAGGCGCAGCGCTTCATGGCCCTGGGCCGGCTCGACCGCCGCATCGTGACCAGCGGCCAGGCCGACCTCGCCTTCGAGGGCGACCGGCTGAAGCTGGACGGGCGATTCATGGTCGACGAAGGCCTCATCGACTTCTCGCGCGGGGATGCGCCTTCGCTCGACGCCGACGTGGTCGTCGTGCGCCGGCGCGGCGATCCGCCCATCACGCCCGACCAGGCCGCGGCCGCGGCCCGTGCAGCCGAGGCCGCCGACGCCCCGGCGCTGAATGCCGACGTGCGCATCGAGGTATCGCTCGGCGAGCAGCTCAAGCTGCGCGGCCGCGGCATCGATACCAAGCTGCGCGGCCGCGTCGCCGTGACGACGCCGGGCGGCAAGCTGGCCGTCAACGGCGCGGTGCGCACCGAATCGGGCACCTATGCGGCGTATGGCCAGAAGCTCGAGATCGAGCGCGGCATCGTGCGCTTCGACGGCCCGGTCGAGAACCCTCGGCTGGAGATCGTCGCGATCCGTCCGAACCTCGACGTGCAGGTGGGGGTGCAGATCGGCGGCACGGCGGTGAACCCGCGGGTGCGGCTGTTCAGCGACCCGGACATGGCCGACATGGACAAGCTGTCATGGCTGCTGCTGGGCCGCGCGCCGGACGGGCTGGCGCGCAACGACACCGCGCTGCTGCAGCGCGCCGCGATGGCGCTGCTGGCCGGCGACGGCCCCTCGCGCACCGGCGACCTCATGAAGAGCATCGGCCTGGACGACATCTCGGTGCGGCAGGACGAGAACGGCACCACGCGCGACACCGTCGTCTCCCTCGGCAAGCAGATCTCGCAGCGCGTGTACCTCGGCTACGAGCACGGGGTGAACACCGCCGCCGGCAACTGGCAGCTCATCTACCGTGCGGCCCAGCGCTTCACGCTGCGGGCCCAGGCCGGCGCCGATCCGGCGGTGGACATCATCTGGACCTGGCGCTGGAATTGACGGGGCGTGCCAGCCACTAGAATCCGCAGCCCTGGCCGCCGTAGTTCAATGGATAGAACGGGGACCTCCTAAGTCTCAGATGCAGGTTCGATTCCTGCCGGGGGCGCCAGGCCCTTCAGCCCGACCGGGCCTTGTCGATGGCGCTCGCCGACAGGTCGGCGACCTGCTGCAGCTTCTGCGGGTCGGCGGCATGCGCCAGTTCATCCAGCGTCATGGCCAGCAGGTTGAGCTGCGTGCTGATGAGGTACAGGGCTTCAGCCGCCGCGGCGGACAAGGCCGCGGCATCGCGGTCGGCTCGGTTCGGATCGTCTGGGTCCATCATCAAGGCTGCAGCTGCGCACGGTCTGGGACCGGTGATCCTACGGGCTGCCGCGGCATCCTGCCAGGCGGCTGCGCGCACCTCGCAGCATCCGGTGTCAGGCGTGCGTCGGCCACCGCTGCCTGTGAAGATTCACCCGCGGCCGCAATACCGCACGAGACCGCCCCGCCTTGCGCTACAACCCCGCAGGCAGCGCGCCCGCGCCGGGTGCGCGACGTTACAGGGGACCGACCCGTGGGGAATCGATGAAGAGCCGGCCGCTCCTCTCCGCCATCGCCGTGCTGGCGCTGGCCGCCTGCGGCGGTGGCGGCGGCAGCACAGGCGAGGAAGCGGCGTCCGACGCGACCTACGACCTCGACGCCGCGATGACGGCCATGTACCTGCATGGCGTCACCGCCCAGACCAGCCGGCAGGTCAACGGCAGCACGTTGACGCTGGTGCAGGTGTTCGCGCCGGGGTCCGACGTCACGGTCGATGGCATGCCCCGCAAGACGGTCCACCGCACGGTCACGATGCAGGTGGATGGCACCCCGGTGTCCAGCACCACGCAGACGATGGAGTTCACGGCCGCGCCGCTGCGCGTGCGGGCCATGCGCAGGCCCGACGCCGCCCCCGTCACGCCCACATGGACGTCCGACCTGCCGACCGCCACCCAGCCCGGCAGCTCGGGCGACCTGATGCGCTTTCCCGGTACCGAGGTGCGATGGTCGCTCACGGCCGACGGCGCTGGCGCCGCCTTCGCGTGCCTGGAGTACTCCGAGCCGGTCGCCAGCGACTGCTACCGCATCACGCCGGGCGGGGCCGTGGTGGGCTGGAAGTTCCTGCTCCAGGTCGAAGGGCAGACCTATACGCTGCGGTGATCCGCCAAGGAGCCTCCCTCGTGACCCCTCATGCACCCCTCGGCCACGCGCTCCGCGACCTGGCCTTCCTGCTCTCGGCGGTGGCGATCGGCATCGCGATCGCGTCGGCGGCGAGCCTGGTGGCCGGCGAGCCGTCCCGCACAACCGTCGCCTCGCAGACCACGACCGTCGGCAGCTGCCGGGCCGGGCCGGGCGCCGTGGCCCATTGACCGGACGCGTGCACGAGACGGATGCCATGAGCCCCGCCACCGACATCGCCGCGCTGAAGCTGCTGCTGCAGTGCGTGATCGATGCCAGCCCCCACCGCCGGCAGATCCTCACCGAAATCGATCGCGTGATCGCCAGCATGCAGGTCAGCGCCGAAACCCGCTCGCAGCCCGGGACCGCGGAGCCGCTGCGCATCGCGGTCGAGGCGTTTCGCTACGGGCTGGACCGGCCCAAGCCGCCGTAGAGTCCGCCGCCTCGCATCAGATCGAAGCATCCGCATCACACTTCGCAGCATCTCGCCGGCCAGGTCGGCGCGGTGTGAAGTCGCGCACGCAAACGATGCCGCCCGCGGTGGGTCGTGGCCCTGCAGTCTGCGCAGGCTTGGCCGAAGCCCCGGGGGAGCCCGCGCCCGTCGCGCGGTAAGCCCCGCTGTGCCAGACCCCCTTCTTCTGCTCGCCCGTTGCTGCCGCCGCTTCGGCTCCGTCAAGCTCCGCCTCTCGCTGGTCGGCGTCCTGCTCAGCGCTGCAAGCGTGGCGCTCACCGTCGGGCTGGTGCTCAGGGAAGTGGGCGCACGGACGGAGGAAGTCGCGCTCGACCTGTCGCTCGCGCAGACGCGCAAGCTGGCCCGGCTGATGGGCTCGCGCGTGGTCGGCCTGCAACTGACGATGCGGGCCGGCGCGGACGACCTGCCGGTCGAACGCATCGGCGACCCCGCGGGCCTGCGCGACTGGCTGGCCGGCCAGTCGGCGCTGGCCAGCACGATGGACTCGCTCTTCGTCGCCGACGTCCGCGGCAGCGTCCTGGCCTGGCGCGACAACCACGGCATCCGCACGCCGCAGACCCAGATCGGCGACCGCGACTATTTCAAGCTGACGCTCCGCCAGGGACGGCCGGTGGTCTCGGAGCCGATGTCCGGCCGGCTCTCCGAAGAGCCCGTCATCCTGATGACCATGCCGGTCCGCGACGGCAGCGGGGAGATCGTCGCGGTGCTCGGCGGCTCGCTGCGGCTGTGGACCAACGGGCTGATGCCCGAGGTAACGGCGGGCGATCCGGAAGACGCCGGCATGATGGTGATCACCGACGCCCGGGGGCGCATCCTGTCGCATGCCGATCGCCGCTGGCTGATGCGCGATGCGCAGGAGACGCCCGAACTGGCGGAGGCCGCAGGCCGCTGGGTCGCACTGGGACGGCCGGTGGAGCCGAGCGGCTTCAGCCTCCATGCCGGCGACCGCATCGTCTCGATGGCCGGCGTGCCGGACGCGGAGTGGATGGTGTTCCACAGCAGCGCCGCGGACCGCGTGCTGGGCGGGCTGCGGGCCGGGCAGCAGCGCGCGCTGGTGATCGGCACCGGCGTCGCCCTCGTCGGCGGCCTGGTGCTGCTGCTCGCCACGCAGTGGCTGCTGGCGCCGTTGCACCGGCTGGAGCAGCGCGCACGCCGCATGAGCGACGGCGATCTGCCCGACGACGAGGGCTGGCCGCGTGCGATGGGCGAGATCGGCCAGCTCTCGCGCGTGCTGCGCAGCACGCTGCACGAACGCTCCATGGCCGCGGCGGCCAACCGGGAGCTGCTGGCCAAGCTGTCGGCGCTGATGGCCAATGCGCCGCTGGGCATCGCCTTCCTGCGGGCACGACGTTTAGAGCTGGTCAGCGGCGCGTTCGACCGGCTGCTGGGCTATGGCACCGGCCAGCTGCAGGGCCGCCCAGCCGCGGTGCTCTACCCCGCGGCCGCCGAGGCCGAGGCCGTCGGGCAGCGCATCGCGGCGTCCTTCGCCGCCGGGCTGGTCTTCGACGAGGAGGTGCTGATGGTCCGCCACGACGGCAGCCAGTTCTGGGGCCGGCTGCTCGGGGCGCCGGTGCGCTGGGGCGATGCCGAGTCCGGCACGGTATGGACGCTCGAGGACGTGAGCCACGCGCGCAGCCAGCGCGAAGCGCTGTCCTGGGAATCGACGCACGACACGCTGACCGAGCTGGTGAACCGGCGCGAGTTCGAGCGCCGGCTGACCGAGCGCGTGGAGTGGCCGCACGCCGAACCCTCCTGCGCGCTCTTCATCGACCTGGACGCATTCAAGACCGTCAACGACACCGCCGGCCACGCCGCGGGCGACCGGGTGCTGGTTGACGTGGCGCAGCGGCTGCAGGCGCAGGTGCGCGGCACCGACACCCTGGCGCGGCTTGGCGGCGACGAGTTCGCGGTGCTGCTGGCGGGCTGCGGCCGCCACGACGCGATGCGGATCGCCGAGAACATGCGGGCCGCGGTCGAACAGTACCGGCTGCGCTGGGGCGACGGATGGCTCAGCGTGGGGGCGAGCATCGGCGTCGTGCAGCTCGGCAGCGAACTGCCCGACCTGCCGAGCGTGATGGCCGCCGCCGACGCCGCCTGCTACGAGGCCAAGCGCAGCGGACGCAACCGCGTGCGCCTGCATGACCACGGCCACCGGGCTACGAGCTTCGACGACGCGCCGCTCTGAGCCCGCCGGCTGCAAAAAAAAGCAGCCCGAATCGCCGCTTTCTGATTCAAATGAAATGTCATTTGATAGAAATACTGGCGTGCCATGCAGTACGTCGATCCACCCCAAGCCTCCGGCGGCCGCTTCGGCCGCTTTGCGCGAGGCCGCCAGCGCTTCGTGTGCTGCGCAGCCGCCGTGCTGGCCGTGCTGGCGGCCGCCGGGGCCGGGCTCGGCGGCCTGATGCTGGCAGGTGGCAGGCACCACGCGGCGGACCTGGGCCTGCTCGCCTGGGCCGCGGTGCACGTCGCGGCCACCGCGCTGGCGCTGGCCTGGTGGACGCGGCAGTCCCGGCGCTGGATCGAGGCGGGGCTGGCTGCGGAAGCCTCGGCCGAGGCGCTGTCGCTCAGCGACGCGCTGACGCAGGTCGCCAATCCCCGCGGCCTCGAACTGCACCTGAACCGCATGCTGCTCACCGCCCGCCGCGCAGGGCGGCCCCTGGCGCTCCTGGCGCTCGACATCGACGGCCTGGCGGCCGTGAACGAAGAACATGGCCACGCGGCGGGCGACGAACTGCTGCAGCTGTGCGCACGCCGCCTGTATGCGCATGTGCGCGACATCGACATCGTCGCCCGGGTGGGCGGCGACGAATTTGTCATCGTGCTGGAGGCGCCGGAATCGCTGCCGGCGGCCGTGGCCGTCGGCCAGCGCATGCTCGCCACCCTCGCGCAGCCGGTGCGGCTGCTCCAGGCCCACCAGGGCGGTGCACCGCGCGTGGAGGTCAGCGCCTCGCTCGGGCTGGCGGTGTACCCCGAACATGCACAGGCCGCCGAACCGCTGCTGGCCCAGGCCGAACAGGCGCTGCGCCAGGCCAAGCGCCAGGGCGGCAACCGCCTCTGTGTGGCCTGCGTCGCGCCGCGGCCCGCGGATTCGCCGCTCAGTGCCGCCGCAACGCGTGCGACAGCATGACGACCGGCACCAGCCCCACGAGCACGATCGCCAGCGAGGGCAGCGCCGCCTCGGCCAGGCGCTCGTCCCGCGCGAAGTTGTAGGCCACCACGGCCAGCGTGTCGCTGTTGAAGGGCCGCAGCACCAGCGTGGCGGGCAGCTCCTTCATCACATCGACGAACACCAGCAGGCCCGCGGCCAGCACCGAGCGGCGCAGCAGGGGCAGGTGCAGTTCGGCAAACAGGCGCCCTCGCCCGGCGCCCAGCATGCGGGCGCTGTCGTCGATCGATGCCGGCACACGCGCATAGCCCGCTTCCACCGACTGCAGCGCCACCGCGGAGAAGCGCACCATGTACGCGTAGATCAGGCCCAGCACCGTGCCGGTGAACAGCGCCCCCACGCCGGCCGACGGCCAGCGCGCCTGCACCCAGCCCACCGGCAGCAGGATGCCGACGGCCACGACGGCCCCCGGCATCGCGTAGCCCAGCGACACGATGCGCGCGCCCAAGGCCAGGCTGTCGCCACGCCCCCGTGCGGCCCGTGCCGAGCGCAGCCGCAGCACGAAGCCGAACACCAGCGCCAGCACGGCCGCGCCCACCGCCGCGATCAACGCCAGCCGGAAGCTCGTGAAGCTCCATTGCGCGAAGCGTGCGAGCGGGAGGCCGAATTCGGAGGCGGTGGCCTCCCGCCACAACAGCACGACCAGCACCACCACCGGCAGCACGAAGCCGAGGAACACCGGTGTGGCACACAGCATGACGGCCGCCGCGGCGGCCCGCCCGCGCAAGGCCACGGGCCGCGCATCGGCGCCGTGCACCGCGCCCGTGCGAGAGGCGGCGAAGCGCAGGCGCTGCTGCGCCCGGCGCTCGAACCACAGCAAGAGCGCCACCAGCAGCAGCAGGATGGAGGCGAGCTGCGCCGCGGCCACCCGGTCGAACATCACCAGCCAGGCCTTGTAGATGCCGGTGGAGAAGGTGCTGAGGCCGAAGTAGGAGCCGACGCCGAAGTCCGCCAGCACCTCCATCACCGCGAGCGCCACCCCCGCCGCGATCGCCGGACGCGACAGCGGCACGGCGATCTCCAGCACCCGGCGGCGCAGGCCCGCGCCGAGCAGCCGCGCCGCCTCCATCAGCTGCACGCCGCGCTCGCCCAGCGCGGTGCGCACCAGCAGGTAGACGTAGGGATACAGGCACAGCACGAAGAGCACCGCCGCCCCCCACAGGCTGCGCACGTCGGGCCAGAGCGCGCCCTGGGCGCCCGTCAGCTCGCGCAGCAGCGTCTGCAGCGGCCCGCTGTACTGCAGGAAGTCGGTGTACGCATAGGCCAGCACGTAGGCCGGCATCGCCAGCGGCAACAGCAGCGCCCACTCGAAGATGCGCCGCCCCGGAAACTCGAACAGGCACACCGCCGCCGCCGTCGCCGCGCCCAGCAGGGCCACCCCGGCGCCCACGCTGGCCGCCAGCAGCACCGACTGGCCCGCGTAGCCGGGCAACACGGTCTGCGACTGGTGTTTCAGGATGTCGAGCGCCGCCGGGTCGAAGGTGAACCACGACCCCAGCACCCCCAGCACCGGCAGCGCGAGCACGGCGCACACCAGCGCCAGCAGCTTGCGGATCACCGTCGACTCCCTGCGTTACCCCCGTTCCGCGTTTGATTGCGAACGCTTGTCATTCTCATGGGTACGTATCATAGGTGGATGTTTCTGCAACTCGACCAGATCAGCGTGCGCTACCCGGGCGCTGCCGCGTTGAAGCCGGCGGTGCAATCCGTGTCGCTGGGGCTGCAGCCGGGCCAGATCGGCGTGCTGATCGGCCCCTCCGGCTGCGGCAAGACCTCGGCGCTGCGTTCCGTGGCGGGCCTGGAGCCTCTGGCGGCCGGCCGCATCGTGATGGACGGACAGGTGCTGTCGAGCGGCGACGGCGTGCTGGTGGCGCCCGAGCAGCGCCGCATCGGCATGGTCTTCCAGGACTACGCCCTGTTCCCGCACCTCTCGATCGCCCGCAACGTCGCCTTCGGCATCCGGCACCTGCCGCGCGACGAGCGGGCCGCGCGCGTGCAGGAGATGCTGGAACTCGTCGGCCTCGCGCACGTGGCGGAACGCGCGCCGCACCAGCTCTCCGGCGGGCAACAGCAGCGCATCGCGCTGGCGCGTGCATTGGCCCCCAACCCGCGGCTGCTGCTGCTCGACGAGCCCTTCTCCAGCCTCGACGTGGACCTGCGCTCCCGGCTGGCGCAGGACCTGCGCTCCATCCTGCAGCGCACGCACACGACGGCGCTGTTCGTCACGCACGACCAGATGGAGGCATTTGCACTCGGCGACGTGATCGGCGTGATGCAGGCCGGCCAGCTCGAGCAGTGGGACGACGCCTACACCCTCTACCACCGCCCCGCCACCCGCTTCGTCGCCGACTTCATCGGCCACGGCGTGTTCGTCCCCGGGACGATCATCGCCGCACCGGGCGGGCCGGTCGTGCGCACGCCGGTCGGCGACCTGGCCGAAACCGCCGGCTGCCCGCTGCCCGGCGCGTATGCACGCGGCGAATGCGACGTGCTGCTGCGCGCCGACGACATCGTGCACGACGACGCCGCACGCACCCGCGCCTGCATCGAGCGCAAGGCGTTCCGGGGCTCGGAGTTCCTCTACACCCTGCGCCTGCCCACCGGCGAGCAGTTGCTCGCGCATGTGCCCAGCCACCACGACCACGCGGTGGGCGAATGGATCGGCATCCGCGCCGAGGTGGACCACGTCGTCACATTCGAACGCACAACCACAGCGAACTCCGGGGCCGTAGCGGTATCGAATGACCGGAATGAGAGGGCAACTTTGCCCTAGTTCACGCAATCCCCCCGAAGGGCCAGCCGTATACTGGATTCGGGGTCAATCCATCTCGATGCGGGGTGCTGTTCATGGGGTCCAAACTCAAAGTTGCCGGTCTGGTGGCCGTCGGAGCCGTCGCTGGTGCGTTGACCACGATGCAATTGCAGGCGTTCGCCCGCAACACGCCGCTGCCGCTGGAAGAGCTTCAACAACTGGCCGCGGTGTTCGGCATGGTCAAGAGCGACTATGTCGAGCCGGTCGATGAGAAGAAGCTGATCGGCAATGCCATTTCCGGCATGGTGTCGGGGCTCGACCCGCACAGCCAGTATTTCGACAAGAAGACCTTCAAGGAATTCCGCGAAGGCACCACCGGCAAGTTCGTCGGCGTCGGCATCGAGATCGGCATGGAAGACGGCCTGGTCAAGGTCGTCTCGCCGATCGAAGGATCGCCGGCGTTCCGCGCCGGGCTGAAGGCCGGCGACCTGGTCACCCGCATCGACGACACCGCCGTCAAGGGCCTGACGATGGACCAGGCCGTCAAGCGCATGCGCGGCGAGCCCAACACCAAGGTCACGCTGACGGTCTTCCGCAAGCTCGAGAGCCGTACCTTCCCGGTGACGATCACCCGCGAGGAGATCCGGGTGCAGAGCGTGCGCGCCAAGCTCGTCGAGCCCGGCTATGCCTGGCTGCGCGTCAGCCAGTTCCAGGACCGCACGGTGGAAGACTTCGCGCGCAAGCTCGAAGAGCTCTACAAGCAGGACGCGAACCTCAAGGGCCTCGTGCTCGACCTGCGCAACGACCCGGGCGGCCTGCTCGAAGGTGCGGTGGCGATCTCGTCGGCCTTCCTGCCCAACGACGCGGTGGTGGTCAGCACCAACGGCCAGCTGCCCGAATCGAAGGCCACCTTCAAGGCGTCGCCCGAGTTCTACCTGCGCCGCGGCGGCACCGATCCGCTGCGCCGCCTGCCCGACGCCGTCAAGCGCGTGCCGATGGTGGTGCTGGTCAACGAGGGCTCCGCATCGGCCAGCGAGATCGTCGCCGGCGCGCTGCAGGACCACAAGCGCGCGACCGTGATGGGCGCCCAGACCTTCGGCAAGGGCTCGGTGCAGACGGTGCGCCCGCTGACGGCCGACACCGCACTGAAGATCACCACCGCCCGCTACTACACGCCCAACGGCAAGTCGATCCAGGCTCGCGGCATCGTGCCCGACGTGTGGCTCGACGAGACGGCCGAAGGCAACGTCTTCGCCGCGCTGCGCATGCGCGAGGCCGATCTCGACAAGCACCTGCAGGGCGCCGACGAGAAAAAGGACGACGCGCGCGAGAAGGCCCGCGAGGAAGCCCGCAAGAAGCTCGAGGAGCAGCTCGCCAAGAGCAAGGAAGCGCCGAAGCCGCTGCCCGAGTTCGGCAGCACCGAAGACTTTCCGCTCGAGCAGGCGCTGAACCAGCTCAAGGGCAAGACGGTCATCGTCAGCAAGAGCGTGGTCGAGCGCAAGGCCGAGGCCGAGACGACCAACAACTGAGGGCCCTCGGCGCGCCTCCTGCAACAGCCCGCCCCTTGGCGGGCTGTTTTGCTCCCGGCCCGCCCTGCTTGCTTCGAACCAGGCTGACCGCATGAACGACGACCAGCTGCTGCGCTACTCGCGGCACATCCTGCTCGACGACCTCGGCGTCGAGGGCCAGCAGCGGCTGCTGGACGCCCACGCGCTGGTGATCGGCGCCGGCGGCCTGGGCTCGCCCGTGCTGCTGTACCTGGCCACGGCAGGCGTGGGCCGCATCACCGTGGTGGATGACGACACGGTGGACCTCACCAACCTGCAGCGGCAGATCGTGCACGACATGGCCCGCATCGGGCGCGCCAAGGCCGAATCGGCGGCCGAGACGGTGGCGCGCATCAACCCGGAGGTGCAACTGCGCCCGGTGGTGCAGCGGGCCGGCGCGCGGGAGCTGGGCGCCCTCGTGGCCAAGGCCGACGTCGTGCTCGACTGCTGCGACAACTTCGCCACCCGCCAGGCCGTCAACGCCGCCTGCGTGCAGCACCGCCGGCCGCTGGTGTCGGGCGCGGCGATCGGCTTCGACGGGCAGGTGTCGGTCTACGACCCGCGCGGCCCCGACTCGCCCTGCTACGCCTGCGTGTTCCCGCCCGACGCGCCGCCCGAGGAGGTGCGCTGCGCGACGATGGGCGTGTTCGCGCCGCTGGTGGGCATCATCGGCAGCGTGCAGGCCGCCGAGGCCTTGAAACTGCTGGCCGGCGTCGGTACGCCGCTTGCCGGGCGACTGCAGATGCTCGATGCGCGCCGCATGGAATGGAGCGAGATCCGCATCGCCCGCCAGCCCGGCTGCGCCGTGTGCAGCACGCCGCACTGAGCGCAGCCGACGCCTGGCCGACATGGGGCGGCGTTAAGCTCCACCTTCAACACTGACCCTCACACTGCATGGACATCAAGCGCCAGGACCTGACGGCCCGCAACTTCCCGAGCGCCGAAGAAGACGCCCAGATCGCCGAACCGCCGCACCGCTACACCGGCCCCGAGAGCGCGTACCGCCTGGCCTTCACCGACACCGACTTCCTGCTGCGCGAAGAGCTGCGCCCGGTGCGCATGCAGCTCGAGCTGCTCAAGCCCGAGCTGATCCAGCAGGAACAGGGCATCGAATCGACCATCGTCATCTTCGGCAGCGCCCGCATCCTGCCCTCTGATGAAGCGCAGCGACGGCTCGAGGCCGTGCAGGCCGCCGGCGCCGACGCCGCCGCGCTCAAGCGTGCCGAAATGGCCGTCACGATGAGCCGCTACTACGACGAGGCGCGCCGCTTCTCGGAGATGGTGACGCGGCGGGCCCGCACCATGGCCACGCCCGTGTACGTCTCCACCGGCGGCGGCCCCGGCATCATGGAAGCGGGCAACCGCGGTGCCTTCGAGATCGGCGGCCGCAGCCTGGGGCTCAACATCGTGCTGCCGCACGAACAGGCGCCCAACCCGTACATCACGCCGGAGCTGTGCTTCCAGTTCCACTACTTCGGCCTGCGCAAGATGCACTTCCTGATGCGCAGCGTGGCCATCGTCGCCTTCCCCGGCGGCTTCGGCACCCTCGACGAGATGTTCGAGGCGCTGACGCTGATCCAGACCAAGAAGAGCCGGCGCCGGCCGGTGCTGCTGTTCGGACGCGATTTCTGGACCCGCCTGATCAACTTCGACCTGCTGATCGAGACCGGCATGATCTCGCCGGAAGACATCGACCTCTTCCGCTTCGTCGAGACTGCCGAGGAGGCCTGGGAGCACCTGGCCGCCGAGTACGGCTTCGACCTGCCGCATGACGGCAAGGGCGAACACGTCGACGACTTCTGACGCCACCGCATCACCGAGGGCCCCGCCATGACCCAGCTCGTCAGCCTCATCGGTGCGCCCACGGACATCGGCGCGGGCGCCAAGGGCTCGCGCATGGGGCCCGAGGCGCTGCGCGTGGCCGACTTCGCCGCCACCCTCGAAAGCCACGGCCTGCAGGTGGAGGACCGCGGCAACCTCGCCGGCCCCGCCAACCCCTGGCAGCCGCCCGACGGCGGCTACCGGCACCTGCAGCAAGTGGTCGAGTGGAACCGGCTCGTGCACGAGGCCGTGCTGGCCGAGCTGAGGCTGGGCCGGTTGCCCATCCTGATGGGCGGCGACCATTGCCTGGGCCTCGGCTCCATCAGCGCGGTGGCACGGCATTGCCGGGAGGCGGGCAAGAAGCTGCGCGTGCTGTGGCTCGATGCGCACGCCGACTTCAACACCAACGAGCTCACGCCCAGCGGCAACATCCACGGCATGCCGGTGGCCTGCCTGTGCGGCTACGGACCGAAGGAGCTGATCGAGATCGGCGGCCAGGTGCCGGCCGTCAACCCGAAGTGGATCCGCCAGATCGGCATCCGCAGCGTCGACCCGGGCGAGAAGCGCTTCGTGCACCAGGTGGGGCTCGAGGTCTTCGACATGCGCTACATCGACGAGATGGGCATGCGCCACACGATGGAGCTGGCGCTGGCGACGATGGACGACAACACCCACCTGCACGTGAGCTTCGACGTCGACTTCCTCGACGCCGACATCGCCCCCGGCGTGGGCACCACCGTGCCCGGCGGCCCGACCTATCGCGAAGCGCAGCTCTGCATGGAGATGATCGCCGACACCGGCCGCCTCGCGTCGCTCGACGTGATGGAGATCAACCCCGCGCTCGACGTGCGCAACCGCACCGCCATCCTCGCGGTGGACATGATCGAGAGCCTGTTCGGCAAGAGCACGTTGATGCGGCGGTGAGCCGCTGCGCGTGCTGAAGCGCGCGCGGTCAAAAGTAACCATCAACAGGCACGACACCGGCCGTTACATTGCCCCGGGCAGGAGGCAGTGAGCTGGTGGCGCAGACCGACCGCATCGCACGGTTGACGACATACCTGAAGGCAGGCCGCTGCCTGACGCGCCGCGCGTTGCTCGACGAGCTCGACACATCGCCCGCCACGCTGAAGCGCGACATCGCGTACCTGCGCGACCGCATGAACATGCCGGTGGTGTTCGACCGCGAACGCGGCGGCTATTGCCTGGACCCCACCGCGCAACTGGTCGGCACGCAGTACGAACTGCCCGGGCTGTGGTTCAAGGCCGAGGAGATCCACGCGCTGCTGACCATGCAGCACCTGCTGGCGCACCTGGACACCGGCGGCCTGCTGGGCCCGCACATCGCGCCGCTGGCCGACCGGCTCGACCGCATCCTGGGTGCCGGCGCCGGCACCCGCACAGAAGTCGCGAAGCGCATCCGCGTGCAGACCGTGGGTGCCCGCAAGGTGCACCTGCCCCACTTCCAGGCCGTGGGCGTCGCGCTGCTGCGGCGCCAGCGCCTGGTGATCGGCTACCACGGCCGTGGGCGGGACGAAGTGCGCGAGCGCGAGGTGTCGCCGCAGCGGCTGATCCACTACCGCGACAACTGGTACCTCGATGCCTGGTGCCACTGGCGCCAGGCGCTGCGCAGCTTCAGCGTGGATGCGCTGCGGGGCGCGCGGGTGCTCGACAAGGCGGCGATCGACGTGGATGAGGCCGAACTCGATGCCGTGCTGGGCGCCGGCTACGGCATCTTTGCGGGGCGCGAGGTGCAGTGGGCCGAGCTGCGCTTCAGCGCCGAGCGGGCCCGATGGGTTGCCGCCGAGACCTGGCATCCGCACCAGGAAGGCCGTTTCGAAGCCGATGGCCGCTACGTGCTGCGCCTGCCGTATGCCGACCCGCGGGAGCTGGTGATGGACATCCTGCGGCACGTGCCGGAGGTGGAGGTGCTGGCGCCGCGGGCGCTGAGGGACGAGGTGATCGAGAAGTTGCGCGGGGGGCTGGGCGGGATCACGCCATGAGCCCGGCCGTCGACAAGATCGGATCCTCTGAAGTGCACGTGCAACCGTCGATGAAACCAACAGCGCTCGCCCATATCCGCCTAGACGCAGCGACTGGCCAGCCGGTCGAGCACTGGCTCACCGATCACCTGCACGCCGTATCCGAACTGGCCGCGGGCTTTGCTGCTGCCTTCGGACCGGACTGGGCCCGCATCGCCGGCCTGTGGCATGACCTGGGCAAATTCCGCATTGGCTTTCGCCGGTACATCCGAGGCGTCAACGGCCTGGACGCACACCTTGAGAGCAAGTGGCCCGCAGGCAGCGAAAAGACCCATTCGGCTGCGGGTGCGCTGCACGCGCTGAACCTGTTCGAGCAGCGCTACGGCGCACCGGGCCGGGTGCTGGCACGCAGCCTCGCATATGTGATCGCAGGCCACCATGCCGGGCTGGGCAACTCAGCAGGTCTGGACGATCGCTTGCTCGGCAGCCGTGCCGTGGACAGCCAGGTTGAGTACAAGGAGGCGTTGGCCGAATGCAGCGTCGAAGCCCCCAAACTCCTGGCCTTGCCCGACGACTTCGACCCCCGTGCTCCTTCGGCAGCGATCCCCGGCGCACGCAGCGGCCATCCGCTGGCCATGTCGATGTGGATACGCATGCAGTTCTCAGCGCTGTGCGACGCCGACTTCCTCGACACCGAACGCTTCATGGATGACAGCCGCGGCGAGCGCCGTGACGGCTTCGAGCCGCTCGACAACTACCGCCGACGGCTCGATGCACATCTCGCGGCCATGGCGGCGACGGTGGCGACCGCAGGCCGAGCGGACGACACCGTCATGAAGGCTCGCACCGATGTGCTGCGCCAATGTCGTGACAAAGCAAGCCTGCCATCCGGCGTCTTCACATTGACTGTACCGACCGGCGGCGGCAAGACCTTGTCATCGCTCGCGTTCGCCTTGGCGCACGCCACCCGCCATGGCAAGGCACGCGTCATCTATGCCATCCCCTACACCAGCATCATCGAACAGACCGCCGACGTCTTTGCAGGCATCTTCGGCCGCGACGCCGTTGTCGAGCACCACAGCCAGGCCGACGTCGATCCGGCCAAAGAGACCCCGCGCAGCCGGCTGGCTTGCGAAAACTGGGATGCACCGCTGATCGTCACCACCAATGTGCAATTGTTCGAATCGCTGTTTGCAGCACGCACCTCGCGCTGCCGCAAGCTGCACCGGCTCGTCAATAGCGTCATCGTGCTCGACGAAGCACAACTGCTGCCGCCGGCCTTCCTTCAGCCCATCCTCGATGCGCTGCACCTGCTGGTCAGCCATTACGGCGTGACCCTGCTGCTGTGCACCGCTACACAGCCCGCACTGACCGACCTGCAGCGCTTCGATCCGCGTGAATCGCTGCGCGGCCTGCCGAAGCCCACGCGCGTCATCGATGACGAAGCCAACCTGTTCCGAGCCTTGGCGCGGGTGGACATCGAGTGGCCTGCCGATCTGAACACGCCGTTGCCCACCGCCGTTTTGGTGGAGCGACTCGCGGCTGAGGAGTGCGTGCTGGTGGTGGTCAACACCCGCGCGGACGCTGCCGAGATCAGCGCTGCGTTGGACGTCGCTACGGGCGATACGGCACTGCACCTGTCAGCCGCCATGTGTGGCCAGCACCGCGCAGATGTCATCCGCCAGATCCGCGAACGCCTGGCTGCCCGCCGTGCCGGAACCGACAGCCGGCCGTTGCGTGTCGTCAGCACACAGCTGATAGAGGCTGGCGTCGACGTTGATCTCCCTGTTGTCTTCCGTGCGCTGGCGGGTCTCGATTCCATCGCTCAAGCTGCTGGGCGGTGCAACCGCGAGGGACGCCTTGAATCCGGCAAGGGTCGCGTCGTTGTTTTTGTCCGCGAAGTACCCAAGCCATTGGCTTCCGTGCGGTTCGGCGTGCAAGCCACTTGCAGCACGGTCGGGCGAAGCACGGAAGGTGCCTTGCTGCCCGCCGCGTTCGAACGCTACTTCCCGACCTACTACGCCGCCTTCCGCAGCCGCGATGAGCGCGGTGTCGTCGACCTGCTGCGCAACAACCAAGACCTGTCGTTCTCATTCAAGGACGCGGCCGAACGCTTCAAGCTCGTTGATGACGAGAACCAGGCGACCGTCATCGTCCCCTACGACAGCAGCACACCCGGTGCGCGCCTCTCCGGGCCATTGATCCAGCAGTTGCGAGCAGGCAGCAGCGATCGGTGGTTGATGCGTGCGCTGCAGCGCTACACGGTAACCGTTCCGCGCCGGGTACTGGATCCGTGGCAGCGGGTTGGGGACGTAGACGAAGTTCTCCCAGGCTGCTTCGTCCTAGTCGACACCCTGCGCTACGACGCTCGCCTGGGCCTGCTGCCGGGGGACGCGCCTTTGAATGTTGCGAGCTTGGTGCAATGACTCAACAAGGGAAGCAAACACGACCATGAAGCGCTTTTGCATTGAAGTGACAGGCGAGTTCGCCTGCTTTACCCGCCCGGAGATGAAAGTCGAGCGCGTCTCCTACGACGTGATCACGCCTTCAGCGGCCAGGGCCGTATTCGAGTCGATCTTCTGGAAACCCGCCGTTCGCTGGCACGTCCGGCGCATCGAAGTGCTGCGGCCCATCAAGTGGATCAACCTGAGGCGCAACGAAGTCAAGAGCAAGGTGTCGGTATCGACCGTGCTGGCCGCGATGAATGGCAGAGACGATGCGAGCATCTATGCAGACGAGCCCGAAGAACGGGTGCAGCGTGCCGGCCTCTTCCTGCGCGACGTGGCCTACCGGCTGCATGCCGATCTCGATGTGCGGACCGATCGCGGCGACCCGGAACCGCCTCAGAAATTTCATGCGATGTTCGAGAGACGCGCACGTGCAGGCCAATGCGTTAACCAGCCCTACCTGGGCTGTCGTGAATTCGCCGCCGACGTGCGGCTGGTGGAGGCCGACGCGCCGCAGCCGCCACCGATCGACGAGACACGCGATCTCGGCTGGATGTTGCACGACATGGACTTCACCAACCCCGCCGATCCGCAGCCCGTGTTCTTCCGTGCCCAGATGAATCGCGGCGTTGTCAACGTCGAGGACGGAGCCGCACGATGATCCTGCAAGCCCTCGCTGACTACTACGACCGCCGCTGCGCGGACCCCGACCCAGCGTTGCGTCTGCCGTCCTTCGGACTCGAAGACAAGGAGATCCCGTTCGTCATCGAACTGACGGAAGACGGCCAGGTGCTGCGCGTGAGAGACACCCGCAGCCTCGACGGAAAGAAGCTTCGTGCGAAATCATTCCTCGTGCCGCAAGGCGAGAAGAAGACTTCCGGCGTCAAGGCCAATCTGCTGTGGGACACCGCTGCCTATGTCATTGGGTTGGCACGCGAGCGCAAAGGCAAAACGGAGTTGACCCCTGCGCAGGCCTTCCTGCAGCGGATCGAAGCACTGCCCGAAGCAGCACGAGCAGACGTTGGCATACGTGCCGTACTGGCGGCGCTCCACCGAGCTGACTGGTCGATCATCGAGGCGCACCCAGCCTGGCCGGACATCAGCGAAAGCAACCCGGTGATGACGTTCGAACTGGCCGGCGACGACCGGCTGATATGCCAACGCAGCGCTGTGGTGGCTTCAGCCATGCCCGCACCCGCAGCCGACGATGCAACGGGCATATGCCTTGTCGATGGCACGCATCAACCGTTGCAACGCCTGCATCCGTCAATCAAAGGCGTATGGGGCGCACAGTCGTCCGGCGCGAACGTCATCTCGTTCAACGCACGGTCCTTCGAGTCTTATGGCAAGACAGATCGGCAAGGCGAAAACGCACCCGTTGGCCAACGCGCCGCCTTTGCCTACACCACCGCGCTGAACTGCCTGTTGGGCCGCGACTCGCGCAACCGTGTGCAAGTCGGCGATGCCTCGACCGTCTTCTGGGCCGATCGGGCCACCGCCTTTCCCAACTTGCTGTCGGATCTTTTCGGAGAAGACAAAGACGAGCCAGACCGGGGCGTGCGTGCCGTTCAAGCCTTGCTCGAAGCCTGCCGCAATGGTCAGCTCCCCGTAGCCGAACGTGACGTGCGCTTCTTCGTGCTGGGGCTGTCACCCAACGCGGCGCGCATCAGCGTGCGCTTCTGGTGGCATGCACCGCTGCAGGAACTGGCGCCGCGCGTACTGCAGCACTTCGCTGACCTGCGCATCGTGCGTCGGTTCGACAGCGACCCCCCGGTGCCATCCCTGTTCCGATTGCTGTCAGGCCTGGCATTGCAAGGCAAGCTGGACAACGTGCCGCCTCGGCTGGCGGGCGAGTGGATGCGCACCATCCTGGAAGGCACGCCGTACCCGGCCGGCCTGCTCAATACCGCGGTGATCCGCTGCAAGGCGGAACAGGACGTCACCTACCTGCGAGCCGCAGTCCTCAAGGCATGGTTGAACCGTGACCATCGGCGCAGCCACCCTGCACTTCCCTCAGATCACGCTCATTTCAAGGAGACCGTGGACATGGCGCAAGAAGACATCCCCTACCGCCTCGGACGGCTGTTCGCCGTGCTGGAGCGCATTCAACAAGCGGCGCAGCCAGGCATCAACGCCACCATCCGCGATCGCTACTACGGCGCCGCATGCACCACGCCAGTCGCAGTGTTCTCGACATTGATCCGCCTGAAGAACGCGCATTTGAAGAAGCTCGTCGACAAGCAGACGGCCTACTTCGAGCGCTTGATCGGAGAGATCGTCGAGCCGATGACCGAATTTCCGCGCCAGTTGAACTTGGCGGATCAGGGCCGCTTTGCGCTGGGCTACTACCACCAGCGCCAAAGCTTCTTCGCCCGCAAGGATGAAGCTGCCCACACAGACACCCCCAACACGACCACTGAGGAAGCCTGAGCATGAGCCTGCACCACCGCTACGACTTCGCCCTTCTGTTCGATGTGAAAGACGGCAACCCCAACGGCGACCCTGACGCTGGCAACCTGCCACGCCTCGACGCCGAAACGGGGCACGGCCTGGTGACTGACGTGTCGCTCAAGCGCAAGGTCCGCAACTTCGTCGGCATGGTGAAAGCGTGCCAGCCCCCGTTCGATATCTATGTGAAGGAGAAGGGTGTTCTCGAACGTCTGCACCGCGAGGCCTATAAGGCGATCGGCGCCGAGGCGGAACTGACCGAAGACGCCAAGGATGCGAAGAAGAAGCGCAAAGGCAGCGAAGACAGCGTGCGCCGCGCGCGCGACTGGATGTGCCAGAACTACTTCGATGTCCGCACCTTCGGCGCCGTGATGTCCACAGGCGTCAACTGCGGGCAAGTTCGTGGCCCGGTGCAACTGACGTTTGCGCGATCTGTCGATCCGATCGTGGCCACGGAACACTCGATCACGCGCATGGCCGTTGCGACCGAAGCCGAGTCAGAGAAGCAGGAAGGCGACAACCGCACGATGGGGCGGAAGCACACGGTGCCCTATGGCCTGTATGTGGCGCATGGATTCGTGTCCTCGTTCCTGGCAAAGCAAACCGGGTTCGGCGAAGACGACCTGGAACTTCTGTGGCAATCGCTGGAGAACATGTTCGAACACGATCGGTCTGCCGCCCGCGGCGAGATGTCGACGCGTGGTCTGTATGTCTTCAAGCACAGCAGTGAACTGGGCAACGCCCACGCGCATTCGCTGTTCGAGCGCATCAAGGTCGAGCGCAGGGCAGACGTACCGCGCAGCTTCGCCGACTACACCGTCACGGTCGATGAAGCGGGCATGCCGAGCCAGGTGAGCCTGGTCCGCAGAGCGGGTTAGTGTGAGGCCAAGGGCTCGCCGATGACTGCTACGCCGGAAGCGCAATCGTCCGCGGAAGCAGACAAGCCCGAGCCGCTGCCCATCTCGGCCTTGCAGCATTGGGCCTACTGCCCGCGCCAGTGCGGCCTGATCCACCTGGAACAGGCCTTCGACGACAACCTTCAGACGCTGCGGGGCAACGCCGTCCATGCGCAGGTCGACCAGCCCGGCATCGAACTGCGGCGCGGTCTGCGCATTGAGCGATCGCTTCCACTGTGGAGCGACGTGCAAGGGCTCATCGGAAAAGCCGATGTCGTCGAGTTCGAGCCCGACGGCACGCCCTACCCGGTCGAATACAAGCACGGCTCGAGGCACAAGGCAGCCAGTATCGCGGCTTGTGACGATATTCAACTGGCAGCGCAGGCCTTGTGTCTGGCCGAAATGACCGGGCGCGCGGTAGCGGAAGGCGCCATCTACTACGCCAACTCGCGACGACGAAGGGTCGTGTCGATCACGCCCTCGCTGCTGCGCACTGTGGTGGAAGTCAGCCAAGACGTGAAGCGCATGCTGGTCAGCGGAACGTTGCCCCCACCCACCTCCGACACGCGTCGCTGCAAGGGCTGTTCGTTGCGGGACAGATGCCAGCCCGAAGCCTTTGCTCGGCTGCAGCAACCTGGTGTGCTGAGCGCCCCCTTTGAACCGGATGCCTGAAGCCGGACAGCACCATGGAACTGCTGAACACCCTCTACGTCACCCTACCCGACAGCCGCCTGCGGCTCGACAACGCCACCCTGCGTGTCGAGGTGGAGCAAGAAACCCGTCTGCGCGTACCGCTGCATCACCTTCAAGCTGTGGTGTGTTTTGGCTATATCGGCTTCAGCGGCCCATTGATGCATCGGCTGGCTGAAGAGGGCGTGGCACTGGTACTGCTGGACGCCAATGGGCGGTTCAAGGCCCGGCTGGAGGGCGGCATCAGTGGCAACGTACTGCTGCGCCAAGCTCAGCATCAAGCAGTGCTGGACGCCACCCGCACGCTCGAGCTGGCTCGGGCGGTGGTTGCCGGCAAGCTCAAGAACCAGCGGCACGTATTGCTACGAGGCGCACGCGAAGCCAAAGCAGCAAACGATGAGGTGAAGCTCACACGCGCCGCACTCAACGTCGCGGGCAGCATCCGTGCCTTGCCTGGTGCAACCAGCCTGGAGGCTGTACGAGGGATCGAAGGCGAAGCAGCACGCAATTACTTCAGCGTACTGACATTGCTGGTGCGGCCTGATTTGCGCGACGCATTTGCCATGGAGGGCCGATCACGGCGACCGCCGCGCGACCGCATGAATGCGCTGCTCTCATTCTTCTACTCGATGTGGATGAACGACTGCCGCTCAGCTTGCGAAGCGGCGGGGCTCGATCCTCAGATCGGATTTCTACATGCCGTGCGGCCCGGTCGTGCGGCGTTAGCACTTGACCTGATGGAGGAATTTCGCCCTCTGGCCGACAGGCTGGCTTTGACCTTGGTGAACCGTGGTCAAGTGACCGAACGCGACTTCATCGAGCGTGAAGGCGGTGCCGTGCTACTTGAGGGTGACGCGCGCAAGGCTGTCGTCATCGCCTACCAAGAGCGGAAGCAGGAAGCCCTGACACATCCCCTGTTGGCCGAATCCATTCCGCTCGGCGTCGTGCCGCTGGTACAGGCACGCTTGCTGACCAAGCACATCCGTGGAGAGGCAAAGCAGTATGTGCCTTTCGCTATGAGGTAACGAAGGCGCCGGATGCTGTTGATCGTTTGCTACGACGTCAATACCGAAACTCGAGCCGGACGACGGCGGCTGCGCCGAGTTGCCAAAGCTTGCGAAGCCGTGGGCCAGCGGGTGCAGAAGTCGGTGTTCGAATGCCAGATCGATGTGGCGCAGATGGAAGCACTCGAACGCAAGTTGCTCCACGAGATCGACCTGGGCACCGATTGTCTACGGCTTTACCGAATGGCCGATACACGAGGCTGCGAAGTGCGGGAGCACGGCAAATTCAAAGCCATCGACTTCGACGCGCCGCTGATCCTATGATCAGCGCGCGAACCAGCAGTGCACGCGAAGCGCGTGGACGGTTCGCGCAACGCGCAAATGGTTGTCCCCCCTAGGTTTTTTTTGTTCCGACCGTGTAGACGGCGCCTCAGTGCAGCCCTGATCAGCGGGGTTCGCGAAGTTGCTGTCGAAACACGCGGTGCTGCAACGACCTAGCAGCGCGGTGTCGTGCACCGATATTTCGGTGCGCGTGGATTGAAACCGCCTGCGTACAGCGTGCGAATGTACGGGCGCGCGGGTCGTGCACCGATATTTCGGTGCGCGTGGATTGAAACGGATCGGTCGGATCGAACGTCATGCCGCGGTGGTGTCGTGCACCGATATTTCGGTGCGCGTGGATTGAAACACACGTCAGCACTTGGCGTGCTGGCGATGCTCGCGTCGTGCACCGATATTTCGGTGCGCGTGGATTGAAACCAAGGCTGATCAGATTGCTCGCGACCTCGCTGAGGTCGTGCACCGATATTTCGGTGCGCGTGGATTGAAACTGCCAATCCACCGGCTTGGTGGCCATCGAGTCAGGTCGTGCACCGATATTTCGGTGCGCGTGGATTGAAACATCTTCACTACGCAGCATCCGGGCTTGCTGCACCGTCGTGCACCGATATTTCGGTGCGCGTGGATTGAAACAAGCACGGCGACGTAGGTCCAACCAGGGATGACGGTCGTGCACCGATATTTCGGTGCGCGTGGATTGAAACTGGTGCAGCAAGCCCGGATGCTGCGTAGTGAAGAGTCGTGCACCGATATTTCGGTGCGCGTGGATTGAAACCGCAGCCGCCACCCTCGTACAGGCCGGCTTTGGCGTCGTGCACCGATATTTCGGTGCGCGTGGATTGAAACACGGTCACCTACACGTCGGCGACGGCGATCGACATGTCGTGCACCGATATTTCGGTGCGCGTGGATTGAAACCCAATCCATGATGAGCGGCCGGCCCTCGGCCGTGAAGGTCGTGCACCGATATTTCGGTGCGCGTGGATTGAAACCTGTACTGCGAGGACGACGAAGAGCCGATCCCGCTGTCGTGCACCGATATTTCGGTGCGCGTGGATTGAAACCTGGCGGCAGACAGCATCCTTACGCAAACGTTTGGTCGTGCACCGATATTTCGGTGCGCGTGGATTGAAACAACACCACGCGCCACGACGGCGCGCGGCGCACCGGGGTCGTGCACCGATATTTCGGTGCGCGTGGATTGAAACGCCGTGATGCGGTACATGACCAGCCCGGGCGAGGGTCGTGCACCGATATTTCGGTGCGCGTGGATTGAAACCATGGTCCGGTATCGCGCGTGCCGCTGCCAACGGTCGTGCACCGATATTTCGGTGCGCGTGGATTGAAACCTACGTGTCCCGCCGTGGTTGACCCTCTGGATCCGTCGTGCACCGATATTTCGGTGCGCGTGGATTGAAACTTCGGCTCAGCTGTGTCGATCGCCTCGGCGATCACGTCGTGCACCGATATTTCGGTGCGCGTGGATTGAAACAATGGTGCACCTGAGTCCGTGCGTTCAAAGGCTGTCGTGCACCGATATTTCGGTGCGCGTGGATTGAAACCTCCTGGCGGAACGCCGTCTCCGCTTGGAACAGCTGTCGTGCACCGATATTTCGGTGCGCGTGGATTGAAACCTGCTCGCTCTCGCCAAGGCGGGACTTCATCGACCGTCGTGCACCGATATTTCGGTGCGCGTGGATTGAAACAGCGTAACCGTCATCGAATAGCACCGGGGATTGGGTCGTGCACCGATATTTCGGTGCGCGTGGATTGAAACACGTATGAGGGCGGGCAGTCCTGCGAGGATGGCGGTCGTGCACCGATATTTCGGTGCGCGTGGATTGAAACTGTGTGCTGTTGTATGTCACGTTATGAGTCGTGTGTCGTGCACCGATATTTCGGTGCGCGTGGATTGAAACTCCGCGAGATCACGCGCAATCTCGGGCGCATTGGCCGTCGTGCACCGATATTTCGGTGCGCGTGGATTGAAACACATAGTTCTCGGCCGGATCACCGCCGAATGAGCGTCGTGCACCGATATTTCGGTGCGCGTGGATTGAAACCGCTTTGCGGGCGGCGTCAACAAACGCCTGAGCGGGTCGTGCACCGATATTTCGGTGCGCGTGGATTGAAACACCCTCCACGGTCACGCGGAGATCCTCTGGATTGGGTCGTGCACCGATATTTCGGTGCGCGTGGATTGAAACCTGACGAACATGGCTGCGACCCGTCCCGACATGGAGTCGTGCACCGATATTTCGGTGCGCGTGGATTGAAACCCGGGCTGGCAGGTGGACTGCGAAGACCGCATCTGTCGTGCACCGATATTTCGGTGCGCGTGGATTGAAACGAGATCCATCAGCCCCCCAGCAGCGCCTTGGCGGCGTCGTGCACCGATATTTCGGTGCGCGTGGATTGAAACATCGATGACGACATGAAGCGCGCCGCCTTGCGCTAGTCGTGCACCGATATTTCGGTGCGCGTGGATTGAAACACGTTCTGCCCTCATGGCCGCCTCGTGCTCGGCCTGTCGTGCACCGATATTTCGGTGCGCGTGGATTGAAACGTGTTGGTGGCGGCCTGCAGGCTGATTGGCTTGCGTCGTGCACCGATATTTCGGTGCGCGTGGATTGAAACATGCTTGCTCCTTCGCATCGAGCGCCACGATGGCGTCGTGCACCGATATTTCGGTGCGCGTGGATTAAAACAAACGGAGCGCCGCCATGCTGTCCTGGTCACCCCGTCGTGCACCGATATTTCGGTGCGCGTGGATTGAAACCTTGCTGTACAGCGCGTGCTGGTCGAACAGCCGGTGTCGTGCACCGATATTTCGGTGCGCGTGGATTGAAACCTCGTCACTGAGTGGCCTGCAATCGGTCATCGGCGTCGTGCACCGATATTTCGGTGCGCGTGGATTGAAACCCCTCGCCCGCTCGCGGAAGCGGGACGGACGCCGGTCGTGCACCGATATTTCGGTGCGCGTGGATTGAAACTGGCGCTATGCGTTCGCCATGCCGATCCGCGATGCGTCGTGCACCGATATTTCGGTGCGCGTGGATTGAAACTGCGTGGAGTCGATGGCATTGGTGCCGCTGGCATGGTCGTGCACCGATATTTCGGTGCGCGTGGATTGAAACCGCGAGACCTGGGCACGCATCGACGCGGAGACGAAGTCGTGCACCGATATTTCGGTGCGCGTGGATTGAAACCGCGCTCTCACCGCGCTGGAGCTTGGCGCATGATCGTCGTGCACCGATATTTCGGTGCGCGTGGATTGAAACTACACGGGGTCCGACGTGCGTGCCGCCATCGAGGCTGTCGTGCACCGATATTTCGGTGCGCGTGGATTGAAACCGCAGATCACCTCAGTGATGTTGAAACCTGACGCGTCGTGCACCGATATTTCGGTGCGCGTGGATTGAAACAAGGGTTGCGCGTGCCATGGCTCAAATGCCAAAGTCGTGCACCGATATTTCGGTGCGCGTGGATTGAAACGGCAACGGGCACCGTGAGTGCAGCGTGAGCCGCGTCGTGCACCGATATTTCGGTGCGCGTGGATTAAAACTTGGAGCTGCTCGATCTGGTGCGTGGCCTCGCTCAGTCGTGCACCGATATTTCGATGCGCGTGGATTGAAACCCCGTTCTGGGTGGCGGGAAGCCCCGTCCCCGCGTCGTGCACCGATATTTCGGCGCGCGTGGATTGAAACCGGCGCTGTCGCTCGACAGGTGGCTTGATCCGAGGGTCGTGCACCGATATTTCGGTGCGCGTGGATTGAAACGCCTGCACCCACGACGGCAGCCGCGGCGCCTGGGTGTCGTGCACCGATATTTCGGTGCGCGTGGATTGAAACACCGTGTGAGCCAGCATTGCGACCATCAGTCCGCGTCGTGCACCGATATTTCAGTGCGCGTGGATTGAAACAACGGAAAGCCTTGGTCATTGGCCCAGACTTCGAGTCGTGCACCGATATTTTGGTGCGCGTGGATTGAAACATCGCCAGGCGGTGCGCAGACACCTGCGCAGCGCGTCGTGCACCGATATTTCGGTGCGCGTGGATTGAAACCTTGACGCTCTTGCCGAAGAGCACCTGCACGAGCGTCGTGCACCGATATTTCGGTGCGCGCGGATTGAACCACGGGCCGCGTCCAGCGCTCCTCCCACATGCTGTGTCGTGCACCGATATTTCGGTGGGCGTGGATTGAAACGAGATCCCGACGTTCCAGAAGTACAGCCAGGCGCGTTGTGCACCGATATTTCGGTGCGCGTGGATTGAAACTGGCGTAGAGGCTCGGGCCTGCGGGCCGCGGCGGGGTCGTGCACCGATATTTCGGTGCGCGTGGATTGAAACAGCAGTCAGCGCCCGCTGGCACAGGGTGGTGATGGGTCGTGTACCGATATTTCGGTGCGCGCGGATTGAAACAAGGGCCAAGCGTCTAAGGAAGCAGCACTCGCTGGTCGTGCACCGATATTTCTGTGCGCGTGGATTGAAACTATTCCGGCTCACGACCGCCTCGCTCTCAGCAGCGTCGTGCACCGATATTTTGGTGCGCGTGGATTGAAACCTCAAGGTCGGCTGCTACCACTACATCGTTCGCCGCGGTCGTGCATCGATATTTCGGTGCGCGTGGATTGAAACGAGGCGATGACGCCGGAGCAGCAAGAGCGCCGCGGTCGTACACCAATATTTCGGTGCGCGTGGATTGAAACGCTGACCACGGCGACACCGCGGCGGACGTGCAACGTCGTGCACCGATATTTCGGTGCGCGTGGATTGAAACTCGCGCTGCAGGGCCTCGATGTCGGAGGTCTTGGGTCGTGCACCGATATTTCGGTGCGCGTGGATTGAAACGCGCTCTACGAGGCTCGCCGCGTGTGGCCCGATGGTCGTGCACCGACATTTCGGTGCGCGTGGATTGAAACGGTTCGAGAAACGTGAACGGCTCACGGTAGTTGGGTCGTGCACCGATATTTTCGGTGCGCGTGGATTGAAACCCGACCACGCCACCCGCCTGACCGGCAGCACGAAGTCGTGCACCGATATTCAGCGGCACGAGCACGCAGCTCGGGACGTTCGTGCACCGCGATATTTCGGTGCGCGTGGATTGAAACCCCACCTCCCCGCCGGGAGTGCCAGGGCCGCAGCATCGTGTCGATGCGCACCGATTGGAATTCGCAAATCGTGGCGCCGAGTTGCGTGCCGCGTCGAGGCCGTCTCCAACGTCGCTCTGAGCCTGCACTGACCCGCAAGTGCGTGGGCACTGTGCAAAGCGGCCTTCCGCATCACCGCCGCCCCTGCTCAACCACGGCGCCGGGGCCGCATGCAGCTCGCCGACGTATCGCTGCACCAGGCATCACAGTAGTTATCATCCCGCCGTCGTTGGTGCTCGCAGCCGCCGTCCGGTGGCTGCAGTTCAACGGGAATCAGGGAGGGTCGAGCCAACGGCGACACCCCAACCTGAGCTGCCCCCGCAACGGTAAGCGGACGGGAGCCCCGGCTCCCCGCTCGTGTCAACAGTCCACTGGGTGCTTCGCACCTGGGAAGGCGACACGGGTCGTTCCGCCAGCCCGGATACCGGCCAACGAAGCGGTGCGTCGCGCGAGCGGCGCGCCATGTGGTGTCTGCCGGCGCGGGGAAGCGCGCGGACACGCTGCATCGCAGGTGCCGAGAAGCCAAGTGCCCGGCCCCGGCGGTATCCGTTCGCGAGAGAACCGACCATGCACATCGAACCCGGCATGCTGGCGTCGCCGAAGATCCTCGGCGCCAACATCGCGGCCGCAGGCCTGCTGCTCTGCTACGCCCCCGCCCTGCTGAAGCGGCCCGCGCTGTGGCTGCGCACGCTGTTGGCGGCGGCCTTCTTCTCCGTCTTCATGCAGTCCTTCCACATGCCGGTGGGGCCGTCGGAGCTGCACTTCGTCGGCGCGATGCCGATCTACCTCACGTTGGGCTTCCTGCCCACGCTCTTCGGCTTCGCGCTCGGGCTGCTGATGCAGGGCCTGCTGTTCGAGCCGCAGGACCTGGTGCACCTGGCGGTCAACAGCCTGTCGCTGATGGTGCCGCTGATCGCGCTGCACCACACGCTGGGCAAGCGCATCGCGGCGCCCGCCGGCATCAAAACGATCCTCCAGCTCGACGCGGCCTACTACGCCGGCGTGGCCGCGATGGTGGGCTTCTGGCTGCTGATCGGCGAAGACGCCACCGCGCTGGCCGACTGGGCCGCGTTCGCCGCGTCGTACGGGGGCGTGGTGCTGCTGGAGCCGGTGTTCACGGTGCTGGTGTGCAAGGGCGTGGCCGCGGTGCGGCACGCCCGCTGGGCGCGCGCGTGCTTCGACGAGCGGCTGACCGCCGCCGCCTGAAGCCCGATCCGCGCCGCTGCGTGGGCCGGCCACCGATGTCAACGCCGGCCAGGCGGCGTACGAGCGTGCCCCCCGCCTGGGCCTTGGCCGGCCTGGCCGGCTGCGCGCTCGGCCCAGCGCTGGCCGGGGGGCCGGCGCCGCAGCGCATCGTGGCTTTGTCGCCCTCGCTGACCGAGGCGGTGTGCGCGCTCGGCCGCTGCGACCGGCTGGTCGCGACCGACCGGCATTCGGCCTGGCCGGCCACCGTCGCGGCGCTGCCCAAGGTGGGCGGCATCGCGGATGCGCAGATCGAGCGCATCGTCGCGATGAAGCCCGACCTCGTACTGCTCGGCCCGCGCAGCCGCGCCGGCGACCGGCTGGCCGACCTGGGCGTGCCGGTGCGTTCGTTCGACGCCCGCACCCATGCCGACCTGCGCCACACGCTGCTGGCGCTGGGCGACGCACTGGGCGAGCAGGCCAATGCGGTGCAGCTGGTGCGCCGCATCGACGAGCGCATCGCGGCCGCCGCGCGCCGCCTGCCGGCCGCCTGGCGCGGGCGCACGGTCTACGTGGAGGTCGGCAGCGGCGCCTATGCCGCGAGCGAGGCCAGCTTCATCGGCGAGACGCTCGCGCGCCTGGGGCTGGTGAACATCGTCGGCAGCGGCATGGGCCTCTTCCCCAAGCTCAACCCCGAGTTCGTGGCGCGCCGCGCGCCCGAGCTGATCATCGGCCCGCGCACCAGCCTGGGCGACTACGCCCGCCGCCCCGGCTGGGCCACGCTGCCGGCCGTGCGCCGCCAGCAGGTGTGCCTGCTCGACAACACGCAGTTCGACCTGCTGGCCATCCCCGGCCCGCGGCTCGGCGAAGCCGCCGACATGCTCGTGGACTGCCTGCTCGCGCTGCAATCCCGCTGAGTCCCTTCCTCTTCATCGCAAGACCCCGCCATGCAGACCCGCAAGATCCCCGCCACCGTCGTCACCGGCTTCCTCGGTGCCGGCAAGACCACGCTGCTGCGCGAGCTGCTCGCCAACGCGCAGGGCCGCCGCATCGCGGTCATCGTCAACGAGTTCGGTGAACTCGGCATCGACGGCGAGCTGCTGCGCGGCTGCGGCATCGGCTGCGACGAGGTGGGCGCGCCCGAAGGCCAGCTCTTCGAGCTGGCCAACGGCTGCCTGTGCTGCACGGTGCAGGAGGAGTTCTACCCGGTGATGGAACAGCTCGCCGCGCGGCGCGACCAGATCGACCACCTGGTGATCGAGACCTCGGGCCTGGCGCTGCCCAAGCCGCTGGTGCAGGCCTTCCAGTGGCCCACCATCCGCCACGCCTTCACGGTCGATGCCATCGTCACCGTGGTCGACGCGCCCGCGGTGGCCGCCGGCCGCTTCGCCGAAGACCCGGTGGCCGTCGACGCGCTGCGCCAGGCCGACGACAACCTCGACCACGAATCGCCGCTGTCGGAGCTGTTCGAAGACCAGCTCGCCACCGCCGACCTGGTGGTGCTGCACAAGACCGACGGCCTCGATGCGACGGCGCTGGCGCAGGTGGAAGCGGTGGTGCGCGCCGAGACGCAGCCCGGCGTCAAGCTGGTGCAGGCCCAGCACGGGCGCATCGACATCGGCGTGCTGCTGGGCCTGGAGCGCGCGGTGGAGGACGACATCGACCGCCGCAAGACGCACCACGACGACGAGGAAGACCACGACCACGACGCGTTCGAATCGGTGTGCCTCGAACCGGCCGTGACCGACCGCGAGCGGCTGCTGTCCGCGCTGGCGGCGCTGGTGGAACGCCACGACATCTACCGTGTGAAGGGCTTCGTCGCGCTGCCGGGCGCGGCGATGCGGCTCGTCGTGCAGGGCGTCGGCCGGCGCTTCGACAGCTACTTCGACCGCAGGTGGGCCGCCGGCGAGGCGCGCCGCACGCGGCTGGTGTGCATCGGCGCCGAGCTGGACGCGCGCGCGCTGCAGGCCGAGCTCGAAGCCGCGCTGGCCGGCGGACCGGCGCTCGCCTGAGCGCCGCCCAGCCCGTCGCCATGCACCTGCTGTCCACACGCGCCGCGGGCCACGTCGACGACGACGGCCGCGGCGTGGTGCGCGTGGAGCAGACGCCCGGCGACGTGGTGGTGCTGAGCGCGGCCGACACGACGCTGGCCCTGCTGAGCGATGCTGCGGCCGCGCTGCCCGAGGGCTACCCGGCGGTACGCCTCGCCAACCTGATGTGGCTGCGGCAGCCGGCGTCGACCGACATGTACGTCGACGACGTGTTGCGGCATGCGCGCGTGGTCGTGATCGACCACCTGGGCAGCAGCGCCGACTGGGGCTATCTCGTCGAACGTGCGACGCAGGTGGCCCGCGAGCGCAGGCAGTGGCTCGCGATGTTCTCGGGCGACTTTGCCGAAGACCCGCAGCTGCTGCTGCGCAGCACCGCCACGCACGACGACTGCCGCCACCTGTGGCGCTGCCTGCGCGAGGGCGGGCCGGCCAACGCGCGCAGCTTCTATGCACTGATCGGCCACGCGGCCTTCGGCGTCGGTGCACGGCCTGAAGCGCCGCGGCCGCTGCCGCCCGCGGCGGTGTACCGCCTGCCCCCCGGCGGCGGCGAGCGGCCGGTGGCGCTGCTGGTGTTCTACCGCGCGCACCTGCAGGCCGGGAACACCGCGGTGTTCGACGCGATGCTGAGCGCACTGGACACCGCCGGGCTCGACGCCGTGGCGCTGGCCGTCGATTCGCTGAAGAACGCCACCAGCCTGGCGGTGCTGCGCCGCCTGGCCGACGAGCACCGCGTGGCCGTCGTGCTCAACGCCACCAGCTTCGCCGTGTCGGCGATGGGCCGCATCGACACCGCGGGTGCCGGCGCCGAGTACGACGCCCTGTGCGGCGACGTGCCGGTGCTGCAGCTGGTCACCTCCGGTGGCACCTTCGAGCAATGGCAGGACGACCCGCACGGCCTGTCGCCGCGCGACATGGCGATGCAGGTGGTGCTGCCCGAGGTGGATGGCCGCATCGCCACGCGCGCCATCAGCTTCAAGGGCCTGGCGCACCGCTGCGAACGCACCGAGGTCGACATCGTGCGCTACCAGCCCGAGCCCGAGCGCATGGCCTTCGTGGCCGAACTAGCGCGGCGCTGGTGCGTGCTGCGCCGCAAGCCCAACGCCGAAAAGCGGCTGGCGCTGGTGCTGGCCAACTACCCGAACGACGACGGCCGCCTCGCCAACGGCGTGGGGCTGGACACGCCGGCCTCCACCATCGGCATCCTGCGGCAGCTGCAGGCGCAGGGCTACGACACCGGCCCGCTGCCCGCCGACGGCGGTGCGTTGATCGACGCGCTGGTGCGCGGCGTGACCAACGACACCGATGCCAACGACGCGCGCCCCGCCTTCCAGAGCCTGGCGCTGGCCGACCACCTCGATGCGCTGCAGGCGCTGCCCGCCGAAAGCCGCACCGCGGTCGACGCGCTGTGGGGCCCGCCGGAGCAGGATCCGATGCTGCGTGCCGGCCGCTTCATGATCCCCGGGCTGCGGCTGGGTGCCGTGTTCGTCGGCATCCAGCCGGCGCGCGGCCGTGACCTCGACGTGGTGGCCACGTACCACGATGCCGACCTGGTGCCGACGCATGGCTACATCGCCTTCTACACCTGGCTGCGCCGAAGCTTCGGCATCGATGCCGTCGTGCACGTCGGCAAGCACGGCAACCTCGAATGGATGCCGGGCAAGAGCGTGGCGCTGGGCGCCGTGTGCTGGCCCGACGCGCTGCTCGGCCCGCTGCCGCACCTGTACCCCTTCATCGTCAACGACCCCGGCGAAGGCAGCCAGGCCAAGCGGCGCACGCAGGCGGTGATCGTCGACCACCTGATGCCCCCCCTCACCCGCGCCGAGAGCTACGGCCCGCTGCAGCGGTTGGAGCGGCAGATGGACGCGTACTACGAGGCGCTGTCGCTCGACCCGCGGCGCGCGCGGCGGCTGCGCGAAGACATCCTGCAGCGCGCGATCGACGAGCGCCTGCACGAGGAACTGGGGTTCCCCGCGCAGCCCGATGCGGCGCAGCGCGAGGCCTTGCTGAAGCGGCTCGACGCCTACCTGTGCGAGATCAAGGAATCGCAGATCCGCGACGGCCTGCACGTGTTCGGCCAGTCGCCGCAGGGCCGGCAGCGCACCGACACGCTGGTGGCGCTGGCGCGTTTTCCGTGCGGCGCGGCACCGGACCAGGCCGGGCTGCTGGCGGCGTTGGCGGCCGACCTGGGCCTCGAAGGCTTCGAGCCCTTCGGCGCCGACCCGGGTGCGCCTTGGCATGGGCCGCGCCCGGCCGCGCTCGAAGCGATGGGCGACGAGCCGTGGCGCCACGCCGGGCACACGCGCGAGCGGCTCGAACGGCTGGCGGCGCAGGTCGTCGACCGCCATGCCGGCGCCGGCGGCACCGAGGGCACCGCACCGCTCGACGCGGCCGCCTGGCCGCGCACCGCCCCCGTGCTGCAGCGCCTGGCCCATCGCCTGGGGCCGGCGCTCGACGCCTGCGGCCCCCAGGAGACGGCGCAGCTGATGCGCGCGCTCGAAGGCCGCTTCGTGCCCGCCGGCCCCAGCGGCGCACCGTCGCGCGGCCGGCCCGACACGCTGCCCACCGGCCGCAACTTCTACTCGGTCGACACCCGCGCCGTGCCTTCGCCCGCCGCCTATGCGATGGGTGCCGCAGCGGCGCAGCGGCTGATCGAACGCCACGCGCAGGACCACGGCGCCGCGCCCCAGGCGATCGGCCTGTCGGTCTGGGGCACGGCCACGATGCGCACCGCCGGCGAGGACATCGCGCAGGCCTTCGCGCTGCTCGGCGTGCGGCCCAAGTGGGCGGCCGGCAGCGAGCGCGTGGTCGACGTCGAAGTGCTGCCGATGGCCATCACCGACCGGCCGCGCGTGGACGTGACGCTGCGCGTCTCGGGCTTCTTCCGCGACGCGTTCCCCAACCTGATCGACCTCTTCGACAGCGCGGTGCGGGCCGTCGCCGAGGCCGACGAGCCCGAGGACGTCAACCCCATCCGCGCCCGGGTGCGGCGGGAGGCCGCAGCCGCGCGGCAGCAAGGCATGGACGAGGCCGCCGCGCAGCGCCACGCCACCTGGCGCGTGTTCGGGCCGCGGCCGGGCGGCTACGGCGCCGGGCTGCAGGAGCTGATCGCGAGCGGCCGGTGGGAGACCGCCGCCGACCTGGGCCGCGCGTACCTGCGCGCCGGCGGCTTCGCCTACGGGCAGGGGCAGCACGGCGCGCCGGCCGCCGAGCGCTTCGAGCAGCGTCTGGCGCAGGTGGAGGCGGTGCTGCACAACCAGGACAACCGCGAGCACGACGTGCTCGACTCCGACGACTACTACCAGTTCCAGGGCGGCATGGCTGCGGCGGCGGCGCAACTGGCCGGCCGGCCGGCGGCGCTGTACCACGGCGACTTCAGCGTGCCCGGCGCGCCGCGCATCCGGCCGCTGCGCGAGGAGGTGGCGCGTGTGCTGCGCTCGCGCGCCGTCAACCCGAAGTGGATCGCCGGGGTGAAGCGCCACGGCTACAAGGGCGCGTTCGAGATCGCCGCCACCGTCGACTACCTGTTCGCCTTCGATGCCACCACCGGGGTGGTTGGCGACCACCAGTACGCGCTGGTCGCGGATGCCTACCTGCACGACGACGAAACGCGCGGGTTCATGGCGCGGCACAACCCGCAGGCGTTGCGCGCGGTCGGCGAACGGCTGCTCGAAGCCATGCGGCGCGGCCTGTGGGAAGCGCCGGGCGAGCATCGCGAACGCATCGAGCAACACCTGCTGGCGCTGGAAGACAGGCTCGAAGATGCCTAGACAGGAAACCGCATGATCTTCCCCTTCACCGCGCTGGTCGGCCAGCCGCTGCTGCAGCGCGCGCTGGTGCTGGCCGCCATCGACCCCGGCATCGGCGGCGTGCTGGTGACCGGCCCGCGCGGCACGGCCAAGTCGACCGCCGCGCGCGCGCTAGCCGAGCTGCTGCCGCATGCCGGCGGCGCGTCGCCCTCGCCCTTCGTCACGCTGCCGCTGTCGGCCACGCTGGAGCAGCTCGTCGGCACGCTCGACGTGGAAGCCGCGCTGCAGGACAGCCGCGTGCGCCTGGCGCCCGGGCTGCTGGCGCGCGCGCACGGCGGCGTGTTGTACGTGGACGAAGTGAACCTGCTGCCCGACGCGCTGGTCGACGCGCTGCTGGATGCGGCCACGAGCGGCGTCAACACCGTCGAGCGCGACGGCATCTCGCACAGCCATGCCGCCCGCTTCGTGCTGGTCGGCACGATGAACCCCGAGGAAGGCGCGCTGCGGCCGCAGCTGCTCGACCGCTTCGGGCTGTCGGTGGCGCTGGCCAACCCGGCGAGCGCCGACGACCGCGTGGCCATCCTGCGCGCGCGGCTGGCCTTCGATGCCGAGCCGCAGGCCCTGCGCGCGCTGCACGCACCGCAGGCGCAGCGGCTGGCCGCCGCCATCGCCGCGGCGCGCGCCGCGCTGGCGCGCACCGGGTGGCCCGAGGACGTGCTCGGCCACGCCGCGCACCTGGCGCTGCAGGCCGGCGTCGACGGCGTGCGGGCCGACCTGGTGATGGTGCGTGCGGCGCGCGCGCTGGCGGCGTTCGAAGGCAGCGAGGTGACGCCGGCGCACGTCGACGCCGTGGCGAGCTTGGCGCTGGCGCATCGGCGGCACACCCCGGCCGAGGCGCCCGGCCCGGCGCCACGTGCGATGCCGCCTTCGCCCTCGCCGCCGAAGGCGGATCGGCCCGAGACGCCGTCCACCGCCGGGTCGATGCAGGCACCGGCGCCCCGGCCCTCGGGCGCACCCGCGGCCGCGCCGGCAGCACCCTCCGGCAACCACCGTCCGTCCGCCGCCACCGAAGGCGGCTGGGGCGCCCTGCCCGCGCAGCCCGAAGCCGCGCTGCGCATCGACAGCCTGGGAGACTGGCTGCCAAAAAAAGCCTGAGCCGCCGCGGCCTGGCGATCACGGCAGGCCGCGGACGGCGCACCGCTGCCCGGCAGCACGCGGCGCCCACCGGCACGGCCGCCCGGCCGAACGGTGTCGCCTGGGTGCCGACGCTGATCGCCAAGGGGGCAACGCCGCTGCAGCGCGAGCACCTCCAGTGGCGAACCGCGGTGCCCGGCGGCAGGCGGCTGCACTGCATCGTGCTCGACGGCTCCGCCTCGATGCGGCGCGCCGGCGGCCTGGCGCGCGCGAAGGGCCTCGCGGACCGGCTGATCGCCGACGCGGCGCAGGCCGGCGACGCGGTGGCCGTGCTGGGCCTCAACGGCCAGGGCGTGCAGTGGCTGCTGCAGGCGCGGCGCGCACGTGGCGCCGACACGGCCGGGCTGCAGCGCTTCGGCACCGGCGGCGGCACGCCGCTGCGGCTGGCGCTGGCCCAGGCCCAGGCCTGGCTGCAGCAGGCCTCGCAGCGCCGGGCGGGCACCGAGCGCTGGCTGTGGCTGCTGACCGACGGCCGCACGCTCGACACCCCCGCGCGGCCGACGGCCGCCGAACACATCGTGATCGTCGACTTCGACGATCCCCGCCACCCGCTGGGCCGCGCCGCGGCCTGGGCCGTGCCCTGGGGCGCGACGCACTGCGCCGCGGCCGAACTCGATCTCCAACGCCGATGACCGACGTCCACGTCTGCACCACCTGCCGCCCCGCCGGGGCCGACCGAAACCTGCCCGCCGCGGGCCTGCTGCTGCTGGAAGCGGTGCAGCGCGCCGCGCTGCCGCACGGGCCCGCCGTGCGGGTGCACGGCACGGCCTGCATGAGCGGCTGCTCGCGCGCCTGCACCGTCGCGCTGATGGCCCCCGGCAAGACGACCTACTTCTTCGGCGACCTGCCCGCGGACGACCGCGCGGCCGAGGAAGTGCTCGCCTGCGCACGGCTGCACGCGGCCAGCGCCGATGGCCTGATGGCGCGCAACGACCGGCCGCCGCTGCTGCGCAACGGCATCCTGGCGCGGCTGCCGGCGGCACCGGTCTTGGCATCGGCCGCGGGGCAGTTGCCCGAGACGGCGTAACGCCGCATCGCGGCGCCCGCCGGCGTTCCCGGCAAGCCAGGGCGGTGCAGCCTCGTGCCGCTCCAGCTATCGCCGCCGCTGCGCCGCCCTGACCGCCCCCGCCGCCGCCGCCACGCGCGCCGCGCCCTGCCTGGCGAGCCGCAGCCTGCGCTGCAGCCAGGGCAGCAGCGGCTCATTGACGGTGAGGGGCGGGAGCCGGAGTTCGCCGACGCCCTGGACCGTGTCGCCGCTCTGCGGCTCGGGTGCCGCGGACTGCGGATCGGCCGCGTCCAGCAGGCGGTCGATGTCCGCCGCGGCCGTGCGCAAGGCCTCCTCCGACGCCGCGCGGTCGAGCCGATCGGCCCGGCGCGTCAGCATGGTGCGCACGGCGGCGAGTTGCGCCAGCAGCACGTGGCACTGCGTGAGCAGCGTCGCCATCGCGTACAGCGGCACCTGCACGCTCTGCGGCTCGGCGCGGGTGCGCTGCGCGCTCGCCGCGATGCCGCCGATGGCCTCGTAGACCTCCCGCCGGGCCAGGCGCAGCGCGACGTCGCGCTCGCCCGGCTCGGGCCAGCGCAGCGCCTCGCGCACCAGCGCACGCAGGCTGGCCTGCACGCGGTCGACCAGGCGGCCCAGGCCGCGCCGCTCCCAGGCCGGCAGCACGTAGCTGAAGCCCCAGGCCAGCAGCGCGCCCAGCACGGTGTCGGCCAGCCGCTCGCCGACGCCGAAGCCGCCGCTCGGATCGGCCAGGTGCGCCTGCACCAGCGCCATCACCGTGGCCGCCGTGGCCGTGACGAGGTAGCGCACGTTGACGAAGGCGTGCGCCGTGCCCGCCGCCACCAGGAACACCAGGCTCGACAGCAGCGGCGCATGCACCAGCGACAGCAGCAGCACCAGCAGGCAGCCCAGCACGGTGCCGGCCACCCGCGCATCGCGCCGCGACAGCGTCTGGTCGAGGTTGCCGCGCAGCACCACCGCGACGCTGAGCACCAGCCAGTGCGGATGCGAGGCCCACGGCAGCGCCAGCGCCAGGAAGTACGCGGCCCCCAGCGCCACCGCGCTGCGGATGGCATGCCGCAGGATGGGTGAACTCATGCGCAGGTGCAGCTTCAGCGCCGCGAGCGGCCAGCCTTCGGGCGACACGAAGAAGCGCAGCTCCTCGGGGCTCAGCGGCTTGGGCACGTCGATGCCGGCCAGCGCGGCCTGCATGCGCCCCAGGTCGTCCGCGATGTGGCGCGAGCGGTCGAGCAGCGCGGTGGCCAGCGCCCTGCGCGAAGGCTCGGCGCCGAACTGCTCGACCGCGTCGGTCAGCGCGGGGCGGTGCATCACGGAGGGCGCATCGCCGGGCAGGCCGAGCTGCAGTGCCAACGCCATGCGGTCGAGGGCGCCGGCGGCGGCATCGACGGTGGCGGCGAGCTGGCTGCGCAGGCGCTCGGCCGGCGCATCATGGCCGAGCAGGTCGAGGTCGAGTTCGCTGCCGAGCAGCGTGTCGCGCAGGTCGATGGCCAGCAGCAGCACCGCGATGCGGCGCGGCGCATCGGGGGCGTCGGCGGCCTCGAAGAGCAGGTCGCGCGCGGTCTGCAGGCGCTCGTCGAGCAGCACCTGGCGCGCCATCCAGTCCTGCAGCGGCGGCGCGCCCTCGGGGCGCATGCGGTCCTGCAGCAGCAGCGCCGAACGCGACCGCAGCAGCGCCGCCGTGGCTTCCAGCACGCCGGCCAGCGCCAGCCCGCGGTAGCGCGGCTGCAGCACCCGCGCGGCGAGCACCGACCACGCCAGGTAGAGGCCGCTGCCGAACGCCGTCCACCCCGCGTGCTCGGCCTGCTGCATCCAGCCGGGCAGCGGCGGAGCGGCCATCGTGAAGACGACGGCCAGCATCGGCACGAAGGAGATGGGGCCCGCGCGCACGCCCCAGGCGAGCATGAGGCTGGACACGAAGGCCAGCACCGTGACGAGCCCGCCGAGCGCCAGATCATGCGTGCGCAGCATCATCACCAGCACGCTGGAGACGAAGCCGGCCGCCGCCGCCGTGCCCACGCGCCGCCAGGTGCGGCGCGGCGGGTTGGGCGTGTCGGCCAGGCTGGCGAAGATGGCGCCGCCGGAGGCGGTGAACGCGGCGGCCGGCCCGCCCAGCAGCCCGCTGACGAGCTGGACCAGCAGCACGCCCATCGCCACGCTGATGCCGTTGACGCCATGCGCCGGCACGTGCCAGGGCCAGCGGCGGCGCAGGGCGGCGGTCAGCATGCGGCGGGCGCGAGGGCGCTGGCGGATGAAGGCATCGGCAGGGAAGGCAGCGGTGTGAGCGGCGCATTCTGCCGCCGCCGGCGTGCCGGTGAGCGTCCGGGCCGTCCGGGATGCCCCGAGCCCGCGGCGGGGCGGGCGCACGCAGGTAAAGTTCACCGCTCCAAGCCAGGAGAGCAGTGAATGAAGAAGTACTGGGCTCTGAGCCACCTCGCGGTGGCCCTCGCGGTGGCCGCCGGGCTGCTGGCAGGCTGCGGCGGCGGCAGCGACGACGAGGCCGGCGGCAACCCGTCGGCGGACACCTACAACGTGCGGGCGGCGATGGCCAACCTGCTGACGCAGGGCGGCTCGTGGACGGGGCTGGCGGGGCGTGCCAGCAACGGCGTCAACTACACCGTGGCGCTGAGCTCGACGCCCGGGGCGCGCCAGAACTTCCCCAAGACCGGCGAGTTGCTCGACCGCACCACGCAGGTCCTCACGGTCGAAGGCGGGGGCGAACGGCTGTCGGCGAGCACGTCGGTCTACTACAACCGCACGACGGGCAAGCTGGCGGGCACGCTCGACGAGGACAACAACTGCAGCGTGATCACGCACACCGTCGACACCCTGCCCACGGCGGCACGCGCCGGCGACAACGGCGAGTACTTCCGGACCGTGGACTACACGGGCTGCAGCAGCGTCATTCCCACGGGCGGCAGCCGCACCAACTGGTCGCTGGACGCGGTGGGCGGCAGGGCGTACTTCTGCCTCAGCACGACCTACACCGACGGCAGCGGGGTCGAATCGGAATGCGTGCAGGTGGAGACGGACGGCTCGCTGCGCCAGAAGGCCCGGGTGTTCCTGCGCCTGATCGACGGCGGCGACACGTTCGAGCTGGACGCCTCCAACTGACGGGCCGGCCCTGAGCCGGCGGAACGGCCGGCGGCGGATGTTGGGCGGATCGCGAGGTTGTCGCATGCGCGCCTGCGCGCCAGGGGCGTTGCGTCGACGGGCATGCGCGTTGCCGGCGGTACGCCAACGCCAGTCCGCCAAACGGGACCCGAAGATGACGGCCACGATCAACCCCGACCACGCCCTCGACGCGCCTGGCACTTCGAGCGCGCCCCCGCCGCCCGAGACGGCGTCGGCCACGGATCGCGTCGCGGTCGTCTACCGCATGGTCATGCCCGAGCACGTCTGCCCTTTCGGCCTGAAGTCGGTGGACCTGCTGAAGCGCCGAGGTTTTGCAATCGACGATCGATGGATCCGGACGCGGGATGAACAGGAGGCGCTCAAGGCACGCTGGCAGGTCGAGTCGACGCCGCAAACCTTCATCGGCGGCCGGCGCATCGGCGGGTGGGACGAGCTGCGTCGCCACTTCGGCCAGCACGTCCGTGCCGCGGACGATACCTCCTACGTGCCTGTGGTCGTGGTCTTCGGCGTGGCGGCCACGCTCACCCTCGCATTCGCCTGGGCGATGCAACGGACCGACGACACGCCCGCGCTGCTGAGGTGGTTCATCGCGACCACGATGTGCCTGCTGGCCATGCTGAAGCTCCAGGACATCGAGCGCTTCTCGACGATGTTTCTCAACTACGACCTGCTCGCCCGGCGCGTGGTGCGCTACGCCTACGTCTACCCATGGGCGGAGTTCGGCGCAGGTGCCCTGATGCTGGCTGGGGTCGCGACGTCGCTGGCCGCGCCGCTGGCGCTCTTCGTCGGCACCGTCGGTGCGGTCTCGGTGTTCAAGGCGGTCTACGTCGATCGGCGCGAGTTGAAATGCGCATGCGTCGGTGGCGCTGGTTCGGTGCCGCTCGGGTTCGTGTCGCTGACCGAGAACCTGCTCATGATCGGAATGGGCGCCTGGATGCTGGCCGTGTAGCAGCGCGATCGCCGCCAGGGCATGGACCGGCGACGAGGACGCGAGACACGAAGGCGATTGGGTGTCGTCACGCGGTCAGGCGCGCTGCCAGCTCCTGGTGGTGGACGACACGAATCGCCCGAGCCGCTCTGCCAGCGTGCGTGCCGATGGCGTTGTGAGTGAGGGTGCGATCTCGCGCGTGGCCTGGTCGATGGCTGTGGGCACGCGGCCGGCCATGTCGCGCGCCTGCTGAGCCAGGAACCGCGGTTGCATGCCCAGTTGCCTGGCCATCAGCGCCAGGTGCTCGGCCCCCATCTCGCCCGGCCTGACCTCGCCGCCGATCGCCAACGCGAACTCGGGCGACAGGCCCGGGTACAGCCACGTGCACATCAGGTCGTAGAACGGCGTCAGTGTCACCCCCTGGCCGGGCACGCTGTAGATCGACAGGTTCTTGGCGTGGCTGTCGTTGTTGCCGACGTACAGGTTGAAGAACACCCAGCGCACCAGGTGGCGCAGGTCGACGGCGGGCTGCGCGCTGTAGCGGCGGATCAGTTCGGCGCAGGTGGCGAGGCCCGGGCCGCCTTCCTTCTCGTACTTGCGGTCCGACACGGTACCGGCCAACTGGCACAGGTCGTACTGCACCAGCCGCGCCAGCGTGCCGTCGGGGCGGAGCTGGCGGTCGAAGCGGCGCACGACGCAGGCTTCGGTTTGCGGTTCGTAGAAGACCTCGGCCGTCGGCAGGCCAGCCAGCGCGGCGGCGCGCATCACGATGGCCTCGTTTGCTGCGGAGTGCCAGACCTTGGCCAGGCGGCGGATGTTGGGCTTGAGGATGTGGGTCGAGGGGGAGGTGCCCTTTGGCAGCCGGGGCACGCCGTCGTCGAACAGCGCGATGCTGGTCTTGTCCTGCGCCCCCGCCAGCGAGATGCGGGCGCCTTGCTCGTGGATGTCGATCGCGGAAGCCGACCGCTTGGCCAGGATCGCGGCGATGGCCTCCCAGGTCGTCGCTTCGTAGCGGGGCGGTTCCGGCATCTGCCCGGGTGCCACCAGCACAAAGGCGCCCGCAGTGTCGCCAGCCACCTCCCGCAGCAGCGAGAAGAGCGTGGACGCCTTGCGCTGGGCGGCCAGGTAGTCGCGCAGTTCGCCCTCGGGCAGCAGGTTCTCGAAGAAGGCCTGCACCTCGGGCGTGGCCTGCCGGCCAGGCTGCAGTTGGATGGCGGCCAGCGACATGCGCCGCGCGCCACTCAGCCAGCCGGGTGCGTACTCGAAGGCCAGCGGCGCGCTGTCGTGCACGGCGCCGACCAGGTCGCTGCCGTAGTAGACATCCAGCCGGTCAGGCCGTGGCTGCATCAACCGCGCCTCACAGCGAGGAGATCGAACGAGAGGCCTTGGTGCGCACCACCACCTCCAGGCCCAGCAGGTCCATGAGGTCCAGCACCTTCTGCAGTTGCACCGTCGGCTTGCCGTTCTCCAGGTCCACGATGAAGCGGTTGCCGGTATTGCCCAGGCCCGCCAAGTCGAGTTGCTTCAGGGCCAGCCGCTTCCGCTGCTCACGGATCACGGCGCCCAACTCCACGGAGGAACGGATCGGCGTCTCTGAGCCGGTAGAGTGACCGAGCGGTAAGTCTTGGGCCGACGGCGGCATGGCAGGCGCTTGAAGTTACCTTTCGGTCATTTTTGGCGCTGACCGGTTGGAGGTCAAGCAAAAAATGACTGATCGGTAATCAGCATCCCAGCGGCGGTCGTCGCGTGAAAACGCCCGCTTGCGGGCGAGTTCCTTGCCGCCCGCGTCCGCGAGACCCCCTGAACCCTCACTCGATGTTCTGCACCTGAATGTCGAAATCGACGCTAAGTGCTTGTCGAAGAAAATGATTTGCCTCTCAGCCATCCCAAACACCCCACAACTCACCCCACGGGCTGCGAATGCTGCGCCGTGCTGTGGTCGCTCCAGGAGGAGGCGTGCAGCGAGCTGAACTTTAGCTGTAAAGGATGTTGAGCCGGCCGCGGAGCCACAAGGGCTTGCAATCCCCAAGGGCCTGTTTGAAGCGCCCCGGAGTTCGCGGAGGCCAGTTGCTTTGAGTCAGACGTTGATCGCGGCCTGACCAGCGCGGTTGGAATGGTATCGGTCCTCGAACTCG
>NZ_JAZIBG010000018.1:0-1076 GCF_036621135.1 Aquincola agrisoli
GGTGATGTCGCTGACCTGGCCGACGTCGAGCTTGGCGGCCACGCGCGGCGCGACGTTCTTGCCGCCGGCGGTGGCGGGGAAGACGAGGTGGCTGTAGTTGCCTGCGAGGGCGAGCACCTGCGCCGCGACGTTCTCGGCCAGGCCGTGGGCGAGGCCTTCGGCGTCGGCGTGGATCACTTTGGTGACGCCGGCGATCCGGGCCGCGGCCTGGGCCGCGCCCTGCGCGTTGTGGCCGGCCACGAGCACGTGGACTTCGCCGCCGAGCTGCGCCGCGGCGGTGACGGTGTGGAGGGTGGCGCCCTTGAGCGTGGCGTTGTCGTGTTCGGCAATGACAAGTGCGGTCATGGTCAGATCACCTTGGCTTCGGTCTTGAGCTTGGCCACGAGGGTGGCGACGTCGGGCACCTTGATGCCGGCCGAGCGCTTGGGCGGCTCGGCGACTTTCAGGGTCTTGATGCGCGGCGCGACGTCGACGCCCAGGTCCGCCGGCTTCACCGTCTCCAGCGGCTTCTTCTTGGCCTTCATGATGTTGGGCAGCGTGACGTAGCGCGGCTCGTTGAGCCGCAGGTCGGTGGTGACGACCGCCGGCAGCGCCAGGCTCAGGGTCTCCAGGCCGCCGTCGATCTCGCGCGTGACCGACACCTTGCCGTCCGCCACCTCCACTTTGGAGGCGAAGGTGCCCTGCGGCAGGTCGGCCAGCGCGGCCAGCATCTGCCCGGTCTGGTTGCAGTCGTCGTCGATGGCCTGCTTGCCCAGGATGACGAGGCCCGGCTGCTCCTTGTCGACCAGCGCCTTCAAGAGCTTGGCCACCGCCAGCGGCTGCAGCTCCTCTGACGTCTCCACCAGGATCGCCCGGTCCGCCCCGATGGCCATCGCGGTGCGCAGCGTCTCCTGGCATTGCGCCACCCCGCAGGACACGGCGATGACCTCGCTGGCCACCCCCTTCTCCTTCAGCCGCACCGCCTCTTCCACCGCGATCTCGTCGAACGGGTTCATCGACATCTTCACGTTGGCAATGTCCACCCCCGTGCCGTCGCCCTTCACCCTCACCTTCACGTTGTAGTCCACCACCCGCTT
>NZ_JAZIBG010000019.1:0-360164 GCF_036621135.1 Aquincola agrisoli
TGCGCAAGCTGCTGACCACGCTCAATGCCATGGTTCGCACCAACCAACCTTGGAACCACTCGCTTCACGGCGCTTGACTTCGAAGACGGTTACTCAGTGCAGCCGCTCGTTGAGCTGGTCGATCAGCGGCACCCAGTCGGCGTCGTCGCGCCATTCCTCGCGCAGGAACTGCGCCTGGGCGGGGGTCCAGAAGGGCGCGTCGGCGAGCAGCTGCCCCGGCGGCAACGGCCGGTGCGACGCGATGAAGCGCTCGATCTCGTCGCCGCCCGAAGGCAGTCCGAGCTGCTCGAACAGCTCGCTCAGCGTGTGGACGGGGGTTTCCATGGGGTTCTCTCCTCGAAGGCCGCGGCCCTGCCGGCCGCTGCGCCACCGTAGCAGCCGCGGGGCCGCCGGGCTGTAGGACAAGTCCACCTGTCGGGCGCCGCGCCGCGCTGGCGGACAATGCCAGCTTCCGCGAAATGCGACCGTTGGGGTGACGTCGATGTCCTGCGTCTCTGGGCAAGCAATGCGGCCGGCACGTGGCTGAGGCGAGGCCGCGGCCTGACGGCGCGCCCGCACCGCGGGCGCGCTCGCTGCGCACGCTGCTGGCGGCGCTGGTGGCGGCCTGCATGCTGCCGGCGGTGCTCGCCACGGGCGTGCTGCTGTTCGAGGACTACCGGCTGCAGCGCGACAGGCTCTACCGCGAGGAGCTCCTGCTGGCGCAGGGCGCGGTCGCGGAGATCGACCGCGAGCTCGCCCGCATCGATGCCACGCTGCAGGCCTTGTCGACCTCCCACGAGCTGGCCGCGGGCGACCTCGCGGCCTTCCACGAGCGCGCGAGCCGCGCGCTCGCCATCGGCCTGGTCGACAACTACGTGCTCGTCGACCGCCGGGGGCGGCAGCTGCTGAACACGCTGCGCCCCTATGGCGAAGCCCTGCCGGAGCACGGCACGCCCGCCGCGCTCGCACGGGTCTTCGAGGGCGGCGAATCGGTGGTGACGGGCCTCTTCGTGGGGGCGCTGTCCAAGGAGCCGGTCATCGGCCTGGCCGTCCCGGTGTGGCGCGACGGGCGGGTGGTCTACAGCCTGGGGGTCGGGCTGGCGCCGAGGCGGGTGGCCGGGCTGCTGCGCCGGCAGGCTTTGCCGGAGGGCTGGATCGCCGTGGTCGTCGACGGTTCCGGCTCCATCGTGGCGCGATCGCTCGACAACCAGCGCTTCGTCGGCGAGAAGGTGGTGCCGCAGCTGGCCGAGGCGCTGGCGACCCGGCGCGAGGGCGTGTTCGACAGCGCCACGCGGGAGGGCTTCGAGGTCATCACCGCGTTCAGCCGCTCGATGGTGTCCGACTGGACCGTGGCCGTCGGTGCGCCCCATTCGGTCCTGGTGTCCAAGCTCTACCGCGCCGTGTCGATCGCCGCGGTCGGCGTGGCCTGCGCCATGGGGCTGGGCATGCTGCTCGCGCTGTACTGGGCGCGGCGGTTGAACTCGTCGATGCGCCGCCTGATCGGGCCGGCCCTGGCACTGGGCCGGGGCGAGCCGGTGGCCGCGCCGCGCACCGGCCTGAAGGAGGCGGACGCGGTCGGCGAGGTGCTCGAGCAGGCTTCCAACATGCTGGCCCACGCGCAGCACCTCGCGCACACCGATGCGCTGACCGGCCTCAGCAACCGCCTGCTGTTCGAGGCGCTCGCGCACCGCCAGCTGGCCGACGACCTGCGTCACGGCCACCGCCGCGTGCTGCTTGCCCTCGACCTGGACGGCTTCAAGGCCGTCAACGACCACCATGGGCACGCCGTCGGCGACCAGGTGCTCAAGATGGCTGCGCAGCGCATCAGCGCCAGCCTGCGCTCGGCCGACGTGGCGGCCCGGCTGGGCGGCGACGAATTCGTGGTGCTGCTCAGCGACACGAGCCCCGACGGCGCCGTCGTCGTCGCGGAAAAGCTGGTCCGCATGCTGTCGGAGCCGTATCCGGGCGTCAGGCAGCCGGTGTCGGCGAGCGTCGGCATCGCGGTCGCGCCCAGCGGCGGCGTCACGCTGGCGGATCTGCTGCGCCGTGCGGACGAGGCGCTCTACGAAGCCAAGCGGGCCGGCAAGCGCCGCTGGGCGGCGCACGGCTGACCCGGGCGCAATCCACCCACGCCTGCACGGCCGGCGCCGCTCGGGTAGGCTGCGCCATTCGTTGACATCAGCAACCACCTGCAAGCGCATGACCACCCACCGGCACGCCGAACATCCCATTGCCCCGTTCTTCTTCGAGCGCTGGTCGCCGCGCGCCTTCACCGGCGAGGCGATCGATGAACCCACCCTGTGGACGCTGTTCGAGGCGGCGCGCTGGGCGCCGTCGGCCTTCAACGCCCAGCCCTGGCGCTTCATCTACGGCCGCAGGGGCACGCCCGCGTTCCAGACGCTGTTCGACGGCCTGCTGCCTTCCAACCAGGCGTGGGCGGGCCAGGCCTCGGCGCTGGTGGCGGTGGTCTCCGCCCGGCAGGTGACCGCGCCGGGCAAGGCGCAGCCGCAGGACAACCACTCGCACAGCTTCGATGCCGGTGCCGCCTGGGCGCACCTGGCCCTGCAGGCGCAGCTGTTGGGCTGGCACACCCATGGCATGGGGGGCTTCGACCGCGACAAGCTCCGCGCGAGCCTCGGCGTGCCCGAGGGCTATGCGTTCGAGGCCGTGGTCGCCATCGGCCGCATGGGCGACAAGTCCACGCTGCCCGAAGCGCTGCAGGCGCGCGAGGTGCCGAGCAGCCGCCGGCCGGCGGGCCAGTCGGCGGCGGAAGGCCGGTTCGACTTCGAAGGGGCCTGACCGCGCGGGGGCCTTGCGGCGGGCGGGGCCGGCTTCGCTGCGCGCTGGGGAACTAGGGGTGGGCGCCCCGCATGGTTTTTGTGACATTCCCGAACGCGAATGCCAAGCCGTGCCTGTAGGAGATGCCCATGACCGTCCCCCGTGCCCTGACCTTGCTGGCCCTGGCCCTGCCGCCGCTGCACGCGGCCGCGGTGCCGGTGGAGATCGGCGACGTCGCCCACTACCTCGACAACCGGGGGCCTTCCACCACCGGCCTGAGCACCGGCGTGCGCACGGTGCTGAGCGCCCTGCCGGTGCAACCGATCGGCGGCACGACGGCGTTCGCCTTCAATCCCGACTACCTGGACGGCACCCCCGTCCCGCTGACGTTCCAGTCGTTTGTCGTGGGCGGGGCGGAGTTCGCACGGACGCAGCCGGCCGCAACGGCGCCGTCCAGCGCCTGGACGCTGGTGTTCCGCAACGGCGGCGACGAGGTGCGGCGCCAGACGCCGGACATCGCCGGCGCGGCGCTGATGGGCTACGCCCGCAACGTGGCCATCGGCGGCACCGGCACGCCCACGCTGAGCTGGGCGGCGGCGGCCGGCGAGTCCTACGATGCCGTGCGCCTCAACTTCTACAACCTCGACCAGCGGGTGAATGGCGTCGCCACGCTGTTCCGCACCGCCAACCTGCCCTCGTCGTCGGCCAGCCAGTTCACCATTCCGACCGGATGGGGCCTGGAGGACGACACCCGGTACTCGGTCGAGATCAGCCTGATCCGCACCCGCGACGGCACCGGCAACCTGGCGCCGTCGAACCTGCTGTCGCGGTCGCGTTCGTACTTCGACTTCGTGCTGCTCGACGAGCCGGTGGCCGGGCCGGTGTACCTGCCGACCGTGACCGGCGGCGGCAGCGATCCCTACACCTTCCGCTTCAACATCAGCGGCGTGTCGAACGAGACGACGACGTTCATCGATCCGGTGGTGGCCGTGGGCTACGAGTACACGATCGGGGCGGGCGACCCGAACTTCGCCTCGGTGCTGCTGCCGTCGATCGGCGACGGGCAGTACCAGCTGCACCTGTGGGACGGCGCCGGCTGGGTGGCTGCGGGCAGCCTGCTGGCCGGCGAGCGCTTCGACTTCGCGCCCGGCGGTGTCGGCAGCTTCCGCATCACCGGCATCGAGCTCGAGGCGGGGCTCGATCCCGCCGATGCCACCGCGTTCGTCACCGGCCTGACCTTCGCGGCCAGCGGCAGCTTCACCGGCACGATGACGCCGCTGGTGGCTGCCGTGCCGGAGCCCGGCACCGTCTCGCTGCTGCTGGCCGGCCTGGCGCTGGTGGGCGGCTGCGCGCGCCGCAGGCGGCCTTGAAGCCGTGAAGACGCGCCCGCGGTGCACGCGGCGCGCCGGCGCCGCCGCACCTCAGGCCGGCGTGGCGAACTCGGGGCCGTCGTAGGCCTCGGGCACGTGCCTGCGGCCCTTGGCGATGTCGTCGGCCACCTGCTCGATGCGGGCCTTCACCGCGGCCGGTACGTCGGCGGCCATCGTGAGCCGCACCGCCTGCGGGTCGGCCAGGCCGACCTTGCGCACCTGGCCGGCCGGGAACGTGCCGGCGCGCACGTCACGCACCGCCTGGTAGACGCCGATGCTCACGTCGGCCACGGCCGAGGCCACGAACACCGAAGGGTCGACCGTCACCCAGTCGATCACGTTGCCGATCTGGCGCGTGCCCTTCTCGCGGCAGGCCTGCGTCACGCCGTCGCGCCCGGCGTTGAGCATCGTGAAGATGACGTCGGCGCCCTGCGCCATCTGCGCCAGCGCGACGCGCTTGGACAGCGCGTTGTCGTCCTGGTGGCCCGAGAAATTGGTCAGCACGCGCACCTTCGGGTCCGTCGCGCGCACGCCGGCGACGTAGGCCGCACGGCCCTTCAGGCCCGGCCGCACGCGGATGCCCGACATGTGCCCGACCACGCCGGTGCGGGTCGTCAGCGCGGCCAGCACGCCGCCGAGGTAGGCCGATTCTTCCTGCAGCACGTCGTAGCTCGCGAGGTTGGCGCCCGTCACCGCGCCCTGCGTGACGACGAACTTCGTGTCGGGGAACCGCGCGGCCACCTCGGCGCAGGCTTCGTTGTTCTGGCCGCCGTGCGCGATGACGAGGCCGGCGCCGCCGGACGCCAGGCGCGTCAGTTCGGCCGCCAGCAGCTCCTTGCGCGGCTGGATGTTGTCGATGAACCGGGTCTGCACGCCCAGCTCGGTGCGGGCGCGTTCCAGGCCGCGCCAGCCGCTTTCCATGAAGCCGCGGTCGTCGACCTTGCCGGCGAAGAGCGCGCCGACCGAGAGGGCGCGGCCGTCGCCGCCGAGGCCGCGCTGCGCGGCGCAGCCGGTGAGGAAGGGGGTTGCCAGGAGCGCTGCGGTGCCCAGCGCCATGCGGCGGCGAGAGAGTGTGTGTGTCATGGATCGGCAGTGTGAAAGGATCGCCGGCCTGGCCGGCGCCGCACGATCATGCACGGTATGTGCCAGCCCCACCGCTGCGGTGGGGCAGGGCACCGCTCACGCCGGCACGAACCCGCCGTCGAACGTCGGCCGCACGTCCAGCCGCTGCTTCAGCAGCCCCGCCTCCAGGAAGAAGTCGGCCGTGCGCTGCTGGTCGGCCAGCACCTGCGCATCGGCCGCGATCCACTGCTGACGGCGCCGCTCGAACTGCAGCCGCGCCGCGTCTGGGGCGATGCCGATGATGCGGGCCAGCGAGGCGGCGAACTCGGGCACGTGCCGGTAGGACCACTTCTGCGCCCGCACCACGCGCTGCGCGAAGTCCTGCAGCGCGGCACGCTTGTGGGCCAGCGCGCTGTCGGTCGCGGCCAGGAAGCTGAGCCCCGACGACAGCCCGCGGCCGCTGACGAGCACACGCGCCTGCCCGGCCGTTTCGGCCATGGCGGTGTAGGGCTCCCAGGTGGCCCAGGCGTCGATGGCGCCCTGCGTCAGCGCCAGCTTGGCGTCGGGCGGCGGCAGGAAGCGGAAGGTGTCGGCGTCGGGCTGGAGGCCGGCCGAGGCCAGCGCCTTCAGGGCGATGAAGTGCCCGATCGAGCCGCGGTTGGTGCCGATGCGCCTGCCCTTCAGGTCGGCCGCGGTCTTCAGCGGCGAATCGGGCCGCACCAGCACCGCAGTGCCGTACGGATCGGAGCGGTTGACCGCGAAGGCCTTGATGCGCACCCCGTTGGCCAGCGCGAAGATCAGCGGCGCATCGCCGATCGGGCCCAGGTCCACTGCCTCGGCGTTGAGCGCTTCGGCCAGCGGCGCGGCGGCCGGGAACTCGGCCCACTGGATCTCGTAGTTCAGCCCCTTCAGCTCGTCGGCCGCTTCGAGCAGCGCGCGCAGCCCGCCCTTCTGGTCGCCGGCCTTCAGCACGGTGGCCCGCGCGCTGCCGCTTTGGGCGCCCACGAAGGCCGGCACGGCGGCCAGCGCAGCCATGCCGAGGGCGAGCTGGCGGCGGGTCGCGTCGATCGTCATGGGCGTGCCTGCGTCGGTCGAGGTGGGAGGGACAGGGCGGCATTCATCGGGTCAGGCTCCGGACGCAGGCGAACGCCGCGTTTCGAACCGGACCTTAGGCCGCCCAGGCCTCACGGAGAACGAATGTTTTCCGATGACCTTATGCGCGCCGTCACGGCGTGTACGTGAGCGTACCGTCGGCGTTGCGCCTGTACTTCGAGAACATCTGCGTCCACATCAGGTCGGCCTGGCCGCCCGGATGCCAGAAGTGCGGCACGTAGTCCGTCGTCTGCCAGACGTAGTGCGCCTTGCCGCCGGTGAAGTACCTGACGTGCTTGCGCGCGTCGGGCCCGAGCGTGGCGGTGCTGGTCGGGACGGCCTCTTCCTCCCTCGCGGCATCGGCGTAGCCGTTGACCACCACGCGCCAGAAGCGGCGAGACGCTTCCTGCCCCGCGGCACCGCCGGGGAAGGAGTTGTCCGGCTCGGTGCCGCCGCGGCATTGCCACAGGGGCATGGGCACGTCGGTGCGGATCTGCGGATAGTTCTGGTAGTTGTTGTAGACCGTCGCCGAGAAGTGGCCCGAGTAGCACGGCGCGGCCCCCGCGAAGAGCTGCGGGTACTCCACGATCACGCGGTTGGTGAACGCGGCCCCCGCCGAGACGCCGGTGATGAAGATGCGCGAGCTGTCGATCCGGTACTTCGTCTTCAGGTGGTCGATCAGCTCGACGATGTACTGCACGTCGTAGTTGACCGTCCGCGTGGTGCTGATGGTGCTGCTGAAGACCGCGTCGAGCCCCTGCGGGAAGACGGCGATGAAGCCGTTCTTCTCGGCGGCGGGCACGTAGTCGGTGTTGATCGCCTGCCACCACGCCGAGCCGCGGATGCCGTGGAAGTTGAGCACCAGCGGCACCGTGCCGTTGCCGGCCGTCAGCTTGGCGTAGCCGGTGGGCAGGTAGGTCAGGAAGCGGCGGTCGCCCCGTGCGGCCTCTGAGAACTTGTGCGTGCTGTCGATCAGGCCCAGTTCCTGGTCCGTCTTCGTCTGCACCAGGGTGCCGTTCACGCGGTCGTCGTTTTTGAAGCGGATGACGTGGCTGAACATGTTCTTCCACAGGTACTGGCTCAGGTCGCGTCCCGAGAGCTCGGACCTGGCGGACGACACGCGCACCTCCTGGAAGCCGTTGGCGGCGTTCTTGTGGGTCGTGGTGCGGAAGTACCGGTCGCTGCGGCTGGTGGCCGCGGCCGCCACCGCGTTCTGCGCTTTCCAGTAGTCGGCCTGCCGCGTGACGTCGAGGCCCGCCTTCGTCGTGATCATCCATGCCGACATCGCCGTCGCGGGCAGCGAGGCACCGAACGGCGTGTCAGGCGACCGGACGACGGGGCCCGGCGTGGCAGGGTAGGTGTACGCCGTCTTCGGCAATGTGAACACGGCAGGGTCGGCCACGCCGTCGATGCCTGCCACCGCGCTGATGGGCGCCAGGTAGCCGATGACCGGGCCCATCATCGCGAGCTGGTGGGCCATCGCGGCCCCGGTGCCGAAGCCCGTGGGGTACACCGCATTGGTGTCGGAGATGTTGAACTTGCTGCGGATGTCCGCCCAGGCGGCCTGGATGTAGGCCAGTTCGTCGGGCCCGTCCTTGGCGAGGGTCGTGTTCCAGGTGCCGTTGACGGCTTCCGGATAGATCACGACGAAGCCGTTTGCTTCGGCCAGCTCGTGCCAGAGCGTCTGCCTGGCGTTGGCCTCGCCGTTCTGCCCCTGGTCGTGGAACGAGACGACGATGCGGATGTTCTTCAGGTTGACCGCCTTCAGCGCGTCGAGGTTCGACGGCAGGTAGTAGCGGTAGCTGCGGGCGGCACCGTTGACGGTGACCGTGCCCGTCGCGACCTTGTCGATCGCCACGGTCGGTATGGCCATCCCGCCATACAGGTCGTCGGTATCGTCGTTGTCGTCGCTGCTGCCGCAGGCGCCCATGGCCAGTGCCATGGCCACCACCACGGCCGACCGGCGGATGCCGGCTGTCCAGTGCTTGTCCATCTTCATCTCCCTCTGCAAAAATTCCGGTTCATCTCAAGAAAAAGGAACGACGAGCCGCGCCAGCACCACCTGCCCATCCGGGAGGTTGACGATGACCTGCAGCTTGTCGCCGGGCTGCAGCGCCACGTCCGGCGCTGCCATCCCGTTGGACGGCAGCGCGGCCAGCGCGAGCGTCGCCGTGCGGTCGCCTCGCGTGATGTCCAGCGCGCCCGTGGCGCCCTGGAGGGGCACTGGCGTGCCGTGGTCGTCCACGAACACCAGCACCCCGCCTTCAGCCTGCCGGACGAGCTCGACCGAGAGTTCGTTCGACCAGGCCACGAGGCCGCCGCGCAGCGGGAACAGGTCCCCGTGCGCGGCCGCCGGCAGCGCAGCGGCCAGCGCCGCTGCGAAGGCGAGCCGCCGGGCGAAGGGCCTCATGGGTCGCGCGTGCTCAGCGCGGCAGCACCTGGGCGCTGCGTGCCGCGGAGGCCCGCACGCACATCGACTGCACCTTCAGGAAGCGCTGCCACTCGTCGGTGCCGACCACGTAGGGGTGCGGGTCGGCCATGTCGGCGGCCGACTGCGGGTTGGGCACCAGCGCGCGGCGGTGGCGCAGCAGATCGTGGTTGAACAGGCTCAAGTCCTGCGTCTGGTGGTTGGCGAGCAACGTGTCGACGTTCTTCGCTGCCGTGACGGCTGCGAACTTGGCGAGCGAATCGATCTGCAGCATCTTGTTGGTCGCGTTGCCGGGAATGCCGAAGCCGCCGTACATGCCCGCCATGCGCTTGGTGCCGTGGTCGTACACCGGGAAGATGCTGGACACCGCGCCGTTGGTGTGGCCCGGCGTGGCAACGAAGTGGAAGGTGGTGTCGCCGACGGTAAAGTCCTCGCCGTCGCTGATCACGATGTCCTTGGCCGGGGAGTTGGCGCTCGTCATGCCGGCCCATGCCGCTTCGGTGGCCATCACCTTGAGGCCGTAGGTCTGCTGCAGGTAGCGGGCGCCGCCGTTGTGGTCGCCGTGCTCGTGCGTGATCAGCAGGTACTTGGCATCGGCCATGTTCAGCCCGAGCTTCTGCAAGCCCGCCACCAACACGTCGGCGGCCAGCGCCGCGTTGTTCAGCGCGTCGATCAGCACCAGGCCCTCGCTGGTCTTCACCGCCCAGGCCGACACGGCGCCGCCGCCCGCCCAGTAGAGGTTGTCGAAGACCTGGATCGGCGGCATCAGGTACGGATCCTCGGCGTCGCCCGAGTACATCGAATAGGCCTGCGCCAGGATGCAGCGGCGCAGGAACGCCGGTGCCTGGTCGCCGCCCGCCAGCTCGCGGGCACCGTTGAGGTAGGCGTTGACGAGGTCCTTCTGCTCGTTGGGGAAGGTGGGCACCGACGGGATCGTCTGCGCCGCCGCGCCGAAGGTGGCGGCCGCGCCGATGGTCATCACCATCAGCGCGCGGAGGAATCGCGGGTTGTTCATCGAGGTCTCCTGGGAGGGGTGGGCTGGCGCGGGGGAGGGGCCGCTCACCGCGGCAGCACCTGGCCGTTGCGGGCCGCGGCGACGCGCGTGCACTCCGAGATGATCTGGAGGAAGCGCTGGTACTGGCCGCTGGCCGCCATCACGTAGGGATGCGGGTCCTGGAAGTCCGCGGCGGACTTGGGCGCGCGGCTGAAGGCCCGGCGGTGGCGCAGCAGGTCGTGCCCGTAGACGCTGAGGTCCTCCGAGCCGTAGGCCGACATCAGCACGTTGACGCCCGCGGCCTGGCTCACCGTCGCGAACTTGGCGAGGGAGTCGATCTGCGTCATCTTGCCTTCGGCGCTGTCGGGGATGGCCAGGCCGCTGTGGAAGGCCGCCATGCGCCGGGTGCCCTTGTCGCTCACCGGGAAGATCGCCGTCAGCGCGCCCGCCGTCACGCCGGGCGTCAGCGTGAAGTCGAAGGTCACGTCGCCGATGGTGCTGCGCTGGCCGTCGTACAGCACGATGTCCTGCATGGGCGCGCCCGCCGCCGAGGCCATTGCGGCCCAGGCCGGCGCCGAGGCCATCACCTTGGCGCCGTAGGTCTCCTGCAGGTACTTGGCGCCGCCGATGTGGTCGGCGTTCTCGTTGGTCAGCAGCACGTACTTGATGTCCGCCGGGTTGAGGCCCAGCTTCACCATGCCTGCCACGAGGATCGTCTGCGCCTGGCTTGCGTTGTTCAGCGAATCGATGACCACCAGGCCGGCCGAGGTCTTCACGACCCAGGCCGAGATGGCGCCCTGGCCGACCCAGTAGACCTGGTCGAAGACCTGGATCGGCGGCATCAGGTACGGCGCCTGCGCGCTCGCCGCATACATGGGGTACACCTGCGAGTAGATGCAGGCGCGGTAGAAGTGCTGCCGGTTCTCCTTGCCGGCGATGATGCGGGCCTGGTTGAGGTGCTCGGCCACGTCGGCGTGGATCGCGTTGGGGAAGGTGGGAATCGACGGCGTCTGGGCGGCAGCGCCGCCCGTCAGGGCCGCGCCGAACGCCAATGCGGCGGCGAGCCTATGGAATCGCATAGGGCACATGGAGGTCTCCTGTGAGGGTGGGGACGGACCGGCGGTCCGCTGGGCGCCGGGGTGCGTCGGCGCGGCCGCGGGCTTCAGCCGGCGCTGCGGCGGCGGCGGACGGTCCAGGCGAGCGCGCCCACGCCGGCGAGCATCAGCGCGTAGGTGGAGGGTTCGGGCACGGCCACGGTGATGCCGCCGATCGTCGGCCACGCCGCCAGCAGGTTGCCTTCGTCCACCGCGATGCTCAGCGACAGCAAGGGTGCCGACGACACCACGCCGAAGAAGGCCGTCGCCGAGTTGAGCGACAGCAGCGTGGTGCTTTCGTTGAGGGCGGTGTCGGTGACGGTGATGCGCAGCGTCTGGTTGGCCAGCACGCTGCCCAGGTCGTTGGTGCCGAAGAACAGGCCGCCGATCGCGGTGGCGCCGCCGGAGAAGCCGCTGAAGGAAATGGCATCGCGCCGGTCGTTGTTCGACAGCCAGCGGCCGGCGTCGCTGCCCGCGCCGTACAGGCCGCCGGCGGAGGCCACGGTGTAGCCGTAGGCGCCGGCGCTGCGCGCGAGCGAGGCGGCCAGTTCGCCGCCGGCCAGATCGGCGAACGTGTCGGTCGAGGCCTGGCTCACCTGGGCCAGGAAGTCAGCCTCGGTGGTGTAGGTGGCGAAGCCTGCGTGCGCTGATGCGCCCATGGCGACCAGCGCCGCCAGGGCCAGCGGTTGGAGAACCTTGCTGTCGATCATTCACTTGCTCCTCGTTGTGATGGCTCTGAAGGGAGATGCGCCACGTACACGTTGCCGCTGCCCTCAGGTGGATTGTTAACGCTCACAATTTGGTAGCGCAACCATGTTCTCGTAGGTGTTAGCCCTGCCGGTACATGACTGACGGCGGGACAGAGCGTTGGCCTCAGAGCAGCGCGGGCTGCGACGCTTTCTATAGGAGGTATCGCTACCAGAGGGGCGATATGTGCCGGTCCGACACGTGGGTCTGCCACACCGTGCGCCCCGCCCGCGCAGGGCGCTGGAATGGCGCGGCAACTTGGAGACAATGTTGCATCTCGCACACGAACCGTAAGAAGCTGTGAACACTGGCGCCAAGCCCTTCACGATGCACGACGTCGCCCGACTGGCGGGCGTCTCGCCCATGACCGTCTCGCGGGCGCTGAACACGCCAGAGCGCGTCTCGCCCGAGATGCTCGCGCGGGTCCGCGAGGTCGTCCGACGCACGAACTTCGTGCCCAACGCCATGGCCAGCGGCCTGCGCCGCGCGCGGGCGCGGCTGGTGGCGGCGCTCCTGCCCACGCTGGTCGGTCCGGTGTTCCAGGAGATGGTCGAGGCGCTGGACCGGGCACTGCACGAGCGCGGCTACCAGTTGATGATCGGCCAGAGCGGCTATGACGCCACGCGCGAGGAGGCACTGCTGCGCGGCATCATCCAGCGCCGCCCCGACGGCATCATCCTCGTCGGCGCCATGCGCTCCGAGGAGGGCCGGCGCGCGCTGCGGGCGAGCGGCATCCCGGTCGTGGAGGCGTGGGAGCTGACGGCGACGCCGGTGGACATGCTGGTGGGCTTCTCGCATGCGGCGATCGGTGCGTCGGTGGTCGACTACCTGCATGCGCGCGGCCACCGCTGCATCGGCATGGTGAGCGCGGGCGACCAGCGCGCCCTGACGCGTGTGAACGCCTTCGCCGAACGGGCGCAGGCGCTCGGCATCACCGCCGTCGCGCCTGCCTTCACGCCCGCGCCGAGCACGATGGGCGCCGGCCGGGCGGGCCTGGCCGAGCTGCTGGCACGCTCGCCCCAGGTGACCGCCGTCTTCTGCAGCTCGGACATGCTGGCGCTCGGCGCCTCGATCGAGGCGCGCGAGCGCCGGCTGGCCGTGCCCAAGAAGCTGGCCATCATCGGCATGGGCGACCAGAGCGTCGCGGCGGATGCCGCACCCCCGCTCACGACGGTGCGCATCGATGGCACGCGCATCGGCCGCATCGCCGCCGAGATGGTCGTGGCGCGGGCGGACGGCCAGGCGCCGGGCCAGGCCGTGGTGGACATCGGTTTCTCGATCGTCGAGCGCGCGAGCACGTAGGCGCCGGCGCGGCATCGCTCAAGGGTCCATCGGCCCGAGCACGCCCTGCACCGCGAGCCGCAGTTCACGCACGATCAGCGCCATCTTGGCGTCCAGCCTCGTTACCGGGCCCCCCACGCCGAAGGCGACGGGATGGCCCCGCACCGGCCAGGGCAGGGGCATGGCGATCATGCCGGTACCGTCGAACACGCCGTGCCGGGACATCGCGAAGCCGTGCCGCCGCACCTGCTCGACGGCCTCGCGCACCCGCGGCAGCGTGGTGACCTTGACGATGCCGCGGCGCTCGCGCTGCGCACGGGCGACCAGGCGGCGCAGCGCCTGGTCGTCTTCGAGGCTGAGCAGCGCGATGCCGGTGCCGGACGAGCACACCGGCCGCAGCACGCCGGGCTCGGTCGGCACGACCTTCGGCCGCGCCCGCTGCGCGACGATGACGTACTGGGCATAGGTGCCGCGCCGCACGGCGGCGACGGCGGTCTCGCCGGTCACGCGGTGCAGTTGCTCGATCGCACGCTGCAGCGCCGGCTCGGCGGCCAGTCCGTCGTCGGCGATCCAGCTGCCCAGCTGTGCGACGCGGGCGGTCGGGACGTATTCGTGGCTGCGCCGGTCGTGTGCAACATAGCCTTTGCGGATCAGCGTGGCCAGCAGCGCGGCGGTGCTCGACTGCGGGAAGCCGGTGAGCTCGACGATCTCGCGCAGCGTCAACGGCACCTGCCGCGACTCGAACAGCTCCAGCAGCGTGAGCACACGCGCCGCGCTCTTCACTTCCTCGTGGCGGTCCATGCGGTGCAGAGATTTGGTGCCGGTCAGACCGGCAGGAAGGCGCTCTCGTGGCGGTGCACCTCGTCCATGCCCAGCATCTGTTCCAGCTCGCCCGTGGTCGCACGGCCGGCGGGCAGGGCCAGCCCCTGTCGCAGCGCTTCGAGGTTGTCGCGCACCGACCGGGCCGCGCCGGCGAGCGGCAGCAGGGGATGCGTGATCACGCTCGCGCGGCCGTGGAAGAGCGCCGCGTCCTGCGTGGCGGCCCAGCCGAGGCTGGAGATGAAGAGCGGCAGCGCGGGGAACTCTGCGCGCAGGGCGTCGAGCAGGTCGGTGGAGCGCAGCGCCGGGCTGATCAGCTTGAACCCGTCGACGCCCGCTTCGGCGTAGGCGCGCGCCCGGTGCAGCACCTCCTGTGGTTCGCGGGCATCCGTGCGGGCAACGACCATCAACGCCGGATCGCTGCGCGCAGCCAGTGCGGCCCGCAGCTTGCCGACCGCCTCCGGCACGTCCAACAGTTCGGCGTCGGCACTGATCAAGGGGCAGCGCTTGGGCGAACGCTGGTCTTCGAGCGTGATCGAGGCCACGCCGGCCGCTTCGAGTTCGGCCACCGTGCGCATCACGTTGAGCGCGTTGCCATAGCCGTTGTCCGCATCGGCCAGCACCGGGCGCGCCACGCGCCGGCAGACCGAGCGGCACACGCCGGCCATCTCGCTGGCGGTGGCCAGCTCCACATCGGGCAGGCCGAGCAGCGAGGCCGACACACCGAACCCCGACACCAGCACGGCCTCGAAGCCGGCCTGCTCGATCAGCCGGGCGCTGAGCACGTCGTAGCAGCCGGGGACGACCAGGGGCTGGGGCGCGCGCAGGCGCTCACGCAAGGCAAGACGGGTCGAGGCGGGCACGCTGCTGTCTCCTTCGATGCGCCGGCACGGGCGCGGCATGGCGACGACTGTAGCGAGCCGTCCGCAGGCGCATTCCATGGATGTGGAATCGGAAGCCGGGAATCGCTCGTCGTGAGGGGTCGGCGATGCACGGGCGTGCTCCACTGGCTGCACATCCAATACGCAAGGAGACAAGCATGGTCCTCGATCGACGCCAGTGGTTGACCTCGGCCGCGAGCCTGGGGGCGCTCGGCCTGGCAGGCGGCCCGGCGTGGGCGCAGGCCGCCTACCCCAACCGGCCCATCCGCATCATCGTGCCCTTCGGCAGCGGGAGCGGCTCCGACGCCACCGCGCGCTACTTCAGCGAGAAGCTGGCACCCATCCTCGGCCAGTCCATCTACGTCGAGAACAAGCCGGGCGCCGACGGGGCCATCGGCATGCTGTCTGCCAAGGGCGCGCCGGCCGACGGCTACACCCTGGTGCAGGGCGGCATCTCTCCTTCGGTCGTCAACGCCGTGCTGGTCAAGGACCTGGCCTACGACCCGGTGAAGGACTTCGTGCCGCTGCTGGGCTACGGCCGCAACATGAATGTGCTGGTCACCGCGAACGAATCGCGCCTGAAGACCTTCGCCGACGTGCAGCAGCAAGGGCGCGCCGCGACCGCACCGCTCAACGTGGGCACCTTCTCGACGACGCTGCATCTCGCCGTCGCCTGGCTCGGGGAGGCGACAGGCGTCCCGTTCACCAGCGTGCCGTACAAGGGCCAGTCGAACGTGCTGAACGACGTCATCGGCCAGCAGCTCGACCTGGCGCTGGTCGACCTGGGTGGCGCCTCGCCGCTGCTTCGCAGCGGCAAGCTGCGCGCCCTGGCCGTGACCGGGGAGAAGCGCAGCCCCGACTTCCCGGACATCCCGACGGTGCTCGAAAGCGGCGTGCCCGGTTACGTGCTGTACAGCTGGAACGCGTTCTACGTGCGCAGCGGCACGCCCGCGCCGATCCGCGAGCGCCTGGCCGATGCGATCCACCGCGTGATGACGTCGCCCGAGACGATCGACCAGCTCTACCGTCCCAAGGGCACCGAGGGCATCCCCCTCAGCGCCGAGCAGATGCGCAAGCTGCAGCTCGAGGAGATCGAGCGCTTCCGCCAGATCGCCGGCAAGCTGAGCACCGTGCTGCCGCGCTGAGGTCCCGATGTATCCCCGTCCCAATCCCTTGAAGGCGCGGCTCGCGGCCGACGAGCACATCCTTGGCCTGTTCGTCCAGACGCCCAGCCCGGACGCGGTCGAGATCGCCGCGGCCGCAGGGTTCCACTACGCGATCATCGACCTGGAGCATGGCTCCTTCGGCCTCACCGAGGCGCTGGCGATGATCCGCGCGGCCGAGGCCAGCGGCATCTGCCCCCTGGTGCGCGTGCCCGACCAGAGCCCGGCCATGCTGCGCCGCGTCGTGGAGGCGGGGGCCATGGGCGTCTACGTGCCGGACGTCCGCACCGCCGACCAGGCGCGGGCGGCCATCGCCGCCCTGCGGTTCAAGGCGGGGCACAACGGCGGTACGCGGGGCGCGTGCCCGACGGCCCGCGCCGCCCGGCCGCGCAACGCAGGCTGGCACGACTTCGTGCGCTGGTCCAACGACGAGCTGATGGTCTGCCTGCTCGTCGAGAGCGCCCAGGGGCTTCGCAACCTCGACGAGATCCTGGGCGTGCCGGGCATCGACACGATCGTGCTGGGGCGGTTCGACCTGTGGCACGAGCTGGGGCTGGAAGGTGACCGCTACCATGAGGAGATCGACCGGATCTTCGAAGACTTCGCGTCGCGGGCGAGGGCGGCGGGGGTGCGCTACGCGACGCGCCTGAGCAGCCTCGAGCATGCTGCGGCGCGTGAGCAGTGGCAGGCGGCGATGGCGCGCGGCGAGCGCGTCTTCACGCTCGGCTCGGACCGCCAGCTCCTGCTGCGCGCCTTCGAGGCCGCGACCGCCCCGATGGCGGCGGGGCCGGGGGTGGCTGCGGCTCAGAAGCTGGCGCTCAGGGTGCCGTAGAGGGAACGGCGCGGCCCGAACTGGGGCGCCCCGACGCCGACACCTGTGCCGTCGCGGACCTCGTACGACTTGTCGAAGAGGTTGACGATGGCCAGGCGCAGCCCGATGCGGCTGTGCCCCGGGCCCTTGACTTCCCGCGCCACGCCGACGTTCGTCTGCAGGTACGAAGGCAGGTGGTCCGAGTTGGGTGAGCCGCCCTCCGGGGTGCTGCGCATGCCGCTGCCGAAGAAGGCATCGGCGGATAGGACGTTGCCCCGCCACTTGTACGCCACGCCCCCCGACAGCGCGAGCCGCTGGTCGTGGTCCATGTAGACCCACTTGCCGTTGATGTAGTCGAGTTCTTCCTGTTCGAAGTTGTATTGCCCGGATGAAAGGCCCTTGCCGCGCGCCCAGGACACCGCGGCATTGAGGTAGGCCGAGACGTTGTCAGATCGGTACTGCGCGGTGAACTCCAGGCCGAAGACCCGGGCCTTCGACCAGTTGTACGGCGAGGTGACCAGGGCCCGCCCGAACTGCCCGAAGTCGACCATGTTGCGGACGAACTTGCCGTACACGTCGACGCCGAGGTGGAGTGCCGGCGTGGCCTGGTGTGCCAGCCCCAGCTCGAGGTAGTGGATGCGCTCCGGCACCACCGGCGACGAGAGCTGCACCTCGGGCTGATTGGTCGTGTTGGCGAACTTCGAGATCGTGTCCGGGCCGATGAGTTCGAGCCGGGGCGGATTGAAGAAGCGCGAATAGCCGGCATGCACCGACGTGCGCCCGCCCAGCCTGTACACGGCGTTCAGCCGCGGGCTGAGCTGGCTGTTCCGCGTCAGCCCGTCGAGCTTGTCGTACCGCAGCCCGTAGTTCACGGTCAGGTCCGGGGTAGCCTTCCACTCGTCCTGCAGGTAGACGCCGGCCAGATCGGCGGCGACCGAGCGGCCGTCGTTCACGCGCAGCGGCGCGCCCGGCACCTGCGCGCCGTCGTCGTCGGCGGGGAACACCAGGGCGTCGTTCTCGCTGTCGGTGCGCTGGTGGCTGAAGGAGAAGCCGGCGCGGACCGTGTGCGCCTTCGACGCGTGGAGGCTGGCATCGACCTGCAGTCCGTCGGCGCGGCTGTGGCGCGCGACGCGGGAGGCGATGCCACGGTAGAGGAGGTCGCCCACCGCATCGGGACGGAAGAGCACCTTGGAATCGCGCGTGAAGAACGCGACCTGGTAGTCGAGATCGCCGCCGTTGTTGCCTTCGTAGGAGAGCACGGCGTAGCGGGTCATTTCCCGTTGCGTCTCGTTCAGGTCGGCCGATGCGACGTCGCGAAGGTCTGCCACGCCATCCAGTGGGAAGGTGGGCGTCTCGCCGCGCACGTTGGGGATCTGGAAGCGGGACTCCGCCACGCCGGCCATCACGCTCCACCGCGACCGCAGGTCCGGCACGTAGGACACCATCGCGAAGCCCTTGGCCTGCTTCGTGTCGTTGTGGATCGCGTGGCGGTCGGCGGTGGGGAACAGGATGCCGTTGCGGCCTTGCAGGTGGCTGCCGGTGACGTAGTAGGTGAGCTTGTCGGTCGAGCCGCTCAGTTCCACGGCGGGGTGCAGCGTGCCGTGGCTGCCGCCCGTGAAGCCGATCTTGCCGCCGTCCTCATAGCTGTCCTTCGTCTCGATGTCGACGATGTTGGTGCGGTAGTTGTACTGGGCGGGCAGCGCCCCCGAGATGAACTCGACACGGCGTGCGATCCGCAGGTCGAACACCTGCCCGAAACCTCCGATGCCTTCAGGAATGATCGTTCCGTTGATGCGGTACTGCGGCTGGGTCATCTCGCCGCGGATGTGCAGCCCGCCATGGTCGCCCTGCACCACGCCCGGCGCCTGCAACATCAGGTGGTTCAGGGGCGTCTCCTCCCCGCGGGGGAGCTGCTCGATGTCCCGGCGATCGAACACATAGCGGCTGGTGCCGGTCTTGGGCGACAGCCCGTTGCGTGCCTTGTTGAAGCGTTCGCCGATCACTTCGACGGTGGTTGCGTCAGGGCCGGCGGCAGGGGCGGCAGGCGCCATGCCGAGCAGGGGCATGGCCAGCAGCGCGCGCGCCACCAAGTTGCGATGGGATTCCACGGGGTCTCCTCTCTCCGTCTTTTTCTCTGGGATGAAGAAGGCCGCCTCTGCGGGCGGCCTTCCGGGCTGATGCCCCGCGGCGCGGACTCAGTCGGCCGTGATCTTTCCGACCTCGATCACCTTCTTCCAACGGGCGAATTCAGCCGCCTGGAAAGCGGTGAATTCCTCCGGCGAGTTGGCGACGATCTCGAAGCCGAGGTCGAGCAAGCCCTTGCTGGTCTGCGGGTCGTTGAGTGCTTCGGCAATGGTGGCGTGCAGCTTCGACTTGACGTCGGCCGGGATGCCCTTGGGCGCCGCGAAGGCCTGCCACGAGTAGACCGTCACGCCCTTGTGCCCCAGTTCCTCCATCGTCGGCACGTCGGGAAGCAGCGGCGACCGCTTGGCGCTGGTGATGGCCAGCGCGCGGAGCTTGCCCGCCCGGATGTTGGGCATCAGGATGTTGATGTTGGTGAACGTGATGTCGACCTGGCCACCCAGCAGATCCTGCATGGCCGGCGCGCCGCCCTTGTAGGGCACGTGGATGGCCTGTGTGCCGGTCTCCTGCCAGAACAGTTCGGCGGTGAGGTGATCGGACGTGCCGTTGCCGGCCGAGGCGAAGCTCATCTTGCCCGGGTTGGCCTTCATGAACTTCATGACGTCGGCCAGCGACTTGTGCGGTGACGAGGCGGGAACGACCAGCACGTTCGGCGCCTGCACGGCGACGCTGATGTAGTCGAAGTCCTTGAGTGCGTCGTAACCCGCGTTCTTGATCAGGTGGGGGCCGATGACGTAGGGGCCGAGCGATGAGACGAGCACGGTGTAGCCATCGGGGGCTGCGCGCTTGACGGTCGCGGCGCCCAGGGTGCCGCCGGCGCCGGGCTTGTTGTCGACGACGACGGTCTGTCCGTACTTCTGCTGCAGCTTCGGCGCCACGGCGCGTGCGATGGAGTCGGTCGAGCCGCCCGCCGGGAACGGGACGACGAAGGTGATCTGCTTGTCGGGCCACGCGGCTTGCGCTGCGGCGGCGGCCAGTCCGAAGACGGCGGCGATGAGGGTCTTTTTCATGGAGGGGGCTCTAGCGTTGTCGAGATCGCGGCGTGCAAGAGGGCTGCGCCGCGCTGGCGGCGCCCGGCCGGCGGAAGGCTGCTCGAGGGGGCTCGTGGCAGGCCTTCGTGCCGGCCGGGCGTCCGTCCCGTTACCTCAGGGCGGTGACCGTGGCCGAGGCGACCAGCGTGCCCTTAGCGCCGCGGAGGCTGCCGACGATGTTGAACTGGTTGCCGGTCGCGGTGGAGGCGATGTCCGCCTTGCGGAACGTGGCCACCACCGACTTGCCGTCGCCCGACACCGCATAGGACAGCGCCTTCACGCCGTTGGCGTTCACCTGGCTGATGCCCCAGGTGCGCAGGTCCGCATTGCCGGCCACCGTCAGCACGGTGTTGACCGTGCCGACCGGCGTGCGCAGGTTCAGCACGTTCGGCACGACCTGCAGCGACGCGGTCGGCTTCACCGGATACGGCGGCGAGAAGGTGTCCACGGCCTTGATCACGCCTTCGATGTAGCCGAAGCCCTGCGCGAAGCCTTGCCTGTTGCCGCTGTCGTCGGGGCTGGAAGGCATGTGGTCCGGGTCGATGCCGTACTCGAAGCCTTCCTCGGCCAGCACCTGGATCAGCTTCGGGTAGTTGATGACGCCTTCGTCCGGCCACACTTCGCGGAAGTTGTCGCGATGACCTTCGATGTTGCGCAGGTGGATGTTGAAGACCCGCTTGGTGCGAGCCAGCGCGCGGACGATGTCATAGATCTCGGCATCGGGATCCCAGAGCGCCTCGGCCAGCGTGCCGCAGCACAGGTTCAGGCCGTGGTACGGGCTTTCGTACAGCGACAGGAACTTGAACAGGCCCATGCCGTAGGGCTGGCTCAGCACGTTCTCCAGCACGCCCTGGTAGCCGCCGGGCGGCGTGCCCGGATCCTGCGGGTGGCAGGCCGCCCGGATCTTGTACTGGTCGCAGACGGGCATCACGCGCTGCAGGAAGTAGTCGATGCGTTCCCAGAAAGAGTCGGCGGTGACGATGCCGGCGCGGGTCGGGCCCGGATCCGACAGCTTGCTCGCGTCGAACTCGCGGTAGGTGGAGTTGCCGCGGCCCGGGATCCGGCCCGAGGTCAGCACGCCCAGCAGGCTCATGTTGTACTTGAACGCCGGTATGCCGGCGGCGGCCATCGCCGAGATGCAGAGCTGGATGCTTTCGATGTCCCGGTCGCGCTGCGGGCTGTCGGCCATCATGATGGCCGGATTGCGTTCGCGGTCGATGTGCGTGGAGCCGAGGAACGGCAGGGTCACGCACTCCACGGTCAGGCCGTGCTTCGCCGCGAAGTCCATGACAGGACCGAAATCGGACGGCACCCAATAGTTGCGGCCGCCGCTGGTGGGCACCGACGGCAGCCAATGCTTCACGCCGTGGCGGACCAGGTAATTCGCCCATTCGTCCGTGGTCGAGCCACCCTGGCGGCTCACGTGCAGCTTGAGGGGGCGTGGAATCAGCCCAGGCGCGTTGCCGGCAGCGTTCTCTGCCAGCACGCTGGTGACGGCGGCGTGGACGCTGGGCGATGAGGCCAGCATCCCCGTGGCACCGGCCGCCGCGACTGCCGCCGCGCCACCGCTCTTCTGGAAAAATCCTCTGCGATCCATTTGTCTTCTCCTGAATGCCCTACCGGGCGTTGAGATGCCTGCATGCCGGATCTGGCGCACAGTCTTGTGATCAAGCTTTGAATGCCGCGTGTCCCACGCGGGCTCGCATCAAGCCGCGAGCGTGTCGCGCCAGCGGCTCGCCGGACGGGCCTTGAACGCCACCAGCAGGATGCCGGCCAGCATGAGCAGCCACGTGGTGGGCTCGGGGACGGCGGTCACCTGGAAGCCCACGGACGCCACGTTCAGCGCGTCGCCCCCCACGAAGGCCGTGGCTTCGCTCGTTAGCGACAAGCTGAACGTGTTGGAGGTGCCGGAGGGAATGAACAGCGAGAAGCTGTAGTTGTCGTTGACGGGAACGATGGTGCTCACCAGGGTGCCGGTGCTGTTGGTCAGCAGGAACGACAAGGTGCTGTCGGCGTAGGTGCCTGCGCTGCCGAAGTTCTCGCTGGTGTAGTTGAACTGGAAAGTGAAGTTGCCGCCGCCGGCGAACTCGCCGGTGTAGGTGCCCGAGCCCGACGCGCTGGCGAAGCCCGACAGGCCGCTGGCTTCCGCCGTGGTGCTCAGCAGGCCAGCCGTCGCGATCGCGGTTCCTGCGGCGTAGTTGCTGCCGTCGAAGGCCAGTGCGTTCGTCAGCAGCGGCAACGGCGCGGCGTCGCTGCTGCCGGACTTCACATCGGCGGTGGCATCCGCGATGGCTGTGGCGGTCGTCTCGTACAGCGAGCCGGTGAAGACCACCGGCGCAGCGTGAGAACCGAACGTCGCGCATGCCAGGGAAGCCACGAACAGTTGGGCTACGGTCCCTTGTCTCATACATCCTCCATTGACGTCTATCGAAGTTGACTCATGGCTCACCTTGAGCCGCTCACCTCATCTGCGGCCTCGCCCATCGGGCAGGGCGCACCAGATCAAAAGATATCGATAACAAATTCGGCTGCAAAAGCGGCCTATTGCGAAGCATCGATGCTTCAAAGCTCAGGAACGATGGCCGGGGGTGTCGATGGGCGAAGGCTGCGCGGGCGCGCTGCCTTGCGCATTGGTGTCGCGGGCCTCGGCGCCGCTGCCGACGCCCTCCTTGAAGCCCTTCACGGCGCCGCCGAGATCGGCGCCGATGTTCCTGAGCTTCTTCGTGCCGAAGATCAGGACGACCACCAGCAGCACGACGAGCCAATGCCAGATGCTGAACGAACCCAATGGCGGCCTCCAGACATCAGCGGTACACGCGACCCGTTGCAGCCCGGCTCAGCGGGCCCGGGCTGCCGGCTTGCTCGACATGGACACCGCCTGCGCGATCGGGTTCATGCCCGTGTAGCGGAGCTCCGAGACGATGGCCTGCCGGTTCGGCAGGTTGATGACCACGCGCAGCATGTCGCCGTGCTTGATCTGCGCGCCGTTGAGCACGACGGCGGTGCCGTCTGCCGTGGGTTGCATGGGATGGCTGCGGACCTTGCCGTCGCGCTGGATGTCGATCTGCGCCTTGGCGGCCTTGACGGAGAGCGGGATGTCGTGTTCGTCGACGTAGATGCGGAACTTGCCGTCCGCTTCGTTGGTGATCTCGATCGAGCGATCACCGCTCGCGGAGGCCGTGATGCCGCCGCGGACCGGCAGGTGCTCGTCGCATGCCCAGGACGCAGTGCTCAACACTGCCATCGCCCATACCGTGATGCCGCGCGTGAATGGAAACATGGGATTCGGACCTCGATGAAGGGAAGGGGCGCCGCCGGCCATGCGGTGGCGGAGGCTTCGTGCGCCACGGGGTTGGTAGCGCTACCGTCATCGTAGCTTTCAGGCGTGCCGCGTCATTGATCGTTTACGCGGAGTTGTCCGGATGCTTTGTATGACGTCTTCTCGAGGCCTTGCCGCGCGAGACGCGGCATGTTCCGTGCGCACGGGATGTCAGCCCGCGGCCGGCCGCCGGCTGCGGGCATGGCGGCGCCGGCTCCTTAGCGCTGCGTCGCCGTGTACCGCTCCACTCGGACGCCTTCCAGCGCGTAGCCGCTGCTGCCGTGCACGGTCGTGGCGCGCCGGGCCGTCAGGCGGCCGCTGATCCAGACCGTGTCCATCGTGCTCAACGACTTGTTCGGCTTGTCCAGCCGTACATGGATGATCTGGTTCGACGCCGGGGGCGGGGTGTGGATGCAGGCGCCGTAGTGCGGCACCAGCAGCAGCTCCCGCAGGCCCTGCGCGCCCGGATCGAGCGGCACGACATACCCCGGCACGCGGACGGACTGGCCGTCCATCGCCATGTTCAGCGGCGCCTCGTCCCAGACCTTGCGCAGCCGCTGCAACGCCGCAGCCGCACGCGGGTCGTCGTCGGAGAGCCGCGTCATGTCGATGCCCTTCAGGTCGCCCTGCCTGAAGTCGGCCCAGGGGTCCCAGTCCTTCGGCAGCAAGTCGTCCCAGCCGATGGTGCGGAAGGAGGGGCCCTGGCCAAGCGCGGGCCCGCAGAGCAGTGCGGCCAGCGCGGTGCACGCCCATCGGCGCCGGGGGTTCATGGGCGGGGCTCCTGCGGCGCGGCGGGTGAGAACGGGGCCAGCTTCTGGAAGAGCAGCGGGCCGGCGAGGCTGGGCAGGTCGTGCTCATGGTCGTCGTGGGGCGCCACGCCTTCGCGCGACTTGCGCAGCCAGACACGTGCCAGCGCCGGGTCGCGGGTCACCCCCTCGCCCCGCGCGTAGGCCCGGCCGAGCGCACGCTGGGCCGTCGGGTTGCCGGCCTCGGCGGCCTGCTGCAGCCACTCGAACGCGGCTCGCACGTCCTTGCGCACGCCCTGGCCGGTGGCGTGGGCGCGGTACAGGGCGTACTGCGAATTGGAGGCACAGGGCGCGTCGGCCTTCGCCGTGCTGCGGTACCAGCGCACCGCCTGGCGGCTGTCCTTGGCCGCGCCGCCCCAGCCGTGCTGGTGGAAGTCGCCCAGCATGCATTGGGCCGCCACGGCCCCTTGGTCGGCGGCGGCCCTGAACCAGCGGTGGGCGGCGGCCAGGTCCTTCGCGACCTTGGCGTTGCCGTTGAAATAGACGTAGCCGAGGTCCACCTGCGCCGGGACGTGGCCGCGGTTCGCCGCCTGCAGGAGGTAGGCCTGGGCCGCCTCCAGGTCCACCGCTTCGCCCGAGAGCCCGCGGTGGTGGCGCGCCATCGTGTAAGCGGCGGCGGCATGGCCCGCCAAGGCGGCCTGCATGAAGAGGTTCCTGGCCTGGCCGCGGTCCAGGGCGACGCCTTCGCCGGTGGCGTAGCGGCTGCCCAGCGCGAACTGGGCCTCGGCGTCGCCGCGCTGGGCGCCGGCCTGCAGGGCTTCCAGCGTCGCGGGGGCGGCCGCGCGCGCCTGGGCCGCGCACGCCGCCACGAGGGCGGCGCCCGCCAGCAGGCTCCGCAGGGCCGATGGCCGTTCCATGGCGTCAGCGGAACGTCTGCGTGACGTCGGCCGGCACGACGATCTCGCTGGCCGGGGTCAGCGTCATCGTGACCGAGCGTCCCTGCGAGATCGTCGCGAGGATCGCCTGCGCCTCGGCCAGCGAGCCCAGGCGGCGCGTGCGCAGCACCTCGCCCGGCTTGGCGTGCACGGACTCGACCGGGCCGCCGCGGTAGGTGATGCTGCGGTTCATGCCGGGGCTGAACTGCGTCAGGTTGTCCGGCAGGAAGCCCTGGTAGCCGTCCTGCACCTGCACCGACACCTGCACGTAGTAGCCCGCGGGATCGTTGGTGAACTGGTCGGTCGCCGTGACGATGCCGTTGGCCAGCAGCGGGATGGCCGGGTTCTTGTTCTGCGGGCCGACGAAGCCCTGGATGATCCTGCCGCCGTCGAGCAGCGTCGCGGTCACCGTGGGGCCGGCCTCACGGCCCGGCTTGAACGGCCCCGAGGTCTCGATGCTCTTGTAGGAAGGGTTCGCCGCATCGCTGGTCGCGTAGGAGACCACCGAGCGCCGCTTCTCGAGCTGGTTCGAGAACTCGCTCGTCAGGTTGGCGCCGGCCACGGCGGGCGAGTCGTAGACCTTGGAGCGCATCGCGTCCATCATCGTCAGCTGCCTGTTGGCGTTGGCCGGGTCGCGGTTGTACGCCTTCAGCGCCTGGTACACCTCGACGATGGGGAACTGGTTGGTGTGCTGGGGCGACACGAAGTCCACGTCGAGCGTCTGCTGCAGATAGCTGAAGCCGGACTGGAAGGCCAGACGCAACCAGCCGCTCGTGGCCGTCGGCGTCGCGAGGCTGCCGACGCCGTAGCCGCCGTGGTAGCCGAAGGTGTAGAACTTGCCGTCCACCGGGTTCTTGACGCGGAACAGCATGTTGGTGGTGCCTGGCGTGTGGCCGGGCGCCCAGATCACCATGATCTGCACGTTGCCGTAGTCGTACCACTCGTCGTACTTGTAGAAGTCCGTGGTGCGCGCACGGATCTCGGTCTCCGAGGCGGGCAGCGCGCCGGCGATGTTCCAGAGGTTGCCGCGCTGGTCCTGCTGGATGCCGGACGATTCCTCCTTCGAGGCCCACAGCTTGATGGGCTTGCCCGCGTTGTCCATCATGCGGATCTGCTCGATGACGGTGCCGTAGTGGTCACCGTGGCCGTGGGTGAGCCAGATGTCGGTCACGGCGCGCGGGTCCAGGCCCAGCAGCTCCATGTTCTTCCAGTACTGGTAGCCGCTGTTGGGCCAGCCCGCATCGATCTTGATGAACTTGTCGTCCGACTTGTCGTTGGGCGTGCCCATGTCGGCGCGGAACAGGTAGGACGCGACCTCGTTGTCGCCGACGTAGTACATCGTGTCCTTGACCATCTCGAACGGCTCGGTGCTCCGCGTGTAGGGCGCGTTGGTCACACCCGTCGCGTTGATCGCGACGTAGGGCTGCCCGGAGACCGGGTCGTTGCCTTTGTCCGCCAGCATCGGGCTCTGCGACGGCACGTCCCAGACTGGCTTGCCGTCGCTGGTGGACTTCGGCGTGAAGTACCAGATGGCGACGACCTTCGCCTTGTCCGCTTCCTGGTGGTTGCGGTCGAAGAGGAGGTAGGCGGCCTGGCGCGAGGTGGTGCTGTAGGCGTAGTCGGCGGTGACCGGGATGGAGGCGAAGTCCGACGCTGCGCTCGACGCGTAGTCCTCGGTGTTGACGTTGAAGACCTTGACGTCCGAGGCGATCTTGTAGGTTTCTTCGTAGCGCTTGATCGGCTTGTCGTAGGCACGCCCGGCCTGGTCGGCCAGCACGATGTTGCCGTCGCCGACCGTGATCGTGCCGTCGGTCTTGCCGTAGACCCAGCCGGCCGCGACCATCGGGCCGGGTACGTCCTTGTTGCGGCTGACCTCCGGTCCGTATCGGGCGACGTCGAACTGTGCGTTGGTCGACGTGCCCTTGCTCAGCACGACGTTGAAGGTCTGTGCCGGCTCCTGCGCCACCACGACCCGGTTGGCTTCGGTGCCCGCCACCCAGTCCACCAGGTTGCCGGGCACGAGCTTGGCGCTGATCGCTGCCGCGGCCTCGGCGGAGGCGGCCGTCGCGGTGAGCGTCCTGACGCCGTCCTTGGCGAGGACGGCGACGCTCACCGTCGGGTGGCCCGCGGCGTCCGTCCCGGTTTGCGGCGCGGCATACACCAGGCCGGCGGCCCGGAAGGCAGAGCGGTCGACGGCGTCGTTGCCGTCGCCGCCGCAAGCGGCCAGCGTGGCGCAGGCGATGAGCGTCGGCAGCACATGCCAGGGTCGGGTGGTCTTCACGGGAGTCTCCTTGTTGAGTTTGAAAGGGGATGGCATCAAGGCGATGGCCGGGTGAACGGGCGCAGGCCCGCCTTCGCCGTGCGTGCGGCGGCGGGTCCAAGGGTGCGGAAGGGCCGACGCTGCGGCCCGCCCGTCAGGCAGGCGAGCAGCGGGCGGGGGGCGACGTGTGGGCGGCGGGGGGCAGCGCGCGGGCCGCGGCGATGAGCAGGGTCTTCATCTCGACAAGGCGGCGGTATCGGTCTCCGACCCGCGCGGGGGTGCGTCAGGAGCGTTAACGTTAGCACTCCTGGTAGCGTTATCAAGCGTGCTTCGGGAAAACCCCGTGTTTTGCGCTTGCGGGGGCGGCGACGACTGGGAGCGCCGTGTCAGCGCGTGTGGGGCAGCCCCTGCCGCACGGCCCGCACCGGCTCGGCATCCATGCGGGCGATCAACCCGTCGAGCCCTGCGGCCGTACCGCTGCCGGCGGACCCCTCGGTGCGGCAGAGCAGGTCGTCCTCCGACCAGTCGGCCTGGCCTGGCCGGCCCAGGGCGCGCAGCCAGCCGTCGCGGTCGACGATGAACTGCAGGCCGGCCAAGGTGGCGGGCGCGCCGGGCAGGTGGCCGGCGATGCGGCCGTAGGCGCGCGCCGCCGCCGGTGCCGGCGCGATGCAGTCGGCACCAGCGGCCTCGGCGCCAGGGCCCATCACGACGGTGACGAAGCGCGGGTCTTCGATCGGCCGCGGCAGCGCACCGCCGGCGACCACCAGCCGCACGCGCTGGCCCCGCCATGCGGCCAGCGCGCGGGGGCGCTGGCCGCCATCGTCGCGACACTGCACGTCCAGTTCGGGCGCGCGCACCGGCCAGGGCCAGCTCGCCTGCCGGCGGGCGCCGTCGCCGGCCGCGAGCACCTTCATCGCGTCGAGCACTGCCCAGGTGTCGTCGGCACTCAGCGTGCCGGCGAAGCCCGGCATCGTCGGCGTGCCCCGCCGGTCCTGCAGGCCGTGCCTCACGCGCCAGAACAGCTCGCCCTCGGCCCGCTTCCACAGCAGGCCCGCGCCGAGCGTCGGCGGCCATACCGGCAGCGCGGCGGCATCGGGCCCTTCGCCGCGGCCGTCGCTGCCGTGGCAGCGCAGGCAGTGGCTCGTGTAGAGCGCCATCCCGCGCTCGATGCCCACGGCGTCGAAGGCCGTCGGCGAGCGGTGGAAGCTGGTCGGCACGGCCGCGGTCAGCACCAGACCGGGTTGCGGCCACGGTGCGAGCAGCCAGGCCGCGAAGGCCGCGGTCACCAGCGGCCAGCGCCTGCGCCGCCACAGCAGCCCGGCGGCGAGCAGCAGCAGCCCCGCTGCGGCCGCGGCCAGCGCCAGCGAGAACCGGCGCGCCAGGCCACCGTCCATCGCCAGCGTTTCCGCCGCGATGCGCCAGGGCAGGGGCCAGGCCGGCTGGCCGTCGACCGTGCCGGCCAGGCCCAGCCCGTGCAGCAACGCGAGCAGGCCGCCCTGCGCGGCCTCGACGACCGCGAGCAGCGTGTTCACCAAGGCGCGCCTACCAGGTGGCGTCCAGCCCGAGCAGCCGCAGCGCCTGGTGCCGCAGCGCGGCCAGCCGCGGGTGGCCGCGGTGGCGCGGGTAGGGCAGGGGGTTGGCGATGTCGGCCACGATGCGCGCGGGCCGGTCGCTGAACACGATGACGCGCTGCGCCATGAACAGCGCCTCTTCCACGTCGTGCGTGACCAGCAGCGCCGAGAAGCCCGCGCGCTGCCACAGCGCGACGAGTTCGCTCTGCATCGTCAGCCGCGTCAGCGAATCGAGCTTGCCCAGCGGCTCGTCCAGCACCAGCAACCGCGGGTCGTTGACCAGCGCACGCGCCAGCGCGACGCGCTGCGCCATGCCGCCCGACAGCTGGTGCGGATGCGCCTGCGCGAACTGCGTGAGGCCGACCCGCGCCAGCGCCTCGTCGACCCGGGTGCGCTGCGTCTTCAGCAGCCCGCGCGCCTGCAGGCCGAGCGCGACGTTGTCCCACACGGTGCGCCAGGGGTAGAGCGTCGGGTCCTGGAAGACGACGATGCGCGACGGATCGGGGCGCGTGATGGGTTCGCCGTCCTGCAGCAGCTCGCCTTCGGCCGCGGGTTCGAGCCCGGCCACCAGCCGCAGCAGCGTCGACTTGCCGCAGCCGCTGGGGCCCAGCAGCGCGACGAACTCGCCGGGCGCCACCACGAGGTCGACGCGGTCGAGCACGGGCAGCGGGCCCGCAGGCAGGTCGAAGTGGTGGCTGACGGCGCGGATGTCGATCTTTGCCCCTCCGAGCCGCTCGGTCGCCGGGTGCGTCGACCGGTCCGCCGCCCGCCCGCGGTCTTCCACTGTGTTCGGAACGGCGCTCACCATTTCACCGTGCCCTTCTGCCACGACAGCACACGATCGCGCACCGTGAACAGCAGCGTGATCAGCCCCGAGCACACCACCGCCATCACGATCAGCGCGGCGTACATGTTGCTGTACGAGGCCCAACCCTGCGCCCACGTGAGGTACCAGCCCAGGCCCGACTTCACACCCATCATCTCGGCCGTCACGAGGATCGAGAACGCCGCGCCCAGGCCCATGAAGAGGCCGACGAACACCTGCGGCAGCGCCGCGGGGATCGCCACCCGCAGCACCAGGAAGGTGGCCGAGGCGCCCATCGTGCGGGCCACGTCGTAGTAGTGGCGGTTGACGCCGGCCACGCCCGACCAGGTGAGCACCGCCACCGGGAAACCGGTGGCCAGCGCGATCAGGAACACCGCGGCCGCGTAGCTCGACGGAAACACGAAGAAGGCCAGCGGCAGCAGGGCCGAGGCGGGCACCGGCCCGAGGAAGCGCACCACCGGGTGCACCCAGTAGCCCACCAGCCGCGACCAGCCCATCGCCACGCCGACGACGAAGCCGGTGACCGCGCCCCAGCCCACGCCGTAGGCCAGCAGCTTGACGGAGTTGACCGTGCTGTCGCCCAGCCGCCGCCAGTCGTCGAGGTAGACCTCGGCCAGCGCGGTGGGCGGCGCGAAGAACGGCGTGGGCAGCCAGCCGAGCTTGGCGGTGAGCATTTCCCACGCGCCGAAGAGCGCTGCCAGCGCGACGATCCACGGCCCTGAAGGCCGCAGCGTGCGCAGCACCGCGTCGCCCCCGCGGCCGGCCGCGGGCGCGAGCAGCGCCACCGCCAGCAACAGCCCGGCGAGGCCGAGCGCCGCGCGGCCGAACTCGGCCGTGTAGACCCAGTCGGTGAAGCCCTCGACGCGGTTCTCCCACTGCAGCGTGAGCACGCCGACGGCGGCCCACGCGATGGCGGCCACGAGGCCCAGCCACCAGAAGCGCGGCGCTTCGGACCGTGTCCGCGCAGCGGCCCGGCGTGCAGCGCCGACGCGGGGCAGGGGGGCTTGCAGGGTGCTCATCGCAGGGCTCCTCAACCCAGCACGTGGGCGTAGACGTGCCTGGCCAGCCGCGCCGGATCGGTGCTCTGCTTCAGCACGCCCACCGAACGGAAATCGCGCGCATAGAACTCGATCTCCTTCAGCAGGTCGCCGCCCACCGGGTGGTGCTTGTGCGTCAGCGTGCCCAGCAGCGCGCGCAGGTCTTCCACCGGCACCTTGGGCGAATACTTGGCGAAGAGCTTGGCCGACTCGTTGGGGTTGTCGGCCACGTAGTCCGACGCCTGCACGATCGCGCGGGCCACGCCGGCGGCGACCGGGCGCTCCTTGCGCACCAGCTCGCCGCGGGCGCCAACGATGCAGCAGACCTTGTCCTTGTATTCGCCGGTGAGGTTGGTGGCGATCTCGGTGTAGACGCCGGGCTTGCGCTTTTCCAGCAGGTAGAGGTTCGGGTCGCCGTCGGCGATGGCCTGGATCTCGCCCTTGTCGACCGCCACGCCCAGCAGGTCGGCCGGGTACTGGCGCCAGGTCACGTCCTTGTCGGGGTCGATGCCGTTCTTCGCCAGCAGGATCGAGAAGAAGTTCTTGCCCGGCGCGGCGAGGTCGGGCACGCCGATGGTCTTGCCCTTCAGCGCCTGCAGCGTGGTGGCGCCGGTGGACTTGGCGCCGATCAGCCGCACGCAGCCGCCGTGCGAGCTGCCGATCAGCTTGACGTCGAAGCCCGCCTCCAGCGGCTTGAGCCAGCGGTGGATCATGCCCACCGCCGCATCCGCCTTGCCGGTGGCCAGCGATTCGAGCAGCTGGTCGGTCGAGCCGGTGTAGTTGATCAGGTCGACCGCCACGCCGTTGCGCTCGAAGTAGCCCAGCTCCTGCGCCGCCACCACGGGCGACAGGCAGAACGCGTTGGCGTTCCACGCGAACGTGAGCTTGCGCGGCTGCGCGAGCGCGCCGGTGGCGGCGACCGCCACCGGGCCCACCACCGCGGTCGCGCCGGCGGCGCGCAGCAGGTGGCGGCGGGTCAGGCCGGCGCCGTTGCGGGTGAATGGGTTCGTCATGCGGTCCTCCCGTTGATCGTTGTCAGGGTGTTGTCTAGGCAGGTGGCCCGGCGGTCAGGCGGCGCGTTGCTCGCGCGCGGCCAGCCGCTCGGCCACCAGCGCGCGGGTGCGCGGGATCAGCTCGCGGCCGTAGTCGATGGCGTCTTCCAGCGGGTCGAAGCCGCGGATCAGGAAGGTGGTCACGCCCAGGTCGTGGTAGTCGAGCAGCGCCTCGGCCACCTGCTCGGGCGTGCCCACCAGCGCGGTGCTGTTGGAGCGGGCGCCGGTCTCCTGCGCGATGGCCGTCCACAGCCGCTTGTCGACGCGCGTGCCCTTCTCGGCGGCAGCCAGCAGGCGCCGCGCGCCTTCGCTCTGCTGCGGGCCGCCGCGGCTGTAGCCGGCGTCCTGGCGGATCCGGCGCGTGGTCTGCAGGATGTTCTCGGCGCGGTCCCACGCGGCGCCTTCGGTGGCCGCCAGGATGGGACGGAACGACACCGAGAAGCGCACGCTGCGGCCGTGCTTCGCCGATTCGGCGCGCACGCGGGTGGTGATGTCCTTCACCTGGTCGAGCGACTCGCCCCACAGCGCGTAGACATCGGCGTGCTTCCCGGCTACCTGCAGCGCCACCTCGGACGCGCCACCGAAGAAGACCGGCACGTGCGGTTGCTGCACCGGCTTCACCTCCGAGAAGCCGGCCTCGAAGCGGTAATGCCGGCCTGCGTGGTCGAACGGCTGGTCGCTCGTCCACAGCCGGCGCAGGATGGCCAGGTACTCGTCGGTGCGCTCGTAGCGCTGGTCGTGGTCGAGGTAGTCGCCGTCGCGGCGCTGCTCGGCGTCCGACCCGCCTGAGATGAAGTGCACGCCCAGGCGGCCGCCGGTGAACTGGTCGAGCGAGGCGATCTGCCGCGCGGCCAGCGTGGGTGCCGTGAAGCCGGGGCGGTGCGCCAGCAGGTAGTGCACGCGCTCGGTGTGCGCCGCGGCGTAGGCGATGGTCAGCGTCGCGCTCGGGCCGGTGGAATGGTGTGGCACGAGGATGCGGTCGAACCCGGCGGCCTCGTGGGCCTGCGCGAAGCGGCGCACGTAGTCGCGGTCGATCGCCGGGCCTTGCGCGGCGTGGATCTCCGAGACCTTCTGGCCCTGGATCATCCCGATGAACTCGATGGTCATGATGGTGTGTGTCTCTGCAGCGGAGGTTCGTCGATGGGGGTGACGCTACGCCTCGTGCATGCGCGCCACAAAGAATCAAAACGAGGTTCGATGTGCGGATTGCATGTTTCCCAGGGGCTGGCTGCCCGCCTACGCTGTGCCTCCCGACCCAACCTCTCGCGCCCCGGGGCGACCGACGATGAGCAGCGTTTCCCTTGCCTACCAGGCGCCGCCGGCGCGTGGGCTGTTCGACGATTCACCCGCCACCCTGGCGGCGCTGACACGGCGTTTCGCGGCCGGCGCCGAGCAGCACGACCGCGACGGCTCGTTCCCCTTCTGCAACTTCCTCGAGCTGCATCGCCACGGGCTCGTGTCGGCCGTGGTGCCGACGTCGCACGGCGGCGGCGGGGCCTCGCTCGCGAGCGCACGGCGCATCGTCGCGGCGGTGGCGCGCGGCGAGCCCGCCACCGCGCTGGTGCTGACGATGACGTACCTGATCCACCGCTCGCTGTCGCGTGCCGACGCGCGCTGGCCGGCGGCGCAGCGCGACGCGGTGTTCCGCAGCGCGGTGGCCGACGGCGCGCTGGCCAACGCGCTGCGCGTGGAGCCGGCGCTGGGCTCGCCGGCGCGCGGCGGGCTGCCGGACACGGTGGCGCGGCGCACGCCGCGGGGCTGGCGCCTGTCGGGCCACAAGCTCTACACCACCGGCATCCCCGCGCTGCGCTGGCTGGCCGTGTGGGGCCGTACCGACGAGCCCGAGCCGCGCGTGGGCGTGTTCCTGGTGCCGCGCGAGCTGCCCGGCATCCGCGTGGTCGAGAGCTGGGACCACCTCGGCCTGCGCGCCTCGGGCAGCCACGAGGTGGTGTTCGAGGACGTGGCGCTGCCGCCGGAGAACGCGGTGGACCTCCGCCCGCCGGCCGATTGGGCCGCCGGTCCCGACCCCGACCAGCACGCCTGGATGATCGTGTTGCTGGGCGCGCTCTACGACGGCGTGGCGCGCTCGGCGCGGGCGTGGCTGCTGGACTTCCTCAGCGAGCGGGCGCCCGGCAGCCTGGGCGCGCCGCTCGCCACGCTGCCGCGGGTGCAGCAGGCGGTCGGCGAGATCGAGGCGCGGCTGTGGGCCAGCGATGCGCTGCTCGACGGCCTGGCGCGCGCGGCCGATGCCGGCACGCCGCCAACGGCGGCCGAGAGCGGCCTCGTCAAGTTCAACGTCACCGCCAACGCGATCCGCGCGGTGGAACTGGCGCTGGAGCTGACCGGCAACCACGGCCTGTCGCGCCGCAACCCGCTGGAGCGCCACCACCGCGACGTGCTGTGCAGCCGCATCCACACGCCGCAGAACGACAGCATCCTGCTGGCCGCCGGGCGCCTCGCGTTCGAGCGGACGGCCGGCACGGCGCCGCCGTGAGGCCGGGTGCGGCTCGTGGGCCCGGCCGCCCTGGCAACATCGCCGGCGACGGTGCGCGCACCTTGACCGGGAAGGTGTCGGTGCCATCGAACTTCATGCAGCATCCGACGAAGGGAGGAAGCGTCCATGCAAACTGATCCTGCGGTCCCCACGGCCGTTCCGCGGCTCGGGACCTTCGTCGATGCCCTGTCCGCACTGCTCGACGGCAGTCCGCCCGAGCGAGAGATCCTCGACACCGGCGGCCGCATGCTGGGTGCGCTGGTGTCGCACGACGACTGGCTGCCCGAGCCCTTCGCCCGGCCGGGCGACCGCTACCGGCAGTACGCGCTGCACCGCGACCCGGGCGGCCGCTTCTCGGTCGTGAGCTTCGTGTGGGGACCGGGCCAGGCCACGCCGATCCACGACCACACCGTCTGGGGCCTCATCGGCATGCTGCGCGGGGCGGAGTATTCGCAGGGCTACCGCTTCGCCGGCCCGGGCCGGCTCGTGCCCAGCGGCGAGGCCGTGCGCCTCGTGCCGGGCCAGGTGGAGGCGGTGTCGCCCCGCATCGGCGACATCCATCGCGTGCACAACGCCTTCGACGATCGCGTGTCGATCAGCATCCACGTGTACGGCGCCGACATCGGCACCGTCGAGCGCGCCACCTATGGGGAGAACGGCAGCCGCAAGCCCTTCGTCTCCGGCTACTCGCCGCTGCTGCTGTAAGTTCCTCCCCGATCCTTCGCCCGACCCCCTCACGCAACCCATGAGCCAGACCCTCGACCCCACGCCCATCCCCTTCGCCACGCCCGCCGAGGTGCGCGCCGCGCTGCTCGCACGCCGCGAGATCGCGCTGCTTGACGTGCGCGAGGAAGACCCGTTTGCCCAGGCGCATCCGCTGTGGGCCGCGAACCTGCCGCTGTCGAAGCTGGAACTGGAGGCCTACGGCCGCATCCCGCGGCGCGATACCGAGATCGTCGTCTACGACGACGGCGAAGGCCGTGCCGAGCGCGCGGCGCGCGGGCTGGTGCAACTTGGCTATACAAGCGTGCGCGTGCTCGAAGGCGGCCTGGCCGGCTGGCGCGACGCGGGCGGTGAGCTGTTCCGCGACGTCAACGTGCCCAGCAAGTCGTTCGGCGAGCTGGTGGAGGCCGAGCGGCACACGCCCTCGCTCGCGGCGGAGGAAGTGAAGGCGCTGCTCGACGCCAAGGCCGACGTCGTGGTGCTCGACGCCCGCCGTTTCGATGAATACCAGACCATGAGCATCCCCACCGCCACCAGCGTGCCGGGCGCCGAGCTGGTGCTGCGTGCGCGGGCGCTGGCGCCGGACCCTGCCACGCGCGTGATCGTCAACTGCGCGGGCCGTACGCGCAGCATCATCGGCACGCAGTCGCTCGTGAACGCCGGTCTGCCCAATCCCGTGGCCGCGCTGCGCAACGGCACCATCGGCTGGCTGCTCGCGGGCCAGCAGCTCGATCACGGCCAATCGCGCCGCTATCCCGCCGAGGTGCCGGCCGGGCAGCAGGCGGCGGCGCGGGCGGCCGCTGCCGACGTGGCCCGGCGCGCCGGCGTGCGGCGTGCGGGCCACGGCCAGCTGGCGGGCTTTGTCGCCGAGGCGGGCCGTACCACCTACCGCCTCGACGTGCGCACGCCGGAGGAGTACGCCGCGGGCCACCGCGAAGGTTTCCGCAGCGCGCCGGGCGGCCAGCTCGTGCAGGAGACCGACGTGCACGTGCCCGTGCGCGGCGCGCGCATCGTGCTGACCGACGAGGACGAACACGCGAGCGGCGGCGGCGTGCGCGCGGCGATGACCGCCTCGTGGCTCGCGCAGATGGGCTGGGAGGTGTGGCTGCTGGATGCACCGGCCGTCTCGCCCGCCGAACGGGTCACCGGCCCCGACGTGGCACCGCTGCCGCCGCTGCCCACGCCGCGCGGCGTGAGCCCCGCCACGCTGGCCGACTGGCTGGCGACCGGCGACGGCGCCGCGGGCGGGGGCACCACGGTGATCGACGTGACCACCAGCGCCAATCACGTCAGGCGCCACGTGCCGGGCGCGTGGTGGGCGATCCGCGCCGACCTGCGCGAGGCGCTCGGCCGCATCCCGCCGGCGCGCCGCTACGTGCTCACCTGCGGCAGCAGCCTGCTGGCGAAGTTCGCGGTGGCCGATCTGGAGCATGCGCTGCAGCAGGCGGGCCGCGACGCGGAGGTGTGGCTGCTCGAAGGGGGCAACAACGCCTGGGCCGATGCCGGCTTGCCCACCGAGTCCGGCGACGCGCACCTGGCGTCGCCGCGCATCGACCGCTACCGCCGCCCGTACGAAGGCACCGACGCCCCGCGCGAGGCGATGCAGGGCTACCTGGACTGGGAGTTCGGCCTCGTCGAGCAGCTCGGCCGCGACGGCACGCACCACTTCCGCGTCCTGCCCGCCGAAGGCGCGCTGGCGTGAGAACCGTCCTCAGCCAGTGGGGCGACACGCTCGATGCCGACTTGCGCGCGTGCCGCCGGGCCGACCATGTGGTGCTGGCCGCGCCCGGCACGCCGCAGACGCGCCACATCGTCGACGCCGCGGCGCTGGCCCATGCCCGGCCGGGGCTGCACCTCGTCAACGTGGCGCGCGGCAGCCTGGTGGATCAAGATGCATTGCTCGCCGCGCTCGACGCCGGCCGCATCGACAGCGCGTCGCTCGACGTCACCGAGCCCGAGCCGCTGCCCGCCGGCCACCCGTTCTACACGCACCCGCGCGTGCGGCTCTCACCGCACACCAGCGCCATCTCGCCGGCACAGCAGACGGCGCTGGTGGACAAGTTCGTGCGCAACCTGGCGCGGTTCGACGCGGGGGAGCGGTTGGAGGACTTGCTGGATGCGCAGCGCAGGGCGAGGGGCTACTGAGCGGGCGGTGCGGCGGCCGTGCTGCCCAAGTCCGAGAGCGCTTCGATCGTGGCATCGCCCAGCGTCACGCGCCGGGCGTTGCCGGTGGCTGGATCGAACAGCATGAGCGCCTGCGTGGTCGACAGGATCACGCGGCCGCGGGCGATCTCGTGCTGTTCCTTCACGACCCTGACGCAGCGCACGGTGGGCGCTGCCATGGCCGTGGCGGCCGGCTGGCGCCGGGGCGCCAGGCGCTGCTGGCGGGTCCGCAGCGGCTGGCACTTCTCGGGTGCGACGACCCACTCGTGGAAGAAGCTCTTGCCGGCGGCGTGTCCGATCATCGGCAACATGGCCACGGTCACCAATCCCAGCACGACGACGATCGCGGCCAAGATGACCACCAGCGGGGCCGAGACCGTGGCCAGCAGCATCACGGCGTGGCCATGCCACCCCAGGCCAGTCGCCTCCGACGGAGGCTTGCGCCATCCCACGCGCCTCGATTTCGTGCTGGGCTTGCTACTCGCCTTTCGAAAGAACAGCGTCCCTGCGATCCAGGCCACCGCCATGATGGCCATGAGGTGCCATTGCTCGGCGTAGAGCCGTAGCAGCAAGCGGGGTTCGACAAGGCTGGGGCCCATGCGCTCGAAGATCTGGTGCACTGCGATGGTGGCCAGCGTCAGCAGGTCGAACGCTGAATCGAAGGCACTGCCGGCCGGCAGCGAGAACATCGTCTCCGCGGCCAGTGCGACGCCGTAGCCCAGCAGCGCGGCACCGGCGGTCAGGGATGTCGTGCTGATGACTGCCAGCCATGCAGGCCAGTGGGTCTTCTTCGCCGGCGCGGTGGCATCCGGAGCCTGGTGTTGCGGATCCGTCATGAAGCATCTCCTCCTGAACGAGTTGGATGGCAGGGCGATGCTTTCTCGCGTGAGGCTCGCTGCGTGAGCCTGTTGCGTGTGCCACACGTTCCGGTCCGGCACGAGCTGATTGCAAGGCGCGGCGGCGTCGGGTAGATTGAGCCCGCCTCACTCAGCGGAGACCCCCATGCCATCGAGCCGTGTCCAAGCATTCTTCCGGACCTTGCGCAGCGATCCCGGGCTGCGCGGCGACTTCGATGCGGATGCAGAAGCTGTCATGGCCGAGTACGCGCTCGATGAGGCCGACCGGGCCTGGCTGCTCGACATCACCCGCCGCGAACGGGCTGCCGATCGTGGTGCGTTCAGGCCCCCTCCGGGATTCTGAGCGGCGCGGCCGGCGCGTGTTCATGACCATGCGCGTCGGCGAAGAGGAGGGCCGCGGCTTCGAGGTCGTCGACGATCTGCTGCCGCCCGCCGAGTTTGCGGCCGTGTGGCACAGCGTGCATCAGCTGCGTTACGAGACGGGTGGCGCATGGAACAAGCTCTGGGGCCTGGCCAGTCCGATGCCGGCCGTGTCGGCCAGCACGAGCAGCTTCGATCGCCCGCTCGGCGACGGGCTGGATGGCTTGATGGGGATGATGGAAGAGCGCATGCGCGCGTCTTCGTTGTTCGATCGCCCCTGGGCGGAACTCCTGGCGCTGGTGTTCCTGCAGCCCCGGGGCAGCCGGCTCGGCGCACATGGCGACTCGCGTTATGCGGGCAGCGCCGTGTTCTACGCGCACCCCGTATGGGAGCCGGATTGGGGCGGTGAGCTGTTCTTCCCGCAGATGCCGCGGCAAGACGATGGCGAGGAACCCGAGCCGCTCGACGGCCCGCTGGCCGAAGCCCGGCAACGGGCCCGCGAGGCCAGCCAAGGCACCGGCTGCTTCGTGGCTGCCCGGCCGAACCGGCTGGTACTGATCCGCCACGGCGTGTGGCATCGCACGCAGCGCGTTGATCCCGATGCGGGAGCGCATCTGCGGTGCGCGGTCGCTGCGTTTGCGGTGCCGCTGACTTGAAAGGCTTGCCCCCGCATCCTTGAGCCATCAGTGCAAACCCTGGCCCCTGCTAAATTCCGGCGTCTTTTGTATGCAGGAAGGAATACAGGGCATGGCGGGAATGCTGGCGATCGTGGTGTCGCTCTTGTCGTTGATGTACTTCGCCTACCGCGGGGTCACGGTGCTGCTGCTGGCGCCGCTGATGGCCGCGCTGGCGGTGGTGCTGTCGGGCGATCTGGCGCTGCTGCTGCCGATCTACACCCACACCTTCATGCCCGCGCTGGCCGGGTATGCGATGAACTTCCTGCCGGTCTTCCTGCTCGGCGCGCTGTTCGGACAACTGATCGCCGACTCGGGCGCCGCCCACACGTTGTCGGCCTGGATCGTGCGCGTGGTGGGCCAGCGGCATGCCGTGGTGGTCGTCGTGGCCGCCTGCGCACTGCTGACGTACGGCGGGGTGTCGCTGTTCGTGGTGGCGTTCGCGGTGTATCCCATCGCCAAGGATCTGTTCCGCACGGCAAAAATCCCCAAGCGGTTGATCCCCGCCGCCATCGCGCTGGGCTCGTTCACCTTCACGATGACGGCGCTGCCCGGCACGCCAGCCATCATCAATGCCATCCCGATCAAGTACTTCGGCACCAACGCGTTCGCGGCGCCGGGCCTGGGGCTGATGGCGGCCGCCATCATGGCCAGCGGCGGCCTGTGGTGGCTGCAGTCGCGCGTGGCGGTGGCGCGCCGCGCCGGCGAAGGCTACGGCCGGCACGATGACGAGCAGGACGCACCCGCCGTGCCGGAAGCCGAGGCTGCCGGCGCTGCCGCCATGCCGGTCTGGCAGGCGCTGCTGCCGCTGCTGCTGGTGGTGGGCGTCAACGCGCTCTTCACCTATGCGGTGTTCCCGAACGTGGACCTGGGCTTCATGCGCGAAGCCTTCCCGGCCTTGAACACGGCCACCAGCACCGGCCTGTGGTCGCTCGTCGTCGCGCTGGCGGTGGCCTGCACGGCGCTCGTGCTGATGCGCCTGGGCCGTTGGGCGGACCTCAAGGCCAGCGTCAACAAGGGCGTGTTCGGCTTCATGCTGCCGCTGTTCAACACGGCGTCCGAGGTCGGCTACGGCGCGGTGGTGGCCAGCCTGGCGGGCTTCGCCCTCATCAAGCAGGCGGTGCTGAACGTCTCGCCGAACAATCCACTGATCTCCGAGGCCATTGCGATGAACATCCTGGCGGGCATCACGGGCTCGTCGTCGGGCGGCCTCAGCATTGCGCTGGAGGCCCTGGGCGCCGACTACGTGCGCATGGCGCAGCAGGCCGGTATCGCCCCCGATCTGCTGCACCGCGTGGCGGTGCTGGCCGCTGGCGGCATGGACACGTTGCCGCACTGCGGCGCCATCATCACGCTGCTGGCGATCTGCAAGCTCACGCACCGGCAGTCGTACCTGAACATCGCCGCGGTCACCATGCTGTTCCCGATGACGGCACTGGTGCTGGTGATCACGCTGGGCAGCGTGTTCGGGAGCTTCTGACGCGGCGGGCCGCCGGCTTCAGGCCGGGTGCGCCGCGATGAGCCGGCCGCTCCTTCACACCCCCGCCCCCCGGACCGAGAACCCCTGCAGCGCCAGCTGCTCCCGCACGATCTCGGCCGCCCTGCGCTGCGCGGCCACGTCGTGCCGCGAGGCCAGGCCGATCACCACCATCGCCCCCAGGAAGCTGCCGTCGCCCTCGAACACCGGCAGCGCCACCGAGGCCATCTCGGCCACGCGCTCCGAGCGGGTCATCGCATAGCCCTGCGCGTCGATCTCGGCCTGGTGCGGCGTCTGCCCCCCGGTGAAGGCGAGCAGCACGTGGGCCGACGAGCCGCCGTCGGCCAGTGGGATGCGCGTGCCGACCTCGACATGGTGGCGAACCTCCTTCGAGGTGTTGCGGCGATACAGGCACACGCGCTCGTCGCCGCTGCGGATGTAGAAGGCGACCGTCTCGCCGGTCTGCCGCATCACCTCGTCCAGCGCGGGCTGCAGCCGGGCGCCCACTTCGAAGGTGTTGCGGTACAGCAGGCCCATGTGCAGCAGCGCCGGCCCGAGCGAATAGCTGCCGTCCTCGTGCCGGTGGACCATGCGGGCCTTCGCCAGCACGCCCAGCAGCCGCAGCAGCGTGGCCTTGTCCAGCCCGGTGGAGGCGGCCAGCTCGCGCAGCGTCATGCGCAGCCGGTCCTCGTGGAAGCTCTGGAGGATGGACAGGCCGCGCTCCAGCACGCCGGCAGGCGGCGTGGGCGGCAGATCGGTGTCGTCGAGGTCGGAGGACATGGTGGGCGGCAAGGGTGGGCGGCGGCGTGGGTCCGGATTGTTATGGCGGTTATTCCTGCTTGACAGTGCGGAGCCCATGCACCTACAGTTTTATTCATTGAACTGTAGTTCATTCAATGAAACGGCCGCAAGTGCAACACCCCGTCATCCCGGCGCTGGCTTCCCTCGTGGGCCCTGCCTACGTGCTGACCGATCCGGCCGCCACCGCGCGGTACACCACCGACTGGCGGCGCAACTTTCCCGGCGCGGCGCTGGCCGTGGTGCGCCCCGGCAGCACCGAAGAGGTGGCGCGCGTGGTGGCCGCCTGCGCCGAGCACCGCATTGCCCTGGTCGCGCAGGGCGGCAACACCGGCTTGGTGGGCGGCTCCACGCCCGATGACTCGGGGACCGAGGTGGTGCTCAGCCTCGACCGCATGACGGCCGTCCGGCGGGTCGACCCGCTGGACAACAGCATGACGCTGGAAGCCGGCTGCACCGTGCTGGCGGCGCAGGAGGTGGCGGCCGCGGCCGGCCGGCTGTTCCCGCTGTCGCTCGCCTCCGAGGGCAGCGCGACCGTGGGCGGCGTGGTGTCGACCAATGCGGGCGGCGAGCAGGTGCTGCGCTACGGCAATACCCGCGACCTGACGCTGGGCCTGGAAGTGGTGCTGCCCGACGGCCGGGTGCTGCAGGCGCTGACCGCCCTGCGCAAGGACAACACCGGCTACGACCTGAAGCAGCTCTTCATCGGCAGCGAAGGCACGCTGGGCATCGTCACCGCGGCCACCTTCAAGCTGTTCGCGCCGCCGCGCAAGGTGGTCACCGCCTGGGCGGCGCTGCGCGATCCGCAGGCCGCGGTGGGCCTGCTGGCGCGGCTCACGGAGGTGGTGGGCGAGCGGGTGACGGCCTTCGAGCTGATCGGCCGCGAAGCCCTGTCGCAGGTGCTGGCCCATGCCACGCCCGGCATGCGAGATCCGCTGGCCACGCCCTGCGACTGGATGGTGCTGTTCGACGTGTCGGAGACCTCCGCCGTGCTGGACCCGGCCCCGGCCGTCGAAGCCGTGCTGGGCGATGCCATGGAGGCGGGCGAGGTGCTGGACGCGGTGGTCGCCGCGTCGGGCCGGCAGGCGCACGAGCTGTGGGCGCTGCGCGAGCACGTGCCCGAGGCGCAGCGCCTGCACGGCGCCTCGATCAAGCACGACATCTCGGTCGCGGTCTCGCGCATCCCCGAGTTCATCGAGACGGCCGGCGCCGCGCTGCGTGCGCGCTTCCCGGGCATCCGCATCGTGTGCTTCGGCCACGTCGGCGACGGCAACCTGCACTACAACCAGAGCGCCCCCGAGGGCATGCCCGAGGCCGACTTCCGCGCGCAGGAAGAAGCGGTGCACGAGGTGGTGCACGGCGTCACCGCGCGCCTGCAGGGCTCGATCTCCGCCGAGCACGGCATCGGCCGCCTGAAGCAGGCCGCGCTGCTGCAGCACAAGCAGCCGCTGGCGCTGGAGCTGATGGCCCGCATCAAGCGCGCCATCGACCCCGCCAACACCTTCAACCCCGGGCGGCTGCTGCCGCCGGACCTCCACTGAACCGCCAGGACTTCCCCATGCCCGTTTCCGTCTTCGACATGCAATCGCTCCAGCACCTGTGGGGCACCGACGAGCTGCGCACGATCTTCGGCGAGGAGAACCGCGTCCAGAAGTGGCTCGACTTCGAGGCCGCGCTGGCCGCCGCCCAGGCCGAGCTGGGCATCATCCCCGAGGCCGCCGCGCGCGAGATCGCGGCGCAGGCCCGGGTGGAGCACATCGACATCGCCGCGATGTCGGCCGAGATCCGTCGCATCAAGCACTCGCTCGTGCCGGCCCTCAAGCAGCTGCAGGCGCGCTGCTCCAAGGAGAACGGCGAGTGGGTTCACTACGGCGCCACCACGCAGGACGTGGTGGACACCGGCGTGGCGCTGCAGCTCAAGGAGTTCCACGCCGTGGCCCTGCGCGACCTGAAGGCCGTGGGCCGCGAGCTGGCGCGCCTGGCGGTGGCGCACCGCGACGTGCCGATGGCCGGCCGCACGCACGGCGTGCAGGCGCTGCCCATCACCTTCGGCCACAAGTGCGCGCTGTGGCTCGACGAGATCGGCCGCCACCACGAGCGCCTGCAGCAGGCCGCGCCGCGGGTGCTGGTGGGCATGCTGGCCGGGGCCGTGGGCAGCCAGGCATCGCTCGGGCCGCAGGCCGAGGCGCTGGAGCGCCGCCTGCTCGACAAGCTGGGCCTGGGCACGCCGGCCATCAGCTGGGCGCCCGCGCGCGACCGCTTCGCCGAGTACGCCAACCTGCTGGCGATGATCGGCGCCACGCTGTCGAAGATCGGCAACGAGCTCTTCAACATGCAGCGCAACGAATTCGGCGAGGTGGAGGAGGGCTTCTCCGACGGCAAGCTGGGCTCGTCCACCATGCCGCACAAGCGCAACCCCACCTCGGCCGAAAACCTGGCCGGCCTGTCGCGGCCGCTTCGCTACAACGCCGCGATGATGGTCGAGGGCATGGTGCAGGAGAGCGAGCGCGACGGCATCGCCTGGAAGATGGAATGGAAGGCGCTGCCCGAGTGCTGCATGGTGGCCGGCGCGATGCTGTTCCAGGCCAAGAACCTGCTGGCCGGCCTGAAGGTGAATGCCGACGTGATGGCCGCCAACCTCGACCGCATGCGTGGCTACCTGCTGTCGGAGCGGGTGATGCTGGAGCTCTCGGAGCGCGTGGGCAAGCAGACCGCGCACGAGTGGATCTACGAGGCATCGATGCACGGCATCACCGCCAAGCTGGGCTTTGCCGATGCGATGCGCCAGCACGCCGGCCTGGCCGGGCTGCTCACCGATGCCGAGATCCGCGACTTCACCGACCCGATGCAGTACCTGGGGCAGTGCGGCGCCACCGTCGACCGCGTCGTGGCCCAGCAGCAGCACTGGCTGGATTGACCCCGAGGCGGTGCCGACGCTGCACCGCTCGATCACCAAGGAGACAACCCTCATGAAGAAGACGACTCGCCGCGCCGCGCTGGCGCGCACCCTGCTGCTGTGCGGCGCCGGCCTGCTGTGCGCGGCCATGGGCAGCGCACGCGCCGCCTACCCCGAGCAGCCGGTGAAGCTGGTGGTGGGCTTCCCGCCCGGCGGCGGCGGCGACCTCTACGGCCGCCTGATCGCCACCGCCCTGGGCAAAACGCTGGGCCAGACCGTCATCGTCGAGAACCGCACCGGTGCCGGCGGCAACATCGCGGCCGACATGGTGGCCAAGGCCAAGCCCGACGGCTACACGCTGCTGCTGGCGATGAGCGGCAACCTCGCCGTGGCCCCGGCCTTCCGGCCGCAGGCCATCCCGTACAAGGTGCCGGAGGACTTCACGCCCATCGGCCTGATCCTGGAGGCGCCGCACGGCCTGTTCGTGGCGCAGAACTCGCGCTTCAAGACGGCGCGTGAGCTGCTCGACGCGGCCAAGACGGCCAAGCTCAGCTTCGCTTCCACCGGGGCCGGCGCCGCCGCGCACATCGGCATGGAGATGGTCAAGCGCGAGGCCGGCGTGGACATGCTGCACGTGCCGTACCGCGGCTCCGGCCCGGCCATCACCGACATGCTGGGCGGGCAGGTCGACAGCTTCTTCGCCACCGCCTCGCCGCTGATCGGGCAGGTGCGGCAGGGCCAGATCCGGCTGCTGGCGGTGACCGGCGCGGCGCGCAACGCGGCCATCCCCGACGTGCCCACCTTCAAGGAACTGGGCGTCAACGTGCCCGTCACCCAGTGGTACGGCCTGGTCGCGCCGGCCGGCACGCCGCAGCCCATCGTCAAGCTCCTGTCCGAGCACCTCGCGCGGGCCCTGGCCACGCCCGAGGTGCGCGACGTCATCCGCAAGGATGCCGCCACCGAGCGGGTGCTGCCGATGGAGGAGTTCCGCCAGTTCATCGTCGACGACATCGCGCGCTACCGCGCCGCCGTCACCCCCCAACTGCTGAAGGAGATCGCGCCTTGACCGATCAACCCACTTCCACGAGCCCGGCCGTGTTCGACACCCTGGTCTCCGCCGGCCAGCTCGCCGAGGCACTGCGCTCGGCCACGCCGCCGGTGGTGCTCGACTGCAGCTTCGAGCTGACCGACCTGGAGGCCGGCCGGCGCCTGTACGAAGGCGGGCACATCCCCGGTGCGCAGCATGTGCACCTGGAGCACGACCTGTCCGCCCCCAAGACCGGCCGCAACGGCCGCCACCCGCTGCCGTCCCGCGAAGACTTCGCGCGGACGATGGCGCGCCTGGGCATCGGCGACGACACGCAGGTGGTGGCCTACGACAACGCCGGCGGCATGTACGCGGCGCGGCTGTGGTGGATGCTGCGCTGGGCCGGCCACCGCGCCGCCGCCGTGCTCGACGGCGGCCTGGCCGCGTGGCAGGCCGCCGGTGGCGCCCTCAGCACGCAGGTGCCTGCCGCGCCCGCGGCCGGCGGCTTCAGCCTGCGGCCGGCGCTGGTGCAGACGGTGGGCTTCGACGAGGTCAAGGCCAACATCGAGCAGCCCGAGCGGCTGGTGCTGGACGCCCGGGCGCCCGACCGCTTCCGCGGCGAGAACGAGACGCTGGACCCTATCGGCGGGCACATCCCCGGCGCGCGCAACCGCCTGTTCCGGGACAACCTGGGCGCCGACGGCCGCTTCAAGCCGGCCGCGCAGCTGCGCCAGGAGTTCGATGCCCTCACCGGCGGGCGGCCCGGCACCGGGCTCATCAGCCAGTGCGGCTCGGGTGTCACCGCCTGCCACAACCTGCTGGCGATGGCGCTGGCCGGCCTGCACGGCGCGGCGCTGTACCCCGGCTCGTGGAGCGAGTGGAGCGCGCAGCCCGGCGCGCCCATCGCCACCGGCGCGGCCTGAGCGGCCCGCCCTCCTGAAGCCCTCCTCGGAGTTCGCATGCTTCCCACATCCTGGTTCCGGCGCTGCACACGCGCCCTGGCCGCCGCCTGCCTGGCGGGCCTGGCTTCGGCGGCCCTGGCGGCCTACCCCGACAAGCCCGTCAAGCTGCTGATCGGCTTTCCGCCCGGCGGCGGCGGCGACCTCTACGGCCGCGCCATCGCCAACGAGCTGGGCAAGGTGCTCGGCGCCACCTTCGTGGTGGAGAACAAGGCCGGCGCCGGCGGCAACATCGCGGCCGAGCTGATGACGCAGGCCGCCCCCGACGGCTACACGCTGCTGCTGGGCATGAGCGGCAACCTCGCCAGCTCGGTGGCCATCCGGCCCACCATGCCCTACAAGGTGCCCGACGACTTCGTCTTCATCTCGCAGCTGGTCGAGACGCCTTACGGCCTCGTGGTGAGCGCCGACAATGCCAAGCTCAAGACCATCCAGGACTACATCGCCCAGGCCAAGGGCGACAAGCTCACCTACGCCTCCACCGGCACCGGCGGCGCCGCGCAGATCGTGATGGAGATGGTCAAGCAGCAGGGCGGGCTGGAGGTGCTGCACATCCCGTACAAGGGCTCGGGCCCGGTGATGACGGACCTGATGGGCGGCCTGGTGGACAGCTTCTTCGCGCCCTACACGCCGCTGATGGGGCAGATCACGCAGGGCAAGCTGCGGCTGCTGGCCGTCAGCAGCGACAAGCGCGTGCCCAGCCTGCCCGACGTGCCCACGCTGAAGGAGTCCGGCATCGACGTGGTGATGACGCAGTGGTACGGCCTGGTGGCGCCCAAGGGCACGCCCCAGCCGGTGGTCGACAAGCTGCGCCAGGCGGTGAAGCAGGCCCTGCAATCGCCCGAGCTGCTGAAGGTCTACCGCGGCGACGGCGCGCGCGAGGGCAGCCTGGCCGGCCCGGCCTTCCGCGACTTCGTGCTGAAGGACCTGGCCAACTACAAGCGCGCGGTGGAGCGCGGCAACCTGAAGATGGAATGAGCAGCGGCATGCTTTCCCACAGCGCGCACTGGGGCGTGTTCCGCGCCGCCTGGGACGGCGGGCGCCTGACGGTGCAGCCGCATCCCGGCGACCCCGATCCCAATCCCATCATCGACAACCTGCCCAGTGCGCTGCGCCACCCGGTGCGGGTGACGCAGCCGATGGTGCGGCGCGGGTGGCTGGCGCGCGGGCCCGGCCCCGACGCCACGCGAGGCCTCGACGGCTTCGTGCCGATGGCCTGGAGCGAGGTGCTGGACCGCCTGGCCGCCGAGCTGCGCCGGGTGAAGGACACGCACGGCGCCGAAGCCGTGTTCGGCGGCTCCTACGGCTGGTCGAGCGCGGGCCGCTTCCACCATGCGCAGAGCCAGGTGCACCGCTTCCTCAACACGGTGCTGGGCGGCTACGTGCGCTCGGTCAACAGCTACAGCGCCGGCGCCTCGGGGCCGATGCTGCCGCACATCATGGGCACCATGGAGGAGGTGGCGCGTCGCAACGTCACCTGGGAGCAGATCGTCGACCACACCGACGTGGTGCTGGCGTTCGGCGGCATGGCGCTGAAGAACTCCCGCGTGGCCTCGGGCGGCATCAGCCGCCACGTGGAGCGCGATGCCATGCGGCAGGCCGCGGCGCGCGGTTGCCGCTTCGTCAACATCAGCCCGCTGAAGACCGACCTGCCCGAGGAGGCCGCCTTCGACTGGCTGCCCGTGGTGCCCGGCACCGACACCGCGCTGATGCTGGGCATGGTGCACCAGCTCGTCGCCGAGGGCCGCCACGACCGCGCCTTCATCGCCAGCCACTGCGATGGCTGGGAGGCCTTCGAGGCCTACCTGATGGGCCGCGACGACGGCGTGCCCAAGAGCTGCGACTGGGCGGCGGGCGTGTGCGGCATACCGGCCGACACGCTGAAGGCCCTGGCCCGCTCGCTGGTGGGCAAGCGGGTGCTGGTGGTGGTGGCCCATTCGCTCCAGCGGGCCGAGCACGGCGAGCAGCCGGTGTGGATGGGCGCGGTGCTGGCCTGTGCGCTGGGCCAGATCGGCCTGCCCGGCGGCGGCTACAACTACGCGCTGGGCACGCTGGCCCACTACGGCAAGCGCAACAACGCGGTGGCGGCGCCTGCGCTGCCGCAGGGCAGCAACGGGGTGAAGGACTTCATCCCCGTGGCCCGCATCAGCGACATGCTGCTGAACCCCGGCCAGCCCTTCGACTACAACGGCCAGCGCCGCCACTACCCGCACATCCGGCTGGCCTACTGGGCCGGCGGCAATCCCTTCCACCACCACCAGGACCTGCAGCGCCTGGCCGAGGCCTTCCGGCGGCTGGACACCTTCGTGGTGCACGAAACCGCCTGGACGGCCACCGCGCGCCACGCCGACATCGTGCTGCCCTGCACGATGACGCTGGAGCGCGAGGACATCGGCGGCACGCCCACCGACCCGATGCTGGTCGCCATGCGCCGCGTGGCACCGCCCATCGGCCAGGCCCGGGACGACTACGACATCTTCTGCAGCCTGGCGCGCCGGCTGGGCGGTCTGGAGGCCTTCAGCGAGGGCCGCAGTTCGCAGCAGTGGCTGCGCCACCTGTACGCCCGTGTGCAGCAGGGCCTGCAGGCGATGGACCTGGAGGCGCCCGACTTCGACACCTTCTGGGAGCGCGGCGAGCTGATGCTGCCGCAGAAGCCCGACGACGGCGGCCTGCTGCGCGCCTTCCGCGACGATCCCGCGGGGGCCCGCCTGGCCACGCCCAGCGGCAGGATCCAGATCAGCTCGCCCGCGGTGGCGGCCTTCGGCTACGCCGACTGCCCCGGCCACCCGGCCTGGCTGCCGCCGCGCCATGCGCCCGACGCCACGCACCCGCTGTGGCTGGTGGCCAACCAGCCCCACACCAAGCTGCACAGCCAGCTCGATTTCGGCGCCTACAGCCAGGCCGCCAAGCGGCAGGGGCGCGAGGTGTGCACGATGCATGTGAACGCCGCCCGCGCCCGCGGCATCCGCGAGGGCGACATCGTGCGCCTCTTCAACGAGGTGGGCGCCTGCCTGGCCAGCGCGCACCTGAGCACCGACCTGCGCGAGGACGTGGTGCAGCTGCCCACCGGCGCCTGGTACGACCCCGCGGTGGACGCCCAGGGCCGCCCGCTGTGCGCACACGGCAACCCCAACGTGCTGACGCGCGACATCGGCACCTCGTCGCTGGCGCAGGGCTGCGCCGGGCAGCTCGGCACGGTGCAGGTGGAGCGCTTCGACGAGCCGCTGCCGCCGATCCGTGCCTTCGATTCCCCCGAGCCGCCTGCCGCATGACCGCCACCACCACGACGCCTTCGGGCATGGAGCGCCCCGGCCTGCCCGAAGCGGCGCTGGTCGCGCACACCCTGGGCCTGATCGAACGCCCACTGGCAGCGCCCACGCGCGAGCGGCTGGCGCAGGCGCTGCTCGACTGGTTCACCGCGGGCTGCTCGGCGGCGGCCCTGCCGGCTGCGGGCCGGCTGCGCGAGCTGGCGGCCCGGCTGTTCCCGGGCGAGGGCACGGCGCCGGTGTTCGGCGGCACGACGCGCGATCCGCACACGACCCTCTCGCCGATGGCGGCGGGCTTTGCCAACGCCGGCATCACCCACCTGCGCGAGATCGACGACGCGCACCGCGCCGCGATGCTGCACCCCGGGGTGGTGGCCGTCTCGCCCGCGCTGGCGCTGGCGCCCGGCCTGGGCCTCACGCAGCGGCGCGTGGCGCAGGCGGTGCTGGCCGGCTACGAGGTGGCCCTGCGTGTGGGCGAAGCCATGGGCGCGGGCCATGCCGGGCTGTTCCATGCCACAGCCACGGCCGGCAGCGTGGGGGCCGCGGCGTCCGCCGCGGTGGCGCTGGGCCTGGGGCCTGCGGCGTTCCACCATGCACTGGGCATCGCGGCCACGCAGGCCGCCGGCCTGTGGCAGCTGGTGGACGACGGCGCGCACGAGGCCAAGGCGCTGCACCCGGCCTTCGCGGTGCGCAACGGGCTCACCGCGGCCTTCGCGGCGCAGGCCGGCTTCCCCGGCGCGGCGGCCTTCGTCACCGGGCGGCGCGGCATGCGTGCGCTGCTGGCGGGCAACGGGCCGGTGGAGGTGCTGGCCGGCGATGCACGGGACATCGCGCGGTTGCACACCGCCACCATCAAGGCCTGGCCGGCCTGCGCAATGCTCTTCACGCCGCTGGACGCCATGCTGTCGCTGATCGAGGACCATGGCCTGCGGGCAGACGACGTGGCGGCGGTGGAGGTGGAGATCTTCAGCCACGCGCTGAAGATCGCCGGCGTGCACTGGCCGGCCGCACCGGCCGAGGCCGCCTTCAGCCTGCGCTACCTGCTGGCGGTGCTGCTCACCCGCGGCCGCATCGGCATTGCCGATACCGAATCGCCGCAACCGGAGGATCCTGCGCTGAAGGCCCTGGCCGAGCGCATCGCCGTGCGCGGCAGCGAGGGGTTCCAGCAGGCCTTCCCCGGCCGTCGGCCCAGCCGCGTGACGGTCACCCTGCGCTCGGGCCAGCAGCTCAGCGCCTACCGCGAGCTGCGCCGGGGCGATCCGGAAGACCCCTATACCTGGCCCGCGCTGCAGGCCCGCATGCGTGCGTTCGTGCCCGGCATGGACGATGCGCAGGCCGCGGCCCTGGTGGACGCCTGCGAGCGGCTGCTGGACCCGGCGCGGGACGACGAGCCCGCTGCGTTCCCGGCCGCCCTGTTCGGCGCCTGACCTGCCCGCCCATGGCATCGCCCCTTCCCGACGCATCCGCCCGGCCGCCGGCCGCGCGCGTGCACAGCTTCTTCGACCGCAGCACCGGCACCGCCACCCACGTGTTGTGGTGCCCGGCCACCCGCCGCGCGGCGGTGATCGACAGCGTGCTCGACTTCGATCCCCGGTCGGGCCGCAGCGCGACCCGCTCGGCCGACCGCGTGCTGGACTTCCTGCGCGACGAGGCGCTGGCGGTGGACTGGCTGCTGGAAACCCATGTGCACGCCGACCACTTCTCCGCCGCGGCCTACCTGCGGGACCGGGTGGGCGGCCGCATCGCCATCGGCGCGGGCATCCGGCAGGTGCAGCAGGTGTTCAAGCCGATCTTCAATGCCGCGCACATGGGCACCGACGGCACGCCCTTCGACCAGCTGTTCACCGACGGCGAGCGCTTCGCCATCGGTGAGCTCCAGGCCACCGTGATGCACACGCCCGGCCACACGCCGGCCTGCGTCTGCTACGTGGTGGGCGGCGACGCCTTCGTGGGCGACACGCTGTTCATGCCCGATGCCGGCTCGGCCCGCTGCGACTTCCCCGGGGGCGACGCCCGCACGCTGTTCCGCTCGATCCGCCGCATCCTGGCGCTGCCGGCCGAGACCCGGCTCCACCTGTGCCACGACTACCCGCCCGCGCACCGCGAGGCCACCTGGTGCACCACCGTCGCCGCCCAGCGCGCGGCCAACGTGCATGTGCACGACGGCATCGCGGAAGACGACTTCGTGGCGCGGCGCACCGCACGCGACCGCACCCTGGACATGCCCGCGCTCCTGCTGCCCGCCATCCAGGTGAACGCCCAGGCCGGCCGCTTTCCGCCGGCCGAGGACAACGGCGTGCGCTACCTGAAGATTCCGCTCGACGCGCTCTGAGTAACCGTCTTCCGAGTCAAGCGCCGCGCCGCAGGGCAGGCAGGGCCTACAACGCAAACCGCAGGGATGAGAACACCAGCGGCTGCGGCGAGGGTGCTTCCTCCCCGGCCGGCTGCTGCAGCACGCGCTGCAGGATCTCCGATTCATGCCGCGCGAACGCCGCCGAGCCGTGGCTGCGCGGGCGGGGCAGCCCGATGCGCTGGTCGAGCGAGACGTGGTGGTCCTCGATCAGCAGCACGCGGTCGGCCAGCGCGACGGCCTCGGCCACATCGTGCGTGACCAGCAGCGCGGTGAAGCCGTGGCGCTGCCAGAGCGATTCGATCAGGCGGTGCATCTCGATGCGCGTCAGCGCGTCCAGCGCGCCGAGGGGCTCGTCGAGCAGCAGCAGCCGCGGACGGTGGACGAGCGCACGCGCCAGCGCCACCCGCTGCCGCTGGCCGCCCGACAGCACGGCCGGCCATTCGTGGCCGCGGTCCGCCAGCCCCACCTGGGCCAGCGCCTCGCGGGCCCGGTCCTTCGCGTCGGGGCCTTCGAGGCCGAGCGCGATGTTGCCGAGCACGCGTTTCCAGGGCAGCAGCCGCGCGTCCTGGAACATGATGCGGATCTCGTCGCGGTGCTCGGCCAGCGTGCGCCCGTCGGGCGAGGCGATCCGGCCCCGCGTCGGCTGCTCCAGCTGCGCCAGCAGCCGCAGCAGCGTGCTCTTGCCGCAGCCGCTGCGCCCGACGATCGCGACGAACTCGCCCGGCGCGATGTCGAGGTCGATCGCATCCAGCACGGGGCGTTCGCCGTATTGCTTGCCGATGCCGCGCAGCGCGAGCGCCAGGCCGTGCGGCACAGGCTCATGGTGCCCGCGGGCGAGCGGCGCCGTGGCGCGGGGGGATGCCACCGCCGGGCGGTTGCCCAGCAGCGCGCCGCCGTCGAGTTGCAGGGTGGTCGGGTGATTCATCTTCTCGATCTCCATTCATGCCGCGCAACCCGAAGGCGCTACGGGGGTGGGCTACTGATACCCGGGGTGCCAGCGCAGCCACCAGCGTTCGAGGCCTTTTGCCAGCACGTCGGCCAGCTTGCCCAGCGCCGCGTAGAGCAGGATGCCCACCAGCACCACGTCGGTCTGCAGGAACTCGCGGGCGTTCATGGTGAGATAGCCGATGCCGGCCTGCGCCGAGATGGTTTCGGCCACGATCAGCAGCACCCACATCAACCCCAGGCTGAAGCGCACGCCCACCAGGATCGACGGCAGCGCGCCCGGCAGGATGACCTGCCTGTACAACGGCCAGCCGCTCAGGCCGTAGCTGCGCGCCATCTCGATGAGGCCCTTGTCGACCGAGCGGATGCCGTGGAAGGTGTTGAGGTAGATCGGGAAGAAGACACCCAGCGCCACCAGGAACAGTTTGGCCGTCTCGTCGATGCCGAACCACAGGATCACCAGCGGAATGAGCGCCAGCGCCGGGATGTTGCGGATCATCTGCAGCGTCGAGTCGAGCAGCGTCTCGGCCGTGCGGAAGGTGCCGGTCAGCAGGCCCAGCAGCAGGCCCAGGCCGCCGCCGATCGCGAAGCCGATGGCCGCGCGCTGCGTACTCACGGCCACGTGGGTCCAGATCTCGCCGGAGGCCGTGAGCCGCCAGAAGGCCTTCAGCACGGCCAGCGGCTCGGGCAGCACGCGCGTCGACAGCCAGCCCAAGGCCGACGCGGCCTCCCAGGCGGCCAGGATCAGTATCGGCACCAGCCACGGCGCCAGCCGGTGCACCACGGCGGAAGGTTGGGGCAGGGACATGGTCAGCTCGCCGAAGCGGTTTGGGGTACGTAGGAGTTCGCCACGATCTCGCCGAAGGGGCCAGTGAGCCGGGGCTGCACCAGCTTCTCGCGCAGCGACAGCGGCAGCAGCGGGAAGACCAGCTCGGCAAAGCGGTAGGCTTCTTCCAGGTGCGGGTAGCCGCTGAGCACGAAGTACTCGAGCCCCAGGTCGGCGTATTCCTTGATGAGCGAAGCCACCTGCTGCGGGTTGCCCACCAGCGCGGTGCCGGCCCCGCCGCGCACCAGGCCCACGCCGGCCCACAGGTGCGGGTGCACCTCCAGCCCCTTGCGGATGTCGCCCGGATCGAAGCGCCCGCCGTGCAGCGCCGCCATGCGGCGCTGGCCCTCGCTGTCCATGCTCGCGAACTTCTTCTGCGCCGCGGCCACGGTGGCCGGGTCGAGGTGCTTGACCAGGTCGCGCGCCGCGGCCCAGGCTTCGTCCTCGGTCTCGCGCACGATGACGTGCAGCCGGATGCCGTAGGTGAGGGTGCGGCCCAGCGCGGCGGCGCGCTCGCGGATGTCGGCCACCTTGGCCGCCACCGCCGCCGGCGGTTCGCCCCAGGTGAGGTAGGTGTCGAGCTGGCGCGCGGCCAGGTCGTGCGCCTCCGGCGACGAGCCGCCGAAGAAGAGGGGCGGATAGGGCGCCTGCACCGGCGGGTAGAGCAGCTTGGCGCCCTTCACGCGCAGGTGATCGCCTTGGTAGTCGAACGGCGTGCCTTCATGGCTGCGCGTCAGCACCTCGCGCCAGATGGCCAGGAACTCCTGCGACAGCTTGTAGCGGTCGGCGTGCGACAGGAAGAGGCCGTCGCCTTCCAGTTCCTCGGCGTCGCCGCCGGTCACCAGGTTCAGCAGCAGCCGGCCGCCCGACAGGCGGTCGAAGGTGGCGGCAATGCGGGCCTGCTGCACCGGCGTCATCAGCCCCGGCCGCAGCGCCACCAGAAACTTCAGCCGCCGCGTCGCGTCGATCAGGCTCGAAGCCACGGTCCACGGGTCTTCGCACGACTTGCCGGTGGGAATCAGCACCCCCTCGTAGCCCAGCGTGTCGGCGGCCACGGCCACCTGCTTGAAGTAGTTGAAGTCGGCTTGCCGGCCCCCGTGCGCGGTGCCGAGGTAGCGGCTGTCGCCGTGCGTGGGGATGAACCAGAGGATCTTGAGCGTCATGGCGCAACAGGCTTCGAAGAGGGGAGGGATGGGGTCAGCGCGCCGCCAGCTTGGCGCCGCCCGGCTGCCAGACGATGTCGGCCACGCGGATGGGCTTGGGGATGAGCCCGAGCTGCGCGAAGGCATCGGCCACGCGCTGCTGGTCGGCCACGATGGCGGGCGTCAGGGGCCCCACGGGCGACGGCGGCCGGCGTTCGAGCACGCGGTGCACGGTGGCCAGGCCCAGGCCCGCGAAGTCGGCGAAGCGCTGCGCGGCTTCCTTGCGGTTGGCCTGCGCCCAGGCATCGGTGGCGGTGAGGGCGGCGAACAGCGCGGCGAGGTCGGCCTCGCGCTGCGTGAGGCCGCGGGAGGCGAGGTAGAACGAAGTGTTCGACGACAGCCCCTGGCCCGTGGCCAGCACGCGCACGTTGCCGCCGACTTCCGCGGCCGCGTAGTACGGATCCCAGATGGCCCAGGCGTCGACCGCGCCCTTTTCGAAGGCGGCGCGGGCATCGGCCGGCGGCAGGTAGACCGGGGTGATGTCGCTCCACTGCAGGCCGCCCTTCTTCACGGCCTGCACCAGCAGGTAGTGCGCGCTCGAGCCCTTCTGCGCGGCGATGCGCTTGCCCTTCAGGCCGGCCAGCGAGGTGATGGCCGAACCGGGCTTCACCAGCAGCGCGGAAGCGAGCGGCTTGGCGGGCTCGGTGCCGACGTAGAAGAGGTCCTTGCCCGCGGCCTGCGCGAAGACCGGCGGTGAATCGCCCACGGCGCCGAACTCGACGCTGCCCACGGCCAGCGCCTCCAGCAGTTGCGGGCCGGCGGGGAACTCCACCCAGCGGACCGGGGTGCCCGGCAGGTGCTTGTCGAGCAGGCCCAGGCTCTTCAGCAGCACCAGCGTGAAGGAGCCCTTCTGGAAGCCGATGCGCAGTTCACCGGGCGAGCCCTGGGCATGGGCGGCCCCGGCGGCGACAAACGAGGCGGCCAGCGCACCGAGTACGGCGCGCCGCCGCGCGAAGAGGGGTTGTTGCGATGCCATGTCGATCCTCGAGGGAGTGCGCTTACTTGGCCGCGTCGGGCAGCGCGTCGGTGATGCGGATCGCCTTCGGGATCAGCTTCAGCTCGAAGAACGTGTCGGCGATCTTCTGCTGCTCGGCCGCCACCGCGGGCGTGACGGGCACGACGTTGAACTGGTAGCGCTGCAGCGCCTGTTCGACGACGGCCACTTCCAGGCCCTGGATCGGCGCGATGAGCTGCGCGGCCTTCTGGATGTTGGCCTTCAGCCAGCGGCCCTGCTCCACGCTGTCGGCGAAGAGCGCCTGGATGACCTGCGGCTTCTTCTGCGCATAGCTGCGCTCGGCCAGGTAGTAGGCGTAGTTGGGCACGATGCCCTGCGCATTGACGAGCACGCGCGCGCCGGCCTGCTTCTCGACCGCGGACAGGAACGGATCCCAGATCGCCCAGGCATCGACCGCGCCGCGCTCGAACGCGGCGCGTGCATCGGCCGGCGGCAGGAACACGGGCTGGATGTCGGCGTACTTCAAACCCGCCTTCTCCAGCGCACGCACCAGCAGGTAGTGCACGTTGCTGCCTTTGTTGAACGCGACCTTCTTGCCCTTCAACTCGGCCACGGTCTTCAGCGGCGAATCCTTGGGCACGACGATGGCCTCGGCCTGCGGCGAGGCGGGGTCGTTGCCGATGTAGACGAAGTCGGCGCCCGCGGCCTGCGCGAAGATCGGCGGCGCCTCCCCCACGAAGCCGACGTCGACGGAGCCGACGTTCAGGCCCTCCAGCAGTTGCGGGCCGGCCGGGAACTCCACCCACTTCACGCCCACGCCCAGGGGCGCGAGCTTCTTCTCCAGCGTGCCCTGCGCCTTCTGCAGCGCCAGCAGGCTGGCCGACTTCTGGTAGCCGATGCGCAGCAGCTCGCCGCTTTGCGCCCAGGCGGCAGGCAGCGACAGGGTGATGGCGGCGGCGGCCAGCCAGGAGGGTATGCGTCGAATCATGATGAGGTCCGTGGTCCGTCGAACAAGGTGGACGGAACGATACGCAGCGGCCTGCATACGCAGAACGAATCAAAGCGAGCTTGTATATGCAGGCCGTGACCTGCAGGCCGTGCCGGCGCGGGCCAGCGGGCGCAGCCGCTGGCGCGGCGGACGGGGGAGCGTGGCGGCCTGGACGGCCCGAACGGCCGCGGCGGCGCTAGGCGGCTTCGCGCAGCAGCGACTGCCCGGGCGTGCGTGCGGCGAGCAGGAGGCGGGCCTGCAACACGGCTTCGTCGATGCGGGCCCGCAGGGCTTCGCTGTCGAGCACGTAGCCGTCGAAGTCGGATGCCGCGGCGTACACCGCTGAGGGCACCGTCAATGCGCGGAAGAACGCGAACAGCGGCCGCAACTGATGGTCGACGACCAGCGCATGGCGGTCGCTGCCGCCGTTGGCCGCGAGCAGCACGGGCCGGCCGACGAGGGCGTCCGGCGACAGCAGGTCGAACAAGTGCTTGAAGAGGCCCGAATACGAGCCCTTGTAGACCGGGCTCACCGCCACGACGAGGTCTGCCGTCTCGATGGCGCGCAGCGCCGCGGCGCCTTCGGGCGAGAGGTCCTGGGGGGCGTTGGCCACGCCGATGTGCGGCGCGAGCTTGGCGATCTCCAGCACCTGCAGCGTCACGGGCAGGGCCGCCGAGAGCGCGTCGGCGATGGCCTGCGCGAGCACCTTCGTGCGGGAGCGTTCGCCGGTGTTGCCGACGACGACGGTGATGCGATGGGGTGTGGTCATGGTGTGGAAGGCTAGGTGCCGGGGGCGGGTGCGGCAACGAAGGTTTTGTCAGACCGATATGCGCTGGCCTGTTCGTGCAGCTCGCTCGTCAGGCGGTCGAGCAGCAGGCCGTGCCGCTTGAGCAGCGTGCGCAGCGTGTTGCGGGTGACGCCCAGCCGCTGCGCGGTGTGGACCTGGTTGTTGTTGCAGGCCTCGTAGGCGCGGCGCACCAGTGTTTCCTCGACGGCCTGGAACAGCGACGCGGTGTGTTCGCCCAGCAGTTCGTCGAACAGAGCGCCCAGGCGCTGCCGGGCATCGGGCGGGGCAGCGGCGGGCGACGCCGGCTCGGGCTGCGGCGGCCGGCTGCGCCGTGTCAGCTGCAGGTCGCCGAGTTGCAACACGCCGTCCCGCGATACCAGCAGCGCGAAGTGCACGGCGTTCTCGAGCTCGCGGATGTTGCCAGGCCATGCATGCGCGAGCAGGGCCTCGCGTGCGGCGGGCGAGAACACGGCATGCGCCAGGCCGAGCTTCGGGCCGTACACGCCGATGAAATGCTGCGTCAGCGGCAGGATGTCGCCGCGCCTCTCGCGCAGCGGCGGCAGTGCCACGGGCGCCACGCTGAGGCGGTAGAAGAGGTCGGCGCGGAAGCGCCTGGCATCCACCGCGGCATGCAGGTCGACGTTGGTGGCGGCGATGAGCCGCACATCCACCGGCACCGGCCGCCGCGCCCCCAGGCGCACCACCTGCCGCTCCTGCAGCACGCGCAGCAGCTTGACCTGGTGCATCAGCGGCAGGTCGCCGATCTCGTCGAGGAACAGCGTGCCGCCGTTGGCGGCCTCGAACCAGCCCGCGCGTGCGCCGGCCGCACCGGTGTAGGCGCCGGCCTCGTGGCCGAACAGCTCGGCATCGATCAGCGATTCGCTGAACGCGCCGCAGTTGATGGCGACGAACGGCCCGCCTCGCCCGCTCGTGCGGTGGATGTGGCGGGCCACCAGCTCCTTGCCGGTGCCGGTCTCGCCAGTGACGAGCACGGTGGCATCGCTGCGCGCGAGGCGCTCGATGTGCGCCAGCAGTTCCAGCGAGCGCGGATCGTGGCAGTACAGGGCCTTCGCGCGCTGGGGCGCGGCCGCGGGCGGCGGCTCGGGCAGGGCGAGCAGGTGGGCGGCCACGGCGGCGTTCAGACGGAGAAGCGCAGCCCGGCCAGGTCCGGTGCGCGATGGGAGGCGTGCGGCTGTGCGATGAGTTCGAGCCGGTTGCGGAAGGGGTCTTCGACGTAGAGGCGCTCCTCGCCGCTAGGCAGCGGCGCTTCGTCGAGCGGCAGGCCGGCGGCGCGCAGCTGGCGCGCGATGCCGGCGAGGTCGCGCACCCGCAGCGCCAGATGAGCCTGGGGCGCGACGCCGCTGTAGTGGCCTTCGGTGAGATCGAGCCGGTGCGTGCCGAGCGCGAAGCGCAGGGTGCCGGGCCGGTCGAGCAGCGGATCGCGCAGCTCGACGAGGCCGAGCAGGCCTTCGTAGAAGGCGCGGGCCTGCGCGCTGCCGCCCGGATCGATCGGCAGCTGGATGTGGTCCACCCCTTCGATGCGATGGGGGGCCTGGGGCAGGCGGGCGGTCAAGGCGTGTTCCTGAGGGTGGGTGGCGTCGCCGTGCAGCGTAGGGGCAGGCCGGTTGGCCGTGAACGAAGCGCTGCGGCTATGCATCGGCGGCGGGCGCATATGGCCCGTTTGAACGCCGGTGGTCTGGCAAGGCGCCGGGCTGCAGGGCGCCTCAGTGCGAGCGCGAGAAGCGCCGCAGACCGTCGATGTCGTTGACGTCGATGGCCCCGTAGCTCACCCGCACGAGGCCGGCGTTTTCCAGTTGGTGCAGCGCGCGGTTCGCGATCTGCCGCGACAGGCCCGACAGCCGCCCCAGCTCTTCCTGCGACAGCGCGACGGTCTGCGGCGAGGCAGCGCTCGGCATCCCTTGCGCCTGCGGATTGAGCTGCGGGTTGAACAGCTCGGCCAGGCAGTGCGCCACATGGCCCGCGACGTCGTGCATGCGGCTGCTTTCCACCAGTGCGATGAACTGGCCCAGCCGCGCGTTGAGCTGGTCGATCAGGAAGCGGTTGAACGGCAGGCTGGTGGCCAGCAGCCAGTCGAAGGTGGCGATGGGCATGAGCGCCATGCGCGTGTCGTGCAGCGCCACCACCTCGTAGGGGCGCGGCTCCTTCTTCAGCACCGAGCCTTCGCCGAACCAGCCGCCGGGCGACATGCAGCTGAACGTGGTCACGCGGCCGTCGGCGGCCACGTTGTCGACCTTGGCCATGCCCGCGATCACGCCCAGCCAGTGCAGTGCGGGCTCGTCGCGGCGGCAGATCACCGCACCGGCGGCGTAGCTGCGCTCCAGCGTGTCGCGCTCGACCCGGTGCATCTGTTCCTCGGACAGGCCGTGTGCCCACATCGAGCCGCGCAACATCGCCGCGAGCGAGGCCGAGATTGTCATTGCACAGACAGTATGCCGACGGGGGCCGGCTTAGCATGATTTCGGCGGCGTACCAGCCGTTCGAAAACCCTGCAGGCGTCCAGTCTAGGAACGCCCGTGCCAAGGAGACAATGATGAGAAACCCCTTCCCGGCCCGCCGGGCGCAGTGGCTTGCGGGCGCCTGCGCCGTGGGCATCGGCCTGCTCGTCTCAGGTTGCGGCGACGACGATGACGACGACGGCACGCCCCCCGTCAGCGCCCAGGCCGCCTGCGATGCGCTGGCCGGGCAAACGGTGGCCGGCGCCACCATCCGCACCGCCGTTATCGTGCCGGCGGCGCAGTCGGTGGGCGAATACTGCCGCGTGCTGGGCTCGATCCGCACCTCGCTGAACTTCGAGGTGCGGTTGCCCACCACCTGGAACAAGAAGCTGCTGTACGGCGGCGGCGGCGGATGGGACGGCGCCATCAGTGGGCCGCCGCAATCGCCTTCGGCCACGACGGCGGGCTACGTGATCGTGAGTTCCGACGGCGGCCGGCAGGGCAGCAACCTCGATGCGTCCTCGTTCCTGCGCAACCCGCAGGGGCAGCAGGACTTCGGCTACCTGTCGATCCACACCGTGCTGGAAGCGGCGAAGGCGATCGTCCACAGGCGCTACGACGCCGCGCCCGAGCGCAGCTACTTCGAGGGCTGCTCCAACGGCGGGCGCGAGGCGCTGATCCAGGCGACGCGCTTCCCCAACGACTACGACGGCATCGTCGTGCGCGCACCGGCCTACAGCTTCACCGAGCTGTTCCAGGCCTTCGTCGCGAACGGCAAGGCGCTCAATGCACCCGGCGGCCAGATCAACGACGCCAAGGCGGCGCTGATCGGCAACGCCGTGCGGGCGCAGTGCGACGCGGCCGATGGCGTGGCCGACGGCATCGTCAGCCATCAGGAGGCTTGCAGCTTCGACCCGGCGGCCCTGCGCTGCACCGCGGGCGACGCCGACACCTGCCTGACCGATGCGCAGATCCACACCGTGAACACGATCTACGGCGAGCTGCGCCGCGCCGACTCCAGCCTCGTGTATCCCGGCTGGGGGCCCGGCGGCGAAGGGCTGGGCTGGCCGGCGTGGGTGACCGGCACGGCCGTGGGGGGCACCGGGCTGCAGTTCCAGTTCGGCAGCGGGCTCATCAAGTACTGGGTGACGCAGGACCCCGCCTTCGACGTGCTGACCTTCAACCCCGAGAACTACGCGCCCGCGCTCGGGCTGGCGGCCAGCACGCTCGACGCCGGCCCGGACCTGCGCACCTTCTTCGCCCGCGGCGGCAAGATGGTGCTGGTGCACGGCACGCACGACTGGGCCATCAGCTACAAGGGCTCGATCAAGTACTTCAACGACGTGGCCGCCACGGTGGGCGGCGCCTCGGTGCGCGACGCGTCGATGGAGTTCTTCCTGCAGCCCGGCGTGCAGCACTGCAGCGGCGGCGTGGGGCCCGATACGGTGGAGCTGGTCGACGCCGTCGCCAAGTGGGCGGAGAGCAACACGCGGCCCTCGGCGCAGGGCATCGTCGCGAGGAAGCTCGACACCGCCGGGGCCATCCAGGCGAGCCGGCCGCTGTGCCGCTACCCGACCTTCCCGAAGTACAAGGGCAGCGGCGACGTGAACGCCGCGGAGAGCTACACCTGCCAGGCCTCGTAGCACCCGCGGAGGCGGATTCCTGCGCCGGCGGCGAGGGGGCGTGCCGCCAGGCGATACCATCGCCGGCCCGCCCCGACCGCCACCCATGCAAGACGCCCCGCCGCCCCCTGTCCAGCCCCGCAATCCGCTGCATGGCGTGACGCTGGAAGCCATCGTCACCGCTTTGGCGGCGCACTACGGCTGGAAGGGGCTGGGCGAGCGCGTGCCGGTGCGCTGCTTCACCAGCGACCCGAGCGTGCCGTCCGCGCTGAAGTTTCTGCGCAAGACACCCTGGGCACGCGAGAAGGTCGAGGCCCTCTACCTCTTCATGCTGCGGGAGCAGCGCCGCACCGCGCGGGACGCGGGCCGACCGGGCTGAGGCCGAACCGCCATGGAAGACGAATCACCCGTCGAGCACCGGCTGACCGAGCTGGAGATCAAGGCCAGCTACGCCGAAGACCTGCTCGACCGGCTGAACGACATCGTCGTGCGGCAACAGGCGCAGATCGACCTGCTGCTGCGCGAGGTGGCGCAGCTGCGGCGCGACAGACCCGAGCCCGACGGCGCGGTGATGCGCAACCTGCGCGACGAGTTGCCGCCGCACTACTGAAGCACCGGCCCGCCCGTCGCGGGCGGGGCTCAGAACGAGGCCCAGTCGTCCTCGCTGCCGGCCATCGCGGGCACCGGCGGCGCGGCCCTGACCGGGGCCGGGGCCGGGGCGGTTGAGCCGCCCGCGGCCATCGGCGGCTTCTTCGGCGCGGCGGCCGCGCGGGCGGCTGGCGCCGGCACAGGGCGGCGGAGGGCCGCGGCGCCCGTGCGTGCCGCCTTCGGCTGGGCTTCCAGCTTGAAGAGGCCCACCACTTCCGTCAGCCGGGCTGCCTGGTGGCGCAGGCTTTCTGCCGCGGCAGCGCTTTCTTCCACCAGCGCCGCGTTCTGCTGCGTGACCTGGTCGAGCTGCGTCACGGCCGTGCCCACCTGCTCGATGCCCGAGGCCTGCTCCTTCGTCGCGGCCGAGATCTCGCTGATGAACTGGCTCACGCGCTGCACCTGCGAGACGATCTCGCCCATCGAGCGGCCGGCATCGTCCACCTGCTGCGAGCCGGCGTGCACCTTGTCGACGCTGGCGCCGATCAGCACCTTGATCTCCTTGGCCGCTTCGGCCGAGCGCTGCGCGAGGCCGCGCACCTCGCCCGCCACCACCGCGAAGCCGCGGCCCTGCTCGCCGGCGCGCGCCGCTTCCACCGCGGCGTTCAGCGCCAGGATGTTGGTCTGGAACGCGATGCCGTCGATGGTGCCGATGATGTCGGCGATCTTCTTGGAAGAGGCGGTGATGTCCTGCATCGTCGACACGACATGGCCGACCAGCTCGCCGCCGCGTGCGGCGGCCTGCGACGCGGCGCTGGCCAGGGTGTTGGCCTGCGCGGCGGTGGCGGCGTTGTTCTGCACGGTGCTGGTCAGCTCCTCCATCGAGGCGGCCGTCTGCTGCAGGTTGCTGGCCTGCTCCTCGGTGCGCTGGCTGAGGTCGGCGTTGCCGGTGGCGATCTGGTCGGAGCCGGTGGCGATGCTGTCGCTGCTGGCGCGCACCTGGCTCACCACCTCCGCCAGCCGGGCCTGCATGCGCGCCATCGCCGCGAGGATGCTGGTGTCGTCGCCCGGCCGCACGGGCACCTGCGCCGACAGGTCACCTTCGGCGATGCGGCCCGCGATGCCGACGACCGTGTCGGGCTCGCCGCCCAGCCGGCCGGTGATGTTGCGCGTGATGCCGATGGCGACGCCGGCGCCGAGCAACACCACGCCGCCCAGCGTCGCGAGGATGACGAGGCGGGCGCTGCCGTAGGTGGCGTCGGCCGCGTGGGTCGCTTCGACACTGCCCTGGGCGTTCAGCTTGACGAGCTGGATCAGCAGGGCGCCGCCGTCGTCGAGATGGCGCTGCGAGGCGGCGCGAGCCAGGTCGCGGGCGTCGTCGTTGCGGTTGGCCCTCGACAGCGCACGGATCTTCGGATGCTCGCCCAGGTACAGCGCCCACTGGCGCTTGAAGTCGTCCCACAGCGCCTGCTCCTGCGGCGAGGAGACAAGAGGCTCATAGGCGGCGAAGTCGGCGGCCATCTCCTGGACCAACGCGTCGAAGCGGCCTTCGTAGATCGTCATCTGCTCGTCGCTGGTCGACAGCAGGTGCTGCAGCTCGGCGCGCCTGACGTCCGAGGCGGTCGCCTTGATCTCGGAGATCACCTGCACGCTGGGCAGCCAGTTGGCGGTGATCTCCTCGACGTTGCCTTTGAGGGAGGCCAGCTGCCCGATGGCGGACAGGCCGAGCCCCGCGGCCAGGGCGATCACCCCGCCGAAGGCCAGGGCGAGCCGCTGGCCCAGTCGCAGATTGCTCAGGAATTTCATGACGTTGGTGCTGTTTGAAATGGCGGTAGATGCTTATCGGAGGCATCGACCGCAGTTGAAGCGCCAAATCGTCAAAAGTGATTGAAATTCCTGGTGTAAGTGATGGGTGAATCTGCGGCGGCCGAAAGTGTCAGAAGGATGCCCAGTCGTCCGCCCCCGCTGCCGCGGTGGCCGGCTGCGGTGCAGGCGCGGGGGCGGGTGAAGCCTGCTTGGCGGCAGGCCGGGAGGCGGCCGCTGGTCGTGCGGCCGGCGTGGCGGTATGCGGCGCGGAGGCCGTGAAGGCCTTCGCGGCGGGGGCTGCGGCCAGGCTGCCCCCGCCCTGCTGCAGCTTGAACACCGCCACGGCCTGCACGAGCTGCTGCGCCTGCTGGCGCAGGCTGTCCGCGGCGGCCGCGCTTTCTTCCACCAGGGCGGCGTTCTGCTGCGTGGCCTGGTCCATCTGGCTGACCGCTTCGCCGACCTGGGCCACACCCGCGCTCTGCTCGGCGCTGGCTCGGCTGATGTCGCTCATGATCTGGTTGACGCGGCCGATCGACTGCACCACTTCGCTCATCGTCGTGCCGGCCTGGTCGACGAGCTGGGTGCCGGCCGCCACGCGTTCGACGCTCGCCGAGATCAGCGTCTTGATCTCCTTCGCGGCCTCGGCGCTGCGCTGGGCCAGCGTGCGCACCTCGCCGGCCACCACCGCGAAGCCGCGGCCCTGCTCGCCGGCCCGCGCCGCTTCCACCGCGGCGTTCAGCGCCAGGATGTTGGTCTGGAAGGCGATGCCGTCGATCACCGCGATGATGTCGGCGATGCGGGTGCTGCTCTGGTTGATCTCCTTCATGGTGTCGACCACGCGGCTCACCACCTCGCCGCCCTGCACGGCCACGGTGCTGGCGGTCTGGGCGAGCTGGTTGGCCTGCTGGGCGTTGTCGGCGTTGTGCTTGACGGTGGTGGAGAGCTGCTCCATCGACGCGGCGGTTTCCTCCAGCGCACTGGCCTGTTCCTCGGTCCGGGCCGAGAGGTCCTGGTTGCCCTGGGCGATCTGCGCCGAGGCGGTGGCAACGCTTTCCGCGTTCTGCCGGACGTTGGAGACCACCTTCACCAGGTTGGCCTGCATCGCGGCCATGCGGGCGACGACGCTGCTGTCGTCGCCGGCCTTCGCCCGGATCGGCCAGGTCAGGTCGCCTTCGGCCACGGCATTGGCGGCGGAGGCCACCTCGGCGGGCTCGCCGCCCAGCGGACGGGTGATGCTGCGGCTGATCAGCAGCGACACGCCGACCGACAGCAGCACCGCGGCGACGATCACCGCCCAGGTCGCCTGGGTGCTCTCGGCGACGATGACGTCGCTGTCGTCATAGGCCTTCTTGCCGAGCGCCACGTTCACGTCGACCAGGGCGGAGAGCAGGTCGTCCGCCTTCTGGAAGATGGGGGCCACCTGGTCCAGCAGCGCCGCCAGCGCCTCGGCGCTCTGCCCCTCGTCGATGAGCTTCGTGGTCTGGGCGGCGGCCGACAGGTACGGCGGCCAGGCGGCGTCGAACTGCGCCAGCAGTTCGGTTTCCTTCGCGGTGAGCGAGGTCTTGCGGTACTTGTCGATCAGCGCATTCATCTGCGCGATGTTCTTGGTCATGCCCTCGGCGATCGCCGCCCGCTTGGGTTTTTCGTCTTCCGCCAGGTACGCGAACATTGCGCGGTTGTGGTAGATCGCCTGCATGTTGGCGTTGGCGACGTCGGCCGTCGGCACCAGGTTGGTGTCGTACATCGTGTTCAGCATGTCGTTGACCTTGGAGGTCTGCGACAGGCCGAACAGCCCCACGCCGAGCGTGAGGGCCGCGGCGAGCAGGGCCAGCCCGATCATCCGGGCGCTGATGGTGCTTTGCGCTAACCACTTCATGTTTCTTCCCCTTCGATAGTTGAGGTGCCAGATGGCAGGTCACTATCGGATGGTGAAGCAATAATTGAAGTGATAAAAAAGAAACAGGCCGTCATTTTCCGACGTTATAACGGCCTGCCTGGCAGGAACGGACGGGCTCAGGGGAGCTGCGCAGTCACCTTGATCGACGAGAACCAGGCCGCCAGGTTGTCGATGTCTGCGTCGGTCAGCGGCTTGGCCATCACGCCCATCACTTCGTGCGCGCGCGCGCCGCTGCGGTAGGCGCGCAGCTGCGCGGCGACGTAGAGCGCGGGCTGCCCGGCGAGGTGGGGCGCATCGGGCGCGGTGCTCAGGCCGTTGGGGCCGTGACACACCGCGCACATCTGCGCCTTGGCCTTGCCGGCGGCGGCGTCGGCCGCCCCGGCGGGCAGGGCGGCCAGCGGCACCCCGGCCAGCAAGGCGGCGAGCCTGGCCGTGGTCAGGATGCCTGCCTTCACGGTGCGCTGTAGGTGATGCGGTAGATCGCGCCGGCGAAGTCGTCGGAGACGAGCAGCGATCCGTCCTTCATGACCGCCACGTCCACCGGCCGGCCGCGGTACACGCCGGTATCGCCGTCGAGCCAGCCGTCGGCGAAGACTTCGGTCTTGTCGGCGGTGCCGTCGGGCTTCAGGGAGGTGAAGAGCACCCGCGCCCCCACCGGCTTGGTGCGGTTCCAGGAACCGTGCTGCGCCGAGAAGAAGCCGCCCTGGTACTTGGCCGGGAACTGCTTGGCCGTGTAGAAGGCCATGCCCAGGTCGGCCGCGTGCGCATCGGTCATCACCTGCGGATTCACCGCGCCGGCGGGGATGGGATCCTTGTCGTAGCCGCCGTCGGTGATGCGCGTCTTCGCCACGATGTATGGGTAGCCGAAGAACTGGCCGGCTTGCGTGGCACGGTTGATCTCGCCCATCGGGATGTCGTCGCCCATGCCGTCGGTCTGGTTGTCGGTGAACCAGAGGGTCTTGTCCTTCGGGTTGAAGTCCATGCCCACCGAGTTGCGCACGCCGCGCGCGAACACCTCGCGCTTGCTGCCGTCGAGCGCCATGCGCACGATGCCTCCGATGCCGACTTGCTCGTACAGCTTCAGCTTTTCGCGCGGCTGCACGTTGAACGGCTGGCCGAGCGTGATGTACAGCAGGTTGTCGGGCCCCACCCGGCAGGTGCGTGCGCCGTGGTTGAAGGACTCCTCCTCGACCGGGATCAGCTGGCCCTGCGGCACGACCTCGGCCACCGCGACGTCGGGGCCTTCGTAGAAGAACTCCGCTGCCGGGAACATCAACACGCGGTTGTGCTCGGCGACGAGCAGGCTGCCGTCGCGGGTCCAGCACACGCCGTTGGGGACCTTGAAGTTCAGCGATGGCGCGAAGGCCTTGACCTCGCTGGCGGTGCCGGTGGACAGGCGGTCCGTCACGGCCCAGACGGCCGTCTTGCGGGTGCCGACGAACAGCATGTTCGTCGATGGCGCCACCGCCATGTGGCGCGCGTCGGGGACCATCGCATAGAGCGAGATGCGGAAGCCGGCCGGCAGCTTCACCTTCTCCAGGTTCTTGCGGATCGCGTCGGCGGCGGGGCCGGTCTGGGGCACCGGGGGGATGTTCAGGTCGGTGCCCGAGACCTTCATCTGCTTGAGCTTGTCGATGTTCTGCGCCTGCGCCGGCAGCACGGCGCAGATCGCGAGCGCGGCGGCGATCAGCGCGGCCTGCGGGCCGGGGGACGGGCGGTTCGTGCGTGGCATGTGTCTTGTCTCCTCGTTGTGGATGAATGCCCCCGGGGCTCCGCGGCCCGGGCCCACCCACCTTTGCAATGCATATGCCGGCGCGCGGCATCCGGGCAGCAGATGCCGCCTGCCCCGGAGGCCTCAGGACAAACCCGCGGCCCGACGCAGCGCCGCAGGTGTGCAGTGCCTGGGCATCGGTGCAGAGGCATGACCAGAAACTGGTCAGTTGTCTGAAGCTGTGCAGGCCTGCTATGGTCTGCGCTCCACAGGGGCCAGACGAGCGGCGTCAGACCGCGCGAGGAGACCACCCATGCTGGTACAAGCCCGTAGTGCAGTGCAGGACGATTGGCGGCTGGCGCAGATGCGCGCGCTGCTCGCGCGGCGCAATCCCGGTGCCGCCGAGGAGCCGCCGGTCGACATCCTCGAGAGCTGGGCGCGCTGCCTCGATGCGGGGCTCGATTTCTCGCGGCCGGTGCCGCTGGCCGTGGTGGAGGACGCCGACCTGCGCCGCCGCCGCGACGAAGCCGGCCGCGTCCGCGAACTGGCGCTGGTGGAACTGGAGATGCTGTTCCAGCAGATCGCCGGCTCCAACTTCCTGCTGGCCTTCGCCGACACCGACGGCATCGTGCTCGACCGGTACGCCGACCAGCGCTTCGCCACCAGCCACGCCGGTGCCGGCATCCCCGCGGGCAGCCTGTGGACCGAATCGGCGGCCGGCACCAACGGCCTGGGGACCGCGCTCGCTTGCGGCCGGTCGGTGGCGGTGAACGGGCCCGAGCACTTCTTCGGGCAGTTCTGCGACATCTCGTGCACCGCGGCGCCGATCCGCGACGCGGACGGCAGGATCGTCGGCGCGCTCGACGCCTCGTCGTACTTCGACACACGCCAGCGCCACACCCAGGCGCTGGTGCAGATGGCCGCGGCGCACATCGAGAACGTGCTGCTCGCGGAGCAGCGCGCCGCGCACCTGGTGGTGGCGATCCATCCCCGGCCGGAATTCATCGGCACGCTCAGTGCCGGCCTGCTCGCGTTCGGCGGCGACGGGTGCGTCAGTGCGTTCAATGCGCGTGCCGCCGGGCTGTTGAGCGGGCTGGCCGTCCGGCGGGGCACGGCGTTCGAGGACTTGTTCAACGAACCGTTCGAGCGCTTCGTCGCCCGCCTGCATGGCAGCGGCACGCGGCTGCGCGACGCGCTGGGCAGCGTGCTGGCGGTGTCCTGCCTGCAGCCGGGCGGCATCGCGGCGCGGCGGCCCTCGGTACCCGTCTCCGCGCCCGCGTCCACCGGCCGGCTGCCGCGTCCGGCTGCGTCGCTGCCGGCGGCGGGGGAAGTGGCCGAGGACGCCGCAGTGCAGCAGGCCTACACGCTGGCCGCGGCCGCCGTCCGCCGCGGCCTGCCGGTGCTGATCCAGGGCGAGACGGGCAGCGGCAAGGAGCTGCTGGCGCGGCACGCGCATGCGGCCAGCGGCCGGCCCGGGCCCTTCGTGCCCGTCAACTGCGGCGCCGTGCCGGCCGAGCTGTTCGAGGCCGAGTTGTTCGGTTATGTGGGGGGCGCGTTCACGGGCGCGCGCCGGCAGGGGCACGAGGGCCTGCTGGCCGCCGCGCACCGCGGCACGCTGCTGCTCGACGAGGTCGGTGAACTGCCGTTGCCGCTGCAGGCGGCGCTGCTGCGCTTCCTCGACGACGGGCTGCTGCGGCCGGTGGGCGGGCGCCAGCTGAAGGCGGTCGACGTCCAGGTGCTCGCGGCCACGCACGTCGAGCTGGCGCAGGCGGCGGCGCAGGGGCGCTTCCGCGCCGACCTGCTGTACCGGCTCGATGCGGTGACCGTGCGGCTGCCGCCGCTGCGCCAGCGAACCGATTTCGAGGCCGCCGCCGACCATGCGCTGCGGGCGCTGCAGGCCGATGCGCGCCTGACGCCGGCGGCGTTGCGGCGGCTCGCGGAACACGCTTGGCCGGGCAACTTCCGCGAGCTGCGCGCCTGCCTCGCGCGTGCACTGCTGGTGCATCCCACCGGCCTGCTCGATGCCGGCGACGTGGCGGGGGTGCTGCCACCGTCGCAGCGCGAGGCGCCGGGCCCGGGCCTGTCGCGCCTGCAGCAGGGCGCAACGCAGGCCGTGGTGGCCGAGTACCGCCGCAGTGGGTCGGTCAGCCGCACGGCGCGCAACCTGCGGGTCTCGCGGACGACGGTGTACCGGCACCTGCGCGAGGCCGGCGCGCTCGATTGAGCCGCGGCCGGGGCCTGGCGGCCCGCACGCTCAGATATCGCGGATGAGCTGCCGGAACTCGTCGACGTCCTCGAAGCTGCGGTAGACCGACGCGAAGCGCACGTAGGCGACCTTGTCGATGCGCTTGAGTTCGCGCATGACGAGTTCACCGAGCCGCGTGGAGGGCAGCTCCCGTGCGCCGCTGGTTCGCAGCTTCTCCTCGATGCGCTCGATGGCGGCATCGACCTGCTCCATGCTGACGGGCCGCTTGCGCAGCGCCAGCAGCATCGACGCGCGCAGCTTGGCGCTGTCGAACTCGACCCGCGCGCCGCCCTTCTTCACCACCGACGGCATCGCGATCTCCGGGCGCTCGTAGGTCGTGAAGCGCTTGTCGCAGCTCAGGCAGCGGCGGCGACGGCGGATGACGTCGCCTTCGTCGGAGTCGCGGGTCTCGACGACCTGCGTCTCCTCGTGGCTGCAGAAGGGGCAGCGCATGGAGCGGCGCGGGGCTGCCGGGTGTCAGCGGTAGACCGGGAATTCCCGGGTCAGCGCAGCCACCTTCTCGCGCACCTGGGCGATGACCGCCTCGTCGTGCGGGCGGTCCAGCACGTCGGCGATCAGGTGGCCGGTCTGGCGCGCCTGCTCCTCGCGGAAGCCGCGCGTGGTGAAGGCCGGGCTGCCCAGGCGGATGCCGCTGGTGACCATCGGCTTCTGCGGGTCGTTCGGGATGCCGTTCTTGTTGCACGTCATGTGCGCACGGCCCAGGATGGCCTCGGCCTCCTTGCCGGTGAGGTTCTTCGGCCGCAGGTCGACCAGCATCACGTGGCTTTCGGTGCGGCCGCTGACGATGCGCAGGCCGCGCTCGATCAGCGTCTCGGCCAGCACCGCGGCGTTCTTGGCGACCTGCTGCTGGTAGGTCTTGAACTCGGGCGCGAGCGCTTCCTTGAAAGCCACTGCCTTGCCGGCGATCACGTGCATCAGCGGGCCGCCCTGGATGCCGGGGAAGATCGCGCTGTTGATCTGCTTGGCGACCGCATCCTTCATCAGGATGATGCCGCCGCGCGGGCCGCGCAGGCTCTTGTGCGTGGTGGAGGTGACCACGTCGGCATGCGGCACGGGGTTGGGATACACGCCCGCGGCGATCAGGCCGGCGTAGTGCGCCATGTCGACCATGAAGTAGGCACCGATGGCCTTGGCGACCTTGGCGAAGCGCTCGAAGTCGATGCGCAGCGCGTAGGCCGACGCGCCGGCGATGATGAGCTTGGGCTTGTGCTCGTGGGCCAGCCGCTCCATCGCGTCGTAGTCGATCTCTTCCTTCTCGTTCAGGCCGTAGCTGACGACCTTGAACCACTTGCCGCTCATGTTCAGCGGCATGCCGTGCGTGAGGTGGCCGCCCTCCGCGAGGCTCATGCCCATGATGGTGTCGCCGGGCTGCAGCAGGCCGAAGAACACCGCCTGGTTGGCCTGCGAGCCGGAATTGGGCTGCACGTTGGCGTGCTCGGCGCCGAAGAGCTGCTTCACGCGGTCGATCGCGAGCTGCTCGACGATGTCGACGTACTCGCAGCCGCCGTAGTAGCGCTTGCCCGGGTAGCCTTCGGCGTACTTGTTGGTGAGCTGCGAGCCCTGCGCGGCCATCACGGCGGGGCTGGTGTAGTTTTCCGACGCGATGAGCTCGATGTGCTCTTCCTGGCGGCGGTTCTCCGACTGGATCGCGGTCCAGAGGTCGGGGTCGATCTGGGCGATCGTGTGCTGGTTCCGGTCGAACATGGCAGTCCTTCTTCAGAGTTGAAGACCCTGATCGCGGGCCGCCATCCGAGAGGACGGCGGTGCCATCGAGGGCTGCCCAGGCGAACGGCGGGCACGGCCTGGACAACAGGCCGCCCGCGCTCCACGGTGGTCATCCACCTCGGGCCTGCTGCAAGGCCCTATCGCCAGTCGCGCGGAACGCGAGTGTATCCGGTGGTGCAGCGGCCTTGCGCCGCCGCGGGGTGTCAGTCGAGCAGTGCCACCTGGGCCGCGTCGTCGGCCTTCGGCGCGGCGGGGATCGCCGGCGCCACCGGGGCCGCCGGCGCCGGTTCACGGGTCGCCGTCACGGCGGGCGTGATGGGTGCGTTGGTCGGTACGCCCTTGCCGTTGGCGATGCGCAGCAGGTTGGACTGCTCAGCGAGCACCTTGCCCGCGTAGCCGCCGTCGTCCGCCAGGTTGGCCGCGCCGACGTAGTAGCGCAGGCCCGCTTCGAGCCCGCCGGCGCGGGCGATGCACTCCTTGAGCACCTGCACCCCGACGCGCAGGTTGGTGACCGGGTCGAACGCCGCGTGGATGCCGCCGAACGCCTGGTACTTGTCGTCGTGCACCCGGGTCATCACCTGCATCAGACCCTGGGCGCCCACCGCGCTCTGCGCGAAGGGGTTGAAGCTCGATTCGATCGCGACGATGGCCAGGATCAGCGTCGGATCCAGGCCGGCGCGCTGGCCCACGTGCCATGCCTCCTGCACCAGCCGGCTGACCGGTTCCGGCGCGACGCGGTAGCGGCGTGACAGCCATTGCGCGACGGCCGCCTGCTGGCGTGTCAAGGCGCGCGGATCGGCCGCGGTCGCGCGGGTCACCGCATCGGCCTCGCCGAGCGACACCAGCATGTTGCCCTGCAACTCGGCCCGCGCCTCATGGCGCGATTGGAGCCAGTCGTAGGCCGCCTGCTCCACTTGGTGGCGCAGTTCGGCCCGGCCGCCGGCGAACACCAGCGCCGCGACCACGGCCAGCCCCAGCAGCGCCAGGGTGTTGTGGCTGACTTCCAGCAGGCCGTGGCCCACATCCCGGATGAACACGCCCAGCGAGGTTCTGACGGCGCGGACGATTCGAAGCAATTCCATCGTGTCCCTTCGTCGGTGGCCGCTCGGCCCGGCTGCGTGGGGCGCAGGGCGGGTGGCGAGGGGCGACCGTGATAATTCGCCGTGCTTTCGAGGCCTGTTTTTGCAGGACGCTCGCGGACGGCACCGCCCCGTGGGGCGGACATCGCAGCGTGCCGAACGTCACGGCAGCGGCTGCGGGTAAACCCTGATTAAGTCCGGGTAGGCGAATTCTGTGGGTGTTTTAATAACCGGTCAACCATAATGGAATCGTTCTTCATTCTAGGAAGTTATGAAGTACCGCGATCTTCGTGACTTCATCGCCCAGCTGGAACGGCTGGGCGAACTGGTCCGCGTGAGCCAGCCCGTCTCTCCCGCGCTCGAGATGACGGCGCTGGCCGACCGGGTGTTGCGGGCCGGCGGGCCGGCCCTGCTGTTCGAGTCCACGGGCAGCGCCGTCCCCGTGCTGGCGAACCTGTTCGGGACGCCGCGCCGGGTGGCGCTGGGCATGGGCGCCGACAGCCTCGGCGAGCTGCGCGACGTGGGCCGGGTGCTGGCCGCGCTGAAGGAGCCGGAGCCGCCGCACGGCCTGAAGGACGCCGGCCGCCTGCTCCACATGGCCAAGGCGCTCTGGGACATGAAGCCCACCCGGATGCGGGGGGCCCCGTGTCAAGAGGTGGTGATCGACACCGCCGACGTGGACCTCGGCCGCCTGCCGGTGCAGCTGTGCTGGCCGGGTGACGCCGGCCCGCTGATCACCTGGGGCCTCGTCGTGACCCGGGGGCCGCAGTCCGTACCCCAGCCGCGGCGCCGGCAGAACCTGGGCATCTACCGGCAGCAGGTCATCGGGCGGCGGGAGGTCATCATGCGCTGGCTGGCGCACCGCGGCGGCGCGCTCGATTTCCGCGAGTTCGCGCGGGTCCACCCGGGCCGGCCGTTCCCGATCGTCGTGGCGCTGGGCGCCGACCCCGCGACGGTGCTCGGCGCGGTGACGCCGGTACCGGACAGCCTGTCCGAGTACCAGTTCGCCGGCCTGCTGCGCGGCAGCCGCACCGAACTGGCCGACACGGCCGTCGGCGAGGGGGAATGGAAGCTCCAGGCGCCGGCTTCCGCCGAGTTCGTGCTCGAAGGCCACATCCCCTGCGCGCCGGCCGGCTTCGAGGGCACCAGCGAGCATGGCGTGCGCCTGCAGGAGCGCGGCGGCTACCTCCACGCGCTGGAAGGGCCGTTCGGCGACCACACCGGCTATTACAACGAGCAGGACTGGTTCCCGGTCTTCCGCATCGACCGCATCACGCACCGGCGGGATCCGATCTACCACTCCACCTACACCGGCAAGCCGCCCGACGAGCCGGCCGTGCTCGGCGTGGCGCTGAACGAGGTGTTCGTGCCGATCCTGCAGAAGCAGTTTCCGGAGATCGTCGACTTCTACCTGCCGCCCGAAGGCTGCAGCTACCGCATGGCGGTCATCTCGATCCGCAAGAGCTACCCCGGCCATGCCAAGCGGGTGATGTTCGGCGTGTGGAGCTTCCTGCGGCAGTTCATGTACACGAAGTTCATCGTGGTCACCGACGACGACGTCGACGTCCGCGACTGGAAGGAGGTGGTCTGGGCCATCACCACGCGCATGGACCCGGTGCGCGACACCACGCTGGTCGAGGGCACGCCGATCGACTACCTCGACTTCGCGTCGCCGGTGAGCGGCCTGGGCGGCAAGATGGGCCTGGATGCCACCAACAAGTGGCCGGGCGAGACCTCGCGCGAATGGGGCCGGCCGATCACGATGGGGCGTGAGATCGAGGACCGCATCGCGCACGTGTTCGACGCGGTGATGGCCGCAGGAAAAAATTCCAATTGATCCGGCGGGCGCGATGGGCAATTCGCGCTTGCGGCGCCAGGGGGGCTCACCTATTGTTGGTGGGCCTGCACGGCAGGCAACTTCCAACCGCGCAGTCTCTGCACGGGCGGAGCCCCGGACCTTCTACCTCCGGAGCCCCACTGGTGGCGTGAGTCACCCGCCCCTTCGCACCTTGGTGCGAAGGGGTTTCGCTTTTCAGGCCCCGGCCCACCACCCCAGCTTCTCGTGCCAGAAGTAGCGGTTGACCGTCACACCCTCGGTGGACGGCATCCAGCGGGTGAAGTCGGGCTCGCCGCGCGACGCCAGCCCCGCGGGAGCCGGGACCACTTCCAGCGCCATGCCGGCCTGCGCGGCGGCCTCGCGGAAGGCCCGCAGCGAACGCGGCATGTGCATGTCGTGTGTCACCAGCACGGCCTTGCGGATGCCGTCGCGCTGCAACTGCTCCACCATGAACCGGCCGTTCTCCCGCGTGTCGCGCGAGCGCTTCTCCACCCAGCGCAGCGGCAGCCCGAACTCCTGCGCCGCGATGCGCTCGGCGATGTCGCCTTCCGAGGGGCCGGGCATCGACCCGTGGCCGACTCCGCCGGTGAAGCCGACCGGCGCCCCGGTCTGGCGGCCGAGCCACACGCCGTAGCGCAGCCGCTCCATCGTCAGCGGCCGCAGGTTGGGCTGGCCGTACTCCGGCGCGTAGCGCTCGCGGCCCGCGCCCAGCACGATGATGGCCACCGGCTGGCCGGCGGCGGCTTCGCTGCGCAACTGCGCGACCTGCGCCGCGCCGAACGCGGCCGCGGGCGGCATGCCCACCTGCCGCAGCCATTCACCCGCCCCGACCGTCATGCCGAGCCAGCTCGCGGCCAGGCCAATCGACAGCGTCCACAAGCCGAGCGTCCGGCGCCGGCGCACGAGCCAGAGCCCGGCCAGCGACAGCAGCAGGAAGGGCGCTGGCGGCATCACCAGCGCGTTGAGCGCGGCTTTCCAGCTCTCGATGCCCAGCAACAGGAAGAGGTCGTTCACGGCAAGCGGTGGAAGCGGCTGCGGGCCGGCGCCCGCGCCGCGTCGGGCACAAAGCACGGGATTGTGGCGTGTGTCCCCGCGTGCGCTCCGGCGGCTTGTGTCGTGCGCTGCGGGCGGGCAGGATGCGGCCCCCGGAGGTTTGATTGACACGAGAACAGCGTTCGACAAGGTGTTGGGTGCACCGGCTGGGCCTGGCGGTGCTGGTGCTGGCGGCGGCCTGGCTGCTGCTGTGGCTGGCCGTCCCGCCTCTCCTGAAATCGCAGGCCCAGCAGCGGCTGAGCGCCCTGCTCGGGCGCGAAGTCACGATCGGTGCGATCGACTTCGCCCCCTGGGCGCTGGCCCTGACCGTGAGCGACCTGCGCATCGCGTCGGCCGCCGGTGCGTCGGCGCCGGCCCAGCTGGAGGTGGGCCGGCTGCACGTGAACGCGACGGCCGCCTCGCTGCTGCGCTGGGCGCCGGTGGTCGAGGCGCTGGAGATCGACGACCCGGTGCTGCGGGTGGCGCGGGTGGCCGAGGGCCGCCTCGACGTCGACGACGTGCTGGCGCGCCTCGCCCCGCCGCCGCAGTCCGCGCCCTCGGAGCCGGCGCGTTTTGCGCTCTACAACCTGCAGCTGCGCGGCGGCCGGGTGCTGGTCGACGACCAGTCGGTCGCGACGCGGCACGACGTGAGCGGCCTGACCGTGTCGCTGCCGTTCCTGTCGAACCTGCCGGCCGACATCGCCGTGAAGGTCGAGCCGCGCCTGGCGTTCCAGCTCGATGGCAGCCCGTTCGACACCGGCGCGCAGGTGCTGCCGTTCTCCGAGGTGCGCAGCGGGCGCGTCGCGCTGCGCGTCATCGACCTGAACCTGTCGCGCTGGGCCGCCTACGTGCCGCCGGGCGCGCCGGCGCGGCCGCAGCGGGGCTCGCTCTCCACGACGCTGGACATCGAGTTCTCGATCGACGCCGCCGGCGTGCCGACGCTAGCGCTGCGCGGCACCGCGTCGCTGCGCGACGTGGCGCTGGCCGATGCCTCCGGGGCGCCGCTGGCGGCCTGGCAGCAACTGCAGGTGGAACTGGCCGATGTGCAGCCGCTGGCGCGGCGCCTGGCCTTCGGCGCCGTTCAGCTCGACGGCCTGCAGCTCGAGGCGCGGCGCAGCGTCGACGGCCGCGTCAACCTGGCCGACCTGGCCGGCGGCCCGCCGGCGCCGCCTGCACCGGCGGCGTCCCCCACGCCGGCCGGCGCGGCCTCTGCCAAGGCGGCTCCGCTGGCCTCGCCCTGGCAGGTGAGCGTGCAGTCGTTCCGTCTCGGCGGCGCGGCCGTGCGCTGGCAGGATGCGGCGGTCTCCCCGGCGGCCGCGCTGAAGCTGGACGGCGTCGAGGTGGCTGCCGGGCCGTTCAGCCTGGCGGACGGCACGCCGATGCCTTTGCGCTGGTCGGCGCGTTTGGCAGGGGCTGGCGCCGGCGCCGCGCACGTGACCGGCGAGGGCCGCGCCGGCCCGGCCGCCGCCGCGCTGTCGGTCGACCTGCAGGACCTCGACCTCGCCTGGCTCGCGCCCTACGTGGCCGAGCACCTCGTGCCGCGCCTGTCCGGACGCGTGGCGCTGCAGGGCAGGCTCGACTGGGCCGCGGGCGACGCACCGCGCCTCGCATTCGACGTCGACGCCTTGCGCGTGTCCGACCTGCGCCTGGACGAGGCCGCCGGCGCGCGGGCGCCGCTGGCGTCGTGGCGCGTGCTGGCGCTGGCGGACAGCCGCGTCGACCTTCTTGCGCGCGAGGTGGCTGTCGGCCGGTTGACGATCGAGCAGCCGCAGCTCGACGTGGCCCGCGCGGCCGATGGGTCGTTCAACCTGGCTGCCTGGCTGCGAGCCTCGCCTTCTGGCACGGCGGCAACCGGCCCAGCGCCGCCGGCCGCCCCGGTGGCCGGTCCTGCCTGGCAGCTGCGGTTGCGCGAATGGGCGATCGACGGCGGGCGTGTGCGCTGGCGCGACGCCCGCCCGGCGAATGCGCCCTTGCCCGTGCCGGTCGCGTTGCAGCTCAGCGGGCTGCGCGTGGCGGGCAAGGGCCTGGCCTGGCCCAGCGGCCCGCGCGCCGCGCCAGCCCAGCTGCAGGTCTCGGCCCGGCTGTCGGAAGAGGGCGCCGTGAGGGCCGGTGAGGCGGCACGCATCGAATGGTCCGGCCAGCTGGCCCCCGATCCGCTGCTGGCGCGCGGCGAGCTGCGCATCGAGCGCCTGCCGGTGCATGCGCTGGCGCCGTATGCACCCACGGGCCTGCAGCTGGTGCTGGCCCATGCCGATGCCGGCTGGCGCGGGCGTGTCAGCGTGCAGCATCGGCCCACGGGCGTCGACGTCGCGGCCGATGGCGATGCCCAGCTCACCGACGTCCAGCTGCTGGCGCTGACGCCCGAAGGCGCAGCCGGCGACGAGTTGCTGAACTGGCAGCGCTTTGACCTGAAGGGCCTGCGCGTGCGGTTGGCGCCCGGGGCGGCCCCGAGCGTCGAGGTCGCCGAGGCGGCGCTGTCGGACTTCTATTCCCGGCTGGTCATCACCGAGCAGGGCCGCTTCAACCTGCGCGACGTGGCCGCGCCACCCGCCGCCGCGGCGTCCGCGCCGGCAGAGCCCGCACGCACCGTGTCGGCGCCCGCGCTGGCGTCGGCCAGCGCCGCGGCCTCCGCCGCCTCCCGGCCCGAGGGCATGGCCGAAGTGGACACCGGCGGGCTGCCGCTGGTCCTGTCGGTCGGCAGCACGCGCATCACCAACGGCCGGGTCGACTTCACCGACCGCTTCGTCAAGCCCAACTACAGCGCCGCGCTCAGCGAGCTGAACGGCACGCTCGGCGCCTTCCGCGCCGGCTCGCGCGAGATGGCGACGCTCGCGCTGCGCGGGCGCGTGGCCGGCACCGGCCTGCTCGACGTGAGCGGCGCGCTCAACCCCACCGCCGATCCGCTCGCCCTCGACATCCGTGCCAAGGCCACCGAGATCGAGCTGGCGCCGCTGTCGCCCTATGCGGGCCGCTATGCCGGTTATGCGATCGAGCGCGGCAAGCTCAGCATGGACGTGGCCTACCGGATCGACCCCGACGGCCAGCTCGCCGCCACCAACCGCATCGTGCTGAACCAGCTCACGTTCGGCGAGCGAGTCGACAGCCCGGACGCCACCAAGCTGCCCGTCACGCTGGCGATCGCGCTGCTGAAGGACCGCAACGGCGTCATCGACCTCGACCTGCCCGTCAGCGGCTCGATCAACGATCCGCAGTTCAGCGTCTTCGGCATCGTGATGAAGATCATCGGCAACCTGCTGGTCAAGGCGATCACCGCGCCGTTCTCGCTGCTGTCGGGCGGAGGCGACGACCTGAGCGTGGTGGAGTTCCTGCCCGGCACCGACCGGCTCGCGCCGGCCGGGTTGGCGGCGGTCGACAAGGTGGCCAAGGCGCTGGCCGACCGGCCGGGGCTGAGCCTCACGGTCAGCGGCAGCAGCGACCCGGTGGCGGAGCGCGATGCGATCCGCGCCGCGGCACTCGAGGCCCGGCTGGAGGCGGAGCGCCGCCGCGGCGCCCCATCGCCCGCGACGGCTGCGTCGGCTGCTTCGGCCCCCGAGCCGATCCCGGCCGGCGAGCGCGCCGCGCTGCTGCGCCGCGTGTACGCGGACACCCGACTGCCCGACAAGCCGCGCAACCTCATCGGCCTGGCGAAGGACCTCCCCGACGCCGAGATGGAAAGCCGCCTGAAGGCGGTGCTGCCCGTCACCGAAGAGGGCGCCCGCGCACTGGCGCTGCAGCGCGGCGCCGCGGTGCGCGACGCGCTGCTCGCCAAGGGCCTGCCGAGCGACCGCATCTTCCTCGCCGCACCGAAGCTGCGTGGCGAGGAGGCGGCCGGCCCGGCCGACGCCGCCAGCGCGCCCAAGGCCGGCGAAGTCCCGGCCGCGTGGACACCTCGCGCGCAGCTGGTGCTGTCGGCCCGCTGACGCCCGGCGGCGGCGCTGCCGCCGCCGTCAGATCGCCTGCAGCGCGCGGGCAAAGTCGCGTTGCAGGTCCTCGATGTGCTCCAGCCCCACCGCGAGGCGCACGAAGTTCGGCGCGATGCCGGCCGCCGCCATCTGCGCCTCGTTCATCGTGCCCGACCACATCGCCGCGGTGTGCACGATCAGCGTCTCGACGCCGCCGAGGCTCACCGCGTGGGTCGCGAGTTCGAGCGACGCGACGAAGCGGCTCGTCTGCTCGAAGCCCCCGCGCAGCGCCAGCGCGATCACCGGCCCGCAGCCCGACATCTGCCGCTTCGCCAGCGCATGCTGCGGATGGCTGGCGAGCCCGGGGTAGTGCACACGCTCCACCTGGGGCTGCGCCTCCAGCCAGGCCGCCAGCGCCAGCGCATTGGCGTTGATGCGCTCCATGCGCACCGGCAACGTGCGCAGCCCGCGCAGCAGCAGCCAGGCATCCATCGGCGACAGCACCGCGCCCAGCGTGATGTGCATCGGCCAGATGCGCTCGGCCAGCGCGTCCGGGCAGCAGATGACCCCCGCCGTCAGGTCGTGGTGGCCGCCGAGCGACTTGGTCGCGCTGTGCACCACCACGTCGATGCCCAGCGCGTGCGGCTTCTGGTTGATCGGCGACGCGAAGGTGTTGTCCGCGATGGTGAGGATGCCGCGCGGCCGGGCCAGCGCGGCCACGCCGGCCAGGTCGGTCAGCACCAGCGTCGGGTTGGCCGGGGTTTCGACCATGATCAGCTTCGTCTCGGGCCGCAGCGCCGTCTCGATCGCGGCCAGGTCGGACTGCTCGACGATGCTCACCTGCACACCGAAGCGCGGCAGCACTTCGTCGAACAGCTTGGCCGTGCTCATGTAGTGCCGGCTCTGCGCCACCACGTGGTCGCCGGCCTGCACCAGGCCCAGCACCGCGGTGCTGATCGCGCCCATGCCGGAGGCGGTGAGCATGGCCGTCTCGGTGCCTTCCAGCGCCGCCATCACGGCCGCCACGCGCTCGTGCGTCGGGTTGCCGTAGCGGGTGTAGTACGCCGCATGGCGCGGCGTGCCCGCCATCTCGGCGAACTCGGCCGCGTCGCGGGCCTTGAAGGTGGCGCTGTAGTGGATCGGCGCCACCACCGCGCGGTCGTCCGACAGGCCCGCGTCGGCGTGCAGCACCTGCGTGGTGTCGTGCCAGGCGGCGCCGCCGCCGGGCCGGCCGCTGCGCCCCGGCGTCATTTGCCGGCGATGCCGAGCAGCTCCACCTCGAACTGCAGCGTCGCGTTCGGCGGGATGACCCCGCCGGCGCCGCGTTCGCCGTAGGCGATGCCCGGCGGGCAGGTCAGCCGCGCCTTGCCGCCGACCTTGATGCGTTGCACGCCCTCGGTCCAGCAGGGGATCACGCGGTTGAGCGGGAATTCCGCCGGCGTGCCGCGGGCGATGGAGCTGTCGAACTCCTTGCCATCGGCCAGCACGCCGCGGTAGTGCACGCGCACGCGGTCGGAGGCAGCCGGCTGCGGGCCGGTGCCGTCCTTCAGGGAGCGGTAGACGAGCCCGCTGGAGGTCACGGTGGCGCCGGGTTCCTTGGCCGCCGTGGCGGCCAGGTCCGGCGTTGTTGCCGCTGCCGGCTGGGCAGCGGCAACAGACAACGCGGCGGTGCTGAGCAGGGTGGCAAGAAGTGTTTTCATCTGATTGGTTTCAGGACAGCAAGGTACCGATCATCGCGGATTGTGCGCACTAGGATCGCAGGCACCATGTTCCTCGGTCTCGACTACGGCACCTCCGAAGTGAAGGCGCTGCTCCTCGACGAGCGCCACCGCGTGCTCGGCACGGCCGGCGCACCGCTCGAGATCAGCCGCCCGCAGCCCGGCCACAGCGAACAGGCGCCCGCCGCGTGGTGGGACGGCACGCGGGCCGCCTGCGCCGAACTGCGCGCCGCGCAGCCCGAGGCCTGGGCGCGGGTGCGGGCCATCGGCCTGTCGGGCCAGATGCACGGTGCGGTGCTGCTCGACGGGGCTGACCGGGTGCTGCGCCCGGCCATCCTGTGGAACGACACCCGCTCGGCCGCCGAGTGCCAGGCCATGACGGCCGAGATGCCGGCGTTGGCGATGCTGTCGGGCTGCGTCGCGATGCCCGGCTTCACCGCGCCCAAGCTGCGCTGGGTGGCCGCGCACGAGCCCGAGGTGTTCGCGCAGGTGGCCAAGGTGCTGCTGCCGAAGGACTACGTGCGGCTGCTGCTCACCGGTGAGCACCTCACCGACTGCTCTGACGCCAGCGGCACGATGTGGCTCGACGTCGAGCGGCGCGACTGGTCCGACGACCTGCTCGCGCTGACGGATCTCACGCGCGCGCAGATGCCGCGGCTGGTGGAAGGCAGCGAGCCCGGCGGCACGCTGCGGGCCGGTGCCGCCGCGGCATTGGGCCTGCCGGCGGGCACCGTGGTGGCCGGCGGCGCGGGCGACAACGCCGCCAGCGCAGTCGGCATGGGCACGGTGCGGCCGGGCGCGGGCTTCCTGTCGCTGGGCACCAGCGGCGTGCTCTTCGTCGCCACGCCGGCCTACCAGCCCAATCCGGCCAGCGCGGTGCATGCGTACTGCCATGCGCTGCCCGGCCAGTGGCACCAGATGAGCGTGATGCTCTCGGCCGCCAGTTGCCTGCGCTGGGCGCGCACGCTGCTGAATGCGCCGTCGGAAGCCGCGCTCGAGGCGCAGGCCGCGGCGCTGACGCCGGCCCGGCGCGCCGCGGCGCCGATCTTCCTGCCCTACCTGAGCGGCGAGCGCACGCCGCATAACAGCGCCAGCGTGCGCGGCAGCCTGCACGGCCTGAGCCACGACACCGACAGCGCCGCGCTGGCCTACGCGGTGATCGAGGGCGTGAGCTTCGGCCTGGCCGACGGCCTGCATGCGCTGCAGGCCGCGGGCACGCAGGTGCGGCGCCTGTCGCTGGTGGGCGGCGGGGCCCGCAGCGCGCTGTGGGCGCAGCAACTGGCGTCGCTGCTCGGGGTGGAGATCGTCACCCACGCCGATTCCGCGGCCGGCGGTGCGCTGGGCGCCGCGCGGTTGGGCTGGCTGGCCGTCGGTGGCGTGCTGGACGAGGTGTGCACCGCACCGGCCGCGAGCCACCGCTTCGAGCCCGACATGGCGGAACAGGCCTTGTTGCACGCGCGCTACGGGCGCTTCCGCGGCTTGTACGGCTGAACCGGAGCGGCATGCGCCGCTGCGTCCCATCGTCGCTTTTTTGATCACTTGATGATCAGTATTGGCATATGCGTTGCACTCACGCCCCAGGTCATGGCACATTTGTGATCACAAATTGACCACAGGCGAACCCCCATGCACGCCGACGACGCCCGCCTCCGCGCCTTCCTGACCGAGCACCGCATCCACGAAGTGGAGTGCGTCATCCCCGACATGACCGGCATCGCGCGCGGCAAGATCCTGCCGCGCGACCTGTTCCTCAACGCCGGCGAGATGCGCATCCCCAAGAGCGTGCTGCTCAACACCGTCAACGGCCAGCAGCCCGACAACGGGCCGTTCGTTGGCGACACCGATCCCGACATGGTCTGCCTGCCTGACCCGGGCACCGTGCGCGTGGTGCCGTGGGCGGCCGAGCCGGTCGCGGTGGTGATCCACGACTGCCAGGAGTGGGACGGCCGGCCCGTGCAGCTCTCGCCGCGCGCGGTGCTGCGGCGCGTGCTCGCGCTCTACGATCGCGTGGGCTGGCAGCCGGTGGTGGCGCCCGAGATGGAGTTCTACCTCGTCGCCCGCCAGCAGAACCCGCACGAGCCACTGCAGCCGCCGCTGGGCCGCACCGGCAAGCCCGAGGTCGGGCGGCAGAGCTACTCGATCGACGCCGTCAACGATTTCGACCCCTTCTTCATGGAGCTGTCGAGCTTCTGCCAGCAGCACCAGCTGGGCGTGGAGACGCTGATCCACGAGGCCGGGCCGGGGCAGATGGAGATCAACTTCTCGCACGGCGAGCCGCTCGACCTGGCCGACCGGGTGTTCCTCTTCAAGCGCACCGTGCGCGAGACCGCGCTGCGCCACGGCGTATTCGCCACCTTCATGGCCAAGCCGATGGAGCAGGAGCCGGGCAGCGCGATGCACATCCACCAGAGCCTGAACGACCGCGAGACCGGCCGCAACGTCTTCAGCCGCGAGGACGGCAGCGCGAGCGACATGTTCTTCCACTACATCGCGGGCCTGCAGACTTACATCCCGCAGGTGATGCCGATGTTCGCGCCCTACGTCAACTCGTACCGGCGGCTCGCGCCCTACATGTCGGCGCCGATCAACGTGCACTGGGGCCACGACAACCGCACCTGCGGCATCCGCATCCCCAAGAGCGGGCCCGAGGCGCGGCGCGTCGAGAACCGCGTGCCGGGCGTCGACGTGAACCCCTACCTGGCGATGGCCGCGACGCTGGCCTGCGGCTGGCTCGGCCTGCGCGACAAGCTGCAGCCCGGCGAGCCGACGACCGACAGCGCCTGGAACGTCGAGCACGAACTGCCGCGGCACCTGGAAGACGCCATCGAGGCCATGCGCGGGTGCGAGCCGATGCGCGAGGTGCTGGGCGAGACCTTCGTCGACGCGTTCTGCGCGGTGAAGGAGCTGGAATACGCCACCTACAACCGCGTGATCAGCTCGTGGGAGCGCGAGCACCTGCTGCTGTTGGTGTAGGCCATGGATTCCTTCATCGACCCCGCGCGTGTGCAGGCGTTGACGGCGCGCGAGCGCAAGCGCTTCGCAGCGGCCCGCCCCCGCAGCGCCGAACTGGCCGCACGCGGCGCCGAGCACCTGCTGTTCGGCGTGCCGCTGCACTGGATGAACGACTGGGGCACGCCCTTCGCGCTGCATGTGGCCGAGGCGCAGGGTGCACGCCTGACCGATGCCGACGGCCACCAACTGGTCGACTTCTGCCTGGGTGACACCGGCGCGATGTTCGGCCACTCGCCGGCGCCGGTCGTCGCCGCATTGCAGGCCCAGGCGGCGCGTGGCATGACGGCGATGCTCGCCAGCGGGGACGCCGCCGTCGTCGCCCAAACGCTCGCGCAGCGCTTCGGCCTGCCGCGCTGGCAGTTCGCGATGACGGCCAGCGATGCCAACCGCTTCCTGCTGCGCTGGCTGCGCGCGGCCACCGGGCGGCCGGTGCTGCTGGTGTTCAACGGCTGCTACCACGGCACGGTCGACGACGTGTTCGTCGACCTCGAAGACGGCCGGCCGGTGCAGCGCGCCAGCCTGCTCGGGCAGGTGCACGAGCTCACGCGCACCACGCGCGTGGTCGAGTTCAACGACCTCTCCGCGCTCGAAGCCGCGCTGGCCCCCGGCGACGTGGCCTGCGTGCTGGCCGAGCCGGTGATGACCAACATCGGCATGGTGCTGCCCGACCCCGGTTTCTGGGAAGCGGCCACGGCGCTGATCCGCCGCCACGGCAGCCTGCTGGTGATGGACGAGACGCACACGCTGAGCAGCGGCCCCGGCGGCTATGCGCGCCTGCATGGCCTGCAGCCCGACGCGCTGGTGCTGGGCAAGCCGCTCGGCGGCGGCATGCCGTGCGCGGCCTACGGCTTCAGCGCCGAGCTGGCCGCGCGCTGCGAGGCGGCCAAGCGCAGCGCGCCGCCGGGCCATTCGGGCATCGGCACCACGCTGACGGCCAACCTGCTGGCGATGGCGGCGATGCGCGCGACGCTCACCACGCTGATGACCGACGCCGTCTACGCCCCGATGATCCAGCGGGCCGGCCAGCTCGCCGAAGGCCTGCGCGCGGCCATCGCGCGGCACGGCCTGCCCTGGTGCGTGACGCAGGTGGGGGCGCGCGCGGAATTCCAGTTCTGCGCCAGGCCGCCCCGCAACGGCACCGAGGCCGCCGCGGCGATGGACGATGCGCTGGAGCACCTCGTGCACCTGGCGCTGCTGAACCGCGGCGTGCTGATCACGCCCTTCCACAACATGATGCTGGTGTGCCCCGACACCACCGGGGCCGACGTGGCGCGGCTGCTCGCTGCGTTCGACGAGGTGCTGCACGACCTGGTGGCGCCGGACGGCCCGGCATGAGGGCCGATGCGCACCCGGCGCCGGCGGACGAGGCGCCCACGCAGCAGGACGCCATCTACGCCCGGCTGCGCCAGTGGGTGACTGTGGGGCGCTTCCTGCCCGGCGAGCGGCTGAAGATCCGCACCGTCGCGCAGCAGCTCGGCGTTGGCGAGATGCCTGTGCGCGCCGCCCTGCAGCGGCTGGCCGCCGAGGGTGCGCTGGTGAACGTGCCGCACGCGGGCGTCATCGTGCCCCGGCTGTCGGTGGCCGAGTTCGACGACCTGCTGCAGATGCGGCTGCTGCTCGAAGGCGAGGCTGCGGAGCGCGGCGCGCTGCGCATCGACCGCGCCGGCCGCGCGGCGCTGGCCGCGCTGGGCCGGCGCATGGCCGACACGCTGGGCCGTGCCGATGGCGCCGGCTACCTCGCGGCCAACGAGGATTTCCATGTGCTGCTGTACCGCGCGGCCGGCTCGCCGCTGCTGTTCGGCCTGATCGACACGCTGTGGTTGAAGGCGGGGCCGGTCTCGAACCAGCTGTTCGAGCTGCCCGAGGCCGCCGGCGCGCTCAATGCCGGCCACGATGCGGCGCTGGCCGCCCTGGCCGCGAACGATCCGGCAGGCGTACGGCTGGCGGTGGAGCAGGACATCTTCACCGCGGGGCAGCTCATCCGCCAGCGCCTGCGGTCCCGGGACCGCTGAAGCGCCGGCCGCGTCCGCGCCCTGCCGCCGCTCAGGGGGGCGGCCCGCCGAGCGCGCGGAAGTCGAGCGACTTCAGCAGCTCGGCGGTCTCCCGCATCAGCCGTGTCGCCGGCCGCGCGCGCGGCATGCCGAGCACCAGGTTGTTGCGCACCACGGGCGAGACGATCGGCGCGCGCTGCAGGCTGCCGGGGCCGAGCTCGTGGGGCAGCGCGCTCTGCGGCAGCACCGTGCAACCCACGCCCTGCTGCACCAGCCGCACCACCGTCTGCACCGAGCCCACCTCGGCCACCACCTGCAGGTGGATGCGCCGCGGCCGCGCGATGGCATCCACCAGGCTGCGGATCGCATTCGGCGCGCTGGGCAGCACCATCGGCCAGTCCGCCAGCGCGGCGAAGCTCACACGCGGCGGCAGCCGCGGGCCGTCGGCCGGCGCCACCAGCAGCAGCGATTCGCGCATCAGGGTCTCATAGGCCAGCAGCGGCGACGCAGGCGGATCGAACAGCAGCGCCAGGTCCAGGCGGCCGGCGATGAGCCACTCGCGCAGGTGCAGGCTGAGGCCTTCGGACACGGTGATCACCGCCCGCGGCAGGCGCTCGCGGAAACGCGTCACCAGTGCCGCCCCGAGGCCGGCCGCGACGCGGGGCGGGAGGCCCACCGTGATGCGCCCGCCGGGGCTCGCGTGCAGTTCGCGCAGCTCGTCGCGTGCGCGCTGCGCGGTGTCGAGCATGAGGCGCGCATGCACCAGCAGCGCCTCGCCGGCCTCGGTGAGCAGCGCCCCGCGCCCCGTGCGCACGAACAGGCGCTGCCCCAGGTCCGCCTCCAGCAGGCCCACCTGCCGGCTGAGCGTCGGCTGCGCGAGGTTGAGCGCCACCGCCGCGCGGCTGAAGCTGCCGGCGTCGACGACGCTGACGAAGTAGCCGAGCTGCCGCAGGTCCATGCCAGTTCCTCCATGTCGATTCAGCATAGCTGGTATAGACGACATGCCGTTACGCTCTGTGAGGCCGCTGCGCAGAATCGGCGCCATGCCCGCTGCATCCCAACTTCCGCCGCTGCCCGAGGGCGCCTGCAACGCACACTGCCACGTGTTCGGCCCGCGCGACCGCTTCCCGTATGCCGAGGGGGCCTTCGCGCCTGCGGCCGATGCGCCGAAAGAGGCGCTGCAGGCGTTGAACGACCGCTTCGGCTTCCGCCGCTGCGTGGTCGTGCAGTCGGCCTGCCACGGCTTCGACAACCGCGCGACGGCCGACGCCGTGGCTGCGCGGCCGGCCGACTACCGCGGCATCGCGCTGCTGCCGGCCGATGTGCCCGACGCCGAACTGGCACGGCTGGATGCCGCCGGCTTCCGCGGCGTGCGCTTCAACTACATGGGGCACCTGGGCCACAAGACGCCCATCGAGGACGTGCTGGCGCTCGCCGCGCGTCTGGCGCCGCTGGGCTGGCACCTGCAGATCCACGGCGACCCGGGCCTGCTGACCGAGCTGGGCCCCGCGCTGCGGCGCTCGCCGGTGCCGGTGGTCATCGACCACATCGGCCGCATCGACGCCGGAGCGGGGCTCGACCAGCCCGCCTTCCGCGCGCTGCAGGGCCTGATGGACGACGAGCGCTTCTGGGTCAAGGTGAGCGGCTGCGACCGCATCACGCGCGAGGGCCCGCCGTACGGCGACGCGCTGCCGTATGCGCAGCGCCTGGTGGCCGACCACGGCGACCGCGTGCTGTGGGGCAACGACTGGCCGCACCCCAACCACGCCGGCCCCGTGCCGGTGGAGGAAGAACTCGTCGCCCTGATCGCGCGCATGGCCCCGACGGCCGAAGCGCGCCAGCGGCTGCTCGTTGACAACCCCGAGCGGCTGTACCGCTTCGGCTGACATGCCTGGGATGAACAGATGACTGCACGATTCGAGAACAAGGTGGCCATCGTCACCGGCGCCGGCTGCGTGGGTGCCGGCTGGGGCAACGGCCGCGCGGTGGCCGTGCGGCTGGCGGAAGAGGGCGCCCGCGTGCTGGCCGTCGACCGCGATCCCGAGCGGCTCGAGGAGACGCTCGCGCTGGCCGGCCCGCTGCGCGAGCGCATCCGGCCCTGGTCGGGCGACGTGACGCAGGGCGACGGCGTGGCCGCGATGGCGGCGGCCTGCCTGGACGCCTTCGGCCGCATCGACGTGCTGGTCAACAACGTCGGCGGCTCGGCCGCGGGCGGACCGGTCGAGATGAGCGAGGAGGTCTGGCAATCGCAGATCGACCTCAACCTGAAGAGCGTGTTCCTGGGCTGCAAGCACGTGCTGCCGACCATGCTGGCGCAGCGCAGCGGCGCGATCGTCAACGTGTCGTCGACCTCCGGCCTGCGCTGGACGGGCGCGGCGCAGGTGGCGTACGCGGCCAGCAAGGCGGGCGTGATCCAGCTCTCGCGCGTGGTGGCGGTGCAGCACGCGGCCCAGGGCGTGCGTGTCAACTGCGTGGTGCCGGGGCAGCTCCACACGCCGATGGTCGAGGTGCGGCTGGCCAAGCAGCGCGCCGGCGGCGACGTGGAAGCGCTGCTCGCGCAGCGGCAGAAGCGCATTCCGGCCGGCTTCATGGGCGACGGGCGCGACACCGCGGCGGCCGTGCTGTTCCTGGCCAGCGACGAGGCGCGCTTCATCACCGGCACCGAGATCGTCGTCGACGGCGGGATGACTGCCCGATGTGATTGAGCCCACCCCCGAGCGCCTTCGGCGCTCCCCCTCGAGGGGCGCCACCAGCGGCCCGGCGGAGCCGGATCCGCGGTGGCCGCTTGGATTGTTCTTTCCTTGCCTGCTTTTTTAGATCGACTGGAGACATCCCCATGAAGATTCATCGTCGTTTGGCCATCGCCGCGCTGGCCCTGGCCGCTGCCGGCGGCGCGCTCGCGCAGCCCAAAAACACCCGCATCGTCGTCTCGTTCCCGCCGGGCGGGCCGGTTGACTTCGTGGCGCGGGCGCTGGGCGAGCAACTCGGCAAGGAACTGCAGCAGACGGTCATCATCGACAACAAGGGCGGCGCCAACGGCGCACTGGGCGCGAGCGACGTGGCCCGCTCGCCGGCCGATGGCAGCACGATCTGGATCACCAGCGTCGGTGCCGCGGCGGTCAACGCCTCGCTGTACGAGAAGCTGCCCTACGACATGAACCGCGACTTCGCGCCCGTCTCGCTGGTGGCCAACAACGTCGAGCTGCTGGTCGTGAACCCGGCCGATCCGGCGAAGAACGCCAAGGAGTTCGTCGCCAACGCCAAGGCCGCCAAGCAGCCGGTGTCGATGGGCAGCTCCGGCATCGGCAGCATCCCGCACCTGGCGATCGAGCAGCTCATCGACGCCAGCGGCGCACCGTTCGTGCACATCCCCTACCGCGGCGCGGCGCCGGCCATCACCGACGTGATGGGCGGACAGGTGGGCGGCTTCTTCGGCGACATCCCCGGCCTCATTGGGCACGTGAAGGGCGGCAAGCTGAAGGCGATCGGCCTGGCCTCCACCAAGCGCCACCCGGCGCTGCCCGATGTGCCCACGCTCGCCGAGCAGGGCCTGCCGGGCGTGGACACCAACAACTGGTATGCGCTCTTCGTGCCGGCCAAGACGCCGCCGGCCACCATCGACGCGTTGAACAAGGCTGTGCGCCGCGCGCTCGAGAACCCCGGCCTGCGCGAGCGCCTGCTCTCCACCGGCGCCGAGCCCGCACCTTCCACGCCGCAGGAGCTGGCCGCGCTGCTGAAGGCCGACACGGCCAAGTGGTCCAAGCTGATCCGCGACAAGAAGATCAAGGTGGAATGAGGATGAGCGGCGCACCACGCATTCCCCTCGTCGTGCCCGGCACGCGGCCCGAACTGGCCGAGACCGAGGCGCGCATCCTGGCCGAGCGCGGCCGCATCTCGCTGCTGTACCAGGCGCTGCTGAACAGCGCGCCGATCGCCGCCGGCTGGGAGCGCATGCTCACCGCCGTGCGCAACCAGACCGGCGTGCCCGCCGACCTGCGCGAGTTGATCATCCTGCGCGTCGCGGTGCTGAACCGCGCGAGCTTTGAGTTCCATGCGCACGTGCCGCACGCCGAGAAAGCCGGCGTGCCGGCCGCCACGATCGACGCGGTGCGAGAGACGCCGCTGCCCGCCGTGTTCACGCCGCGCGAGCGCGTGGTGCTCGAACTCACCGACGCGATGACACGCGACATCGAGGTGCCCGACGCGCTGATGGCACGCCTGCAGGCCGAGTTCGACGCGACCGGCGTGCTCGAGGTGGTGGCCACGGTCGCGGCCTACAACATGGTGTCGCGGCTGCTCGTCGCGCTGAAGATCGAACATGGTTGACGCTGCTCCCGCCGACGTGCTGCTCGCGTGGTTCACCTGGCCCGCCGAGGGCCAGCCCGCGCCGGACCTGCCGGCGCTGGCTGCGGCCGGCGTGCATGCCGTCTACCGTGCGGTGGACGGCAGCGATGCCCGGGCGTACGCGCGCCCCGGCGCCGATGCGCAGGCCATCGCGCAGCTGCTGCCCGGTGCCGTGCTGCTGCGCCTGCAGAGCCTGATGCAGCGGGATGGCGCCTCGGCGGAGGCGGACGCGCCGTTCCACTACGTCGTGGCGACCGACGTGGTGCCCGAGCACGAAGCCGACTTCAACGCGTGGTACGAGACCGAACACGCCCCCGGCCTGGCCGCCGTGCCGGGCACCGTGCACGCTGCGCGCTACCGGTCGAGCGACGCCGAGCGTGGCAGCCTGCCGCGCTACCACGCCTGCTACGACCTGCAGTCGCCCGACGGGCTCACCAGCGCGCCGTGGCTCGCGGTGCGCGCGACCGACTGGAGCAGCCGCGTCCGCCCGCAGTTCCGCAACACGCACCGCACGATGTACCGCCGCGTGGCCGGCCTGCGCAGCACGTCCTGAGCCCGCCCGGGCGTCAGCCTGGGAAGGCGCGCGTGAGCAGCGCGGCGACGTCGAGCGTTCGTGCATCCACCGCACCCACCACGCGGCCCCAGCGCGCCTCCAGCCGCGTGGCGAGGAATCCCTCCGCCACGGCGGTGGGCGCGTGCTGGCGCAGCAGCACCGCCTGCGCCAGCAGGACGAGGCGCTCGGCCAGCCGGCGGCCCAGCGCTTCGAGCGCGCCGGGCGGGGTGGCGAGCAGGGCGCGCAGGCCTTCCACCTCGGCGCGCAGCCGGGGTTCGTCGCCGGCCAGGTCCTGCAGCTCCGACAGCAGCGCGACGGCGGCGTCGGGCTCGCGGGCGATCGCGCGCATCACGTCGAGGCACATCACGTTGCCCGAGCCTTCCCAGATCGAGTTGACCGGCGCCTCGCGGTACAGGCGGGCCATCACGCCGTCGTCGATGTAGCCGTTGCCGCCGAACACCTCCATCAGCTCGCCGCACAGTTCCACCGTGCGCTTGCACACCCAGAACTTGGCGGCCGGCGTGACGATGCGCTTCCAGGCGCGCTGCGCCGGCTCATCGCCATGCTCGAAGGCCTGCGCGAGCCGCATCGCGAGCGCGAGCGACGCCTCGCTTTCGAGCACGGCATCCGCGAGCACCGCGCGCATCAGCGGCTGCTCGGCCAGCGCCTTGCCGAAGGCGTGGCGCCGGCGGGTGTAGGCCAGGGCCTGCACCACCGCCTGCCGTTGCATCGCCGCGCTGCCCACCACGCAGTGGAGCCGGGTGCAGGTGGCCATTTCGATGATGGTGGGGATGCCGCGCCCCTCCTCGCCCATCAGCCAGCCGTCGGCATCGAGGAACTCCACCTCGCTGCTGGCGTTGCTGCGGTTGCCCACCTTGTGCTTCAGGCGCTGGATCTGCACCGCGTTGCGGCTGCCGTCGGGCCGCCACCGGGGCACGTAGAAGCAGGAGTGGCCGCCGTCCGGCGTGCGCGCCACCACCAGGTGGGCATCGCACATCGGCGCCGAGAAGAACCATTTGTGCCCGCGCAGCCGGTACAGCGCGCCGCGGCCGCCCGCACCGGCGGGCGTGGCCGCCGTGGTGTTGGCCCGCACGTCGGAGCCGCCCTGCTTCTCCGTCATGCCCATGCCCAGCCAGACCGCGCGCTTGCCGGCCGCGGGCACGTCGCGCGGGTCGTACTCATCGGCATACAGCCCCTCCTTCAGCGCCGCCCACAGCGCGGGCTCCTGCTGCAGCACGGGGATGCTGGCCTGCGTCATCGTCGCGGGGCACAGCGTGCCGGCCTCGACCTGGCCCTGCAGGTAGAAGCCGGCGGCCCACGCCGCCCAGCGGCCGGGGCGCTCGTCCCTGAAGGGCAGCGAGACGAGGCCCTGCGCGCGGTACTGCGCCAGGAAGGCGTGCCAGCTCGGATGGAAGCGCACCTCGTCGATGCGGCGGCCCCGCGTGTCGAAGGCATGCAGCTCGGGCGTGAAGCGGTTGGCCAGCTCGGCCTGCGCGTAGCTCTCGGCGGTGCCCAGCGCGGCGCCGAAGCGCGCCAGCCGTGGCGCCATCCACGCCGCGCCGGCGCGCTCGACCGACTCGCGCAGCGCGGTGTCCGTCGTGTACAGGTTGTAGCCGCTCAGCTCGTCGAACTGGTTGGCGATCTCGTGGGTGGCTGCGGGGGCGTTCATCGTGCTGTCTCCAGGGGCCATGCCGCAGTCTAGGAACAAGCGGCGGTGCACGCGAGGCGGTGTTGCGTGCACACCCCCGTAAGCGCGACTGCACCTTTTGGGCGAGGCATCAAGGCGAGGCGCGGCCTAAGGTGATCGCACGAGCCCAGGCGGATCGGCGCCGGCGCCCCCAGGGGCCCGTCCGGGCCGGCCGGGCTGGCTCGCCGAAGGAGATCCCACCATGGCCCAGCAAGACCCCCGCCGCGTCGCCGGCCCCCTGCGCGTCCAGTTCGCCGGCCTGGCGCCCGGCGAGCCGATGCCCGTCTTCGCCCTCTATGAAACCGACGTGTCCGGCAGGCCGCTGCGCAAGCTGGCGGTGTCCAAGGATGGCACGCTCGACGTCGGCGAATCGCTGCCCAAGCTGCGCTATGTCGGCCTGGGCCCGGACGTGGAAGACCCGGCCGCGCTGCCCCGGCAGTCGCTCACGCGCTACCGCGTCTCGTCGGTCCTCGAGCCATGGACGAAGAACGGCATCCTGCTCGGCCGCGACATCTGGGACCGCTTCCGCTTCCACGTCACCTGCGTGTCGGGCACCGCGAAGAAGTGCCGGCCCTGGTGGTGGGACCTCGTCGCCCAGCCGCTGTTCGAGCGTGCGCCGCTGGCCCGGCTGCAGCTGGCGCAGCACGCGCTGCAGCCCGCGGCGCTGGCGCTGAACCCGCAGCTGTTCCCGTGGCGCTGCCTGCCGATGTGCGATGGCCTGGTGGAGGTCTACCAGCGCGAGTGCTGCTGCCACCGCATCCACCTCCCGGACCTGTTCGACCGCTTCGCCGAGATCCTGGCGGAGCTGCCCATTCCGCTGCCGGAGCCTTGGCCTCCCGGCCCGGACCCGGCGCCGCTCGAGCAGCAGTTCATGGCAGGCCGCGCGGCGAAGTCGGCGCGCAAGAGCCGCCTGGCCCGCTTCGATCCAACGAAGCTCGAACTCGCCAGCGCGCCGCCCCGGCGGCTGCTCGACGACTACACCGCCCTGCTTGCGATGCCCTCGGCCGCCGAGCAGGCAGCCTACGTGCAGGCGCGCCCCCACCTGCATCCGCTGCTGTGCCACTGCAGCACGCGCAAGGTGGGCGAGACGCCGCTGCAGCCGGGCGGCCGCTTCGACTTCTGCTTCATCGACTGGCCCCACCCGCACCCGCACCGGCACCTCTCCTGCACCACGGTGTACGCCTACAAGGTCAAGCAGTTCATCAATGGCGCCTGGGTGGTGGTGTACGACGGCCTGGCCGCGCACGACTATTTCGGCACGGGTGAAAGCGCCGAGCTGCATTCGCACGACAAGCGCGCCATCGTCTGCGACGAGCCCGACGACCAGGGCGACGGCACCGCCTACGCGATGCTGGACACGGTCGGTGCCACGGAGCACTTCAACTTTGCCGACCAGACCGGCGAATCGCAGCATGCCGCGCTCGATGCCGACGACGGCACGGTCGTTTTCGGCGGCGTGCCCGGCTGTCCGTGGGGTACTTCGCTGGCGCTGCACCTGCTGATCACGCCCGAGATGAAGGAGGCTGCCGTGGGCGCCCGGTACTACCGCCTGAAGGTCGCGCCGGTCGATGCGTCGGGCATGCTCGCCGGCCCGCCCGAGATCCTGGACGACAAGGTCACCTGGGAGCGCCGCATCATCGGCGGCAGCGGTCCGCAGATCTGGGAGCCCGTGGTGCTCGGCCCGCTGCCAGCGCCTGCCCCGGGCGGCGAGAGCAACCTCTTCACCATCCCGTACTGGGAGCTCGGGGTCAACGAGTGGCGCATGGGCATCTCGCAGGCGCACCAGGTGTGGGACACCACCGGCATGAAGAGCGACGGCAACGCCATCTCGCCGAACGGCCGCCATGCCCTGATCCTGGAGCTGTTCGACGCCGGGGGCCAGCGCATCAAGCCCAGCGGCGCCGGCGGCGCCGGCACCGCGAAGCCCTTCGTCTACAAGCGCTGGAAGAACACACCCGACAACGCAGCCGATGTGGTGCAGCCCGACCTGTCGCATGTGTTCTGGGTCGACAACACGCCGGTGGTGGCCGACATCGTGGACCTGCGCAAGGGCGGCGTGCCGAACATCGACGAATGCCAGTTCATGGTGGATGCGCCAGACACGCCCTTCTCGATCGGCTTTCGCGCATACCACGTCAACGGCGTCGACCACGCCGGCAACGGCGACGCGAACTCGTTCATGCGCGGCTACAGCATCGGCTGGCAGCGCGGCCTGGACGGCTCGACGGGCACGCTCGGCCACGCGCCGATCTACCCCGACAACCACCATGACGTGGCCGAGACCGGCGCGGCGGAAAGTTCGGGCTCGATGAGCTTCGAGCAGATGCTGACGGGCCCCGACGGCATGGGCGGCACCTTCGTGCGGCCGAAGTGCACCTTCAGCGTCACCCTGTACGTGGACTGCAAGCACACCAACGGCAGCAGCCGGCTGACGTGGGTGTACGACCGGTACGAAACTGCGTCGTTCGCGCTGGAGATCGCGCCGTAGCGGCGGCGGTGCGAGGCACAGCTGCGCGACCTGCCGGGCCGACTACAGCCGCCGCTTCGCGGGCCGGCTCGAAACGGGCAGGCCGTCGGTCGCCGATCCGGCGATGCATGGCCCCGCGGTTGGCGATCAGGTGCGCATCGGCGCCTGACGACTCAGAACCTGAACGCCAGCCGCAGGCCGCCCCAGTGGCGGCCATTCACCGTGATGGGTGCGGCGGCCTCCTTCATCACGACGAACTTGCCGCCGCCCATGTCGCGGCGGTAGGTCTGCAACAGGAAGGGGCGCGTGCTGCGCGCGCTGGCCAGGCCGGTGCGGTCGTCGAAGATGCGGCGGTAGCGGCTGTTGGCGGTGTCCCAGGCCAGGTCGCCGCGCTGCGGGTGGTTGTACTGGCGGTTGTGGGTCGGCACATAGCCGTTGCGGTCCACGGCGATGCAGAACACCACCTTGTCCGACAGCGCCAGCATGCGTTCCTGCACCGCCGGGAAGAGCCGGTCGGCCAGTGCGCAGAAGCGGGTGGTGTGCTGCGCGGGCCGGGTGCCGGGCACGGGCACGTAGCGCTCGTCGAAGAGGTCGGCGCCGTTGATCGCGCCCTGGCGCAGGGCGTCTTCCAGCAGGTGGGCGATCTCGGCAGCCGCCTGCTGCGCGCCCTCGATGTAGGGCGTGTCCTCGGTCGCCACGCCGCTGTCGGCCACCATCTCGATGAGCTGCTCGCTCACCTTGAGGAACGCCTCGCTGCGGGTCATCGCGGTGTCGAGGCTGCGCATGGTCTGCCGCATGTCCGCCTCGATCGCACCCATCTGCTGGTCCAGGCCCCGGCAGACGTCGCGGCTCTGCGCAGCGGCGGCGGCGATGTGGGTCACGCCGTCCGCCACGTCGTCGAGCGCGGCGTGCACGCCGCTTTGCGGGGCGGCACCGGCGGCATGGCCGCTCGGCGCGCGGATTTCGCGGGCCAGGGCCTCGATGCGTGCATCGAGGTGGCTCACGGTGCCCATGATGTCCTTCGAGCAGGACTCGACGCGCCCGGCCAGGTCCTTCACCGCATCGGCCACCACGCCGAAACCCCGGCCGGCCTCGCCGGCGCGCTTGGCCTCCACGCTGGCATTGAACGCCACGAGGCGCGTCTGCAGCGCGATCTGCGTGATCTCGCCGGCAGCATCGGCCACCTTGCGCAGGGTCTCGACGATGCCCGAGACCTCGCCGCCGACCGCCTGCACCGCCTCGCGGGCACGGGCGACGGCGCCGACGCCGTGTTCGGTGTGGGCACCGATCGTGTCCTGCACGCGGGCCACGTCCTGCATCTGGCGGGCCAACTCCTTCGCGGCCTGGGCCTGTGCGGTGGCCGTCCTGTGCGTGTCGTCGATGACGCCGCGGACTTCCGCGGCCTCGCGGCCCAGTCGCGTGGCGTGCTGAGACAGCCGGGTGACGATGGCCGCCCCGTCCACGGCGGGCTGCGCTGGCGGCAGGGGCGCGGCCGGCGCGGCCTCCAGGAGGCCGGGGGCGGACCCCTGGAACAACGACTTCAGCATGGCGGTACTTCCCGGGGTACGTCCTGGCGGCGCTGTCAGCGCCGCATCACCACTCGCGCAGCTTGACGCGCAGGCGCGCGATGCTCTGGCTGTGGAGCTGGCATACGCGGCTCTCCGTCACCTTCAGCACCGCGGCGATCTCCTTCAGGTTCATGTCGTGCTCGTAGTACATGCTCATCACGTACTGTTCGCGTTCCGGCAGCAGCTTGATCGCATCGACCAGCGCCGTGCGCATGCGCATGTCCTGCAGCACGGCCATCGGGTTGGCCTCCTCGGTGCCCACGTGGCGCTCGAGGTAGTCGTCGTCGCCTTCGTCGCCGCTCAGGTCTTCGAGGTAGACGAGCTGGGTGCCGCGCACCTTGCCCAGCAGCTCCTGGTATTCCGTCAGCGAGATGCCCATCTCGGCGGCGATCTCCGACTCGTGCGGCGCGCGGCCGAGCCGCTGCTCCAGCTTGTGCACGGCAGCCTCGATGTTGCGCTGCTGCCGGCGGTTGCCGCGGCTCATCCAGTCGCTGCCGCGCAGTTCGTCGAGCATGGCGCCGCGGATGCGCTGGGTGGCGAAGGTCTCGAACTGCACGCCCTGGGCGGCATCGAAGCGGCCGAGCGCGTCGTTCAGGCCGATCATGCCGACCTGGATCAGGTCGTCGATCTCCACGTTGGCCGGCAGCTTGGCGATCATCTGGTGGGCGAGGCGGCGCACCAGCGGGCTGTACTGCTTCAGCATCGCGTTGTTGTCGGTACGGCCTTTGGCGTTGTACATGTCCGGAACTCCAGAAAATCAGTTGGCCGACAGCGAAGCGGCGGCGGTGCCGTGGCGGTGCCAGGCGGGCACCGGCGCTTCGGGGGCGGTGTTGTCGTCCGCCAGCTGCTGGCGCACCAGGCGCATCAGGGCAGCTTCGGGTGCTTCGGCCACGTCGCAGGCCGGATCGACGGCGATCCAGTCGTGTACGGCGGCGCCGAGGAAGCTGTCGGCGCATTGGGAGATCTGCCGCGCCACGTGCTGCCGGCGCAGGCGCTGCGGCCCGACGGCCAGCATCAGGTCGAAGGCCATCAGCCCGTTGCGGCCGGCCAGCACCTTCATCGCGGCATAAGCGTGTGTGACGCTGGGCGCGAAGTCCGCGGCCAGCAGGATGGGCCGCACCACGCGGTGGCTGAAGAGCCGGCTCAGCTCGCTCGCGCCGGCATGCACCAGCACGACGTCGGCCTGCGGCGCGGCATCGCTCAGCGCGGTCAGCATGCCGGCGCAGGAGCCGCGCGTGTCGACATGGCGCAGCGGCAGGCCGCGCGCGGCGAGGTACGCAATCTGCGGCGAGAGCTGCTCGACGCCGGCGGCGAGGTCCAGCAGGGCCAGCTCGTGCGGCTCGGGTGCGGTTTCCGCTGCGTCGACCAGCAGCAGCTTGCGCCCACTGGCGGCGATCGCGGTGGTCAGCCGCTCGATCAGCACGGTGGCGAAGGCCACGTGGGGGTTGCTCGCCACCGCGATGTAGCGGGTGCGGGTGGGGTTGAACAGCTTCCGCAGGCCGTCGGCCTGGTCGAGCGGGGCGCTGCGGCTGGCGTAGAAGTCGCGCATCGGTGTGGCTTCCTTCAGGCGTGGGTGCCGCGGGCGCCGATGCCCTGCACGCCGGTGAAGATGAGGTTGACGTCGTTGGCGTCCATGCGCCAGGAGGCGGCCGGTGCGGCCTTCAGCGCCCGCTGCACCAGCGATTGCGCCGACAGGCGGTGCCAGTCCTCGGGCACGCGCTGGCCGTTGGCGACGCCGACGACCCGCAGCTTGTGGCGGATCAGCGCATCGAGCGCGGGGCCGAGCTTCACGGCCTCGTCGATCTTCGAGAGCACCACGCCGCGGCAGGCCTTGGCCTGGTAGCTGAGCATCACGTCCTCGATGGTCTCGCCCTGCGCCGAGGCGTTGACGACCAGCAGCTTCTGGATCGCGCGGTGGCCGACCATGTCGAGCAGCTCGCGGGTGCGGTTGTCGCGCTGGGCCATGCCGGCGGTGTCGATCAGCACCATCTTCTTGGCGCTGAGCAGGTCCAGCAGGTCTTCGAGCGAGGCGCGGTCGTGGGCGGTGTGCACCGGCACGCCGAGGATCCGGCCGTAGGTGCGCAGCTGCTCCTGCGCGCCGACGCGGTAGGCGTCGAGCGTGATCAGGCCCAGGTGGCCGGCGCCGTGCTTGGTGGCGAAGGCGGCGGCGATCTTGGCCGTGGTGGTGGTCTTGCCGACGCCGGTGGAGCCGACCATCGCGTACACGCCGCCGGCGTCCTCCAGCGCGGGCTCGTGCTCGGCCGCCAGCAGGTTGCGCTCCAGCACGCTGGAGGCCCAGGCCGTCTCGTCGAGCGCATCGGCGGGCAGGCCGTCGGCCAGCTTGCGGATCAGGGCGGGCGAGAAGCCGCAGTCCAGCAGCTTCTGGGTCAGGTTGGCCTGGCGCGGGTTGCGCTGCATGCGTTCCATGAAGGCCAGGGCACCGAAGCGTTCCTCGATCAGGCCCTTCATCGAGCGCAGCTCCGACATCATGTCGAGCTGGCTGTCGCGGGCCGCGGCGTGAAGCTCCTCGTCGTGCATCGACAGGCGGGCCTGCGTGTCGGCGAAGGGCGGGTGGGCGTGGCGGATCTCGTCGCGCAGCACCGGCGGCACGCGGCGGCGCGGGGCTTCGGGGCGGGGCTCCAGGCGCAAGTCGTGGCGCACCTCGGCGCGCGGAGCGCGGGCGGGGGCTGCTTCGCGCGGGGCGGGCACGGGGGCCGCGGGTGCCGCTGCAGGCGCCATCTCGGCCTTGCGGCGCTTGAGCATGCGCTCGCGGACGTAGTCCTGGAAGCTCAGCGTGCTCATGCCCAGGCGGCCGACGTCGCCGGTCACCTCGGCTTCGCCGTCGATGTGCGGCTCCACGCGCTCTTCGATCCGCGCGTCGCGGCGGCGGGCCGCGGCGGCGGGCGCCTCGGCCGCGGCGGAGCGGATCGTCGGGGCGTGGTTGGCGGCGCGCTCGATCTGCTGCATGCCGTCCGGCGCCATGGCCAGCACCTCGACGCCTTCTGCGCAGGGGCGGGTCGACAGCACAACGGCGTCGTCGCCGTAGGCCTGTTTCACCAGGTTCAAAGCGTCGCGCGATGTGCGACCGGTGAAGCGCTTGACGTTCATGCCGTGCCTCCGATGATCGAGCCGATCCGGATCGTGTGGGTGTCAGGGATCTCGCTGTGGGCCAGCACCTTGAGCCGTGGCGCGGCTCGGCGCAGCAGCCGCGCCATCGGCGCGCGGATCAGGTCGGGCACCAGCAGGCAGGCCGGCACGCCCAGTTCTTCCTGCTGGCGCGCCGTGTCGGCCGCGCTGCGGGTCAGCGTTTCGGCCACGCCCGGGTCGAGCGCGGCGCCGTGGGGCGAGGTCAGCGCCTGCGTCACCAGGCGTTCGAGTTCGGGGTCCAGCGCGATCACGTCCAGTTCGCGCACCGGGCCGTAGATCTGTTGGACGATGGCGGGTGCCAGGTGCGTGCGAATGCGGCGGGCCAGCTCGGTCGGGTCGGTCACCACGGCGGCGTGTTCGGCGATGCATTCGACGATGGAGCGCATGTCGCGGATGTGCACACCTTCTTCGAGCAGCAGTTGCAGGATCTTTTGCACGGTGGCGATTCCGACCATCTTGGGGATCACGTCTTCGATCAGCTTGGGGGCCAGCTTCGTCACGTGCTCGACCAGGTTTTGGACTTCAACCCGGCCCAGCAACTTGGCGGCATGGACCTGCATCAAGTGTGAAAGATGGGTCGCCACGACGGTCGAGCAATCAACAACCGTAAATCCGGCCATTTGGGCCACCTCCCGCTGGCGCTCGTCGATCCATGTCGCGGGCAGGCCGAAGGCCGGATCCGTGGTCTTGGTGCCGATGAGCTGCTGGGTCGCGCCGCCGGGGTTGATGGCCAGCAGCATGCCGGGGAAGGCCTCCGCTTCGCCGATCACGGCGCCGCGCAGCGATACCCGGTACATGCTGGGCTTGAGCTCCAGGTTGTCGCGGATGTGCACCGGCGGCGGCAGGAAGCCGACGTCCTGGGCGAACTTCTTGCGCACGCCCTTGATGCGGCCGAGCAGGTCACCCTTGCGCTCCTTGTCGACCAGGGCGATGAGCCGGTAGCCGACCTCCAGGCTGAGCGTGTCGACCGGCACCAGGTCGTCCCAGCTGGCCTCGACGTTGGCGGGCTGCAGCTCGCCACCTGGCGTGGCGCCAGGGCCGCCTGCCGGCTTGGGCGGCGCCTTGGCGGCCTCCTCGCGGCGATGGGCCTTCCAGGCCAGCGCGCCGGTGCCGGCGGCGATCATCAGGAACACCAGGTTGGGCATGCCGGGGATCACGCCGATCAGCCCGATCACGCCGGCCGTCAGGCCGAGCGAGGTGGGCGAACCGAACACCTGCTTGCGCACCTGGGTGCCGATGTCGCTGTCCTTGCCGACGCGCGACACCACCATCGCGGCGGCCACCGAGATCAGCAGCGCGGGGATCTGCGCGACCAGCGCATCGCCCACTGCCAGCAGCACGTAGGAGTTGGCTGCCTCGCTGGCCGACAGGCCGTGCTGGACCATGCCGATGACGAAGCCGCCGACGAGGTTGATGAAGAGGATCAGCAGGCCGGCCATGGCGTCGCCGCGCACGTATTTGCTGGCACCGTCCATGGAACCGAAGAACTCCGCTTCCTCGGCCACCTCGGCGCGGCGCTTCTTGGCAGCTTCCTCGTTGATGATGCCGGCGTTGAGGTCGGCGTCGATCGCCATCTGCTTGCCGGGCATCGCATCAAGCGTGAAGCGCGCGCCGACCTCGGCGATGCGCTCCGCGCCCTTGGTCACGACGATGAAGTTGATGACCACCAGGATCGCGAACACGATCAGCCCGACCGCGAAGTTGCCGCCGATCAGGAAGTGGCCGAAGGACTCGATCACTTTGCCCGCGGCGCCGGGACCGTTGTGGCCCTCCATCAGCACCACGCGGGTGGAGGCGACGTTGAGCGACAGGCGCAGTAGCGTGGTGATCAGCAGGACGGACGGGAAGGCCGAGAAGTCCAGCGGCCGCACCATGTTGGCGGAGACCATCATCACCATCAGCGCCATCGCGATGTTGAAGGTGAAGGCCACGTCCAGCACGAAGCCGGGCAGGGGCAGCACCATCATCGACAGCACGATCACGACGAACAGCGGGCCCGTCAGCGCACGCACCGTGCCGGCGTGGTTGCCGAAGAGGTCTTGCAGACGGGCCAGGGTCGGGTTCATGAGCCGGGATTGTTCCGGCCGGGGCGAAAACTTGAGTCGGAATAAGCGGCGCAAAGCGACCGCTTAATCGCCGCCCCCTCGCGGGCTCAGCGGCGGGCCGAGGGGTGGTGCGGATCGAGCTCGTCCGGCACCGGCAGGTCGGGCAGGTCGCCGGGCTGCGGCGCCTGGCCGGCCATCGCGGCGCGGAGCTGGTAGACGTAGGCGAGCACCTGCGCGACCGCGGAGAAGAGCGCGGCAGGGATCTCCTTGTCGAGCTCCGCGTGGGCGTACAGGGCACGCGCCAGCGGCGGCGCCTGGAGCACCGGCACCTTTGACTCGCGGGCGATGTCGCGGATGCGCAGCGCCAGCAGGTCCGCGCCCTTGGCGACGACCCGCGGCGCGCCCATCTTGGCTTCGTCGTACTTGAGCGCGACGGCGTAGTGGGTGGGGTTCATCACGACCAGGTCGGCGCCCGGCACGGCCTGGAGCATGCGCCGGCGCGCCATCTCGCGCATGCGCACCTTCATCTTGTTCTTCACCTCCTGGTTGCCCTCGAGCTCCTTGTGCTCGTCCTTGGCTTCCTGGTGGCTCATCTTGAGCTTCTCGGCCAGGCGGTGGCGCTGCCACGGCACGTCGAAGGCGGCGAAGAGCGCGAGGGCGATGACGAGCTGAACCAGCCCGTCCACGGCGGCCTGCACCGCATGCAGTACCGCCACGGGCAGCGGCATCGACAGGGCGCCCGCGAAGTCCTCGACGTGCGATCTCAGGTAGAGGGCGCCGATGGACCCCAGCACGGCGGCCAGCATGCACGCCTTCAGCGCGCCGACGAACTGGTCCTTCGAGAACAGGCGGCCGACACCGGCAAACGGATCGAGCTTGCTGAACTTGGGCGCGAGGGCCTTGGTGCTGAAGTTCCAGCCGCCCGACAGTGTGGCAGTGGCCGCGCCGATCAGGGACATGACGATGCCCATCGGGATGATCACCAGCAGCATCTGCGCGGCCAGTGTGGCCACGCGCTCGCCCATCAGCTTTGGGTTCGCCAGCGTGGCGTGGTCGAAGCGCAGGCCCTGCGCGAGGATGTTCTGCATCCATGCGGCCATGTCCGGCGCCCACTTCACCAGCAGCCAGCCGCCGATGGCGATGGCGGCGAAGTGCCCCAGGTCCGTGGAGCGGGCGATCTGGCCCTCTTCACGGGCCTTGCGCTTCTTGCGCTCGCTGGCGGGTAGGTTGCGGTCCTGTGCGTCGTCGGCCATGGGTCACCGGAGATGAACCGCGATGGTGCCGCGGCCCTGGGCCGGCGGATGCGCCGATAAAGCCGGGGAAAACGGGCCGGGCGGGCCGTCAGGCGGCGCGGCGGTCGCCGGCCGAGCCGGCCGCGAGCGCGTCGCGGGCCGAGCCGTGGTGGGTGATCAGCTCCCACACCAGGTCGTCGCTGAGGCGGATGCGGCACAACAGCGTGTTGCCCGAGGCCACCTTCACGAGCTGCGGCGGCGACATGTGCTCGATGAGGTAGGCCGCCTCCTCGGCGATGCCCAGGCGTTCCAGCGCAGCCGCCCGGTCCGTACGCAATAGCGCCTGGGCGAGCATCAGATAGCTCATGTTGGCTTCGCGGATCTCGGCGAGGATCTGACTGCTGTTCATGGTGGACGCGACGTCGGTGTGACTGAATGCAACCGACTGTAGACGGGCACCTCCTGCACCGGAAGCTCGCGCAGCCCCATCCGGCGCGTCCCGGAAATTCGGTCTGCGCTGTCAGCCTGTTTCCTACAGCAGGCGTGCCGGCTGGCCGTCAGGCCGAGGTGTCGAGCCGGGAGCCCGCCGCGGGCGCCACCGCGGCGCCATAGCCAGCCGTGCGGACACCGTCGCGCTGCGGCGAGGACGTCGGGCCCGCGGCCGGAATGCCGGTGCCCTGCGTCATGCCGGCTGCCTTCAGCATCGCGGGCAGGAGCGGCCCCCAGGACTGGCAGACCGCGCAGCCGCAGCCGCCGCCATGGGTGGATCCCGCACCGAAGCCGATGCTGAACGGCAGTTCCAGGTCCTGCAGCGGCGGCTGCGCCGGGCCGGCCGGCGTGGCGGACGTCCGGGACGCGGCGGGGCCCGCTTCGTCGCCGGAAGATCCGGGGGGCGGCACGGCGGGCGCGCCCTCGGGCCGGCGGCGGGCGACGGCGGCGGCGGGCGTGACGGCGGCGACCGGCTCGGGCTCCGCCCGGGCGGGGGAGGGCGTCGGCCGGACGGTGGTGATGGCGGCGCTGGGCAAGATGCTGTTCATGGTCACCCCGTGAAGGTCCACTTCTGGGGTGTCTTAACGGCAGTTCTGCAGCGCGCTTGAGGATCGCGGGATCCCCATCTAAAAAAAAGCGGGCACCCGCCCGCCTTTTTCCGTGGAAAGCTTCAGAAGCCCAGGCTGGCGAGGAGGTCGTCGACCTCGCTCTGGTCCTGGACCACGTCGGTGCGGCCTTCGGGGTTGACCACGGGGCCGTTGAGCAACGTGTTCTCGACCTTGTGCGCCTGCTCGGGCGGCGCGGCCTGCACCAGCAGCTTCACCAGGCTGTCTTCCAGTTCGGTGGCCAGCGAGACGACCTTCGCGACGACCTGTCCGGTCAGGTCGTGGAAATCCTGGGCCAGCATGATGTCGGTCAGGTGCTGGTCGATGCGGGCCGTGGCCTGCTCGACGTCGCTGACGAAGTTCATCACCGAGCCCGAAGCCACCGCGCGCACCGGATCCGCGACGATGGCCGCGCCGATGGCGCGCGTGTGCTCGCTGATCAGGTGGTGTTCGGCCTTGGCGCTGTCGACCGAGTTCAGCACCCTGTCTGCGGCATCCGCCGTCTTCCTCGCGATGTAGCTGAGGCGGCTGCGTGCGTCGGGCAGGCCGTCAGCGGCTTCCTGCAGCTTGGGCATCACGCCGAGCTGTTGCAGCGTGTCGTGCAACTGGCGGGTGATCGTGCCGAGTTGCTGGAAGATCTCGGGCGAAGCCTGCGCGGCCATCTGGGGGGCCAAGGCGGCGATGTCATCCATCTTCATTCTGGTGCTCCTTGGTACTTCAGGCGGTGGCAGCCAGCTTTTGCATGATCTTCTGGACCTTTTCTTCCAGCGTCGCCTTGGTGAAAGGCTTGACGATGTAGCCGGCCGCGCCGGATTGGGCGGCCAGCACGATGTCTTCCTTGCGGGCTTCGGCGGTCACCATCAGCACCGGGATGTGCTTGAGCGAATCGTCGGCCTTGACCGCCTTCAGCAGGTCGAAGCCGTTCATGTTGGGCATGTTGATGTCGGACACGACGAAGTCGAACTTCTGCGCCTTCAGCATCTGCAGGGCGATCGCGCCGTCTTCGGCCTCGTCGGCGTTGTTGCAGCCCATCTCCTTGAGCAGGCCGCGCACGATTCGGCGCATGGTCGAGAAGTCGTCGACGATCAGGAATTTCAGGTCTGTGGTGCTGCTCATGGAGGGCTTCCTCTCGGGGAATGAAGCTTTATCGGAGGTTGACAAGGGGACTTGAGGCGGGCGACTCGGGCCGGATCGACGCCACGCCGGTGGCCTCGGCCACCTCGGGGGCGGTGCGGAACACGCGGTCCTCGGCATCGCGGTTCATCACGATGATGCTGATGCGCCGGTTCTGCGGGTGGTAGGGCTCGCCGGGCATGAACAGCGTGCTGGAGGACAGGCCCTGCACACGCAGCACCCGGTCGTCGGGCAGTCCGCCCGCCACCAGTTCGCGGCGCGAGGCGTTGGCCCGGTCGGCCGAAAGCTCCCAGTTGCTGTAGCCGCGGTCGCCAGCAGAGAAGGAGTGCGCGTCGGTATGGCCTTCGAGCGTCAGCCGGTTGGGCACCTCGGCCAGCACCGTGCCGATCTCGCGGAGCAGGTCGCGCATGTACGGCTTCACCGTCGCGCTCCCGCTGTCGAACATCGGCCGGTTCTGGTCGTCCACGATCTGGATGCGCAGGCCGTCGCGCGTCATGTCGAGCCGGATCTGGCTGGCCAGCGGCGCGAGCTTGTGGTTGCTGCCGATCTTCTGCTCGACCTTGCGCTTGAGGTCCTCGAGCCGCGCGTGCTCGGCGCGGATCTGCTCTTCCTTCAGCGCCTGCAGGTTCACCGTGGCGCGGGGGGCGGCGATGTCGCCGCGCTTGACCTGGCCGGTGGTGCGCGTGAGGTCCTGCCCGCCGCCCTTCAGCACGTGCGAGGAATCGCCGGAGCCCGAGCCGCCCGCCTGCAGGGCCACGCGCAGGGGCGACTGGAAGTAGTCGGCGATGCCCTTCTTGTCGCCTTCGGTCGTGGAGCCCAGCAGCCACATCAGCAGGAAGAACGCCATCATCGCGGTGACGAAGTCGGCGTACGCGATCTTCCAGGCGCCGCCGTGGTGGCCATGGCCGCCCTTCTTGATCTTCTTGACGATGATCGGCTGGAGCTTCTTGCTGTCACCGGCCATCGCAGCTTCCCATCGCCGCGGCGACCACGCATGCCAGGCGGATCGACGCTGCGGTCAGTGCCCGCGGGGCGGATCTCACTTCTTGCCCTTCACATGGCCTTCGAGCTCCGAGAAGCTCGGGCGCTCGGTCGAATACAGCACCTTGCGGCCGAACTCGACCGCGACCTGCGGTGCGTAGCCCTGCATCGAGGCCAGCAGCGTGGTCTTGATGCACTGCAGTTCCTTGCTGCCTTCGTCGACCTTCTGTTCCAGCAGGCCGGCCAGGGGCTCGAAGATGCCGTAGGACAGCAGGATGCCGAGGAAGGTGCCGACCAGCGCCGAGCCGATCATGCCGCCGAGCACCGCCGGCGGCTGGCCCACCGAGCCCATCGTGTTCACGACGCCCAGCACCGCGGCGACGATGCCGAAGGCGGGCAGCCCGCCGGCGAGCCGCTGAATGGCGCCCACCGCCGCATGCGCCTCGTGGTGGTGGGTGTCGATCTCGCTGTCCATCAGCGACTCGATCTCGTGCGCGTTGAGGTTGCCGGAGACCATCATCCGCAGGTAGTCGGTGATGAACTCCATCACGTGGTGGTCGTTGCCGATCACCGCGTACTTGGAAAAGATGGCCGAGCTGTGCGGTTCCTCGACGTCCTTCTCGATGGACATCAGGCCTTCCTTGCGGGCCTTCTGCAGGATCTCGTACTGCAGCGCCATCAGCTCCATGTAGCGCGCCTTGGTGTACTTGCTGCCCTTGAAGCAGGCGCCGAAGCCCTTCATGGTCGCCTTCAGCACCTTGGGCTGGTTGTTGGCGATCATGGCGCCGATGGCCGCGCCCATGATCGTGATCATCTCGAACGGCAGCGCCTTCATGACGACGCCGATGTTGCCTCCGTGGGCGATGAACACCCCGAAGACGCATCCAAGCGCGACGAGCCAACCGATGATGACGAACATGGTGTGAGCGGGTACAGGTTTCCCGCGGTTTATCGGCGGCGGGTTCCGTTCACTTGAGTTTGGGGCGCGGGCGGCATGGCCGCTCGGCGCAACAGCGCGGTGTTGGCGCGCCAATAAAAAACGCGGACCCGGGGGTCCGCGTGAAAGCACAGGAACTGTGCCAGGAGGAGACAAACAAGCGATCAGATCGCCAGCACGGTGGTCTTCGGCTCTTGTGCGGCGAACTTGAATCCTTTTTTGGCGCTCAGTGCGCGCTGCCCTGCATGGTCAGCGAGCCGGCGGCCTTGCCCTTGCCGGCGCGTGCGGGCGGGTTGCACAGGCCGCAGGTGTAGTGGCGGGCGATCTCGTGCGGGTGGGTCACGTAGTGGCCGCCGCAGCAGTTGCACTTGGTCATCGTGAGCATGCCGTTGTCGACGAACTTCACCAGGCGCCAGGCGCGGGTGACGGACAGCAGCGGCTCCAGCCCCTGCACCTGCGTCTGCTCGAGGTACAGCTGGTAGGCCTTGATGACGGTGTCGATCTCGTCCATCTCGGCGGCCTTGTTCAGGTATTCGTGGATGTTGAGGAACAGGCTTGCATGGATGTTCGGTTGCCAGGTCATGAACCAGTCGGTCGAAAAGGGCAGCTGGCCTTTGCTGGGGCTCTTGCCGGAGACTTCCTTGTAAAGGCGCAGCAGGCGCTCGTAGCTCAGGTCGGTTTCCGATTCGAGGACTTGCAGCCGCGCGCCGAGGTTGATCAGCGTGACGGCCCGTTCGATTTGCTTGGCTTCGGTCAGGATGCTCTTGTTGCGTGCCATGATGTTCTCTCCGTCCTGTATCTCTGTGTTGTCTGCCGTGTAAGGGCTGCGTACCGGGGAAGGCGGCGTCAGGCGGCCTCTTGGTGGCGGCCGGCCATCAGGATGGAGGCGTGCAGGCGGTTGACCGCGTCGTTGGCGGAGGCCTTGCCATGGTTGGAGAGCAGGTTCCAGACGAGTTCGTCGTCCATGCGGAAGCGGCACAGCAGGGTGTTGCCCGAGGCGATCTTCATGATCTGGGCGGCCGACAGCGTGCCGATGAGCGTGGCGGTGTCCTCGCTGATGCCCAGGCGGTACAGGGCCTGCTCGCGGTCCGCGCGGATCAGGCTCTGCGCCAGCATCAGGTAGCTGAGGTTGGCTTCGCGGATTTCGGCAAGGATCTGGTCGGCGGTCATGGCGGGCTCCTGGTTCGTTCGTGTGCGGCCTGCGCCGCGATGAAGTGAACTTTAGAAGCCGAAACAAAGGGGCAACAGTGGCCCATCTCCAAGACTTGAGTCCCTGTTCTTCTCTCCGCTTGTCAGGCAACTTCCTACAAGGCCTGGTACTTGCGCGTTCAGCCGGTGTTGCGCAGGCCCGCGGCGATGCCGTTGATCGAGATGTGGATGCCGGTCTGCACCCGCTGCACCTGAGGATCGCCGTCGCGGCGCGCGCGGTAGCGCCTCATCAGCTCGGCCTGCAGGTGGTTGAGGGGGTCGAGGTAGGGGAAGCGGTGCTCGATCGACCGCGCCAGCGCGGTGTTGGACGCCAGGCGCTGGGCCTCGCCGGTGATCATGGACAGCACGTCGCCGGTGCGCTGCCATTCGGCCTGGATCGCCGCGAAGATGCGCTTGCCGAGCTTCTTGTCTTCCACCAGGTCCACGTAGCGCGCGGCGATGCGCAGGTCGGTCTTGGCCAGCACCATGTCGAGGTTGGACATCAACGTGCGGAAGAAAGGCCACTGCCGGTACATCTTCTGCAGCAGTGCAAGTCGGTTCTTGCGCCGGCCGGGTTCGTTGCCCAGCCATTCCTCCACCGCGGAGCCGAAGCCCGCCCAGCCGGGCAGAGCCACGCGGCACTGGCCCCAGCTGAAGCCCCAGGGGATGGCGCGCAGGTCCTCGATGCGCCGGCTTGCCTTGCGTGATGCCGGGCGCGAGCCGATGTTCAACTCGGCGATCTCGCGGATCGGCGTCGCGGCGAAGAAGTAGTCGGTGAAGCCCGGGGTCTCGTAGACCAGCCTGCGGTAGGCGCCGTAACTGCCCTCGCTGAGGGCCGCCGCGGCGTCCAAGAAGGCCTTCGGCGGGTTCTTGGCCGGGCTCAGCAGCGTGGCCTCGAGCGTGGCGGCCACAAGGGTCTCGAGGTTGCGAAGACCGATCTCCGGGTTGGCGTACTTCGATGAGATGACCTCGCCCTGCTCCGTCAGCCGGATCTGGCCGTTCACCGTCCCGGGCGGCTGCGCGAGGATGGCCTGGTAGCTCGGGCCGCCGCCCCGGCCCACCGTGCCGCCCCGCCCGTGGAAGAGCCGCAGGGTGAGGCCGTGCTGTGCCTTCAGCGGCTCGAACAGGCCCACCAGCGCCAGCTCGGCGCGGTACAGCTCCCAGTTGCTGGTGAAGAAGCCGCCGTCCTTGTTGCTGTCGGAGTAGCCGAGCATGATGTCCTGCTCGGCGCCGCTGCGGATGATCATCGGCAGCACGCCGGGCAGCTCGTAGAAGGCCCGCATGATCGGCTCGGCGTTGCGCAGGTCGCCGATGGTCTCGAAGAGCGGCACCACGATCAGCCGCGACACGGCCTGCTCGTTCAGCGTGCCGTGCATCAGGCCGCACTCCTTCAGCAGCAGCAGCACCTCCAGCAGGTCGCTGACGTCCTCGGTGTGGGAGATGATGTAGTGGCGCAGCGCCTCACGGCCGAAGCGGTCCAGCGCCTCGCGCGCGGCCTCGAAGACGGCCAGCTCGCCCGTGGCGAGCTCCGAGTACGCATGGCCCATCACCCGCAGCGGACGGGCGTCGTCGAGCAGGCGCAGCAGCAGCGCGCGGCGGCCGGCCTCGTCGAGCGCGACGTAGTCGGCCTCCACGCGGGCCGCGCGCAGCAGTTCGGCGATCACCAGTTCGTGCTGGTCCGAGCTCTGCCGCAGGTCGACCGTGGCGAGATGGAAGCCGAAGACCTGCACGGCGCGCATCAGCGGCGCCAGCCGCGGCGCGATGAGCGCCTGCGCATGGTGGTGGCGCAGCGAGTCGGCGAGCGTCTGCAGGTCGCGCAGCAGTTCGTCGCTGGAGGCGTAGGGGTTCTGCGGGGGCACCGCGTGGCGCAGCGCCTCGGTGCCCGTCAGCGCGTGCAGCGTGGCGGCCGTGCGGGCATACATGCCGATCAGAGCCTTGCGGTAGGGCTCGTCGTCGCGGTGGGGGCTGTGGTCGGGCGAGGCGTCGGCCAGCGCCTGCATCTCGGGTGTGACGGGCGCCAGCGTGTTGGAGATCGACAGCTCCGCACCCAGCGTGTGCAGCTCCACGAGGTAGAAGCGCAGCGCCACCTCTGCCTGCCGCGCCAGGGCCTGCCGCAGCGTCGGCGCGCCGACGTTGGGGTTGCCGTCGCGGTCGCCCCCGATCCACTGCCCCATGCGGAAGAAGCTTGCCACCGGATGGCCGGGCAGCGCCTGCTCCACCTCCTGGTACAGCCGGGGGATCTGGCGCAGGAAGGTGGACTGGTAATAGCTGAGGGCGTTCTCGATCTCGTCCGCGACGGTGAGCTTGGTCGTGCGCAGCATCCGCGTCTGCCAGAGCTGCGTGACGCGGGCGCGCAGCAGCGCCTCGTTTTGATGCAGCTCGCGCACCGTTTGCAGGCCGTCGCGCTGGTGCACCAGTTCGGCCACGGCGCGCTCCGCGTCGAGGATGCTCTTGCGCTGCACTTCCGTCGGGTGCGCGGTGAGCACCGGCGCGATGTAGGCGCGCGAGAGGGTCTGCGCGATCTCGTCCGCACGGATGTCGGCAGCCGCCAGGCGCTCGAAACTCATGGCGAGCGAGCCCTCCTGCAGGTGGCCCTGCGCCTCGTGGTGTTCGCGGCGGCGCACGTGGTGGCGGTCTTCCGCGATGTTGGCGAGGTGGCTGAAGTAGCTGAACGCGCGGATCACGCTCACCATGTGGTCGCCCGAGAGGTTCTTCAGCAGCCGGTCCAGCACGCGGCCGGCGGACGCGTCCTTCTTCAGCCGGTAGGCCACCGACAGCTGCCGCACGCGCTCGACGAGTTCATAGGCCTCCTTGCCCTCCTGTTCCCGGATCACGTCGCCGAGGATGCGTCCGAGCAGTCGGATGTCCTCGACGAGCGGCCTGTTCTTCTCGGCGGCATCGTCAACGGCTGTGCGGGCAGAGCGGGTGTGGCGTGGCATGGTCGGTTTCCGTGAGGTGTAATCCGGTTACGGATTCGATGGTAACTTTCCTGGGCCCGTTCGGGAACCTGCCGCGAAGCGTGCATCCGGCAGGCGCTAGCGATAATCGCGCCATGACTGCTCCGCTCCTGATCGCCACGCGCGAAAGCCGCCTGGCGCTGTGGCAGGCCCGCCATGTGCAGGCCCTGTTGTCCCGCCGTTTCGGTTTGGCCGTCGACCTGCTGGGCATGACCACCCGCGGCGACCAGATCCTGGACCGCAGCCTGTCGAAGGTCGGCGGCAAGGGGCTGTTCGTCAAGGAGCTGGAGACGGCGCTGGAGGAGGGGCGGGCGCAGCTGGCCGTGCATTCGCTGAAGGACGTGCCGATGACGCTGCCTGCAGGCTTCGTGCTGGCGGCCGTGCTGGAGCGCGAGGACCCGCGCGATGCGTTCGTCTCCGGCCGCTACGGCCGGCTCGAGGAGTTGCCGCCGGGCGCGCGCGTGGGCACGTCGAGCCTGCGGCGCGTCGCGCAGCTCGCGGCCCAGCGGCCCGACCTGGTGATCGAGCCGCTGCGGGGCAATCTCGACACGCGCCTGCGCAAGCTCGATGAAGGCCGGTTCGACGCGATCGTGCTCGCCGCGGCAGGGCTGATGCGGCTCGAGCTCGAGAGCCGCATCCGCAGCCGCTTCAGCGTGCAGGCCATGATCCCGTGCGCAGGCCAGGGGGCGCTGGGCATCGAGGTCCGCGAGGAAGCGGCCGGTCTGCGGGCACGGCTGGCCGAGCTGACGCACCGACCGACCTGGCTGGCGGTGCAGGCCGAGCGGGCGGTGTCCCGGGCGTTGGGCGGCAGTTGCAGCATGCCGCTGGCGGCGTTTGCCGACTGGACGCCCGACGGCGCGCTGCAGCTCGACGTCGCGCTGGGCCACCCCGAGGACACGCGGCAGCCGCTGCTGCGGGCCCGAGTGCAAGGCAGGGTCGCCGACGACGCCGCCGCCGTCGCACTGGGCGACGCCGCTGCCCGCCAGGTGTCGGAGCAGGCGCGGCCCGGCTACTTGCCGGACGCCGGCTGAGCCGCGGTGGCGCGGCGCTTGCGCCTGCTGGTCACGCGGCCGCAACCGCAGGCCGCCGACTGGGTCGCACGGCTGTCAGCGACGGGCTTCGAGGCGGCGGCCCTGCCTTTGCTGCGCACCGTGGCGAGCGAGGAGCCGGCTGCGCCTGCCGCCCGCGAGGCCGTCGCGAGGTGCGATGGCGTGGTGTTCGTCAGCCCGGCAGCGGTCACCCATTTTTTTGAAGCCGCCCGGGGGGTGTGGCCCTGGGCCGCGGGCCGGTGGGCGGCCGCGCCGGGGCCGGGCACGGCGCGGTGCCTGGCCGCGGCCGGTGTGCCCGCGCAGTGCATCGTGCAGCCGGCGGCCGATGCGGACCAGTTCGATTCGGAGGCACTGTGGCAGCAGTTGCGGCTGCACGTCCGGCCCGGCGCCGCGGTCGTCATCGTCCGCGGCGATGGGGGGCGTGACTGGCTGGCGCAGGCCTTGGCCGCGGCGGGCGCCCAGGTGCGGTTCGTGCAGGCCTACCGCCGCATGCCGCCGGCGCCGACGCCCGAGGAGCGCGTGGTACTGGACGAGGCCTTGCGCGAGCCCGCGTCGCATCTGTGGCTTTTCAGCAGCGCCGAGGCCATCGGGCACCTCGAATCGATCGCGCCCGGGGCAGACTGGTCGGCGGCGCTCGCGCTGGCGACACACCCGCGCATCGAGGCGCGGGCACGCCAGCTCGGCTGCAGCCGCGTATGGACCTCAAGGCCGTCGTTCGATGCCGTGGTGGCGGCAGCGAGGGCGGTGGCCGGAACCCCATGAATACAATCCTTCGACCGTGAACGACGACGCTGTTCTTCCAGCCACCATGCCGGTGGCCGCAACCTCCGCACCGTCCTCCGCGCGTTCCCCGTCGCGTTGGTGGGGCATCGTGGCGCTGGGGTCCGCCCTGCTGTGCATCGCGGCGCTGGGGATCGCGTGGGACACCCAGCGCCGCCTGCGTGGGCTGGAGCAGGAACTCGTCCGCCGGCAGCAGGAGAGCCAGAGCCAGTCGTCCGAGGCCCGCCTGCTGGCACGCCAGTCTCAGGACGCCTCCCGCGAAGCCTCCGCCAAGGTGGCGTTGCTCGAAGCGCGGGTGTCCGAGGTGGCGCTGCAGCGCTCGCAGGTCGAGGAGCTGATGCAGGCGCTCTCGCGTTCGCGCGACGAGAACCTCGTGGCCGATCTCGAGGCTGCCGTCCGCGGCGCCCTGCAGCAAAGCGCCATCACGGGGAGTGCCGAGCCGCTGGTGGCGACACTCGGCCAGGTCGAGGAGCGCCTCGGCCGCTACAACCAGCCGCGCATGGAGCGCGTGCGGCGCGCCGTGGCGCGTGACCTCGAGCGTGTCAAGGCGATCGGCGTCGCCGACGTGGCCACGCTGGGCATCCGCCTCGACGAAGCGGTGCGGCTCGTCGACGAACTGCCGCTGCTGGCGGTGGCGGAGCCCCGGCGCAGCAGCGACGGCGCCTGGCGCAGCAAGCCCGCCACGCGCGCGGCCGCGGCCGCGGCGTCGGCGGCATCGGCCGCGGAAGCCGGTTGGCGCGATCGCGCGGTCGACTACTGGGAGCGTGGCGCGGCGATCGTGTGGGACGAGGTGCGGTCGCTGGTGCGCGTGACGCGGGTCGACAACCCCGACGCCGTGCTGGCCGCGCCGGACCAGGTCTTCTTCATCCGCGAGAACCTGAAGCTGCGCCTGCTCAATGCGCGGCTGGCGCTGCTGTCGCGCCAGTTCGACAGCGCACAGGCCGACCTGCGCGATGCGCAGTCCACGCTGGATCGCTACTTCGACCGCAGTTCCCGCCGTGTGCAGTCCGCGAACGAGCTGCTGCGCCAGGTGATGAACCAGGCCAGACAAACCGGGGTGCCGCGTCCGGACGACACCCTTGCCGCGTTGGCTGCCGTCGCGGCCGGCCGCTGAGTGCCCCTGTCCCCCATGCGATCGATCATCTGGCTGGTCCTGCTCTTTGTCGTGGCGGTGGTGGCCGCCTCCACCCTCGGGCGCAATGACGGACTCGTCACCTTCTACTGGAGCGGTTGGCGGTTGGACCTGTCGCTCAACCTCTTCGTCGTGGGCCTGATGCTGCTGTGCTTCGCGCTGGTTTCGGCCATCAGCGGCGTGAACACGCTGATCGGCCTGCCTGCCCGGGCGCGGGAATGGCGCATGGCGCGGCGCGAACGCGCCGCCCAGGCTGCGCTGCGCGAATCGCTGGCCGAGTTCCTGGGTGCGCGCTACGGCCGCGCCCAGAAGGCTGCGCAGCGTGCGCTGTCCATCCAGGACAGTGCGGCCGATCTGGCGCCCGATCCCGAACTGCGTGTGCTGGCGCATCTGCTGGCGGCATCCAGCCTCCATCGCCTGCAGGACCGCGCGCGGCGCGACGAGCACCTGGCGCAGGCGCTGCGCCAGCCAAGGCGCCCGGGCCTGCCGCGTGTCGCGGACGAGGGCGCGCAGCTCCTCGCGGCGGAATGGGCGCTCGACGACCGCGACGGTCCCCGCGCACTGCAGCTGTTGTCAGAGCTGCCGCCGGGTGTCGCACGCCGCACCCAGGCGCTGCGCCTCCGGCTGCAGGCGCAGAGGCAGATGCGCCAGCCCCTCGATGCGCTGCGCAGCGCAAGGCTGCTCGCCAAGCACCAGGGTTTCTCGCCGGTGGCGGCCCAGGGCCTGCTGCGTTCGCTGGCGTTCGAGGCCATCGACGCCACACACGACGCCGACCAGTTGCGTACCGCGTGGCTGCAACTTGAGCCCGGCGACCGGCGCGATCCCTACGTCGCGGCCCGCGCGGCCACGCGCGCCGCGAGCTTCGGGCGCCACGAAGAGGGCCGGCAGTGGCTCAAGCCCTTCTGGGAGCAGATGGCCGAATGGGGCGCCGACGGGCGGGAGCACGTCGCGCGGGCCTTGTGCGCCTGCCTGCAAGGCATCGGATCCGAATGGTTGCCGCGCCTCGAAGCGGCGTTGCTCGGGCATGCGCACGAACCTGCCGTCGTCCTGGCCGTGGGAGCGGCGTTTGCCGAGCGCCAGCTGTGGGGCAAGGCCCGGCGCCCGCTGGAGCAGGCGGCCGGCAGTGCCTCGCTCGACAGCGCCAGCCGCCGCTTGGCCTGGCGCATGCTGGCGCGGGTGGCGCGCGAGGAGGGCGACGAGGCCCGTGCCGTGCGTTCAGAACAGGCCGCAGCGACGTGTGAATGAAAAGAGTACAAAAAAATTGACCAGCTTCTCAAAAGATCGCTATACTGAGAGGCTTCAGCGGCTGTAGCTCAGTTGGATAGAGTACTTGGCTACGAACCAAGGGGTCGTGGGTTCGAATCCTGCCAGCCGCACCAGAACGTAGTTCTAGATCAACGGGTTAGCGCCACAAGCGCTAGCCCGTTTTTCTTTGCGTGGCGAGTTGCTCGCGTGCAGAGTGGGATCTCGACGAAATAGACGATCTGGGCGACGCCACCATGCTGGCGTTTGCCCCGTCGGTGAAGCCGAGCGCAGCCCTCTTCGGTCGTGCTGGCCACTGCCAGGGGTGGTGCTACCAGAAGCTCGGTACGCTGGCCTCAGCCGTTCGGATGCGCGCTGCAGGCGCGGGCCCGGAACTATTGATTGGCCGCCGACACGACGGCGCGAAGCCCCAGCAGGTAGCTGTCGAGCCCCAGGCCGCAGATCTGGCCTTTGACGATGGCGCTGAAAACCGAGTGGTGTCTCCAGGGTTCCCGGGCGTAGATGTTCGACATGTGGATCTCGATCACCGGCGCGGTCAGCATCTCGAGCGCATCGCGAATCGCAATGCTGTAGTGCGTCCAGGCGCCCGGATTGAACAGCACGCCATCGATGCCATCGTTCAGCGCCTTGTGGATCCGCTCGCACACCTCGCCCTCCATGTTCGAGTGGAAGCGCTCGAGCTTCACGCCGAGTTCCTCGGCCAATGCCTGAACCTTGGCGTCGATCTGCTCCAGCGTGAGGGTGCCGTACTGCGCCGGGTCGCGCTTGCCGTACATGTTGTGGTTGGCGCCGTGCAGCATCAAAAAGGTCTTCATGGGGTCTCCTGTCAAAAAGTTGAGCAGGCCCGCTCCGCGGGCCCGCCGATGCCGCCAGCGCGCAGCGGCTGGCGTCACATGCTGTGAACGCGCTCCAGTTCCTGGCGGAAAAGGCGCACCACCCCCTGATCGTATTCAGGCGCGAACTTGTCCAGCACCGGTTGCACGGTTTGGCGCATCCGCGCGAGCTCGGGTGGGCTCACTTCATTGACCTGCATGCCGCGGCTGCGCAACTCGCCGACCGCCTTGCCCGCGATCTCCCGGCTGGCCGCGCGCTGGTAGTCGCGTGCCTCGTAGGCGGCGTCCTGCAGGATCTTCTGCTTCACCGGCGTCAGCTTGTCCCAGGTCTTCTTGCTGAAGAGGATGATGTTGGACGCGTAGACGTGATTGGTGATCGACAGGTACTTCTGCACCTCATAGATCTTGTTCGACAGGATCACCGAACTCGCATTCTCGTGACCGTCGATCGCCTTCGCTTCCATGGCGCCGTAGACCTCGTTGATCGCGGGTTCGCTCGGGCTTTCTTCGCTGGTCTGCCTGCTGAACAACGGCGACAACGGACAGACCGACACGACCGCCAACCTCATGGGGCCGTTCTGGCGCATGGATTCGCCGCCTACCGCCAACGGCGGCTCCATCGTGCGGTCGGCGACGGCGGGCACGCCGATCTTCGTCAATGCATGGGTGCGTGATCCGCAGGGCCGGCCCGTGGCGGGTGCGGAAGTGGACGTGTGGCACACCTCGGGCGAGGGCTGCCACGAGAACCAGGACCCCGAGCAGGCCGACATGAACCTGCGAGGCAAGTTCACCACCGATGCGCAGGGCTGCATCGCGTTCCGCAGGGTCAAGCCCGCCGGCTACCCCCATACCGCTGAGCGGTCGGGTGGGCGCACTCACCCAGGTGTATTCGAGCGACGATCCGAGCGGCGAGCGGCGAGCGGCGAGCGCCCGCGCCAGGCGGTGCTTGAACGCGCACCCTGAACGCCGTGGCGGACCCATCCCACAGCGAGGTGCTGCACGACCTCGCACCCTCCGGCAGGATTCGCTGCGCCATCAACCTCGGCAACAGCGTGCTGGCACAGAGAGACCCGTCGGGCGGCAAGCTCCGCGGCGTATCGGTCGACCTTGCACGGGCGCTTGGCGAGCGGCTCGGCGTGGAGATCGAGCTTGTTCTCTTCGACGCCGCGGGCAAGGTGTTCGAGGCGATGGCCTCGGGCGCCTGGGACGTCGCTTTCCTGGCGGAAGATCCGAAGCGCGCCAGCCACATTCTTTTCACGCTGCCTTACCTCGGGATCGAAGGGGCGTACATGGTGCCGGCGATGGCTTCAACGCCGCAGCCGACCTCGATCGGGATGGCGCTTGCATTGCGGTGGGTGAGGGCAGCGCCTACGACCTGTTCCTGACGCGGACGCTGCGGCACGCCACGCTGGCTCGCCCACGGCCATCGAGAAGCTCGGAGGGGCCGAGCGCGGCAAGGCGATCAGCGTGCTGAACCCTGCCGAGCCGCCGCTGATCATGCGCGACACGGTGTTCCTGGAGGTCGAAGGCGCCGCGCACTACCTGCCCTCGTACGCAGGCAACCTCGACATCATGACCTCGGCGGCGCTGGCCTGCGGCGACATGATGGCCCGGCGGCGCATCGCCAGCGGCGTCGCGCGCGGCTTGAAGGAGGCCGCATGAACGGCAAGAAGCTCTACATCTCCGATGTGATGCTGGGCGACGGCAGCCACGCGATCCGGCACCAGTACAGCCTCGCGCACGTGCGCAGCATCGCTGCAGCGCTCGACGCCGCCGGTGTGGACAGCATCGAGGTCGCGCACGGCGATGGGCTCGAGGGCACCAGCTTCAACTACGGCTTCGGCGCCCATACCGACGTCGAGTGGATCGCTGCCGTGGCCGAAACGGTGACCCGGACCCGCGTCAGCACACTGCTGTGGGTGGGCATCGGCACGACACACGACTTGCGCAACGCCTATGACGCCGGCGCCCGCGTCGTGCACGTGGCGACCCATTGCACCGAAGCCGCCGTGTCGCGGCAGCACCTGGCATACGCCCGGAAGCTGGGCATGGGCCCGGTCGAGCTGCCTTCGCCATGCGGAAGCCGCTGCCTGCAAGTACGGCTTGAACAAGGGGCCGATGCGGGCACCGGCTGTCGAGGTGCCGAGCTTGGCAGTTGCCGACCTGTCCACGAGGGTCCCCTGGCTTTCCGGGAAGCCCTGTTTTTGCGCATCGCCGCCCTGGATTTCTGCACCGGCGCGCCGGGATGGCAATACCTGGGAGTTCCATGCCGACGTCGCGTGAAAATCGCCAGGGGCCCGGCCATGACGCTCGGTGCCCCGAGACCGCAGGCCATCAATTCAGTGGATGATTACTCGATGAGGAGTTCTTCGACACGTTTGCGCAGAGTACCGCTTTAGAATTCAGGCCATCGCGAACACCGAGGATACGAAAATGACGACTGATTTGAAGGCTCTGCTTGCGCAGCGGGAAGAACTGGAACGGCAGATTCGCGACATGCAATCGAGCCAGCGGACGGAGGCGATCGCCAAGATTCGTGAGCTCATGGCGGAAAACGGACTGTCGCTTGCCGACCTGAATGCGAAGTCCGCCACCCCCAAGGCCTCGTCGGTGGCTGGCTCCAAGGTGGCCCCGAAATACCGTGACCCGGAATCTGGTAGCACCTGGACGGGTCGTGGTTTGCAACCAAAGTGGCTCAAGTCGGCCGTCGAAGCTGGCAAGAAACCCGAAGATTTTCTGATCGGGTCTGCCGCTCAGTAACACGAGCGGGTTGGCCCGGACGCGCACCGCTGCGATCGACGGCGGGCGCCGATTGACAAGGTATTTACCTGGCAACTGCTAAAAACCTTCGCTGCGGCCAAAGAGGCCCGGCCAACAAGGCGGCACAGACCGCCTCGGCGAAGCCGGCGACGACGAAGGCGTCGCCGGCTGTAGCCCCGTTGACAAATGCCGCCGCAGTAAAGGCCTTCCTGCAGCGGGCTCGAGGCCACGCAACTGGCGTCGATCAATAAGCTGGGCCTTGGCGAATCCACGCTCCCCGGGCCCGTTGGAGTCGAGCGGGAATTCTCGGCAAGCCGGCCATCACGACGATCAAGGCTTGCGCGTTCCCGGAGCGTCTTGCGAGCGGAGGGGTCGCAGGCAGGCACCTTGGGCTGTATAAATGTACAGTTCAAGATGTCCGCCGTACCTTCGGCCGTCCGCCTCGATCCGCTGGCGTCCCTCAACAACAAGACCCTCACGCTTGCCAGCCGCGGTGCCGATCCGCAGCGCCTCCTTCTGCTGACGTTTTCGCGCCGCGCGGCGCAGGAGATGGTCTACGACAACGTCGCCTTCCCGCTGCGCGAGCACACGGCACTTCCCGATGCCATGGTGCGCGACCTGGTCCTGATGAAGCTCCATGCGGTCGGCCTGCGTGGCGCCGCCGGGCTGCGCATTGCCCAGTTGTCCGGCGGCATGGCGCGTCGCGTGGCCTGGCCCGCGCCATTGCCTTGGACCCCCACTGATCCTGTATGACGAACCGTTCGCCGGCGTGGACTTGATCAGCATCGGCGTGACCGCCCAGCTGATCCGCAGGCTGAACGACGCCATCGGCACCACCTCGTTGGTGGTGAGCCATGACGTTGCCCAATGCATGGCGATCAGCGATTGCGTGGTGTTGCTCGCCCGGCGCGGCCGCGCGGTGGCGCAGGGAGCACCGGCAGAACTGATGGCTAGCGTGGATCCCGAGACACGGCAGTTCCTGCGCGGTGAGCCGGACGGCCCGGTCAGGTTCCATTGCCCCGCGCCAGGCTTGGCATCGGACTTCGGATTGACGGCCTGACGCCCCTGGACCTCGGCACAGGCCGGGCGCGATGTGGCCAAGCCGCTCGCCTGCACGCGGCACTCGATACCATGGCGTCTTCGTCGATCGACCATGCCGCTGATCGAGGCGTCATCCCACCCTGAAGCAAGATGGCCGCAGCCCAAGTCACCTACGACCACGTCATCGTCGGCGGCGGCACCGCCGGCTGCCTGCTGGCCAACCGGCTCAGCGCCGATCCGCAGCGCCGCGTGCTGCTGATCGAGGCTGGCCCGCCCGACAACTACCACTGGATCCACATCCCGGTCGGCTACCTCTACTGCATCGGCAACCCGCGCACCGACTGGCTCTACCAGACCGACCCCGACGCCGGCCTCAACGGGCGGCAGCTGCGCTACCCGCGCGGACGCACGCTGGGCGGCTGCTCCAGCATCAACGGGATGATCTACATGCGCGGCCAGTCGCGCGACTACGACGGCTGGGCCGCGGCCACCGGCAGCGACGACTGGGCCTGGCGCAGCGTGCTGCCGTACTTCCTGCTGCACGAGGATTACCACGGCGGCGCCCAGCCGCTGCATGGCGCGCAAGGAACGATGCCCGCGCTGCTGCAGGCCGATGCGAACGGCGGGGCGGGCGATGCCCACGGCAACGCCTACCTGCAGTCGCTGCGCGCCCGCGGCGCCGGCGGCGAATGGCGCGTCGAGCGGCAGCGGCTGCGCTGGGACATCCTCGACGCCTTCTCGCAGGCTGCGCAGCAGGCCGGCATCGCGGCGTCGTTTGACTTCAACCAAGGCAACAACGAAGGCGTCGGCTACTTCGAGGTCAACCAGCGCAGCGGCTGGCGCTGGAACACCGCCAAGGCCTTCCTGCGGCCGGCGCGCGGGCGGCGCAACCTCGACGTGTGGGTGAATTCCCAGGTGCAGCGCCTGCTGGTCGACACCGATGCCGACGGCATGCCGCGCTGCTCGGGCCTCGTGCTGTGGAACGGCCGCGAGGCGGTGACGGTGCATGCGCATCACGAGGTCATCCTCGCCGCCGGCAGCATCGGCACGCCGCAGCTCCTGCAACTGTCGGGCATCGGCCCCGGCGCGCTGCTGCGGCAGCACGGCATCGAGGTGCGGCACGACCTGCCGGGCGTCGGCGAGAACCTGCAGGACCATCTGCAGATCCGCGCCGTCTTCAAGGTCGAGCAGGTGCCCACGCTCAACGTGCTGGCCAGCAGCCTGGCCGGCAAGGCGCGCATCGGGCTGGAGTACGCGTTGAAGCGCAGCGGCCCGATGAGCATGGCGCCCAGCCAGCTCGGCGCCTTCGCGCGCAGCGATGCGGGCCGCGAATGGCCCAACCTCGAATACCACGTGCAGCCGCTGAGCCTCGATGCCTTCGGCGAGCCGTTGCATGCGTTCCCGGCGTTCACGGCCAGCGTCTGCAACCTCAATCCGACCAGCCGCGGGCGCGTGCGCATCCGCAGCCCGCGCGTCGAAGATGCGCCCTCGATCGCTCCGCAGTACCTCAGCACCGACGAGGACCGGCGTGTCGCGGCCGAATCGCTGCGGCTCACGCGGCGCATCGTCGCGCAGCCGGCCCTGGCGAAGTACAAGCCGGTGGAGTGGAAGCCCGGCACGCAGTACCAGACCGACGACGAACTGGCGCGCCTCGCCGGCGACATCGCCACCACCATCTTTCACCCCGTGGGCACGACGAAGATGGGCCGCGAGAGCGATCCGATGGCCGTGGTCGACGCCAGGCTGCGGGTGCTCGGTGTTCGCGGGCTGCGGGTGGTGGACGCAGGCGTGATGCCGTCCATCACGAGCGGCAACACCAACTCGCCGACCCTGATGATCGCCGAGCGGGCGGCGCAGTGGATCGCCGAGGCCGCGGCCGAAAGGACCTGAAGCCCCCGTGCCCGCGCTGATCACCGATCCCTGGTTCTACGCCGTGGCCATCCCGGCCGTGCTGTTGATGGGCCTGAGCAAGACGGGCTTCGGCGCCGGCTTCGGCGCGCTGGCGGTGCCGCTGATGGCGCTGGCCGTGCCGGTGCCGCAGGCCGCCGCCATCATGCTGCCGCTGCTGGCCATCATGGATGCGCTGGGGCTGATGGCCTTCATCAAGGAAGTCGACCGCAAGCTGATCCGCCTGCTGCTGCCCGCCGGACTGCTGGGCACGGTGGTGGGCACGCTGCTGTTCGGGGTGCTCTCTGCCAAGGTGGTGGCCGCGGTGGTGGGCGGCATCACGCTGCTCTTCCTGGCCATCCGCACGCTGTTCCCGCCGCGTGCCGATGCACCGCCGCCGCCGCGCTGGCTGGGCTTCGTGCTGGGCACGGTGTCGGGCTTCACCAGCTTCGTGGCGCATGCCGGCGGCCCGCCGATCGGCTTCTACGTGCTGCCGCTGAAGCTGGACCCGGTGCGCTTCACCGCCACGATGGCGGTGTTCTTCGCGGCGGTCAACGCTTCGAAGTGGATCCCGTATGCGTGGCTCGGCCTCATCGACGGGCGCAACCTGGCGACCTCGGCGGTGCTCGCGCCGCTGGCGCCGGTGGGCGTGTGGCTGGGCATCAAGCTCGTGCGGCGGGTGCCGCAGCAGCTCTTCTACCGGCTGTTCTCGATCGGCATGCTGCTCACGGGCAGCAAGCTGCTGTGGGACGGGTTGCGCTGAACCGCGCCGCGCCCGCGGGAGGCTTCAACGGCCCTTCGTGCCGTCGAAGCCGTCGTTGGCGGCGTACCAGTCCTGCCGGCCGCCGTCCTGCTGCGCCTGCGCGCGCTCCCGCTCCCACAGCTCGATCAGCTGCTGCCGCCCCTGCTTGGTGATCGCGATCAGCTTGGCCTCGTCGCGGAAGTGAGGGGCCATGCGTTCGAGCAGCCGCAGGTTGTGCCTGCGGAACAGCATCGTGCGCCGGCGCGCCTCGTGGGGCTGCCAGCCCATCGATTCGAGCGCGCTGCGCCCGCTCATCAGCGCCGCGTCCAGCGTCTCGCGCTCCACGAGCTTCACGCCGCGCTCGTGCAGGCCGTAGTAGTGGGTGACGTTGCGCGCGCGGGCCACGATGGTCAGGTGCGGGAAGTGCTGCTGCACCAGGTCGACCAGCTTCAGGCTCTGGTCCACGTCGTCGATCGCGACCACGATGACCCTGGCCTGCGCGGCGCCCGCGATGCGCAGCAGGTCGAGCCGCGTCGCATCGCCGTAGAAGGCCGGCATGCCGAAGCGGCGCACGGTGTCGACCGCATCGGCATCGTGGTCGAGCACGGTGGTCTTCACGCCGTTGGCGAAGAGCAGGCGGCCGACGATCTGCCCGTAGCGGCCGAAGCCCGCGATGATCACCGGCGCCTCCTGCGGCTCGCGCAGCTCGCTGCCGGCGTCCTTCGGCCGGCGGGGCGCCTGCCGGGCCAGGCGAGGCACGAGCCAGCGGTCGCTCAGCACCAGCAGCAGCGGCGAGACGAGCATCGACAACGCCACCACCGCGGCCAGCAACGACGACTGCGCCGCGCTGATCACACCCGCCTGCTGCGCGGTCTGGAACACGACGAAGCCGAACTCCCCGCCCTGCGCCAGCAGCACCACGAACACCGGCCGCTCGACCAGCGGGATCGGCATCAGCCGCGCCATGCCCAGCAGCACGCCGATCTTCAGGAGCAGGAAGCCGACGACGATCGCCGCGATGAGCCCGGGCGCCTCGAGCACCGCCCCGAAGTCGATGCTCATGCCCACCGCGATGAAGAACAGGCCCAGCAGCAGGCCCTTGAACGGCTCGATGTCGGTTTCGAGCTCGCGGCGGTACTCGCTCTCGGCCAGCAGCACGCCGGCGAGGAAGGCGCCCAGCGCCATCGACAGGCCCACCGCCTGCATCAGCGCGGCGATGACCACCACCAGCAGCAGCGCGGCGGCGGTGAAGATCTCGGGCGTGCGGCTGCCGGCGATCCAGCGCAGCGCCGGCCGCAGCAGCAGCCGGCCGCCGAGCACGATGCCGGCGATCACGCCGAGCACCTTGGCGGCCTCGATCCACCCGCTGCCGTGCGGCGCGCGCTCGCCCCCGAAGGCGAGCAGCGGGATCAGCGCGAGGATGGGGATGGCGGCGATGTCCTGCAGCAGCGCGACGCTGAGCACGCTGCGGCCGGCGCCGGTCGCCATCAGGTTGCGCTCCGCCAGCACGCCCAGGCCGATCGCCGTGGACGACAGCGCGAGCCCCAGCGCCGCCACCAGCGCCAGCCGCCATTCCACGCCCGCGGCGGCGGCCACGCCGGCCATCACGGCCGCGGAGCCCAGCGTCTGCACGCTGCCCCAGCCGAAGATCGGCCGGCGCATGGCCCACAGCCGCTTCGGCTCCAGCTCGAGGCCAACGAGGAACAGCATCAGCACCACGCCGAACTCGGCGAAGTGCAGCATGTCCTGCGGATCGTTCACGAAGCCGGCGACCGAGGGGCCGATGACGATGCCCGCCGCCAGGTAGCCGACGATCGACCCGAGCCCGATCGCACGCGCCAGCGGCACCGCGACCACGGCGGCGGTCAGGTAGATGAGGCTGGTGCCGAGCCAGGTGCTGCCGTGGTCCATGTCGGGTGGGCGCGTGGCGTGCTCAGGGCGCCGGCCGGTCGCTCGACGCCACCGCGCGCTGCGTGTCCGCGGTGGGCGAGAGGTGCAGCGTCCAATCCGGATAGGTGGCCAGCCGCTCCAGGTAGCCGGCGGTGAAGGCCTGCAGCTCGGGCTCGCTGGCGCGGTGGGCGGCGTGCAGCACCCGGGGCGGCAGGAAGCGCATGCCGCACAGCGCCGCGGTCTGGCTGTAGGGCGGCAGGAAGGCCTCGAACGGATGGTGGTTGTAGCCGCCGGGGCTGTACGCGTGCGCACTGCCGCCGGTGGAGGTGACGAGCCAGAGGTCCTTGCCGCGCAGGTGCGTGCCCTGCGAGCCGTATGCCCAGCCATAGGACAGCACCTCGTCGACCCACAGCTTCATCAGCGGCGGCATGCCGTACCACTGCAGCGGGTGCTGCCAGACGACGAGCTGGGCGCCGGCGAGCGCCGCCTGCTCGGCCGGCACGTCGATCAGGTAGTCAGGGTACAGCGCATACAGGTCGCGGACCTCGACGCCGACGGGGGCGGCCTGCCGCAGGGTCTTCAGCAGCGTGCGGTGGATGCGGGAGTGCTGGAGGTTCGGGTGCGCGGCGAGGACGAGGATCGAGGCCAAGGCGGGGTCTGCGGGCGTGTCTTCGCTACCATAACCGCAAATCGTCAGGAGGTACCGATGCCGGTGGTCGTTGTCGCAAATCCGAAGGGCGGCGTGGGCAAGAGCACGCTGGCCACCAACGTGGCGGGCTGGATGGCGCGGCAGGGGCGGGCGGTGATGCTGGGCGACGTCGATCGCCAGCAGTCCTCCCGGCAGTGGCTGGCGCTGCGGGCGCCGCAACTGCCCGTCATCCACGGCTGGGAGGTGGCGCGCGACAACATCGTGCGGCCGCCCAAGGGCACGACCGACGTCGTGCTCGACACCCCCGCCGGCCTGCGCGGCAAGCGGCTCGACGAGGTGATGAAGATCGCCGACAAGGTGCTGGTGCCGCTGCAGCCCAGCCTGTTCGACATCCAGGCGACGTACGCCTTCCTCCAGGAGCTGCAGGCGCACAAGCGGGCCGACCGGGTGCGGATCGGCATCGTCGCGATGCGGGTGCGCGAGCACACGCTGGCGGCCGACCAGCTCAGGCACTTCCTCGACGAGCTCGGCGTGCCGGTGGTGGCGCAGCTGCGCGACACGCAGAACTACGTGCAGCTCGCCGCCCACGGCCTGACGCTGTGGGACGTGGCGCCCAGCCGCGTGGAGCGCGACCTGCCGCAGTGGCAGCCGCTGTCGGCCTGGCTCGACGGCTGAGCAACGCCCCATGCGGATCGAGATCGCGCCGGGGGTGCGGCTGTTCGTCGACGTCGAGGGCCCCGCCTTCGTGCCCGACGGCACCGGCCTGCGCGAGAAGCCCACGCTGCTGCTGCTGCACGGCGGGCCGGGCTTCGACCACAGCAGCTTCAAGCCGCTGTTCTCCCGGCTGGCCGACGTGGCGCAGGTCGTCTACTACGACCACCGCGGCCATGGCCGCAGCGACCCGCGCCCGAGCGAGGAGTGGACGCTGGACACCTTCGCCGACGACGTGGTGCGGCTGTGCAGCGCGCTGGGCATCGAGCGGCCCGTCGTGCTCGGCCATTCGTTCGGCGGCTTCGTGGCGCAGCGCTACCTGGCGCGGCACCCGGCGCACCCGGCGGCGGTGGTGCTGTCCAGCACGTCGCCGCACCTGGGCCTGGCGCGCAAGCTCGCGGTGTTCGAGCGGCTGGGCGGGGCCGCGGCGCGCGAGGCGGCGGAGCGGTTCTGGACGCAGCCGGGCGCCGGCACCTGGGCCGAGTACGAGCGGGTCTGCCTGCCGCTCTACAACACGCGGCCGGCCGCGGACCCGCAGACGTCGAAGCGCATCCGCTTCCGGCCGGAGATCCTGTTCGCCTGGGCGGGCGGCGAGCAGCGGTCGATGAACCTGCTGCCCGGCCTGGCGGGCGTGCAGTGCCCGGTGCTGGTGCTGGTGCTGGTGCTGGTGCTGGCCGGCGACCAGGACCCGGTGTGCCCGCTCGAGGACGCGCAGGACATCGCGGCCGCGCTGCCGCTGCGCTGGTCGCGCTTCGCGTGCGTCGAGGGCGCCGGCCATGGCACCTGGCGCGACCGGCCGGACGAGGTGCTGGCGCGGCTGCGCGCATTCATTGGCGACGGCGTTTGAACTGAGCCGGGCGCCGGCGAGAAAGCCGATGAGTCTTGGCTTGTCGAGCTCGCTACAACGATCCACCGCGAGGCATGACCTCGATCCGGTCTCCGAGGACTTCCGAGTGCGCCAGGCGGTAGCTGCTGAGCTTGCGACGCTCGGCCATTCAAAGTTGGAAAAGAACCAAGTTACGTCAACGAATGTTTCAAATTAACACATAATCGAGCTTCGCTTTTCGCAATAAAGATCAATTCACATGCAAAATAAACTACCATTTATCAGTGGTAACAAATTTTACGACCGATGAAACTGGCCAAAGTGCTCGTCTGTCTTTTGGTTTCCGTGACCAAGCCGGCCCTGGCGGAGGGGCCAGGCTGGACCATCAATGTGGCCGTCAAAAAGTTGGTGGTTACCGCTGATGGGGGCGTCAATGTCTCGCTTTCGCCGCCATTGAGTAATTGCACCTCCAATGCCGGCTACGGGCCAGCCTTTGCGTCTGTCTACCCCAGTCATCCGGGAATTGATCGAATAAAAGCGAATCTGTTGGCGGCCTATTTGACGGGTGGCATTGTCGCGCTGTATTTTGATGACAACAGATGCCGTGTGACTGAAATAATCGTCGGCGGCTGGTAGGCCAACGCTGGGTAAAATGTCGCTCAATTAATGCGGTATGAGATATGCGAGGCGACTGCCCCGTCGAGCAACACTGCCCCGCCCGCTGCAAAGCCACCCCCAATGGCTCCTGCCCTGCTGCCGACCCCGGTAGTTCCCCGGGTTGTTGCCCACGTACGCGTACAGGTTCAGACCATCCTCGTGCCCGCCAAGTCCGGCTGTAAAAACCGCCCGATCACCGGTGAGTAGAGCCTCGCTTGTAGCCTTGCAGTAATACAGCTCCAGGTACGGCATGTACAGCTGCCCCGTGTACCTCGGTCTCGCACCCGCCGCCTGGTTCGGCTCCCCGAAAGGGCCGTGGCTGTACGCCCCCGTCGCGTTGCCTGCCGCGTCCGAACTCGCCACTCGCCGAACGTAGACACCTGGGCCATGTAGGACCGCGTGTGCATGTCGCTCTACAGCACCCGGCCGCCGGCCATTCCGCTGGTGCCGCGGCGCAGGCGGTTCACCCCCGACATCCTCTTCGCAGGGGCGGGGAGGGCGAGCAGCAGTCGATGAACCTGCTGCCCGGCTTGGCGAACCTGCAGTGCCCGGTGCTGGTGCTGGCGGGCGACCAGGACCCGGTGTGCCCGCTGGAGGATGCGCAGGACATCGCTGCCGCGCTGCCGCGGGGGGTCGCGCTCCGCTTGCGTGGAGGGTACCGGCCAGGGGACTTAGTGCGGCCGATGAAGCGTCGGCGCTGCTGCGGGATTTCATTGTGGGTGTCCCGCTGACCTAGCATCTGTAAACCGCAAATGTGATCTTTCATGGCAAAAAAACATGGAAATTTCAATCAAGTCAACTGATGCCTTCTGATGAAGTGGTGTATTTGTTTCATATTGAGCATTTCATGCGTACGATGCATCGGGATGCAATGACTCGCTGAAGGCGACGATCGGCGTGTCTTGGCTGGAGAGGTTCTGAGGGCCCTGGCACGGTAGACCGGCAGCAGTCCGGCGGTGCAAGGGAATGGAGAGGCGGCGCGCCGGCCGAAGGGGCAGGGTGCGTGCGGGGAGGGACGAGGGATGAGGGAAACGGGCGGGCTGCTGGGCGCAGCCGTGTTCGGTGCGGCGCTGTGCGTGCACGGCGTGGGCATGGCGCAGGTGAGCGTGACGGGCAGCGGCACGGCGGCATACAGCCATGCCATCGCGGTGCCGCCGGGCGTCTCGGGCATGCAGCCCAACCTCGGGCTGAGGTACGCGAGCGGGGGCCTCAACGGCCCGGTGGGCCACGGCTGGTCCCTGCAAGGGGTGTCGGCGATCACGCGCTGCCCGTCGACGGTCAAGGTCGACGGCGTGTCCAGAGGTGTTGCGTTCGGTCCCGGGGATCAACTGTGCCTGGATGGTCAGCGACTCATTCAAACAGACGCATCAGGGACACCGGCTTCCTTCCCTCAGACCTCCAATGCGATGGGGGTCTTGGGAGGCTACAGAGAGTACCGGCTCGAAAACGACACGTTCTCTCGGGTGAGGGCCTACGGTGTGTCAGGCGGTATGGGCACCTTAATAACAGATTCGTTGCTGTCCTTCAACGGGCCGCAGTACTTCAAGGTGTGGACCAAGGCGGGGCAGGTGTACGAGTACGGCGCGTCGCCGTCGGTGGGCACGCTGGCCAACGCAAGCGTAAAGGCTCAAGGCACGGCCAAGGTAGCGGTGTGGGCGGTGGCGCGCATCAGCGACGTCAAGGGCAACTACATCGATTTCCGCTACGAGCAGCGTGACGTGGCGTGGGGCAGCGTGATGCCCGACGGCCCGGCGGTCGGCCGCGAGTGGAATCTCAAGGAAGTGCACTACACCGGCAACACCGCCACCGGCAGCGTGCCGACGGCCAAGGTGGTGCTGACGTACGTCGACCGCACCGACGGGGCGGAGGCGTACCAAAACGGCTCGAAGAACGTGAGCGTGCGCCGGCTGGACAAGATCGAGACCTACGTCAACTCGGCCAACCCGACCGCGCTGGGCCCGGCGGCCGGGGCGATTCTCGTCAAGCGCATCGCGCTGGGCTACAGCCTCAACCCCTCCACCATCCGCTCGCGGCTGACCACCATCACCGAGTGCAACGGCGCGGGCGTGTGCCAGAACCCGGTGAGCTTCACGTATCAGAACGGCGGCGACGAGACGTTCAAGCAGAACCTCGTCTTCGCGGGCGGAGCCCTGCCCACCACGCCGATGTACACGAGCGAGCGCAAGTTCGGGACGGAGGTCATCGACTACGACGGCGACGGGCGGGCGGACCTGCTGCGCTGGGGCGGGGTGGATCCGACGCAGAACAAGCTATACCGCAGCAATGGCGATGGCAGCTTCACGGAAGTCACGGCCTTCAACATCAAGGGCGCTGACGAGGGGCTGTTCTCCGATGGCGGCTGCCAGGGCAGCATCCTCACCGACTTCAACGGCGACGGCCTCGTCGACATCCTGCGTTATTCCAAGGTAGGCGACACCGGTTGCGGAGCCAAGCCCACTTACCTGTACCTCAACCAAGGCACGGGAGCCTTCACGCGCGTGACGGTCACCGCGCCAGACCTTGCACAGCGCAGGGGCGTCATTGGCTGGTGTACCAAGAACGAATCCGGCAGCAGTGACTGCATGCCGGCCCAGGGTGCGACGTTCTATGTGCTGGACGTCGACGGCGACGGCAAGCCCGACATCGTCCGCAGCACGAGCTTCGGCAATTCGGAAGCGGCCGGCTGTTCCGCGTCCTCGCGTTGCACCTGGGTCTACAAGGGAGCGGGAGACGGCACCTTCACGCTGATGCCGACGTCGCCGACGGTGCAGGCGTTCAGCCTCTACCAATGGTCCTCAGGCGCCGCGCTCAACCAGCAAAGCGACGTCATCGACGTGGACGGCGATGGTCTGCAGGACATCGTGCTGCCCGGCAAGATCTGGCGCTCGCTGGGCAACGGGGACTTCGAGCTCCTCACGCAGTCGACCGAAGTGGCCGACTGCAAGAACAAACTCGACTACAACGGCGACGGCCGCTCGGACTGCCTGTACCCGTCGAGCGCCCGCAAGTCCAAGCTGATGGCCTCGACCGGCATGCTGCTGAAGAAGGCGACAAACTTCGACGACGCCTGGGGCATGCTGGGTGGCAGCTACGGCGTGCGCATGGTCGACCTCAACGCAGACGGCCGTACGGATCTGATCCGTTGGTCGGACGATGGGACCCAGACTTGGGCGTTGATCTCCAAAGGAGACGGCACCTTCGCTAAATCGAGCAGCTTCAACCTCAACACCGACGCACGCAGGCTGGTGACGAGCGGTGGGTCGTTCACCTTTGTCAACGGCGACTTCCTGGGCAACGGCAGCCAGCAGATCCTGCGGCTGAAGGAATCGCCGGCAGCCGGCGAAGGCACATCGAACCAGCTGTACGTGCGCACGGACCCCTCGGTGCCGGACCTGCTTGTCAGCGTCCTCAGCCCCTCGGGCCTCAAGACCACGATCAGCTACGCCTCGATGGTCGGCAGCGGTCGCTACGCCGGCGACCGCGGCACGATCGACAAGGCGATCTACCCGATGGTGGACCTCACGGTCGCCGCGCCCGTCATCACCACGGTCGAAACCGACACCGGGGTCGGCAGCAACAAGACCCGCACCGAATACGCCTACCGCGGGATGAAGGCCGCGCTCGATGGCCGCGGCGTGCTGGGCTTCCGGCAGACGACGCAGCAGACCACCGGCCCGGAAGGCAGCGCGGTGACCGTGCGCACGAACTACCTGATGGACAAGCCGTACGCCGGCGTGGCGCGCTCGACCGAAACCCGCCTGGGCACCTGGGACCAGCCGGGCGCACCGCTGCTCAGCCGCACCACCAACGTCTACTGCGACCGCAGCTCCGGCGCCGACCCCAACACCGCCACCGACGCGGTGCCGTGCCCGACCAGCGCCAAGCTCACGCGGCCGTACCTGCGCAAGAGCGTCGAAGAAGGCTGGGACCTCAACGGCGCGGTGCTGCCGGTGGTCACCACCGTCAACACCTACAACGACTACGGCGACCCGACCGCCATCACGGTGACCACGCAAGCCGCGGTCGCCGGCGCGCCGCGCAGCTACACCAAGACCACCAGCAACACCTTCTGCGCGCCCGACAGCGCGAACTGCCCCAACAAGACCAGCGGCGACAACTGGATCCTCGGGCGGCTGACCGCCAGCACCGTGACCGCGAGCGCGCCCGACCTGCGCAGCGCGCTCACCACCAGCCCCGGCGGTGCCGCGCAAGCCACCGCCACCGCCGGCACCCTGCCGGCCGGCGCCAGCCTGCCGGTCAACCCGGCGGTGCTGTCGGTGATCCTCCAGTTCCTGCTCGAAGACTGACCGTATGGCCCGCCTGAACTTCCTGCGCGCCGTGCGCGCAGCCGGTGTTGTCGTTGCCGCCGCCGCCGCCGTCCTTGCCGGCCCGGGCGCCCACGCCCAGGCCGTCGGCGACCCCTACAACTACAGCCGCAGCAGCAGCTTCGGCTACGCGGCCGATGGCCTGCTCGAGTCGGAAACCGTCGAGCCCGGCAACCCGCAGCTGTGCGTCACCACCAGCTACGCCTACGACAGCTACGGCAACAAAACCAGCAGCACCACCGCCGGCTGCGCCGGCGCCAGCGGGCTCGCGCTCTTCGACAGCCGCTCGTCCAGCGTGGGCTACGCGACGCACACCGTCAGCGTCAACGGCAGCAGCGTCAGCGTGCCCGCCGGCCAGTTCGCCACCAGCAGCAGCAACGCGCTGAGCCAGAGCGAAAGCCGCACGTACGACCCGCGCTTCGGCGCCGTGCTCGCGCTCACCGGCCCCAACGGCCTCGTCACCAGCTGGCAGTACGACGACTTCGGGCGCAAGGTGCAGGAAACGCGGGCCGACGGCACCAAGACCGTCAGCTACTACTGCACGCTCGGCGTCAGCTTCAACGGCGTGGCCATCACCACCGCCACCAACAGCCCCGGCTGCCACAACGGCGGCGCCCCCGCCATCCCGGCGCCCGCCAGCGGCGAAGCCCCGGCCGACGCGCTGCGCTACGAGCACACCGTCTCGCTCGGCAGCAACGGGGTGCAGATGGGCCCCTTCACGCGCGTGTACTTCGACCGCGCCGGCCGCAAGCTGCGCACCGTCACCCAGGCCTTCGACGGCGCCGACCAGCTCGGCGGCACCACCCAGCTCGTCGTCCAGGACATCGACTACAACGCCTACGGCACCGCCGTGCTGCAGACGCAGCCGTACTTCCTCGCCACCGGCTCCAGCATCGCCGGCGGCGGCGGCGCCTACGGCATGACGCTCACCGAGGTCGACGCGCTCGGCCGACCCACCGCCGCCTACACCACCGACGGCCAGGGCAGCGTGGCCAGCAAGGCCTTCGGCAGCCGCGGCAGCCGGCGCGCCGCCGTGCTCTCGACCGCCTACGCCGGCCTCGTCACCACCACCACCGACGACAAGGGCCGCCCCCGCACCGAGGAGAAAAACGCCGAAGGCAAGGTCGTGCGCGTCACCGACGCGCTCGGCGCGCAGCTCGTGCACGTGCACGACGCCTTCGGCAACCTCGTGGCCACCAAAGACGCGCTGCAAAACGTCACCACCATCGCGTACGACGTGCGCGGACGCAAGCTCACGCTCAGCGACCCCGACGCCGGCGTCACCGGCTACTGCTACGACGCGCTCGGCCAGCTCAAGGCCCAACAAACCTCCAACCAGCGCGGCAGCCACGCCGCCGGCGCCTGCCCCGGCGTCAGCGGCGCCGGCAGCACCGCGCCCACCGTCGCCGGCTGGACCACCATCGCCTACGACAAGCTCGGCCGCACGACGCACCGCATCGAGCCCGAGTACGCCACCAGCTGGACCTACGACAAGTACGCCGACGGCAGCACCTGCAACAAAGGCGTCGGCAAGCTCTGCCAGGTCACCACCACCCACGGGCTGAACCGCAGCTACGTCTACGACACGCTCGGCCGGCCCACCGACACCCGGCTCACCGTCAGCGGCGGCCCGGCCTTCGCCAGCACGGTGAGCTACGACGCCACCACCGGCAAGCCCGCGTCGCAGACCTACCCCACCGGCGTCAAGCTCAACTACGTCTACACCGGCAAGGGCTTCCTGCAGTCGGTCACTTTGGGCACTGCCGTCACCGTACAACCCCGGCCGGCGACCCCCGGCGGCGCGGCCGCCGCCGCCCGCACCCTGAACGCCGGCAGCGAACTGTGGCGTGCGATGAGCGTGGACGCCTGGGGCGGCGTGCAAAAGCAGAGCTACCACAACGGCATCCAGGGCTGGCGCGAAGCCGAAGCCGACACCGGGCGCGTGACGAGACTGGCCGCCGGCGTCAACGGGGGAGCCGGCGTCATCGACCAGCGCACCGCGTGGAACAGCGTGGGCCAGCTCACCAGCCGCATCGACGCGCTGGGCGATGGCGCCAGCGGCGTGCAGGTGCTCGACACCTTCCAGTACGACGCGATCGGGCGGCTGACGAGCTACCAGGTCTCGGGCAACAGCACGCCGGTGACGCGCACGGTGAACCTGCAGTACAACGCGCTGGGCATGCTGCTCTACAAGAGCGACGTGGGCCTGTACACCTACGGTGCGCAGGCCACCGCGGGCGTGCGGCCGCACGCGCTGCAGCGCGTGGTGGGGGCGAACAACGTCGACTACGGCTACGACCTCAACGGCAACCTGCAAAGCGCGAGCGGGGGCAAGTACCGCAGCGTGTCGTACACGAGCTTCAACCTGCCAGACGGGCAGAGCGGGATCGGCGGGCCCGGGGGCAGCCCGCGCTACACGTGGCTGTACGACGAGAACCACCAGCGCTTGAAGGAAGTGCGCAGCAACGCGCAGGGCACGCGCACGACGTGGAACCTGCACCCGCACAACCAGGGCGGGCTGGGCTTCGAGCGCGAGGAGGCGCCGGCCGGCGCGCAGAACCGGCACTACCTCACCGCGGGTGGCGGCGTCATCGGGGTGCTGGTGACGACCGGGGCGCTGCCCACGCTGGCGGGCACGGCGCCGCCGGTGGCCGACACCGTGACGGCGGTGAAGCTGGAGTACTGGCACAAGGACCAGCTGGGCAGCCTGGTGGCGACGACGGACCACTGGGGCACGGTGACGGCGCGCTATGCGTACGACCCGTTTGGCAAGCGGCGGTACACGACGTCGGCGTACGACGCGAACGGCAACCTGGTGATCGACTGGACGACGGACACCAACGCGGGGACGGACCGGGGCTTCACGGGGCACGAGCACCTGGACGACGTGGGGCTGATCCACATGAACGGGCGGGTGTTTGACCCGACGCTGGGGCGCTTCATGCAGGCGGATCCCTTCGTGCAGGACCCGCTGGCGCTGCAGAACTACGACCGCTACGCTTATTGCTACAACAACCCGCTCACTTGTACCGACCCCAGTGGGTATTTCAGCCTCAGCAAACTCTGGAAAAAGCTAAGGCCGTTTGTCGGTATTGCCATCAGTTTTTGGTTGGCACCGGGTGCTCCGATTTGGGGTGCAGAGTGGGGCTTCCTTGGCGCGACTGGAATCACGTCGCCACTTGCACAAGCTGCAGTTGCTGGCTTTGTGGGAGGGGCAGTGGGCTCCGGCTCACTACAAGGCGGTTTACAAGGTGCGTTCTCTGCAGCGATGTTTTTCCAGGCAGGCGATCTGATCAGTGGCGCAGGAGTGTTTTCGAGCCTGGGCGGGATTGCGGATCCGATCGGACAGGTCATGGTGCATGGTGTGGCGGGATGCGTCACCAGTGTGGCTGGAGGTGGAAAATGCGGGCCGGGTGCTATTAGTGCGGCCTTCTCGAAGGCGGCTACCTTCGCGCCAGGAATGAAAGAGATTTCTTCTGCCGTCCGCGAGCGTGGTGACTTCATGGATATTGCCAAAGGGACGATCGTAAGCTCTGTTGTTGGTGGCACAGGTTCCGTGTTGGGGGGTGGAAAGTTTTCGAACGGCGCCCAAACTGGCGCATTCAGCTACCTCTTTAATTGGCTCGCTCACGTGGGTGTGAAAATGAAAGTTCCCTTGGTTGGTGGTGCCTCTTTCGGAATTGGTGTCTCGAATAATGCTGGATCATGGGATGCGGGTGTCATCATCGAATCCGACCTGCCAGTGGTGCATGCAGGCAAGCTTCTTGGCAAGACAGCCGTGGAGATTGGGCTTCAAGAAGGCGATTTCCTTAGTAACAAGGGAGAGCAGTCTCTGAATATGGAGGCGGGCTATAAGGCTGCTGGTGTCAGTGTGCAGAGAAGTGCCGATGGAAGAATTACTGGGGGCGCAGTTTCATTCGGTCCACAAATGGGCTTGGAAGTCAGTGGCCAGCAAACTCGAACGCTGTCGATTCGGAATGAGGTGATTCCTGCGATAAAGGGTGCTATTGACAAGGTGAAGAATTGGTTTGGATCTTAGCGCCATGGATGCAGTTCTGGTTTTTCTGTTGCTTTCGCCGGCGATGATTGCAATCGCATTCTGTTGCTACTACATGGTTACCTTTATTCGAAGCAGGAGGGGTGGCTCAACACGCAGTAAAATGATCGTCGGGTTTTTGGGCCCATTGTCAATTTTTTTCCCAAAAGCAATGTCGAATGAGTCAAGGAAACATCTTTCTAGGTTTATGGCGTCGGCTTTTATATTTATTGGTTATCTTGTAATTCTTGTTGTGTTATTTTCGACTGGGGCGTCGAATAAAGGTGCGGGCTAAAATAATATTCCAGCTCAGAAAAAAGAGTTGGGCCAGATGTGTCGTTCTCATAAGATTTGAGGAAACGTTTAGGCAAACAAACCCTGGTGTTAAGAGAGTGACAGAAGAGAAAAAGTAAATGCCTCGGTTTTTGTTGGCGGTAGGGGCTGTCGCGATTGTCGGTTGCGTTGTTTTTGGGCTTATCGGATTTGGAGTGGTTCCGGCGATCAGTCGGCGAAGCAATGCACGATCCTGTTGGGATGTGGCCGATGGTAAGAGCCGGGCGTGATGGATTCGGCTTGCTTGGTGCTGCGTTGGACGAGTTCGTTAAGGACTTTATTGTTGAGATGGTCACTAGTGGAGCCACACCCCTAGTGGGCGATAGAGCCGCCAAATTCGGTTGGAGCCCGCTCCATTAACACGAGGCAGACCCGAGGCTTTTGGCTGACGTTCTTATTCGTGATTGGCATGCCTCCGGTGCTGATCCGGGTGTAGATGGGGTTTGGTTTGCATTCCCAGCGGTTTGGAAATGAGCGGAGCAAGGCGAACGATGTTCACCAATCGCATTCGTCTCGCAGTTGCGCAAGACGTTTTGGGTGCGCTTCTCGCCCATCGGTCCGAAACGGCCATCCAAGTGTTGGACGCCGTAAACCCCTATTCCGCCCGTCTGAACAAGATCGAGGCGATGGCTTTGACTGCTCACTAAAGAATTTCATAACGTCGGCGATGGTGGTAAAGACATATTGAGGCCGGTTCTTGGCGCGCGGCAGCCGGGAACACCACTGCACTCTCTGGGAAAAATACGGATTACTGATTTCTGTTGATTTAAGATTATGGCAGTTTCCATGGGTTAACTATTGAGGTGTCTCCATGAGAAAATTTATTGTTTTTCTGATCTTTCTCGCGAATTTCGTCGTGCCCGTCTCTGCACAAGTGGGCGTCAACTACATTGGCGGCACGATGACGAACGTCACGATGGTCCCGCAAGGTCTGTTGGTGATGTTGAGTGGCGGCCCGCCTTCTAATTGCAGTGGTACGCCAATTAACTGGATGCTGATTACTGAGTCCAATAAAACGATGGTGGCTGCAGCGCTGCTCATGTGGTATGCGCAAGCAGATAAGTCGGTCACGGTTTATACAAGCTCATATACGGGTTCCGGCTTTTGCCAGATCAACCAGTGGGATCCCCTTAATTAAATTTAGTGCCTGGTTGAAATTGATAATTGACGGGGCGAGGAGAATGAGGGTGGAGGTTTTTAAGAATTTCCGTGTCGCACGCCTCTTGGTGTCTGTGCTGGGTTGTTCATTGCTGCCAAATGCTTTCTCTCAGGAATATATTACCGAGCTGAATAAGTCAGTCTCAAGGCTGGGAGCGCAAGGGGCTGCATTCTACGTTTACTTCAAAGAAGGTGTTTCGCGTACTTGCAAATGGGATCTTATATACATAGCTCCCGATCGGCGTGGCATGTATGCCCAGTTACTGGCGGCGAAACTGGCCGGTCGACGGCTCAATCGGATCGATTTCACGCTTACAGCAGGCTCAGGGTCAATTTGTAACCTGGAGCTGGTCGAGATGGTCGAGTGATTCAGTGGGTGAGATGAAGCCGTTCCTACGGTGGGCGCTGATTGGCTCTATCGCGTTGTCAATGGCGGCCCTATGGTGGCCGGAGCCAGTGACCCCAAGCGTTGCAATAGGGTCCCCTGAAAAACAGCCAGCGGTGTCGGATTCCTTGGGCGCTCATCTCCCCGCAAAACTCCCTCGTCAAACCTTCGAACTCGCTGAATTCGATCCCTTTGTCGGTGCGCAGCCTCCGGCACCTTCTGCGGCAGCGTCCGTCAAGACGATCGCAGTCGCCGAGGCGCCGCCACCGCCGCCGTCCCCGCCACCCGCCCGCTACCGCTACCTCGGCCAGATGACCGACCCCAGTGGCGCCCAACGCATGTTCCTCGGCAAAGACGACACGATGGTCCCGATCGAGCCTGGCACCGCGCTCGACGATGGTTATGTCGTCGATGCCGTCGAAACGGATGCCATCCGTCTGCGCCATCCGCCCACTGGCACGCAGATCAGCATCACCGTACCGCCCCCTGAAGAAGAGGCCCGCCGGTGAGCCTGCTGCCCCGCCACCCGCTGCTCTGGGCCGCGGGCCTCGTGCTGCTCGCCGGCTGCGCCCAGCAGCGTATCCACGATGCCTCGCGCACCTCGCTTGCCGGCGGCGACTACGAAGCCGCGATCGGGCAGCTCGAGGGGGGCTTGAAGGAACATCCCGATAGCGCCTTGCTGCGCAGCACGCTGCTGCAGGCCCGTGCCGAGGCCCAGGCCCGGCTCGTCACCGAGGCCGCCACGCTGCGCGCCGCCGGCAAGTCCGATGAGGCGCGCGAGACCTTGCTGCGCGCCCAGGCGCTGGACCCGAAGAACACACGCGTCGCCGCGCTGCTGAACGAGCTCGATGTCGACGTGCGCCAGCAGAAGGCGCTGGCGGACGCCGAAGCCGCACTGGCCAAGCGCCGGCCCGAGGCCGCGCTGCGCACGGTCGAGCGCGCCTTGAAAGACAACCCCCGGCACGCCGGGCTGCTCGCGCTGCAGCGCTGGGTCGAGCTTGATCTGCGCCAGGCCCAGGCCCGTGCATCGCAAGGCGTGCTGGCCGAGTCGCGGCCGATTTCGCTCGACTTCCGTGACGCCAACCTGCGCACCGTGCTCGACGTCGTCTCGCGCAGCAGCGGCGTCAACTTCATCCTCGACCGCGACATCCGCAACGACAGCCGCGTCACCGTGTTTTTGCGCCAGGCCAAGGTGGAGGATGCGCTCGACCTCATCGTCGGCACCAACCAGCTGGCCAAGAAGGTCATCGACGCGCAGACGGTGCTGATCTACCCCAACACGCCCGAGAAGAAACGCGAGTACCAGGAGCAGATCGTCCGCGTGTTCTACCTCGCCAGCGCCGAGGCCAAGGGCGCGGCGACCTTCCTGCGCAGCATGCTCGGCATCAAGGAGCCGTTTGTCGACGAGCGCAGCAACATGCTGTCGATCCGCGACTCGCAGGAGAACGTGCAGCTCGCCGAGCGGCTGCTCGCGCTCTACGACGCCGGCGAGCCCGAGGTGCTGCTCGAGGTCGAGGTGCTCGAGATCAGCTCGACGCGCCTGACCGAGCTGGGCGTCAAGTTCCCGGACACCTTCTCGCTCACCGCGCTGCCGCCTTCGGGCAGCAGCGGCCTGACGCTGGGCAACGTGCGCGACCTCGGCCGCGACCGCGTGGCGCTGTCGATCGGCGGCCTCACCGTCAACCTGCGGCGCGAGGTGGGCGACTTCAACACCCTGGCCAACCCGCGCATCCGCGCGCGCAACAAGGAGAAGGCCAAAGTCATGATCGGGGACAAGATCCCGGTCATCACGACGACGACCAGCACCGGTGGTTTTGTCTCGGACAGCATCAGCTACCTCGACGTCGGCCTCAGGCTCGAGGTGGAGCCGACGGTCTTCGCCGACGACGAAGTGGCCGTGAAGCTCGCGCTCGAGGTCAGCTCGCTCGGCACCGCGGTGCGCACGACCTCCGGTGCGCTGGCCTACCAGATCGGCACCCGCAACGCATCGACGCTGCTGCGCCTGGCCGATGGCGAAACCCAGCTGCTCGCCGGCCTCATCAGCCGCGAAGAACGCAGCAACGCGAGCCGCGTGCCGGGCGTGGGCGACCTGCCGGTGCTCGGGCGGCTGTTCTCGAGCCAGCGCGACAACGGCCAACGCACCGAGCTCGTGCTCGCGATCACGCCGCGGGTGCTGCGCAACATCCGCCGCCCCAGCGCGAACGAAAGCGAGCTATGGGTCGGCACCGACGCCTCGCCGCAACTGCGGCGCGCGACGCGCGGCCTGCCGCCGGACGAGCCCGTCGAGGCCGGTGACAAGCCCGCGCCGGTCGGCCCTTCATCGTTGCTGTCGCCGTCGATGGGCCTGGGCGCCGCGCCGGTGCCGCCCGGTGCCCCCGGCCTCCCGCCGCCGGCGGCAGCCGTGCCGCAACCCAGCCGCCTGAGCTGGGGCGGCCCCACCGAGGCCAAGGTCGGCGACACGATCGAGCTCAAGCTCCAGCTCGCCGCGGCGGGCCCGCTGCGCGGCATGCCGGTCGACATCGGCTACGACAAGCAGAAGCTGCAGTGGCTCGGGGTGGAGGAGGGCGGCTTCTTCCGCCAGCAGGGCGCGCAGACGAGCTTTTCGTACAGCAACGACGCCGAGGCCGGCCGGGTGCGGCTCGGCGCCTTGCGCAAGGAGGCCTCCGGCGCCGCAGGGCAGGGCGAGGTGGCGACGCTGCGCTTCAAGGCCTTGACCGCCGGCGGCGCCACCGTGCGCATCGAGCAGGCCACCCCGGTCACGCTCACGCCCGACACCTCGTCGGCGGTGCAGCACCAGCCGTGGTCCCTCACGGTCAAGTGACGGCGGAGCCAAGGCGATGCATCGCGGACGCGGCTACACGCTGATCGAATTGCTGGTCGTGCTGGCGCTGATCGCGCTGCTCGGCTCGATCGCGATGCCGTTGGCAGAGGTGACCGTGCAGCGCGAGAAGGAGCGTGAGCTCAAGCGTGCGCTGTGGGAATTGCGTGATGCCATCGACGCCTACCACCTCGCGCGCCAACGCATGGGCGCCGAGGGCGCCGCGAGCTATCCGCCAAACCTCGAAGCGCTGACGCAGCCATTGCCCGACGTGCGTCCCGGCGGGGGCGGGGTGTTGCGGGTGTTGCGCCAGGTGCCGCGGGATCCCTTTGCCGATCCGCTGCTGCCGGCCGAGCAGAGCTGGGGCTTGCGCAGCTACCTGTCGGAATCGAAGGAGCCGCGCGCCGGCGCGGAGGTGTACGACGTGTATTCGCTGTCGCCGGCACGCGGCCTCAATGGCGTGCCGTTGAAGGAGTGGTGATGCATCGCGCGGGCCGGGGCTTCACCGTGATCGAGTTGTTGGTCGTGCTGGCGGCGCTGGCCTTGCTGCTGTCGCTCGCCACGCCGCAGTACATGCGCCACCTGGACACGGCGCGCGACGTGGCGTTGAAGGAGAACTTGCGCCAGATGCGCGACGCGATCGACAAGTTCCATGCCGACCAATCGCGCTATCCCGCGGTGTTGCAGGAACTGGTCGATCGGCGCTACCTGCGTCGTGTACCGGAAGACCCGGTGACGAACCGCGTGGATTCTTGGGTGCTCGTCCCGCCCCCGGCGGGCAGCGGTGTGTACGACGTGCGCAGCGGCGCACCGGGTCCGTCGCGCGACGGGAGCGCCTATGCAACGTGGTGAACCCGGGCGGGCGACCGCGCCGCAAGGCGGCTTCACGCTGATCGCGTTGTTGGTCATCGTGGCGGTCGTCGGCTGGGGGCTGGCCTTTGTCGGGCCGGCCTGGTCGTCGCAAGCGCATCGCGAGCGCGAGCAGGAGCTGCTGCGCATCGGGCGCCTGTACGCCGAGGCCTTGCAGCGCTACCGCGAGATGTCGCCCGGCGGCTTGAAGACCGGCCCGGCGCGGCTCGAAGACCTGTTGCTGGACACCCGGTTCCTCGGCACGGTGCGGCACCTGCGCCGGCTGTACCCCGATCCGATGGGCGCTGACCGGCCGTGGGGCCTGGTGCGGGACGCGCAGGGCGGCATCGTGGGTGTGTTCAGCCGCAGCGAAGAAGAGACGGTGGCGCAAGGGCCGGTGTGGGTGGTGGATGGACTTGTTTTGCCACCGGCACGGAAGTACGTCGATTGGAAGTTTGTGATGCTGCCGGTGACGGCTGGACGACTTTAGAGGAGAGAGGGAAATGGTCGTGAAGAAGCTGGTTGTCTACATCGCATTGCTTGCGGCGACTGCTCACGCAGGAGCTGTGAGTTGCATCGGGGTACCCAAAGGCGTCTCGCTCGACGGCGAGACCGGCGACGTCTTGGTCGAAGAAATCAGCCCGATGAGATGGGCGCGCCTGTGCAGCATTCGGAACGACGCAAACGGCATTACAGCGAGCGTCTGCAAAGGCTATCTCAGCGCGCTGCTGGCCGCCCAGGCGTCCGGTCGGAGCGTCATGACCTACACGCGCAGCACGGTGGAGTGCGGAGCCCATCCGCCTTGGCAATTCCTGCAAGGCTTCTACTTCCTCACGCTGCTGAACTGACATGCCCGGGCATTCAAATTCGCGCCGAAGCACACGAGGCATTCAATCGGGCTTCACGCTCCTCGAGCTGCTCGTCGTGATCCTCATCATCGGGCTGCTCACCGGCATCGTCGCGCCCCGCTTCCTGAGCCAGATCTCGAAGTCGGAAACCACCGCCGCACGTGCCCAGATCGATGCCTTGGACAAGGCGCTGCAGGCCTATCGCATCGACATGGGCCGCTATCCGTCCCAGTCGGAAGGCTTGGCGGCGCTGGTGACGGCCGCGTCCGCCGACCCGCGCTGGCGAGGCCCGTACCTGAAGGACCAGGTGCCGCTCGATCCCTGGGGCAGCCCGTACAGCTACCGGTACCCGAGCGCGCGTGGCAAGGACTACGACCTCGTGAGCCTCGGCCGCGACCGCGCCGCCGGCGGCACGGGCGACGACGCCGACATCACCAACTGAGCGGGCCCCTCGCCGTGGTCTATCGTGTCCGCTGGTTCGACCATGCCGCCGGTGCCGTGCAGGAGGAGCTGGCCGAGGCTGCCTCGCCTGCCGAAGTCGCGCAGCGCTATGCGCGGGCCGGCCGCACGGTGCTGCGGACCGAGCGCGTGCGCCGCTGGGCCAGCGGGCCGATGGGTGGCGAAAGGCTCGACATCGCCTGGTGGTGCCGCGAACTGCGTACCCTGCTGGCGGCGGGCATGACCATCGTCGAAGCGATCGAAACGCTGCATGCCCAGGCGCTGGGCCCGGCGCGGGCGTCGCTGCACGCGCGGCTGATCGGCTTGCTGCGCGAAGGCCGGACGCTCTCCTCGGCGATGGCCGAGACCGCCGCGTTCCCCGACGTGCTGATCGCTGGCGTGCGTGCCAGCGAGCGCACGAGCGGTCTCGTGCCTGCACTCGACGACTACCTGCGCTACCACGACGTGCTGGCGAAGCTGCGTCGGCAGCTGGTCAATGCGGCGATCTACCCGAGCGTGGTGTTGTCGCTCGGCATGGTCATCGTCGCGTTCCTGCTGATGTTCGTGATGCCGCGGTTCGCACGCATGTACGGTGAACTGCACGGGCCGGTGAGCACCGTGACACGCATGCTGGTCGGCTTCAGCCAGCTGCTGTCGACCCATGGCAGCGAACTCGCGCTCGCGCTGGGCGCGGTGGTGGCCGTCGTGGTCGTCGCCTGGCGCCAAGGCCTCGTTCACCGCCTGGGCGAGCGCGTGGTCGAGCAGGTGCCCGTGCTGCGCCGGGCCGCCGACCACTTTCGCCTGGCCAAGCTGTACCAGTCCATCGGCCTGCTGTTCAAGGGCGGCTATTCGCTGGACGATGCGCTGGCGCAGTGCGAGCGCCTCGGCCTGGGCCCGAGGTTGGCGGTGGCGGTGGTCGAGGCGCGCGCGGCCATTCTGCGTGGCCAGCGCGTGTCGGTGTCGCTGCAATCGGCGAGCCTCACCGATCCGGTGTCGATGCGCCTGCTGGCGGTCGGCGAGCGGACCGGCGAGTTCCACGTGATCCTCAGCACGATCGCCGAGCGCCACGCCGCCGAGTTCGTCGGCTTCGTCGAGCGCGCGACACGCATCGTCGAGCCGGTGCTGCTGCTGGTCGTGGCGCTGCTCGTGGGCGGCATCGTCGTCGGCATGTACATGCCGGTGTTCGACATCGCGAGTTCGGTGAGGTGAGGCGGTGACACCGGTGCAATTGCGATCGTCGCTGCAGGCGGCACGGCGCGTCTGCCAGTCGGGCGGCGGAGCGGTGTGGGACGTGCTCCGCCGTAGCACGGGTTTACCGCCCGCGGAGTTGGCGCGGCTGCTGATGACCGGTGCCGGGGTCGGCGCGTGGCTCGGCGACATGCAGGCCGAGCCGGACTTTTCGGCCTGGCCCTTGGAGCGCGCGCGTGCCCTGCGGTGCGTGGTGCTTCGTGCCGAACGCGGTGATGCGTGCATCGCCGTGGCTGCGGACCCGTGGAGCGACGACGTCGGCCGTGCGGTCACGGCCGCCATTGGCAAAACGCCCACCTGGCTCGCCGCCGGGAGCGATGATCTGGCGCGTTGGCTCGGGGGCAACGGCGAGGGCAGCGAGCGCACGACGGCCCGACCCGCCTCGCGCGACTCCGGCAGCCCCGTCATCGATTTCGTCGATGCCGCGTTGCGTGCGGCGTACCGCGTCGGCGCGAGCGACGTGCACTTCGAATGTGACCGCGCCGGCGCGACCGTGAAGCTGCGCCAGGACGGCGTGATGTCCACGTTCGCGCGCATGGAAGGCGTCGAGCGGGCCGAAGAGGTCATCTCCCGGATCAAGGTGCTCGCGCAGCTCGACATCACCGAGCGGCGCACGCCGCAGGACGGCCGGTTCCGCATCGAGCTCGGCGAAGCGACGATCGACCTGCGGGTGTCGATCATGCCCAGCGTCTTCGGCGAGGACGCGGTGCTGCGGCTGCTCGACAAGGCCCAGCTGCGCTCGCGCGGCGACGCGGCGTCGCTCGACCTGCTCGGCTTCGAGGCCGAAAGCTCGCAGCGCATCCGCGATCTCGCCGAACTGCCCCACGGCATGCTGCTCGTCACCGGGCCGACCGGCAGCGGCAAGACCACCACCGTCTATGCCGTGCTGTCCGAGATCAACACCGGCATCGAGAAGATCATCACGATCGAGGACCCGGTCGAGTACGAGCTGCACGGCGTGCTGCAGATCCCGGTGAACGAGCGCAAGGGGCTCACCTTCGCGCGCGGCCTGCGGTCCATCCTGCGACACGACCCGGACCGCATCCTGGTCGGCGAGATCCGAGACCCCGAGACCGCGTCAATCGCGGTGCAGTCCGCGCTGACCGGCCACCAGGTGTTCACCACGGTGCACGCCAACAGCATCTTCGACGTCACCGGCCGCTTCCGGCACCTGGGCGTCGACATGTTCGGCTTCATGTCGTCGCTGAACGGCGTGGTCGTGCAGCGGCTGATCCGCACCTGCTGCCCGCACTGCGTCGGCGAGCGCGAGCCCAACGAGCGCGAGCTGCGTTGGCTGAGCCAGCTGGGCCTGGCGTGGACGGCGGTGCCGAAGCCGGTGGGCTGCGACGCGTGCCACGGCACCGGCTATCGGGGGCGTTCCGTCATCGCCGAGGTGCATGCGGTGGACGACCGCTTGCGCGATCTGGTGCTCGGCGGTGCCGAGCTGGCCTTGCTCCGCAGGCACGTGACCGAGCGCGGCGTGCAGTCGCTGTTGCAGTCCGCATTGACGATGGTCGAACAGCGCAAGACAACGATCGAGGAGGTGCGCCGTGTGGTGGGGTGGCACGCGGCGTGAACGCGGATCGAGCTGAAGTTCGTGAAGCGTAGAAATGAAATCGAATGTGAGGGGGATTCAGGTGATAGGAAAGCATTTCAAACTGATTATCGCGGGTTTTCTGGCTTTCGCTGCGTTGGCCAATCAGGCGTGGGCGGGGCAATACGCTACTGTGAGAGGAAAGGTCGAATTCATCCGGACACACGATCCGCAGAATTACTCGATCTGGGCGCCCCCTCTTCATTGGTTCACCCTGGAGGGAGTTCCCTCGATGGGAACTTGCAATACTTGGAACGGACGGCTTCTCCTGGTCTCCCGCGACAAACAGGAATACGCGCTTCTATTGGCCGCGCTGACCTCTGGGTCGGTTGTTGCTGTAGATGTCGACGATTCCATCGTTGTGAATGGATTCTGCTTAGCGCTCCACACGACAATTCGCGCCGCCGGTGCGCCGGATGTCAACTAACTCGGGGGGTGATCGGGTGAGACAACAATGTCCAATCGTCGTTGTGGCTATCGCGCTGGCGACCGCCGCGGCGAGTGCAACTGCTTCATATACGCGCGCTACGAGCACGCCAGTGCAGATTCAGACCATCTATTCGAACGAGTGGGGTAGTCCCTTCGTGCGATTTTCTGCCACCGTCAATTCCGTGTGCAGCAATGGAAATGGTCTGTACCTCGAGAACATCACAGCGTCCCCGGTAACTGATGAGCTGAAGGATCGGCGCAAAGCCAAGCTCGCAATTGTACTTTCAGCCAAATTGACTGGACGGCGGGTGGTGCTGGACTACTACTTGGATCCCAGCGTGACAGGGTGGGAGGCCTGTTACATCCATGGGATTGAGATAGTAGATTAGGGAGGATCCGCCTTGTGGTGGGACGGCACACCGCTCGACCTTTATGTCGGTGCGGCAGAAACTTGGTGGTGCGATGGCCAAACCACGCTTCATCGAGCCGCGCATGAAAACTTGAAGGCCTCGCTCGAGTCCGTCGCGCCAAAGCTGCGTGCCGGCCAGTCGCGACGGCCCGGCGTGCGTGTGTGGCTGAGCGGCCGGCTTTGCAGGCCGTTCCTGCTGCCGGCGGCCAGTGCGTCGCTGTCGGCCTCCGAGGTATCGGCGGTCGCGCGGGAGATCGCGCCCGGCGCCACGGGCTTGGACGGCCCCGTCCGGCTTTGGATGGCTGCGCCGGGACGCGAGATCGCCGTCGCGTTGCTGGAACAGTTGATGACGGACCTGGGGCCACTGCACCGGTCGGGTTGGCGTGTGCGGTCGATCCGGCCGCTGTGGTCGGCCATGCTGAACCATGTGCTCGCGGCGGATCCTGCTTGCGCGCTCGTGCAACTCGTCGATACCGAGACGGCGGTGACGCTGGCCGGTACGGCGGAACGTTACCGGCATGCCGCCGTGAGCCACCTGGGCGACACGGCTGAAGCCCGAGAACCGGTGCTCGTGCGGGCGCAGATCGCTGCCGCGGCAGAGGGCGATGGGTCGACGCGGCAGGTCGTGCTCCAACAGTCGACCGTCGCGAAGCCCTTGCAGCTGCCGTTCGGGCATGCCATGGAGGTGGTTCAGTGACGCCGTTGGCCGTCGAGTTCGTCGAGCCGTCGCGTTGGCGGCGTTGGTTGCCCGTGGTCGTGCTTGCCGGGGGAGCGGCCGCGGCCGCTGTTCTGACGCTGGACGCGCTCTCCAAGCGCGACGAGCGCATGACGCTGCAGGCACAACGATCCACCTGGCGCGATCAACAGCGGGCCATGGCGGCAGCGGCGGCCATGCCGGCCTCTGCGCCGCCGTATGCGACGCAGGCCTGGAAGATCGTCAAGATCCAATCCTTCGACATCGATGCCGTCCTGCGGATGATCGAGCACGCACGACAGCCCGGTGTTCGGGTGACGTCGTTGGAGATCGATCCGGAAGGCGAACGGGCCAGCCTCGAACTGGAAGCCGGCGCGCGCGTGGCCATGGTCGCTTACCTCGACGATCTGAACGCGGGTCTGGAACGACCTCGTTGGATCCTGACAAGGGCGCAATGGGCCACCGGAACGGCAAAACTCGCTGCGCGTGTGGAGTACCGGCCGTGATGCAAAGCAAAGCCGTCGTCCGGCTGCTGCGAGGCAGAGGGTGGCCGGGGCGTTTCGTCGGCGTGCTGAAGGCTGCGCCGCTCCTCGTCGCCGCGGCCGCCGCCGTGCTCGTGATGGGACTCTGTGCGCTATGGCGGAGCGAGGAAGTGCGGGCGCTGGCGAGGGCGGCCCGAGAAGGCGAGGCCGAGCGAGCCGCCGCTCGCACGCAATTGCCCTCGGTTCCCAAGGACGACCGCGACTTCTCGTCGGCGTTCGAAGTGCCGATCTCGTTGAACGACCTGACGGCCGAGGCCGGGAAGGTGGCCGAACGGCACGGCGTTGCGCTGGTCAGCGTGGACGTGAAGCAGCAAGAGACAACGGCCGGCAATGAGCTCGCGGCATCCCGTCTCGCCCTCGTCATGTCGGGCACCTATCCGGCACTCAAGGCAACGCTGTCGGAGTTGTGGCTCGCGCATGGCCATTGGCAGATCAGGAATTTGTCGATGCGACAGACGGCAGGCAGTGATCGCGTCGAGCTCCAACTGCAAATCGCCGTGTTCCGCAAGACAGCCAGTGAAGGGAGGGTTCGATGAAATGATCGAACGATGTGCGTGGCCATCGGGAGCCGTTCGGTGGATTGCTGACGCGGTGCAATGGCTGCGCTCTCTGGTGAGGGCTCTTCTGGACAGAATCTTGATATCGAATTGATAACGGAGGGTGTATGGGGTTGCGCAATTCTTTGGCTCGGTGGGTGTTCATGAAGAGGAAGATTGTTGCGGCATTGACATGGGTCCCGTTGGCCTGCTTCGCGGGTGAGTGGACACCATGGTTCTCGATTTCGTCGACCTATGCGGCCGGCGCAGAGAACTACAACCTGCGCATTTACGGGGTGCCTGCCGGTTCATGTTCTGCGGGTTGGGCGTATATCAACCAGTCCGCCACTGGCTCGAAGGTCATCATGTCGAGTCTGATGCTGGCTTTTGCGACCAACAGGCGTGTTCAACTTTATCTTGACAAGGATGAATCAAATTACTGCAAAATTATTGAAGCGGCGGTTGGGGGCTGACTTGAGGTCGTCGATGGGTGGCGCCTTTGCTTTTAATGCAATTAAATAGGTGTTGCGGTACATTGCATTGCGTTTCGAGGGTGGGTTGTGCTGTTGCAGGCGATGCATCGAAGGTCGTGCCGTCGAGTTTCCATCTTTGAATTGCGTTGAGTTGTCATGAGCGCTCCCGCGACCGATGCCGGCGGCAGTCCGGCGGAGCGGGGGTAGGAAGAGGGCGGCGAGGGTGCCGGGCAAGCGCGAGGGGGGGTCGAGGGATGGGTCAAGCGGGCAGGCTGCTGTGGGCGGCCATGGCCGGAGCTGCGCTGTGGGCGCACGGCGTGGTGGTGGCGCAGGTGAGCGTGACGGGTAGCGGGACGGCGGCGTACAGCCACGCCATCGCGGTGCCGCCGGGGATCTCGGGCATGCAGCCCAACCTCGGGCTGACGTCAATTACTGTAGGAATGTTGAGGTGATAGTCGGGAGCTGATTTTATGAGAAGAACGAACATCAAAAGAATCGCCATGACGGCAGGGTTAATTTCATGCTATTTTCCGGCTCACGCCGTCGGAAATTTGCAGCCTCTCGAGGTTGCGGGCGTATATGTTCGCGAGAGTCGGACTGATTTGTATATCGTTGGGTCACACAACAACCCACTAGGGTGCGTCGACAATACAACAATAATAATAGACGCGAGTAGATTTCCAAACTCCAAGGCCATGCTGGCTGCGGCGTTGGCTGCGCATATTTCCGGCAAGAAGATCTCTGGTTGGGTCATCGGCTGCACGGACGGGCGCGCGGAGCTGAGTGCAATTCACGTCGAGAAGTAGTTTCGAGGCTGCCGCGGTACGGCAAGGCCGGTAGGGCGGCGGCTCAAGCTCACGTGCCATGAGGGCGTTGAGGAGACAATCCCGGCGCCATGACCGCCCGCATCCCGCCCATCAACTGCCTGCTCAGCTTCGAGGCCCTGGCCCGGCTGCGCAGCGTCAGCCAGGCGGCGGACGAGCTGAGCGTGACGCCCAGCGCGGTGAGCCACCGCATCCGGCAGCTCGAGCAGCAGCTCGGCCTCAAGCTCTTCGAGCGCGGCGATTTCAGCCTGACCGGCGACGGCATGGCCTACCTCGGCCAGGTGCGGTCCGCGCTCAAGCTGCTGCAGCCGCCTTCCACCGGCCGGCTGCCGGGCACGACGCAGCTGCGGCTCGCGGTGACGCCCACCTTCTCGCGCCAGATCCTGCTGCCCAAGCTGGCCCTGTTCCGCCATGCCTACCCGGACATCGAGCTGATCCTGCAGGTCTCGATCCCCCTGCTCGACATCACCGCCGAAACGGCCGACCTGGAGCTGCGCTACGGCAACGGCGTGTACGCCGGCTTCGAGTCGAAGCGGGTGCTGTCCGACGAACTGTTCCCGGTCTGCAGCCCCGAGTACCTGCACGAGTTCGGCCCGTTCGACGGCTTCGACACCGCCGAGCGGGTGAGCCGGGCGCGCCTGATCCGCAGCCCGCTCGTGCCCTGGCGCACCTGGTTCGAGGCCTGCGACATCCGCCTGCCCGAGCCGCGCGAAGGCTCCCAGTTCAACGACGTCGGCCTGATGCTCGATGCGGCCGTCGCCGGCTTCGGCGTGGCCCTAGCACGCAGCAAGCTAGGGTTAGCCTGGATAGACAGTGGCCGGCTCGTAAGGCTGTCTCCGCGTGCCGTGCCCTCGCCGTACCACCACTTCATCTGCTGGAAGCCCGGCACGCTGGAGCGCTGGGAATGCGCGGCCTTCGTCGACTGGCTCGATGAGGCCCTTCGCTGACGCGAACCTGAATACCCCGCGTGAAAAAGCTTCACGCGCCGGCACAAGAAATCTCAAAACCTGCCAGGGAACTCGCTCTTAGAGTTCGCGCCGCGCTGCCGACTGGGCGGCGAAGCAGTTCACCAATCACCGGGAGACACCCTTGGTCTGGCAACAGGTATACGACCCCTTCGGGAACATGATCATCTCGACCGCGCTCGCGGCGATTCCGGTGGTCGTGATGCTGGGCGCGCTCGGCTTCTTTCACATCAAGGCCCACATCGCCGCCGGCATGGGCCTCGTCGCCGCGTTCATCGTCGCGGTCTTCGCCTACGGCATGCCGGCCGAGATGGCCGGCCGCGCCGCCGTGCTGGGGGGCTTCACGGGCCTGCTGCCGATCGGCTGGATCGTGCTCAACATCATCTTCCTGCACCAGCTGACCGAGCAGAACGGCAGCTTCAAGGTGCTGCAGGATTCGCTGTCGGGCATCACCGAGGACCGCCGCATCCAGCTGCTGCTGATCGCCTTCTGCTTCGGCGCGTTCTTCGAGGGCGCCGCCGGCTTCGGCACGCCGGTGGCCGTCACCGCCGCGATCCTGATCGGCCTGGGCTTCTCGCCGCTGGCCGCCTCGGGCCTCTCGCTGATCGCCAACACGGCGCCGGTGGCCTTCGGCGCGCTGGGCACGCCGGTGATCACGCTGGCCCAGGTGCACGGCTACGACCTGCAGGAGGTCACGGCCATGATCGGCCGCCAGCTCCCGTTCTTCTCGCTGCTGGTGCCGTTCTGGCTGATCTGGGCCTTTGCCGGCCGCAAGGGCATGTGGGAGATCTGGCCCGCGATCCTGGTCACCGGCCTGTCGTTCGCGATCCCGCAGTTCCTGGTCTCCAACTACATGGGGCCTGAACTGGTGGACATCATCGCGGCGATCGTCTCGATGCTGTCGCTGGTCGCGTTCCTGCGCGTCTGGCAGCCGAAGAAGGTCTGGACCTCCCCGGCGATGCGCGGCAAGGACGTCAGCGCGTCCGAGGCCAAGCCGCCGCAGCCCATCGTGCGCCACTCCAAGGAGGCGTTGATCGCCGCCTGGACGCCCTGGGCGATCCTGTCGGTCTTCGTGTTCGTCTGGGGCCTGCCGCCGGTCAAGGCCTGGCTGAACGGTCTCTTCGCGCCCAAGTTCCCGATCGAGGGCCTGCACAACCTGATCATGAAGGTGCCGCCGGTCGTCCCGACCCCGCACCCCGAGGCCGCGGTCTACACGCTGAACCTGCTGTCCGCCACCGGCACCGGCATCCTGCTCGCCGCCGTGATCAGCGCGCTGGTGATGAAGTACAACCCGGTCGCCATCGTGCGCACGTTCTTCAAGACGCTGTGGCTGGTCAAGTTCTCGCTGCTGACCATCGTGCTGATGCTGGCGCTGGGCACGCTCACCCGCTTCTCGGGCACCGACACCACGCTGGGCCTGGCCTTCGCGAACACCGGCATGCTGTATCCGTTCTTCGGCACGCTGATGGGCTGGATCGGCGTCGCGCTGACGGGCTCCGACACCGCATCGAACGTGCTCTTCGGCGGCATGCAGAAGGTGGCGGCCGAGCAGCTGGGCCTGTCGCCCAACCTGATGGGCGCGGCCAACAGCTCGGGCGGCGTGATGGGCAAGATGATCGACGCGCAGTCGATCGTGGTGGCCTCGACCGCGACGCGCTGGTTCAACAAGGAAGGCGAGATCCTGCGCTACGTGTTCTTCCACTCGATCGCGCTGGCCTGCCTGGTGGGCCTGTACGTGACGATGCAGGCGTACGTCTGGCCGTTCACGCTCATGGTCGTGCACTGACAATGACCCGCGTCATGGCGCCATGACGCAGCCCGCGGTGCCTTGCGCACCGCGGGCCTTCGCATCTCCAACAGCAGCATCAGCAGGAGACATCGCATGCCGGTGATCACCAACATCGAGGACCTGCGGGTCCTCGCCGAGAAGCGCGTGCCGCGCATGTTCTACGACTACGCCGATTCCGGCTCATGGACCGAAGGCACGTACCGCGACAACGAGGCGGATTTCCACCGCCTCAAGCTGCGCCAGCGCGTGGCGGTGAACATGGAGAACCGCAGCACGGCCACCACGATGGTGGGCGTGCCGGTGAAGATGCCGGTGTCGATCGCGCCGGTGGGCCTCACGGGCATGCAGCACGCCGACGGCGAGATCCACGCCGCGCGCGCGGCGGCCAAGTTCGGCATCCCGTTCACGCTGTCGACGATGAGCATCTGCTCGATCGAGGACATCGCCGCGGCCACCGGTCAGCCGTTCTGGTTTCAGCTCTACATGATGCGCGACCGCGACGCGATGGCGCGCATGATCGAGCGCGCCCGCGTCGCCAGGTGCAATGCGCTGGTGCTCACGCTCGACCTGCAGGTCATCGGCCAGCGCCACAAGGACCTGAAGAACGGCCTGACCGCGCCGCCGCGGCCCACGCTGAGGAACATCCTCAACCTCATGACCAAGCCCCGCTGGTGCCTGGGCATGGCCGGCACCAAGCGCCGCACCTTCGGCAACCTGGTGGGCCACGTGAAGGGTGTCAGCGACATGAGCTCGCTCGCCGCGTGGACCAACGAGCAGTTCGACCCGCGGCTGTCGTGGCCCGACGTCGAATGGGTCAAGAAGCAGTGGGGCGGCAAGCTGATCCTGAAGGGCATCATGGAAGTGGAGGACGCGCGCCTCGCCGCCGACCACGGCGCCGACGCCATCGTCGTCAGCAACCATGGCGGCCGCCAGCTCGACGGCGCGCCGTCGTCCATCACCGCGCTGCCGGCCATCGTCGAGGCGGTGGGCTCGCGGATCGAGGTGTGGATGGACGGCGGCATCCGCAGCGGCCAGGATGTGCTGAAGGCCTGGGCCCTGGGCGCGCGCGGCACGATGATCGGCCGCGCGATGGTGTACGGTCTGGGCGCGATGGGCGAGGCCGGCGTCGCCCGGGCGCTGCAGATCCTGCACAAGGAGCTCGACGTGACGATGGCCTTCTGCGGCCACACCGACATCCAGCGCGTCGACAGCAGCATCCTGCTGCCGCCGCACCGGCCCGAAGTCGATCGCTACTTCGCCTGAACGGGCGCGGCAGGAGACAGCCATGATGCAAGCCGATACGAGCCAGCCATCCAGAGTGCAGCGCCAGGCCCAGGTGATCGAGGCGCTGGCGCCGCTGCTGCCGAAGCACGCGCTGCTCTGGCGCGGCGAGGACACGGTGCCCTATGAATGCGACGGCCTCACGGCCTATCGCGAGCAGCCGCTGCTCGTGGCGCTGCCCGAAACCGAGGCGCAGGTGTCGGCGGTGCTGAAGGCCTGCCACGCGCTCGGCGTGCCGGTGGTCGCGCGCGGCGCGGGCACGGGCCTGTCGGGCGGGGCGATGCCGCACAAGCTGGGCGTCACGCTGTCGCTGGCCAAGTTCAACAAGATCGTGAAGGTCGACGCCTACGCGCGCACGGCCGTCGTGCAGTGCGGCGTGCGCAATGCGGCCATCAGCGAAGCGGCCGCGCCGTACGGCCTCTACTACGCGCCCGACCCGAGCAGCCAGATCGCCTGCACCATCGGCGGCAACGTGGCCGAGAACTCCGGCGGCGTGCACTGCCTCAAGTACGGCCTGACGGTGCACAACGTGCTGCGCGTGCGCGGCTTCACCGTCGAGGGCGAGGCGGTCGAGTTCGGCTCCGAGGCGCTGGACGCCGCCGGGCTCGACCTGCTGGCCGTGGTGGTCGGCAGCGAGGGCATGCTGGCCGTGACCACGGAAGTGACCGTCAAGCTCGTGCCCAAGCCGCAGCTCGCGCGCTGCATCATGGCCAGCTTCGACGACGTGCGGAAGGCGGGAGACGCGGTGGCCGCGATCATCGCCGCCGGCATCATCCCGGCCGGGCTGGAGATGATGGACAAGCCGATGACCGCCGCGGTCGAGGACTTCGTGCGTGCCGGCTACGACCTCGACGCCGCCGCCATCCTGCTGTGCGAGAGCGACGGCACACCGGAAGAGGTGGCCGAGGAGATCGAGCACATGCAGGCCGTGCTCGGCGGCTGCGGCGCCACGCGCATGGAGGTGAGCGAGAACGAGGCCCAGCGCCTGCGCTTCTGGAGCGGACGCAAGAACGCCTTCCCCGCGTCGGGCCGCATCAGCCCCGACTACATGTGCATGGACTCGACCATCCCGCGCAAGCGCCTGGCCGACATCCTGCTGGCGATTGCCGAGATGGAGAAGAAGTACGGCCTGCGCTGCTGCAACGTCTTCCACGCGGGCGACGGCAACCTGCACCCGCTGATCCTGTTCGATGCGAACGACCCCGACGAGATGCACCGCTGCGAGCTGTTCGGCGCCGACATCCTCGAGACCAGCGTGCGCATGGGCGGCACGGTGAGCGGCGAGCACGGCGTGGGCGTCGAGAAGCTCGGGTCGATGTGCGTGCAGTTCTCGCCCGCCGAGAACGCGCAGATGCTGGCGCTGAAGGCGGCGTTCGATCCGGCCGGCGTGCTCAACCCGGGCAAGGTGATCCCGACGCTGAGCCGCTGCGCCGAAGGCGGAAAGATGCACGTCAAGAAGGGCTTGCTGCCCTTCCCCGATCTGCCGAGGTTTTGAGCATGAGCATGACGACCAACCTGGCTGCGCCCTTGCCCGGCGGCAGCGACGACCCCGCGCTGCGCCGCATCGCCGACCAGATCCTCGGCGCGAAGGCGCCGCTGGCCATCCGCGGCGGCGGCACGAAGCACTTCTATGGCGAGGCGGTGCAGGGCGAGCCGCTCGATGTCTCGCCGCTCAGCGGCATCAGCAGCTACGAGCCGACCGAACTGGTCGTGACCGTGCGTGCCGGCACGCCGCTGGCCGAGCTGGAAGCCGCGCTGGCCGAGAAGGGCCAGTGCCTGCCGTTCGAGCCGCCGCGCTTTGCCAGCACGGCGCATCCCGAGTTGCGCGGCGGCACGGTCGGCGGCATGGTGGCCTCGGGCCTCGCCGGCCCGTCGCGCGCCGCGGTGGGCGGCGTGCGCGACTACGTGCTCGGCGCCACGATGCTCAACGGCCGCGCCGAGCTGATGAGCTTCGGCGGCCAGGTGATGAAGAACGTGGCGGGCTACGACGTCTCGCGCCTGCTGGCGGGCTCGATGGGCATCCTCGGCGTGATCTGCGAGGTGTCGCTGAAGGTGCTGCCGGTCGCGCCGGCCAGCGCCACGCTGTGCTTCCTGCTCGACGAGGCGACCGCGATCCGCCGCCTCAACGAATGGGGCGGCCTGCCGCTGCCGATCAACGCCAGCGCCTGGCGCGACGGCCACCTGTACGTGCGCCTGCGCGGCGCGCGCGCGGCCGTGGGCGATGCGCAGCGCCGGATGGGTGGCGACCTGGTCGAGCCCGCGGTGGCCGAGCCGCTGTGGCTGGGCCTGCGCGACCACACCGGCACCTACCACACACGCGCGCTCGATGCGGTGGAGGCGGGGCAGTCGCTCTGGCGGCTGTCGGTGCCTTCGACGGTGCCGCCGCTGGGCCTGGCGGGCGAAAGCCTCCTCGAGCACGGCGGGGCGCAGCGCTGGCTCGTCACCGGGGCGCCGGCGGCCGAGGTGCGCGGCGCCGCGGCCCGCGCGGGCGGCCACGCGACGCTGTTCCGCACGCAGGACAAGTCGCCCGGCGTGTTCGCGCCGCTGGCCTCGCCGCTCGACCGGCTGCACCGCCAGCTCAAGCAGGCCTTCGACCCGGCCTCGATCTTCAATCCTGGCCGGCTCTATCCGGGGCTTTGAACCATGCAGACCACGCTGTCTCCCGAATTCAAGGGCACGCCTGAGGGCGACGAAGCCGAAGCCATCCTGCGCAAGTGCGTGCACTGCGGCTTCTGCACCGCCACGTGCCCGACATACCAGCTCCTCGGCGACGAACTCGACGGCCCGCGCGGCCGCATCTACCTGATGAAGCAGGTGTTCGAGGGCGCCGAGCCCACACGCGCCACGCAGCTGCACCTCGACCGCTGCCTCACCTGCCGCAACTGCGAAACCACCTGCCCGTCGGGCGTGCAGTATGGGCACCTGGTCGATGTCGGCCGCAAGGTGGTGGAGGCGAAGGTGCAGCGCCCCGTGGGCGAGCGCGCCGTGCGCTGGCTGCTGAAGGAAGGCCTGACCTCGCCGCTCTTCGCACCGGCGATGAAGCTCGGCCAGATGGTGCGCCCGCTGCTGCCGCCGTTGCTGAAGGACAAGGTGCCCGAGCGGCATGCCCCACGCGCGCATGAATGGCCTCAGCGCGAGCACCCGCGCAAGGTGCTGATGCTGGCCGGCTGCGTGCAGCCGGCGATGATGCCCAATGTCAACGCCGCCACCGCGCGCGTGCTCGATGCCGCCGGCATCCAGGTGCTGGTGGCCGGCGAGGCGGGCTGCTGCGGCGCGATCAAGACCCACCTGAACGACACCGAGGGCGGGCTCGACCACATGCGCCGCAACATCGACGCCTGGTGGCCTCGGCTGTCGTCGGGCCAGGTGGAGGGCATCGTCGTCAACGCCTCGGGTTGCACGGTGACGGTGAAGGAGTACGGCCACGCGCTGCGCAACGACCCGGCCTATGCGGTGAAGGCCGCCCAGGTCTCGGCCGCCGCCAAGGACCTGAGCGAGCTGCTGCCGGCCATCGCGCCGCTGCTGGCCGGCCGCATCCGCACGGGCGGCCCGAAGAAGCTCGTGTTCCATCCGCCCTGCACGCTGCAGCACGGGCAGCAGGTGCGCGGTCCGGTCGAAACCGGGCTCGCGGCCCTGGGCTTCGAGGTCACGCTGGCCAACGAGAGCCACCTGTGCTGCGGCTCGGCCGGCACCTATTCGGTGCTGCAGCCCGAGCTGTCGCACCAGCTGCGCGACCGCAAGCTCGCCAACCTGCAGGCCACGCAGCCCGAGGCCATCGTCTCGGCCAACATCGGCTGCATACAGCAGCTGCAGTCCGGCACGGCCACGCCGGTGCGGCATTGGGTCGAGGTCGTCGACGAGGCGATCGGCTAGCGCGCTACCATCCCTCGCAGCGGCCCCGTCAGAGGGCGTGAGGAGTCCGGTCATGAAGGTACTGCTGGTCGACGACCATCCCTTGATCCTGTCGGCCCTGCAAGGGGTCATCCAGGGGCTCGGCGACGACGTCACGGTGGTCGGGGTCGGCAGCGCGGCCGAGGTGCGTGCGCTGCTGAAGCAGGATGCCGAGTTCGATCTCGTGCTGCTCGACCTGCAGCTCGGCGACGCCAACGGCTTCGAGGTGCTGATGGAGCTGCGCGCGCAGTACCCGGCGCTCCCGGTGGTGGTGGTGTCGGCGTCGGACCGTGCGAGCGACGTGATCCAGGCGATTGACCTCGGCGCGATGGGTTTCGTGCCCAAGCGGGCATCCAACGAGATGCTCTTCGAGGCGCTGCGGCTGGTGATGTCGGGCGGGATCTTCGTGCCGCCGATGGCCTTGGGCGGCGACGCCTCCGCGCAGGCGGCCCTGCTCGAGGGCGACACGGTTCCCGACGTGATGCGCATCGGGCAGCAGGCCGACGCCGCCCCGTTCCAGCAGAACGCGCCGTCGCTGTCGTCGCTCGGCCTCACGCCGCGGCAGACCGACGTGCTGGCGCAGCTGCTGCAGGGCAAGCCCAACAAGCTCATCGCCCGGGAGATGAACCTGTCGGTCGAGACCATCAAGGACCACGTGGCCGCCGTGCTGCGGGCGTTGAACGTCAGCTCGCGCACGCAGGCAGTGCTGGCCGTGAGCCAGATGACGCAGGGCCAGGCGCCCAACTTCCAGGCCTGGAAGCCGACGCGCCGGGGATGAGGCGCGCCGGCCCTTGCCGCGGGACGCGGCGATGAAGCCCGACCACATCCGCGCACTGATCGCGCAGAGCCCCGCTTCCCTCACCGGCAACGCGGTCGGCTTCGGGGTGATGGTGGGGGTGTTCCTCCCGCTGGCCAGCCCGATGGTGCTGGGCAGCTGGCTCGGCGCCGTCATCGTGCTGTGGCTGCTGAGGCTGGGGCACTGGTGGCGCTACCGCCAGCGCGAGCGCGCCGGCACGCTGGACGACGCCACGCTGTCGAGCTGGTACCCGAGCTACCTGGTGCTGGTGCTGATGCAGGGGGCGCAATGGGGCGCCGCGGTGTGGCTGTTCTGGGACCTGGGCACGCCCTACCACCGGCTGGCGCTGATCCTCGTTTCCTACGCCTACACGCTGGGAGCGGTGCAGCTGCTGGTGACGCAGGGGGCGGTGTTCAACGCCTTCATCAGCCTGGTGCTGCTGCCGACCATCTTGCGCATCGCCACCGATGCGTCGCAGCCCTTCCACTGGCAGCTGGCGGTGGTGCTGGGGGTGATCTTCGTCGCCACGCTGGTGATTGGCCGCACGCACCGCAGCGCACTGGAACAGGCCATCACGCTGAAGGCGCGCACCGACCAGCTCGCCGCGCAGCTGCGCATCGAGAAGGCCGCGGCCGACGCCGCTCGCAGCGCCGCGGAAGCGGCGAGCCGCGCGAAGACGCAGTTCTTCGCCGCGGCCAGCCACGACCTGCGGCAGCCGCTGCATGCCATGGGCCTCTTCGCGGAAGCCCTGCGCCAGCGCATCCACGATCCGGAGGTCGCGTCGCTGGTCAACAGCATCAACGAGAGCGTCGATGCGCTGGAGGGACTCTTCGGCGAGCTGCTCGACATCACGCGCATCGACAGCGGCGGGGTGGAGGTGAACCCGCACCCCGTGCGCATGAAGGAGCTGTTCACCCGGCTGCGGCTGCACTTCGAGCCGCTGGCGTTCGAGAAGGGCCTGGCGCTCAGCTTCCACGGCGAGCGGCACGTGGCGCACACCGACCCGCTGCTGCTGGAGCGCATCCTGCGCAACCTGGTCAGCAACGCGATCCGCTACACCGAGGACGGTGGCGTGCTGGTGAGCTGCCGCCGGCGCGGCGGACGGCTGCTGGTGCAGGTGTGGGACAGCGGCATCGGCGTGTCGGAGGCGGCCCTGCCGCGCATCTTCGACGAGTTCTACCAGGTGCACACCAGCCGCCCGCTGGAGGCGCACCACCGCAAGGGGCTGGGGCTGGGGCTGGCGATCGTCAAGCGCCTGGCCGATCTGCTGCAGGCGCCGCTGCGGGTGCAGTCGCGCGTCGACCGCGGCACGGTGTTCACGATGGAGCTGCCGGCCGGCATCGAGCAGAGGCGCAGCGAACGCGACATCGCCCCGACCAAGGCCGCGCTGGGGCTCACGCTCAATGGCCGGCGCATGGTCGTCGTCGAGGACGAGGCGGCGGTGCGCGAAGGCCTGGTCGTGCTGCTGCAGGCCTGGGGCGCGCAGGTGGAGGCCTTCGAGACGGTCGACGCCGTGCGCGCCTGGGTGGTGCATGCCGGCACGCAGCCGCCGGACCTGCTCATCGTCGACTACCGGCTGCCGGCGGGCACCACCGGGCTCGATGCACTGGCGGTGCTGCGCGCCCGCTGGCCGCAGGCGTCGATCCCCGCGATCGTGGTCACCGGCAGCAGCCTGGGCGGGCACGAGGACGAATCATCGTTGCACGATTTCCACCTGCTGATCAAGCCGGTGCTGCCCAACAAGCTGCGCGCGATGATCGCCTTCAAGCTGGGTATGCGCTGAGCCCTCGCGGCCCGCGGGTTTGGCCGGGTGGCTCCGGCCACGCGCGTGGATAGAGTCCCCCGAGGAGGATCCACCATGACCCATCGCATCGTTCCGTGCCTGCTGGGCTGCGCGGCCGTGCTGGTCGCGCCTGCGAGCCATGCCGCGTTCAGCTCGTTGTTCGTCTTCGGCGACAGCCTCTCCGACAGCGGCAATGCCACGCTCGCCGTGGGCGCGAATCCCGGCCAGGTGATCACCTCCAACGGCTACGTGCCCTCGCAGCCCTATGGGTCCGGGGTGTTCTCGAACGGGCCGGTGTGGGCCACGTCCTTTGCGGCCGGCCTGGGCCTGGCGGCGCAGGCCTCGCTGGCCGGCGGAACGAACTACGCCTTCGGCGGCGCCCGCACCAGCGGCGGCGCCGCGCCCAGCCTGCTGTCGCAGGCGGCTTCGTACCTGCAGGCCAGCGGCGGCGTGGCGCCGCAGGATGCGCTGTACGTCGTGGCCGGCGGCGGCAACAACGCGCGGGATGCATTGCAGGCCATCCAGGGTGGTGCGGACGTCGGCGCCACACTAGCGTCCGCGGCGGCTACCTACGCCGCCGACCTGGGCACGGTCGTCGACCAGTTGCAGGCCGCGGGGGCCCGCCACATCGTGGTGTGGAATGCGCCGGACCTCGGGCTCGTGCCGGCTGTCTCTTTGGGCGGCCCGGCGGCCGTGGCGCTGGGTTCGCTGCTGCCGTCGACCATGAACGCGGCGCTGGCGCAGCGCCTGGCAGCGGAAAGCGGCGTGCTCACCTTCGACCTGTTCGGCTTGCTGGGCAGCATTGCCGACGAGCCCCAGGCGTTCTCCCTCGAGAATGCCGCCGACGCGTGCGGCGCGCCGGTGGCCGGCTGCAACCCGCAGACGGCGCTCTTCTGGGACGGCATCCATCCCACCGCGGCAGGGCACCAGATCCTCAGCGGCGCGATGCTGACGGCCGTGGCCGCGATCCCCGAGCCCGGCACCTACGCGTTGATGCTGGCCGGCCTGGCGCTGGTGCTGTGCGGCGCCCGCCGCCGCGCAAGTTTGTCCAACTGATACATTTGTAAGTCAGCAGGCACTCGCTTTCGGCGTGATGAATGTGGCATAAACGAATCACCGATGCCAAATAAGTAACGGTATCCTTCTGCATTCAACGTTACAGGGGGATTCCGTGAAAAGTCACGCCTATCGCTGGATGGCGGCGGTGTCGCTGCTGTGGGCTGCCGGGGCGGCGCACGCCGGCTACTCGGCCTTGTATGTCTTTGGCGACAGCCTGTCCGATACGGGCAACGACGGCGCCGTGCTCCAGGGGCTGGTAAACCAGGGCTACCTGGGCAGCGCCACCACGCTGCCGTCGGACGTCACGGGCAACGGCTACGTGGCGCAGAAGCCGTTTGCCAGCGGTGCCTTCACCAACGGTCCGGCCTGGGTCACGCCGTTCGCGGCCGGGCTCGGCGTCGGCGGCCAGGCCTCTCTGCTGGGCGGCACGAACTACGCCTACGGCGGCGCGGAGACGAGCCATGACAGCACGGAGCTGTGCCCGCTGCTGTGCGGGTATCCGTACAGCCTGGCCACGCAGAAGGACATGTACCTCGACGCGGTGAACCACACGGCCGACGCTTCCGCGTTGTACGTCGTGGCGGGCGGCGGCAACAACGCGCGCAACGCGTTCGCGGGCATCGCGACGGCCGATCCGCTCGCGCAGCTCGACATGATCTCCTCGCTGGCCGCGGCCTATGCGCAGGACGTCGGCGCCATCGTCGACGACCTGCAGGCCGCCGGAGCCAAGGACATCGTCGTCTGGGACACGCCCAACATCGGCCTGACGCCGTCGATCGGCATCTATGGCACCGATGCCCAGGCGCTCGGCCTGGCGATGGCCAGCGCGATGAATTCGGCGCTCTCGGCCCGCCTGAGCGGTGAGGCGGGCGTGAGCATCTTTTCCGTCTTCGGCCTGCTGAGCACCGTGGCGGAGAACGCCGGCGCCAACGGCTTCACCAACGTCACCGATGCGTGCGCTGCCGTCGGCGATGCCTGCGATCCGGCGCAGTACCTGTTCTGGGACGGCGTGCACCCGACGGCCCGCGGCCACGAGATGCTGGCGCAGGCGATGCTGGACCACGTTCAGGCGGTGCCCGAGCCCGGCACCTACGCACTGATGCTCGGTGGCCTGGCGGCGCTCGCGGCCTTCAGCCGGCGCCGCGCGCGTCAGCTCGGCGCGTAGGCCAGCCGGACGTAGATCGGGGCGAAGGCTTCGGCCTGCGTGACCTCGAGCAGGCGCTCCCGCGCCAGCTCGAGCATCGCGATGAAGGTGACGACCAGCACCGGCACGCCGCGCGACACGTCGAACAGCTCCTCGAACTCGACGAAGCGCTTGCCCTGCAGGCGCCGCAGCACGATGCTCATGTGCTCGCGCACCGACAGCTGCTCGCGCGAGATCTTGTGGTGCTGGTTCAGCTTGGCCCGCTTGAGGATGTCGGCCCACGCGTCGCGCAGTTCGTCGATCGACACGTCGGGGAAGCGCGGCTTCAGGCTCTGCTCGATCGTCACCTGCGCCCGCAGGAAGTCGCGGCCCAGCACCGGCAGGGCATCGAGCTTGAAGGCCGCGAGCTTCATCTGCTCGTACTCGATCAACCGGCGGACCAGCTCCGCGCGTGGATCCTCGGCCTCCGCGCCGTCGGCCGACTTCTTCGGCGGCAGCAGCATGCGGCTCTTGATCTCGATCAGCATCGCCGCCATCAGCAGGTATTCGCTGGCCAGCTCGAGGTTGCTCTTGCGGATCTGCTCGACGTAGGCCAAGTACTGGCGCGTCACGTCGGCGAGCGGGATGTCGAGGATGTTGAAGTTCTGCTTGCGGATCAGGTACAGCAGCAGGTCCAGCGGCCCCTCGAACGCCTCCAGGAACACCTCCAGCGCGTCGGGCGGGATGTAGAGATCCTGCGGCATAGTGAACAGCGGCTCGCCGTACAGGCGCGCCACCGCCACCGTGTCGACCACGTCGGGCGGCGAGGCCGGGGCATCCGGCAGCGACAGGCCGGAGAGCGGTTCGTCGGACATCGCGACGGAGCTGCTGGAACGGCCTGCTGCCGTCTTACTTGGACTTGGTCTGGTAGACGTAGGGCTGCTGCGGCACGCGCGCCTCTTGGTACTCCGCCTGGGCCTCGCGGTCGATCGGCCGGTCCCACAAGAGGGCGCGGCCCGCCCGCTGCTCGGCTTCCAGCGTCGGCTTCTTGTCCTTCAGCGTCTGGATGAACTGCGTGACGTCGGAGGTGTAGGGCTTCCAGAAGAGCGGCATGGCGCGTCGGCAAGAATGGCGGAAGTGTGCGAGTTTACCCGGGGGACACATGTCAGGATGGATCTGGTGGGCGGCGGCCGCGGCCGCCGTGGGCGTGTTGGTGGCCTGCGATGCCAAGCGCATCGAGAAGCTGGAGGAGGGGGTGGCGACCGAGGCCGACGTGCGCCGGCAGTTCGGCGAGCCGGCCGCGGTGTTCGACGAGTCGGACGGCGGCCGTACCTTCGACTACCCGCGCCAGCCGGAGGGGCAGGTTAACTACCTCATCACCATCGGCCCCGACGGCAAGATGAGTGCGCTGCGCCAGGTGCTCACGCCCCGCAACTTCGAGAAGGTGCAGCCCGGCATGACACCCGACCAGGTGCGCCGCCTGCTGGGCCGGCCGGCCCAGCAGCAGACCTACGCGCTGAAGCGGGAGACGGTGTGGGATTGGCGCTGGCTCGACGGCCAGCAGGCCAAGGAATTCAGCGTCACCTTCGATGCCGACATGAAGGTGCTGAGGAGCGACAGCCGCGACGACCCGCGCGAGGTCTACCGCGGCGGCTGACCGGGCTCGGACGGGCCTTTCAGCCAGCGTGCCAGCGTCGTGAACATCGCCTCGACGTCGATCGGCTTCACGATGTGGTCGTCCATGCCGGCGGCCAGCACGCGCTCGCGGTCGCCCGCCATGGCGCTGGCCGTCATCGCGATCATCGGCAGTCCGTGCCAGCGCGGGTCGGCGCGGATGCGGCGTGCGGCCTCGTAGCCGTCCATCTCGGGCATCTGGCAGTCCATCAGCACGGCGTCGAAGCGGCGCAGTTCCAGCGCTTCCAGCGCCTCGCGGCCGTTCTGCGCCACCGTCACTTCGGCGCCCGCGCCGCGCAGCAGCTCGGTGGCGAGTTCCTGGTTGATCGGGTTGTCTTCGGTCAGCAGCAGGTGCAGGCCATCGAGCCGCGCGGTGGCGGCCTGCACGGGCGTGGCCGCATCGCCGGCAGGCTGCAAGGCGTCGCGCAGCGCCTTGGCCAGAGCGGCACGCGTGACGGGCTGCGGCAGCCATTCGAGCCACGGCGGCAGTCCTGCATCGGCCGCGGGCTCGTTGCCGGGCGACGCCATCAGCAGGATCGGCCGGCCGCCATGCGCGCCCGCGGCCAGCTCGTGCGCGCTGGCTAGGCCGTCGAGCCCGGGCAGGCGTGCGGCGACCAGCACCACGTCGAATGGCCGGCCGGCGGCCATGGCCAGCGTGGTGGCGCGCAGGCCGTCCCACGCATCGCCAGCGGTCTCGGCGCGCACGCCCAGCGCTGCGGCCATCGCCCGCAGCGTGGCGGCCGCCAACGGATGCGCTTCGACGATCAGCAGCCGCCGGTCCGCCAGCGGGGGCGGGCGTTGTTCGCCGCGTGTGCCATCGTCGTCCCCGGCCACCGGGAAGGCGAGTTCGAATTCGAAGCGGCTGCCCTGGCCCCGCACGCTGTGCAGCGCCAGCGTGCCGCCCATCAGGGCGACCAGGTGCCGGCTGATGGCGAGCCCCAGCCCCGTGCCGCCGTGCTGCCGTGACGTCGAGGCGTCGGCCTGCTCGAAAGGCTGGAACAGCCGGCGCTGCGTGGCCTCGTCGATGCCGACGCCGGTGTCTTCCACGGCGAAGCGCACCCGCACCGCGCCGGCGGCCTGCCCGGCGGCCTCGACGGCGATGCGGGCATGTCCGCGCTCGGTGAACTTGATTGCGTTGGCGGCGAGGTTGGTCAGCACCTGCCTCAGCCGCAGCGGGTCGCCGACCAGCCTCGGCGGCAGGGGGTCGGGCTGGTCGAACAGGACCCGCAGGCCCTTCGTGTGGGCCTGCAGGCCGATCATGCTTGCCAGGTCCGACAGCACCTCGTCGAGCGCAAACGCGGTCGCCTCCAGCTCGAGCTTGCCGGCTTCGATCTTGGAGAAGTCGAGGATGTCGTTGACCACGCCAAGCAGCGCCTGGGCCGAGCGCTGCGCCTGCGCGACGTAGTGCTGCTGGCGCGGCGGCAGCCCGGCCTGCAGCGCCAGCCGCGTCATGCCGAGGATCGCGTTCATCGGCGTGCGGATCTCGTGGCTCATGTTGGCCAGGAACTCGCTCTTCGCACGCGTCGCGTGTTCGGCCGTGCGCCGGGCCTCGTACAGCTCGGAGATGTCGAGCGCGATGCTGCCGATCGCATAGGGCCGGCCGTCCTCGCCAAAGACCGGGAACCGGTGGACGTGGAACACGCGCGTGCTGCCGCCGGTCGACAGCTGTTCCTCGGATCGCCTCGATTGGCCGGCCAGCACCAGCCGATCCTCATCGAGGGCGCGTTCGACCAGCTGCGGCGGCAGCACCTCCTGCGTCGAGCGGCCGATGGCCGCGTCGGGCCGCAGCCCGAAGGTCTCGGCCCAGCGGGCGTTGACGAGCAGGTAGCGGCCATCGGCGTCCTTCAGCGACACCAGCGCCTGCGTGCCGTCGATGAGGGTCTGCAGCAGCGCCCGCTGGCGGCGGATGTCCGCGGTGCGCGCGGCGACGATGGTTTCCAGGTCGCGGTGGGCGCGCGCGTTTTCGTAGGCCACCGCGAACTGCAGCGCCAGCAGGCGCAGCGCGTCGAACTGGCGTGCCCCGAGCGCGTTGCGCGAGCGGTGGTTGTCGAGGTACAGCAGGCCGACCATCTCGCCGCGCAAGCGGATCGGCAGGCCGGCGATGGATTGGATCCGCCGGGCCTGGACCTGCGGATCGCGGCCGAAGCGCGGATCGTGCTGCACGTCCTGCAGCAGCACCGGCTGCTGCGCGTGCACGAGGAAGTGCCGCACCGACGGCGGGATCAACGCGGCACGGCGTGCGGCGGCGGCCTCGTTCAGAGCGAAGTCGACCCACGCTTCGTCGTCGTCGAACCCGGCCGCGGGCTGCCAGGGCCCCGTCTCGTTGTGCCAGAGCAGCAAGCCGCGTTCGGCGGCCGAGTGCCGGCGGACCAGGTCGAACAGCAGGCCGGGCAGGGCGTCGGGGTCGCGTTCGAGGGCGAGGCGTTGCGCGGCGATGCCGACGACGTCGATGCCGCTCGCGTCGCCCTCGCCGGCAAAGCCGCGCGTGCCGCCGAACGACGAGCTGCCGCTCGCCAGCAGCAGGCGCAGCTGACGGGCCTTGCCTGCTGCGCCCCAGTCTTCGTAGGCGGTGAGCGCCGCCTCCCGGTGCCGCCGCGGGTCCGCGCCGTGGGCGATGTCGTGCTCGGCGGCCAGCTCGCAGGCCAGCGCCAGCGGCCAGGCGCGGCGGTGGTGGCGTGCGGCGGCGATGGCCGATTCGAACGCCGGCGTCGCGGCAAGGAAATCGTTGTCGAGCCAGGCCTGCATCGCCCGCAGCAGCTGGTGCAGGTGCATGTAGTTCTGCACCTGCTCGCCGGCGCGCAGTGCGAACCAGGCGGTCTGCACGTCCAGCTCGTGCCGCAGCGCCGCGCGCTCCTCAGGCGGCAGCGTGCCGCCATCGGCCAGCAGCACGCGCGCACCGGCCAGCGCATGCAGCCAGCGTGCCAGCAGCTCGACGTACATGAAGCCGTGGATGCCGCCGGTGGCGAACGCCGCCCGCGTGGCCGCCAGCGCCTGCGGCCACTGGCCCCACAGCACGCAGGCCTGCGCCCTGCGCGTGTGGTGGCGGGCATGGCCGCGGATGTTGTTGCGCCGCGTCTCGGCCATCAGCGCGGCTTCGTCGAAATCCTCGCCGTCGAAGCGCCCCGGGCCGGCCGTGTCGCCCTGCAGGCAGGCGACGAAGCGGCGGAACGGCAGCAGCATCGTGACAGTCAGCCGGTCTCCCGCCGCTTCGTGGCGGGCGATCAAGGCGTGCACGCAGGCGTCGAGTTCGTCCAGGTGTGGCGCGGTGTCGAGCAGCAGCTCGCAGTGCGCCAGTGCGTGGTACGACAGGAACTCGCGTTCGCCTGCCTCGATCAGCGGGCGCTCGCAGGTCGCCATCAGGGTGAGCACCGCCGTCAGCGGCTGGCCCCAGAACAACCCGACGGAGGCCGCGGTCTGCCGTGCGCGAGCGCGCTGGGCTGGAGAGACGTCGCGGGCCGCCTCGAGCAGGCGAAGCCCGGTGGTGGCCAGCAGGTAGGCGCGGCGCGGGTAGCGGTCGTCCCGCGTATCGACCGCGCCGGCACTGCCGGCGACCGCCGCGGCCAGTTCGGGAAAGCGGCCATGGTCCAGCCCGAGGCGCACCGTCCGCTGGCAGGCCCAGGAGGCCAGGGGCAGGCTCCAGCGGATCGCGTTGTCCTGCGTCTGCACCAGCAGCGTCGCGGTGCGCAGGATCTGCGGGTCGGTGGCGGGCGGCAGCCGGTCGAAGACGTTCTCGTCGTCGTTCATGCGCTGCTCGACCGCGGCCCGCTCGGCCGCCGCGGCCGCACCCCAATCCGCCTCGGCGGGCACCGCCACGCCGAGGCCGCGCAGCTCGTCCAGCACGAGCAGGGTCGCCTCGCGCTGCTTCATCCGGCTCGACAGCAGCATTGCCTGGTGGCGCAGCGCCTCGATCCAGGTGGCCGGGCAGAGCGAACGCCGGGCGCGCAGTGCGTCGAAGGCCGCATCGGCCCGGGCATGGTGGCCCTGGGCGCACAGGATGCGGTGCGCCAACGCATCCAGCCGCAGGTGGTCGATGGCGGCCAGGCCCGCCCGCGGCAGGAGCGCACGCACGGCGTCGACGTAGGCCTGCGCGGTCTCATGCGCACCGGTGGCCAGTGCGGCCTGGGCGATGTCCGCCAGCAGCTCGGCGACCAGGGTGCATTCGTCGTCGCTGATCAGCGGCAGCGCGACCAGGTAGTGGTGGCCGAGCGTGAAGCGCTGCGCCGCGGGCGTCGGCGCGGTGCCCGGGGCTGCCGGCATGCGGCGGTGCATCGCCCGCGCGAGCGCGTGGTGGATGCGGATGCGCTCGTCGGGCGCCAGGCAGGCGCGGGCGGCTTCCTGCAGGCGGTCGTGGCAAAAGCGCAGCCGGCGTGCGCCTTCCGGCGTGCGTGCCGGCAGCAGCACGTCGCTGCGCAGCAGCGGCAGCAGCGCATCGTCGAGCGCGGTCGGCGCCTGCTGCAGCACGTCGGCGATCAGCTCGGTGTCGATCAGCCCGCCGTGGCAGGCGCAGGCGCCGGCCGCGCGCCTGGTGGCCTGCGGCAACCGCCCGAGCCGCGCGATCAGCCCGGGCACCAGGCTGTCGGCGCCGGGCAGCGCCTCGAGCGCGGCGTCGTCCCATCGCCAGCCGCCCGGCCCGCGGCGCAGCTGCCCGTCATCGAAGAGCTGCTGCAGCGCGCGCAGCACGAAGAACGGGTTGCCGCCGGTGCGGCGATGCAGCACCGCGGCCAGCGGCTGCAGGCAGGGGTCGGCGTCCGGCTGGCCGGTCAGCACGTCGGCCACGAGTTCTTCGACCGCGGTCTGCGGCAGGTGGTCCACCGCGATGTCCAGCGTGTGCACGCCGGCCTCGCGCCAGCGGCGCATCACGGCGGCGAGGGGGTGCGTCTCGTCGACCTCGTTGTCGCGATAGACGCCGACGACCAGCAGCGGCGAGCGCCCGTGCATGCGCACCAGGTGCTCGATCAGCTCCAGCGCCCCCAGGTCGGCCCACTGAAGGTTGTCGATGAACAGCACCACCGGCTGGCCTCGGCCGCGGACCACCTCCAGCACCGCGCCCACGGCCTGCTGCAGCCGGTGCAGCGGGTGGGCGGCATCGGCCTTCGGCGGCAGCGCATCGCCCCAGAGCAACCGCGCGAACGCTGGCACGCACTGCGCGAGCAGCGCGGCGTGGTCGCCCAGGGCTTCGCGCAGTGCCGCGCGCAGGCGCTCCAGCGTGGCGGGCGGCTCGGCCAGCCAGTGGCCGGCCAGCTCCCCCAGCGCGTCGAACAGGCCGCCATAGGGCTGCAGCCGCTCGAACTCGTCGAACCGGCCGCCCGCGAACAGGCCGTCGAGGCGGTTCAGCACCGGAAAGAGGCCGCGCACCAGCGAGGTCTTTCCGGCGCCGGAGAAGCCGCGCACGAGGGCCACCCGCGGGCGGGCATCACGCTCGAGGGCCGCGGTGAGCTGCTCGAGCGCCCCTTCGCGCCCGAACAGGCGTGAGGGTGGGGCGGGCGCCATGCGGTGGTCGGCGAGGCCGGGCACGAAGCCCGGTGCGTCGCCGTGCTGCCCGATGCGTTCCCGCAGTTGCCGCAGGTCCGCGGCGACGCCGGCCGCTGCCTGGTAGCGCGCTTCGGGCTGCTTCGACAGCAGGCGTTCGACGACGGCCGAGACGGCCGGCGGCAGCCCGGCGCGCCAGCGCGACAGCGGCTCGGGCGCCTGGACCAGCAGCGCGTGCAACTGGTCGAGCGGTTCGTCGTGCGTGAAAGGAGGCCGGCCGGCGAGCAGCCAGTACAGCACCGCGCCCAGTGCGTACAGGTCGGCGCGGCAGTCCACGGGCCGGCCGGCACGGCCGGTCTGCTCCGGGGCGACGAAGGCCAGCGACCGCGCCACGCCCGTGGCGGCCATGAACTCCAGCTCGACGTGGCTCTGCGCGATCGCGTCGCCAAAGTCGATCAACGAGACGCGGCCGGTCGCGGCGTCGAACAGCACGTTGCCCGGGTTCAGGTCGCCGTGCACGACGTGGTTGGCATGCACCGCTTGCAGGATTTCGGCCAGGCCGAGGGCGATGCCCAGGGCTGCGTCGAGCGCCAGGGCGTCGCCGTGGTGCTGCGTAAGGTCGACGCCGGGCATGGGCGTGAGGACGATCTCGGTCCCGTCGGGCTCGGCATGCAGCAGGCGCGGCACGTTCGGCACATCGGCCAGCAGGCGCAGCATCTGCGCTTCGTGGCGCAGCGCGGCGGTGGCGGCCGGACGCTGGCTGCGCACGGCCTTCACGACGCAGGCGCGGTCGCCGGTCCCGTCGGTGCAGTGGGCGGTCTGGAGCAGGTAGCGGGGCGTTTCGCACAACCACTGCCGCCGCCACACCGGGCCCCGCCTCGGGATGTCGGTGTCGCCGGGCGAGGGCGGCGATGGTCCGAATCGAGGTACTGCCATGCGGCACAGTGTACGGTTACAACCTCGGCGCAGGCACCGGGGCGGCAGGCGGCACGTCCACCGTGGCGGATGTGCCGGCAGCTGCTTCGGCCGCGCTGCGCAGGGCGGCGTCCAGCGTATCGGCCATGCCGCCGGGGCCCAGCCGGGCCGCCAGGCCGCCGCGCTGCACGAGCGAGCGCGGTTGCTCGTTCATGTCGGCCAGGACGAGCCGGACGCCCCGCCGCTGCAGTGCGCCATGCAGTTGCACCAGCGCGTCCAGGCCCGAGGCGTCCATCGACACCAGGCGGTGCATTTCCAGGATCATCAGCCGCGTGCCGGGCGGCACGTGCTCGGCCAGGTCCTCGACCTTGCCCACCGCGCCGAAGAAGAGCGCGCCGTAGAGATGGACCACCTGGACGCCCGGGGGGCTCGGCGGCACCGAGGTCTCCGCGCGGAACAACGTGCCCATGCGCCAGATGAAGAAGACGCACGCGAGCACCAGGCCGACCTGCACGGCCACCGTCAGGTCGAACACGACCGTCAGCACGAAGGTGCCGAGCAGCGTGGTGCGGTAGGCGAAGGAGAACTGCCGCAGCCGTGCGAACTCGTGCCACTCGCCCATGTTCCAGGCGACGAAGAGCAGGATGCCGGCGAGCACGGCCAGCGGCACGTACAGCGCCAGCGGCGCGGCCAGCAGCACGACGAGCAGCAGCGTGGCGGCGTGCACCATGCCGGCCACCGGCGTCGCGGCGCCGGCGCGCAGGTTGGTGACGGTGCGCGCGATGGTGCCGGTGGCGGGAATGCCGCCGAAGAACGGCGCGACGACGTTGGCCACGCCCTGGGCCATCAGTTCCTGGTTGGGATCGTGGCGCGGGAAGGCCGCGGCACCGAGGCTGTCGGCCACACGGGCGCACAACAGCGACTCGACGGCGCCCAGCAGCGCGATCGTCAGCGTGGGGATAAAGAGCTGCTGCACCGTCTGCCAGCTGAAGGCCGGGAGCGCGAAGGCCGGCAAGGCCTGCGGGATGCCGCCAAAACGCGAGCCGATGGTCTCCACCGGCAGCGCGAGCAGCGTGCTGGCGGTGGTGAGCGTGACCAGCGCGACGATCTGCCCCGGCATGCGCGCCGCGGCCATGAAGAAGCTCGCTTCGGTGAGCCGGCCTGGCAACTGCACGCCCGGCAGCACGTGGCCGCGCCGGAAGAGCCGGGGCCACAGGAAGAGGCCGAGGAAGCACAGCATGCCCAGCGCGAACGCATAGGGGTTGAAGGTGTGCAGCGCCTGGCCGAAGGCGCGCAGCTGCGAGAAGAAGTCTGCCGGCAGCTTGTCGATCTGCAGCCCCAGCAGGTCGCGCACCTGCGACAGCGCGATCAGCACCGCGATGCCGTTGGTGAAGCCGATGACGATGTTCACCGGCACGTAGCGCACCAGAGCGCCCAGCCGCAGCAGGCCCATCACGAACAGCAGCACGCCGGCGAGGATGGTCGAGATCAGCAGGTTGGCCAGGCCGTAGCGTTCGACGATGCCGTAGACGATCACGATGAACGCGCCCGCCGGCCCGCCGATCTGCACGTTGGAGCCGCCCAGCGCGGAGATCAGGAAGCCCGCGATGATCGCGGTGAACAGGCCCGCCTCGGGCTTGACGCCGCTGGCGATGGCGAAGGCCATGGCCAGCGGCAGCGCGACGATGCCGACCGTCAGGCCGGCGCCGGCGTCGGCGGCGAAGCGTTGGCGTGAGTAGCCCTTCAGGCTGTCGAGCAGCCGCGGGCGGAAGCGGTGGAGTGGAACGGGGCGCATGCGGTCTCCAGCAGGTTGGACGGGTGAACACGTTCAACGCGGGGCGCCGGAGGCCCGCAATGGTGGACACGCGCCATGAACCGCCGCCGCCGCGAGGGCGACAGCGTGCGGGAGTCGAAGGAGGCTGGGTGCGCAGGCACGCTCCGATTGTCGCAGTCCGCTTCATCGCGTGGTCACAGGCGCTGGCGAGCATCCCGGCCCGGATCCCCAACCACATGCCTGCCAGGAGAGCACATGACCCGTTTCGTTTCCATGCCCCGCCTGCGCCATCCGCTGGCGGCCGCGGCGCTGCTGCTGGCCGCTCAAGGCGCCTGCGCCGCCGTCTCGTTCGACTACATCGGCCAGGCGGTCCTGTCGACCAGTACCACCTTCGCCGGTACGCGCGTGGGCGGGCTGTCGGGCATCGACTACGACGCCGCCACGCAGACCTACGTGGCCATCAGCGACGACCGCAGCCAGTACAACCCGGCGCACTACTACCGCATGACGCTCGACTACAGCCAGTTCAGCCGTTCCAACACGGCCGGCACGGCGGGCGTACAGTTCACCGGCGTGACCACGCTGCGCGACCCGCAGGGTGAGCCCTTCGGGCTGAACCGGGTCGATGGCGAATCGATCCGCCTGGTGCGGGGCGCCAACGGTCCCACGCTGCTGTGGACCAACGAGGGCCAGCGCACCGGCGCGGGCTTCCAGAACCCGACGCTGCGCGAGGCCTACCTCGACGGCACCCACGCGCGGGAATTCAGCGTGCCGCAGACCTACCTGCCCGTCGGCACGCCGGGCGGCCAGGCGGCCGGCGACAGCGGCATCCGCAACAACCTGGCGTTCGAGAGCCTGACGCTGTCGGCCGACGGCAAATCGGCCTACGTCGCCACCGAGAGCGCGTTGGCCCAGGACGGCGGGATCGCCACCGTCGATGCCGGCACGCAGGTGCGCATCGCGCGGTTCGACTACGCCAGCGGCCAGCGCAACGCCGAGTACGTGTACCAACTCGATGCCATCCCCACCGCGCCGGTGGGCGGCGGCTCAGCCGACAACGGGCTTGTCGAACTGCTCGCCGTGGGCGAGGGCCGGCTCCTCGCCCTGGAGCGCAGCTATGCGGCCGGTGTCGGTAACAACATCCGGCTGTACCTGACGGACACCGCGGGCGCGACGGATGTGGCGGGCTTGTCCAGCCTGGCCGGCGCCGGTTTCGCCAGCATGCAGAAGACGCTGCTGCTGGACCTCGGGACGCTGGTCAATGCCGACGGCTCTGCCCTGAAGCTCGACAACGTCGAAGGCCTGACTTGGGGAGCGGACCACAACGGGGAGAAGACCTTGCTGCTGGTGTCCGACAACAACTTCTCGGGCGGCCAATTTACCCAGTTCATCGCGCTGGGCATCCACGGCGACCTGGCGGTCACGCCGGTGCCAGAGCCGTCGACCTATGCCCTCATGCTGGGGGGCGTCGCGCTGTTGGCTTGGCAACGCCGGCGCGCGGCGGTGCAGCGCTGACACAACGCGGGGAGCGGGAGGCGTGACTTGGCACACGCACTGGAATGCCTGCCGACGCCAACCGTGAAATTGTTCGAGATGCGCATCCATCCAGGGGGTGGAGCGCAGAATTGGACGTGCTTACAGTCCGGATCCTTCCTCGGGGCGCGCTATTTATCAGCCCTGATCACCTTGAAGATCTGGATTCATCAATGAACTTTCAGCCTGCCCGCCTCGTGGCCGCTCTCGCCTTGGGCCTGTCTGCACCCGCATTCGCCACGACCATCGAGGCGACGTTCACCAGGAACGAACATGCCGGCGCCTATTCCGCCACGCTGAGCAACATCCAGTACGCGGCTGGCAGCACCGGAGATCCGCTGCCGTCGTTCAGCCAGGTCATCTGCATTGACTACGGCAATGGGTTCCCGTCATCGGACACGACGCGCACCTACACCCTGCACACCGATGCCACGGGGCTCATCGCCCATCCGGATGCCGGCGCACGCGCGACCGACCTGTTCAACTACGTGGTCGACCGCTACTACGACAGCGCGGTGGTGCATGGCAGCACGGCCGACGACACCGGCTTCCAGTTCAACAAGGTACTGTGGGAAATCGCTACCGATTTCAACGGTTCGAGCGACAGTCTCAGCGCGGGCAGCGGTTGGATCTACGCTGACTATTTGCCGTTGTACGACGCCATCGTCAACGACTTGAGCACCAACTTCTCGACGATCGCCGTGGGCTACCGTTCATCGGCCTACACCGTGTCATTCCTGGACGATCAAGACGGCTACTACCAGTCGATGATGATGTTGACGCCCGTAGCCGCCGTGCCGGAGCCCGAAACCTACGCCTTGCTGCTGGGTGGCCTGGGCTTGCTGGGTGCCGTGGCCCGGCGCCGTCAGGCCCAGCCGCAAGGCTGACGCGACCGGGCGGCCTTGCTGCCGCCCGTCCGCCGGTTCAGCGCACCCGCATGCCGGGCTGCGCACCCGGGCCCGGCTCGAGCACGAAGATGCCGGGCTGGGCTTTTTCATCGGCATGCGATGCGGCCAGCACCATGCCCTCACTCACGCCGAACTTCATCTTGCGCGGCGCCAGGTTGGCCACCAGCACGGTGAGCTTGCCAATAAGATCCTCCGGCTCGTAGGCCGACTTGATCCCGCTGAAGACGTTGCGCGTGCGGCCTTCGCCGGCATCGAGCGTCAGCCGCAGTAGCTTCTCGCTGCCTTCCACGGCCTCGGCGTTCACGATCTTCGCGATGCGCAGGTCGACCTTCGCGAAATCGTCGATCTTGATCTCCGGCGCGATGTCCTCGCCGCCCGGAACGACCTTCGGCGCCAGCGGCGGAGCCAGCAGTTCGTCGAGCTGCTTCGGGTCGACCCGCTGCATCAGGTGCTGGTACTCGCCGATGCGCGTGACCTGCGACGGCCCCGCGCTGAGGTCGAATCGCACGCCCAGGAATGCCGCTGCGCGTGCGGCCGTGACCGGCAGCACCGCCGCGAGCATGCGCGTCAGCAGCTCGAACGTGCGGATCAGCGTGCTGCACACCTCGTGGAGGCGTTGCGCCTGTTCAGGCTTCTTGGCCAGTTCCCAGGGCTTGTTCTCGTCGGTGTAGCCGTTCACCACGTCGGCCAGCGCCATGACGTCGCGCAGCGCCTTGCCGTACTCGCGCTCATCGAAGAGCTTGCAGATGCCCGCCTGGGCTGCCACGAGCTGCTCGTGGATCGCGGCATCACCGGCGGGCAGCTCGGCCACCGGCAGCACGCGGCCTTCGAAGCGCTTGTTCAGGAAGCCTGCGGCGCGGCTGGCGATGTTGACGTACTTGCCGATCAGGTCGCTGTTGACGCGGGCGACGAAGTCGTCGGGGTTGAAGTCCACGTCTTCCACACGGCTGTTGAGCTTGGCAGCCAGGTAGTAGCGCAGCCACTCGGCGTTCATGCCGAGCTCCAGGTACTTCAGCGGCGACAGGCCCGTGCCGCGGCTCTTGCTCATCTTTTCGCCGCTCAGCTGCAGGAAGCCGTGCACGTTGATGTGGTCGGGCGTCTTGCGGCCGCTGAAGTGCAGCATCGCGGGCCAGAACAGCGTATGGAAGTAGGTGATGTCCTTGCCGATGAAGTGCACCTGCTCCACCGACGGGTCGGCGAAGAAGGCGTCGAAGTCGCGGCCGGTCTTGCCGAAGTAGTTCTTCAGCGAGGCGAGGTAGCCCACCGGTGCGTCGAGCCAGACGTAGAAGTACTTGTCGTCGGTGTCCGGGATGCGAATGCCGAAGTACGGGGCGTCGCGGCTGATGTCCCAGTCGGCCAGGCCGCCGTGGCCCTGCTCGTCGACCGCGAACCACTCGCTGATCTTGTTCAGCACCTCGGGCTGCAGGCGGCCGGGCGTGTGCGTCCATTCCTTCAAAAAGTCCAGGCAGCGCTGTGACGAGAGCTGGAAGAAGTAGTGCACGCTGGTCTTCATCACCGGCGTGGCGCCCGAGAGGGCCGAGTACGGGTTCTTCAGCTCGGTGGGCGAATACACGGCGCCGCACACTTCGCAGTTGTCACCGTACTGGTCCTTGGCGCCGCAGCGGGGGCATTCGCCCTTCACGTAGCGGTCGGGCAGGAACATGCTCTTCACCGGGTCGAAGAACTGCTCGATCGAGCGCTCGGCGATCAGGCCGGCCTTGCGCAGCGCGCGGTAGATGTCCTGCGCCAGCTCGTGGTTCTCGGGGCCGTCGGTCGAGTGCCAGTTGTCGAAGCCGATGTGGAAGCCGTCGAGGTACTGCTTGCGGCCCGCGGCGATGTCGGCCACGAACTGCTGCGGTGTCTTGCCCGCCTTCTCGGCCGCGATCATGATCGGCGCGCCGTGCGCGTCGTCGGCGCAGACGAAGTGCACCTCGTGGCCCTGCATGCGCTGGTGCCGCACCCAGATGTCGGCCTGGATGTACTCCATCATGTGGCCGATGTGGAAGGGCGCGTTGGCGTAGGGCAGGGCGGTGGTGACGAAGAGTTTGCGGGTCATGGTGGTGCCGCCCGGCGTTGATGGCTCCGGAACGGCCGGACATTGTAGGAAAGCGGTGCGGCCGGCCCGGGCCTACGGCAACACGCGCTGCGCCACCGGCGGCGGCGACCACTGGTAGAGCCAGGTCTCGCTCAGCGCCCGGCCCCCGCTGCGCAGGTACGCCCGCAGCGTGATCTGCTCCGTGCTGTCGTCAGGGGCGAGGTCGAACATCAGCCGGTAGCCGTTCACCGAAGCCAGCGGCCGCGCCGACGGGATCTCGATGCGCCCGCGCGACGCGGTGATCACCGGCTCCACGTCCGCCGCGTCGCCCAGCTTCGCCAGCTCGCCGCCCGCGAAGTCCACCGCGAAGCGCCACGACCAGTGCGGACGCTGGCGGCCGATCACGCCGCCGAGCCCGGTGCGGGTCGCCACGCAGCGGGCGGCCGGCGGCTGCACCGGCGGCTCCGCGCCCCAATGCAGGCGATAGGCCACCAGCAGCTCCTGGCCGGCCTTCACCGGCGCGGCCGGATGCCAGAACGCGACGATGTTGTCGAAGGTCTCGTCGACCGTCGGGATCTCGACCAGCTGCACCGAGCCGTCGCCCCAGTCGCCCTTGGGCTCGACCCACAGGCTGGGCCGTCGGTCGTAGAACACGCCGTCGTCCTGGTAGTGCTCGAAGTCGCGGTCGCGCTGCAACAGGCCGAAGCCGCGGGGCTGGCGGTCGGCGAAGGCGTTGAAGCCCAGCGAGACCGGGTTCGTCAGCGGCCGCCAGATCCATTCGCCGCTGCCGGTGTGCATGGCCAGGCCATCGGAGTCGTGGATCTCCGGCCGCCAGTCGTTGGCCATGCGACGGTCGTTCTCGCCGGTCTGGTACATGCTGGTGCAGGGCGCGATGCCGAGCCGTTCGATCGGCTTGCGCGGGTACAGCGCGGCGTCGACGTCCATCAGCAGCGTATCGCCGGGCGCGATGGCGAAGCGGTAGGCGCCGGCCACGCTGGGGGAGTCGAGCAGCGCGTACACCACGACCACGTCCGAGCGCGGGTCCGGCCGCTCGAGGTAGAACTCCGTGAAGTCCGGGAACTCTTCCGGCCGCTGCATCGCCGTGTCGATGGCCAGCCCGCGAGCCGACAGGCCGTACTGGCGCGAAGCACCCACCGCCCGGAAGTAGCTGGCACCGAGGAACGCCGCCACGTCGAGCTTGAAGTCCGTGTGGAAGTTGATGCGGAAGCCCGCGAACCCGAGGTCGGCCGGCTGCTTCTCGCCCACGAGGCCGCTCTTGCCGTAGTCGAACATCGCGGGGTCGTAGGCCAGCTCCTGGGCCTGCCCGTCGTGCACTTCGAACATGTGCACCGGTCGCTTGAAGAAGAGCCCGAGGTGGAAGAGCCGCACCTGGAAGCGCAGCGCCTCGTCGGCCCACAGCGCATGGTCGGCCTTGAACTGGATGGCCTGGTACTGGTCCCAGTCCAGCGCGGCGATGTCCGGCGGCAGCACGTTGGCGGGCGCGCGGTACGCCGCGGCGCTCAGCTGCCGGGCCCGTCCCTTGAGCCGGGCATAGTCGAACGGCGCGGCCTTGCCCAGGGGCTTCAGGCCGGCGGCCTGTGCGGCAGGCGACAGCAGCGGGAGGGCACCCAGGCCGGCGGTGGCGCCGAGGGCGCCGAGCAATGTTCTGCGTTGCATGGAGTCCTTGGTGCGAGACAGGCTCCATGCGTGGCAACACGTATGCCCGCAGGCCGCGCGGGTGTCAGAACGGGTGGAACTGGTAGAGCCAGGTCTCCGACAGCGTCTGGTCGCCGCTGCGCAGGTACAGCCGCATGTCGACCGGCGCCGTGCCTTCGGCGGTGAAGTCGAACTGCGCACGCCAGTGGCCCGGCACGCCGTTGGGCACGGCCTCGGTGAAGACGTACGAGAACTTGCCGCTGGCAGCGGACAGCACCGCTTCGGGCTTGACGCCGAACGGAAGGTCTTTCAGCGGTCCGCCGATGAACTCGACCATGAACTTGCGCACCCCCGGCGGCCGCGGCTGGCCGGGCTGGCCGCCACGGCCCAGGCGGGTCGCCACGCACTGCGCCAGCGGGGTGGGGAAGGGCTCCTTGTCGGTCCAGTGCAGGCGGTAGCGCAGCTGGTAGCTGCTGCCGGCGGTGGCGGGCGCCTTGGGCACCCAGCACGCGACGGTGTTGTCGTGGATCTCGTCGTCGGTCGGGATCTCGATCAGCTGCACCGCGCCTTCGCCCCAGTCGCCCAGAGGTTCCACCCACAGGCCGGGGCGGCGGTCGTAGGCGACGCCGTCCAGGTAGTGGTTGAAGTCGCGGTCGCGCTGCCAGAGGCCGAAGCCGCGCGGCCGCGTGTCCCCGAAGGACGAGGCGATCGTCTGCGCGGGGTTGTTCAGCGGCCGCCAGATGCGTTCGCCGCCGCCCGTCCAGAGCGCGAGGCCGTCCGAATCGTGGACTTCCGGCCGCCAGTCGATCGCGGTCGGCTTGACGGTCTCGGAGTACCAGTACATCGACGTCAGCGGCGCCAGCCCCAGCCGCGCGACGTCGCGGCGCAGGAAGAGCTGGCAGTCCACGTCCATCACGACCGCGGCGTCGCGGCGCATCGCGAAGCGGTAGGCGCCGGTGATGCTCGGGCCTTCCAGCAGCGCATGGACCGTGACCACCGAGCCGCCGTTCGCGGGCGGCTCGAAGTAGAAGTGCGTGAAGGCCGGAAACTCCTCCGCCACTCCCGGCACGGCCGCGTCGACGAGCACGCCGCGCGCCGACAGCCCGTATTGGTACAGCTCGCCGATGGCACGGAAGTAAGAGGCGCCGAGGAAAGCGACCCAGTCGTTGTTCTTCCAGTCGAGCTTGGACTGGTCGCCCAGCCGGCTTTCCTGGAAGCGGAAGCCCGCGAAGCCTGCGCCCTCGGGCAGCTGGCGCGCCGGGCTGTCGGCCGGCATGTCGAAGTAGGCCGGCGAGTAGAGGATCTCGCGGGAAGCGAATCCGGCGCCCTGCGCCTGCAGCACGTGCATGTGCACCGGCGCCTGGAAATAGCGGCCGAGGTGGAAGAACGTGACGGGGAAGGCGCCGGGGCCGTCCCTGAACAGTGCCTTCGAGGTGTCGAACCGGATCTTGCCGTGGGCTTCGTAGTCGATGCGTTCCAGCACCTCGCGCGGCAGGGCCGGCGCAGGCGCCTGCGGCCGCACCGCGAGGGCCCGCGCCTGCGCCACCAGGGCGTCGAAGGAGAAGTTCTGCGAGGGCCCGAGCCGCAGGCCGCTGCTGGCCAGCGCCTGGGCGGGCCAACCCAGGCTGGCCAGCGCGAGCGAGGCGCCGCCGGCTGCCACGAAGGTGCGTCGATCCAGGGAGGACTTTGGGTTCATGCGTTTGCTGTGGGGTGGGTGGTTCTTCAAGACGGCGGCTGAGGCCGGGCCGGCGAGCATAGACGCGATGCGCCGGGGGCCTGTGAGCACCTGCAAGCCCGGTGCCGGCGCCGCAGCCGGCGCAAGGCCCTGGTCCGTGCCGATGCGGCGCTTTCGTTAGACTGCTTCGCACATCGTTCCTTGACCGGCCTGCGGCCGCCCTCCATGTCCAGCCCCACCGAAACTGCGCTGCTCGAAGCCTTGAAGTCCGTCGTCGATCCGCATACCGGCCAGGACTTCGTTGCCACCAAGCAGCTGCGCAACCTGCGCGTCGACGGCGCCGACGTATCCTTCGATGTGCAGCTCGGCTACCCGGCGCAGAGCCTCTTTCCGGCGCTGCGCAAGGCGCTGGTGGCGGCGGCCCGGGCGGTGCCCGGCGTCGGCAACGTCAGCGTCAACCTGTCGAGCGCGGTCGTTGCGCACGCGGTGCAGCGCGGCGTGCAGCTGCTGCCGGGCGTGAAGAACGTGATCGCGGTGGCCTCGGGCAAGGGCGGCGTGGGCAAGAGCACCACCGCGGCCAACCTTGCCCTCGCGCTGGCAGCCGAAGGGGCGAGCGTCGGGGTGCTCGATGCGGACATCTATGGCCCGAGCCAGCCGATGATGCTGGGCATCGACGGCCGCCCCGAGAGCCTGGACGGCAAGACCATGGAGCCGCTGCGCGGCCACGGCGTGCAGGTGATGTCCATTGGCTTCCTCGTCGAGCCCGACCAGGCCATGATCTGGCGCGGACCGATGGTCACGCAGGCGCTGGACCAGCTGCTGCGGCAGACCAACTGGCAGGCGCTCGACTACCTGATCGTCGACATGCCGCCTGGCACCGGCGACATCCAGTTGTCGCTGTGCCAGCGCGTGCCGCTGACGGGCGCGGTGATCGTCACCACGCCCCAGGACATTGCGCTGCTCGATGCTCGCAAGGGCCTGAAGATGTTCGAGAAGGTCGGCGTGCCCATCCTCGGTGTCGTCGAGAACATGGCGGTGCACGTCTGCTCCAACTGCGGGCACGCGGAACACATCTTCGGTGCGGAAGGCGGCAAGAAGATGGCGGCGGAGTTCGGCATCGACTACCTCGGCGCGCTGCCGCTGAAGCTGTCGATCCGCGAGCAGGCCGATTCGGGCCGGCCCACCGTCGTCAGCGAGCCCGACGGCGAGGTAGCGGCGCTCTACAAGGCCGTGGCGCGCCGCGTGGCGGTGACGGTCGCCGGCAAGGCGAAGGATTTTTCGTCCAAGTTCCCGACGATCACCGTCTCGAAGAACACCTGAGCGCTCGGCGCGGGCTACCGCAGGAGCGCCGGCACGCGCAGGGTGCAGCGGCCGGCGGTGCACACCGCGCCCGGGTCGGGCACGATGGAGCAGGTCGACATGCGGCCCGACTCCTGCACGGCCGCGCTGCTGGCCTGCGTGTAGCGGGCCGCGGCTTGGGCGATGCGCGCGCCGTCGCCCTGCGCCGTCGACCAGGCCCACCAGGCCTGCGGCCCGCCGCAGGCCTTGCGCCCGACCGGCACCGTGCGGCACTGGACGTCTTCGGTGCAGGCGGCATCGCCGATCGCGGCGGCCAGGGCATCCCGTTCGGGCGCCGCGCCCGCGGCCCGCGGCGCGGCGGGACCGACGGCCGGTGCCGCGCAGGCGGCCAGCCCTGCGGCACCGAGGGCGGCCCAGGCCGCAAGCGCCATCAGCTGCTTCATGCCGGGCTGTGCAGGTCGCGCAACGCCGTGGGGCCGGCGCGCCGCTCGATGTCGGCCAGCAGCGATCGGCAGTACCCGAGGGCGAAAAGCGCCTCCGCCGCGACGAACATCGGCCCGACGAGCAGGCCGGTGATGTCGTCCACGAAAGCGGGCTTGCGGCCCTCGTAGTAATGGCCGATGAACTGGATCAGCCAGCCCAGCAGGAAGCTGCCGAGGCCCCAGCCCAGCCATTGAACGACGCTGCCGCCGGCCATGGCGTGGGCCAGCACCAGCAGGACGCCGTTCATCAGGCTGACCGCCGCACCCACCGCCAGGTGGCCCCGCGTGAGGTACCAGAGTGTCGCCAGCGCCCAGGCCAGCCATGCCGGCGTCAGCGGCAGCAGCCCGGTCTCGACCTCGGGCCGCGCGAGCAGCACGCCGATGGCGAAGACGATCAGCGGGATGCCGACGAAATGCGTCGCAATGTTGCGGGGGTCGCGGTGGAAGGTGGCGTAGTGCACCAAGAGATCGTTGGCCTTGCGCATGGCGGTGTCTCCAGAAAACGTGTGCGTGATGGCGGTGACGATAGCAGCGCTGCGCTTCCGACGCGACCAGGAACTTCCTCGCCGTGTGCCGATCCGCCAGAACTTGCCTAGATGCGGGAGCGCATGGATGTCCGACCGGGATTTGTTCGAAGTGTTCAACGCATCGGAGGGCCTGCACGGCGGCTGGCTGCTCCTGTTGCGGTGGCTGTCCAGCCATGTCGCCTGGATGGCGCTGGTGGCCGTGGGCGTCACGCTGGTGGTGGGGCCGGCGGCGGTGCGGCGATCGATGGCACGGGTGATGTTTGGGGCCGTGCTCGCCGCGGTGCTGGCGTTGCTGATCGCCCTGGTGTTCCCGCAGCCCCGGCCGGCCGATCTCTCGCTGGGCCACCAGTACCTGCATCCGCTGCTGCCGTCGGGGTTCCCGAGTGTGCACGTCACCGTGCTGTGGAGCCTCGCGTTCGGCGCCCTCGTGCTTCGGCCGACCCTGGCCGCCCTGGGCGGCGTCCTGCTGCCGCTGGGGTTGCTGGTGGGGTGGTCCCGCGTCTACCTGGGGGTCCAGTTCCCGTCGGACGTGCTGGCGTCGGCCTTGGTGGCCGCCTGCGCCGTCGGGATCGTGCACCTGCTGCGGCGGCCGATCGAGATCGAGCTCACCGGCCCGTTGATGCGTTCGATCGACGCCCGGACCGCCCGCTGGCGCCGCCTGCGCGCCCCGCGCCGCTGAGCCGGGCCCGGGGCGCTGCCTACAATCCGGCCTTCTCAGGAGCAGCCCCCGCATGAGCATCAAGAGCGACCGCTGGATTCGCCGCATGGCCGAGCAGCACGGCATGATCGAGCCGTTCGAGCCCGGGCAGGTGCGCCAGTCCGCCGACGGCCACCGCATCGTCAGCTATGGCACCAGCAGCTACGGCTACGACATCCGCTGCGCGCCCGAGTTCAAGATCTTCACCAACATCAACTCGACGATCGTCGACCCGAAGAACTTCGACGAGAAGAGCTTCGTGGATTTCGAGGGCGACGTGTGCATCATCCCGCCCAACAGCTTCGCGCTGGCGCGCACGGTGGAGTACTTCCGCATTCCCCGCAACGTGCTCACTATTTGCCTGGGCAAGAGCACCTATGCACGTTGCGGCATCATCGTTAACGTCACCCCGTTCGAGCCCGAGTGGGAAGGCTACGTGACGCTGGAGTTCAGCAACACCACCCCGCTGCCTGCGAAGATCTACGCGGGCGAGGGATGTGCGCAGGTATTGTTCTTCGAGAGCGACGAGGTCTGCGAAACCAGCTACAAGGATCGCGGTGGCAAGTACCAGGGCCAGCGCGGCGTGACACTGCCGAAGGCCTAGGGCTTGCACCTTTCGCCCGCGGCGGTGATAACCCAGGCGGAAGGAGGCGACGATGAAATGGGAAGGTGAGCGGCAGAGCAGCAACGTCGAAGATCGGCGTGCTGGCGGCGGTGGTGGCAGGCTCGGCGGGCGCAGCATCGGCCTGGGCGGCGTCGCCGTCGCGCTGGTGGCCGGCTGGATTTTCGGCATCAATCCCTTGACGATCCTCGGCTTGATGGAGGGCGGCGGCGGCGCGCCGACGACCCAGCAGGGCCCGGCCGCCGCGCCGCCGGCCACCGACCGCGCGGCGGCCTTCGTGTCCACCGTGCTGGCGGACACCGAAGACGTCTGGCGCGCCCAACTCCGTCGTGGCGGTGCGGAATACCGCGAGCCCAAGCTCGTGCTGTTCCGCGGCGCCGTGGGCACCGCCTGCGGAACGGGCCAGTCCGCGATGGGCCCGTTCTACTGCCCGGGCGACCAGAAGGTCTACATCGACCTCGATTTCTTCGATACCTTGCAGCAGCGGCTCGGCGCCCCGGGCGACTTTGCCCAGGCCTACGTCATCGCCCACGAGGTGGGCCACCACGTGCAGAACCTGCTGGGCATCTCCGGCAAGGTCGATGCCATGCGCGGCAAGGTGTCGGAAGCGCAGATGAACGCGCTGTCGGTGCGGCTCGAACTGCAGGCGGACTGCTTGGCCGGCGTCTGGACGCACGATTCGCAGCAAGGCAAGGGCTGGCTCGAGCAGGGCGACGTCGAGGAGGCTCTGAACGCGGCCTCGCGCATCGGCGACGACACCTTGCAGCGGCAGTCGCAGGGCACCGTGGTGCCCGAGAGCTTCACCCACGGCACCAGCGCGCAGCGTGTATCGTGGTTCAAGCGGGGGATGACGTCCGGCAACATGAACGACTGCAATACCTTCGACGCACGCAATCTCTAGCAGGACAGAAGAGAGCTTCATGCGTCACCTGGTGCGCTCCGCCGCCTTGATCGAGGCCTGGTTCGACATGCTGCCGCCGCAGCACCAGCCTGCTGCGCGCAGGCTGCAGGCCCTGGTGCTCGCGGCTTCGCCGTCGCTCGGGCAGGCGGTGAAGTGGGGCAACCTGATCTTCACCGTCAACCATTTCCACGCGCTGGCGATCGCGCCGTACAAGACGCACCTGCACCTGCAGGTGTTCCGGGGCGCGGCGCTGATGCACCGGTTTCCGATGCTGGAGGGCACCGGCCGCGGCCTGCGCCACCTCAAGTGGCGTTACAGCCAGCCGCTGGACGAGGAACTTATCGCGGATCTGGTGCTGGCCACCGTCGCGCTGATCCGCCAAGGCCCGCCCCCGGGGGCGGGCGAGGGCTGATCAGGCCTGCACGACGCCCGTGGAACTGCCGCGGTCGGCGGCGCCGTTGGCGCCGTAGAGGCTGGCGTTGTTGCCCTGGCCTGGCATCAGCGTGTCGATGGCGCGGTCCAGCGCCGCCGTGGCGCGGGCCAGGCTCTCGCGTTGTGCGGCCACACGGCCGCTGGCCTGAGCCAGCCGCTCGCGCAACGCAGGCGGCACGCCGCCCTGGCGGGCCGCCTGCGCAAAGCGGTTGACCGCCGTGGCCAGCGAGCGGTGCAGTTCGCTGGCCTGCAACTCGATGGCGGAAGCGTTGCTGTCGTGCAGCGCCTGCCCCAGGCTCGTCAAATGCCGTTCCACCGCAGCGAGCGCGACCTCCAGATCCAGGCTCTTCGACGAGGGACCGGCGGTGGTGGCGGGGTTCAGCATGGTGACTTCGGGTTACAGGTGCTGCGAGGCGTGATGGGGCGAGCGCTGCCGGCGCACAGGGCGCCGCCAGCGCGGGTGGCGGGCGATGGGTGCAACGCTCAGCGCGCGTTGCGGTTCAGCAATTCCTGGGCGTTCGAGATGAGCTTGTCGGCGATCGCTTCGGCGTTGACCTGGAACTTGCCGTCGCGGATCGCCGCCGAGATGCGTTCGACCTTGGCGGCGTCGAACTCGGCACCCGTGTCGCCCAAAGACGTGGCGGTCGGCGACAGCGTGACCTGGGTGCTCGACTCCGGCGCAGACTTCTCGGTCTTGGCCGCGGGAGCCGGCGTGCGTTCGCCGGCAAGCGGCGTCAGCGCCTTGTTCTCGAGGGAACCGATCTTCATGGAGTGCTCCTGACAGCGGGGAGGGGCCGCCTTTTCAACATGGTCGTTGTATCGGTGGCCGCTGCCGCGACTTTAGGGCCTGCTCCCAGAATTTTCTTCAAAGGGTGATCTCCACCTGGCGTTCGGCGACGGCGACACCGCTCAGGATGCGGCCCGAATCGGTGCGCACGCGCACGGATTGGCCTTCGATCCCCGCCGACATCGCCAAGGCTTCGCCCGCCACGCGGTAGCCGCTGCCCTGCGCGACGACGCGCACGACCTCGCCTGCCGCGAACCATTGGCGTGCCCGCAGGTCGCGCTGGTGCAGGCCGTCGCCCGCGGCCAGCGGCCGGGCGAGCGTGCGCCCGAGGGCGATGCCTGCTTCCCGTACGGCCGGGGAGCCTTCGGCCGCGATGTCGATCTCGGCGGGCGCGAGGTCGCCGATCTCCAGGGTGGTGCCGGTGGCCAGCGCCCGCGTGGCGACCAGGGACTGCGCGAACACCTGTACCGTGATCGGCAGGTAGACGTTCCAGCGTGTCGGCCCCTGTAGGCAGCGCAGGCCGATCCGGGCCTTGCCCCACAGCCGCACGCCCGGCGGCAGGTAGGGCTGCACCTGCTGGCAGGGGGCGAGCCGCAGCCGAGGGTCGAGTTCCCCGAGTCCGATCTCCACCCGCATGCCCGGGACGGCGGCGCGCGAGGCCGCGGCCGCCAGTTCGCGCACCTGGCCCGCCAGCGCGGCGTCCACGCCGCGCGGTGCCTGCTGGGCATGGGCCGGGGCGAGCAGGGCGATCCAGGCGGCCAGCAGCATCAGCATGAGCATCAGCGCGCGCGCAGCACCGCGCACCCGTTGCGCGGCGGCGCTGCGGCAGGGTCGGTCCACTGCGGGGAAGGAGGCTTGTTCCACGGCGGCCAATGTAGGTTCGGCGGGCGGGCCCGCAGGCAGCGAAGTAGCCTCGATTGACCTTGCTATTCGCGCTGATCCGCAAGGGGGGGCTGTCGACAATGGCCGCACAGCCCGGCAGGCCTTGCCGCAGGGGACCTTGCATGATTGATCGCCTCACCGACACGCTGAACTTCCAGGCGCAGGCCTTGACGCTGCGCTCGGAGCGCCATCAGCTCATCGCCAGCAACATCGCCAACGCGGACACGCCGGGCTATGTGGCGCGCGACATGAACTTTTCGCAGGCTTTGCGCAGCGCCATCGGCGACCGCAGCGCGGCATCGCAGCTCAAGGCCACGGCCGCGGGCCACCTGCAGGCTTCGGGCGGCATGGCCGGCGGCCCCGAGATGCGCTACGCCGCCGCCAGCCAGACCAGCCTCGACAGCAACACGGTCGACATGGACCGCGAGCGCGCCACCTTCGTCGACAACACCCTGAAGTACGAGGCCGCGCTGCGCTTCCTCGGCGGCAGTGTGCGCACGATGGTCGACGCGATCAAGGGCCAGGCGCAATGACGCGGCGCGCGCGTCACGGGGAGCTCCCATGAGCATGTTCCAGATCTTCAACGTGTCCGGCAGCGCGGTCAGCGCGCAGAGCCAGCGGCTCAACACCGTGGCCTCCAACCTGGCCAATGCCGACACCGTGGCGGGACCCGACGGCACCGCCTACAAGGCGCGCCAGGTGGTCTTCCAGACCGAGCTGATGGGGGCCCAGGCCGTGCAGGGCGGCTTGCCGCCCGACGGCGTGGCCGCTGCCGCCGGCGTGCGCGTGTCCACCGTGGTGGAGGACAACACGCCCGGCCGCCGCGTGCACGACCCGAAGAACCCGAGCGCCGACGGCGACGGCTACGTGACGTACAGCAACGTCAACGCGGTCGAGGAGATCGTCAACATGATCTCCGCCTCGCGTTCCTACCAGAACAACATCGAAGTCATGAACACCGCCAAGTCCCTGCTGCAGAAGACGCTGCAGATGGGCCAGGGCTGAAGCTGAGGAACGTCCCCGATGAGCACATCTCCTGTGGCCGGCGTCAGCTACGACGGCAACGGCTTCAACTACGGCGGCGCCACGACGACCAAGGAGTCCGACGGCAGCGACCGCTTCCTGAAGCTGCTCGTCGCCCAGATGCAGAACCAGGATCCGCTGAACCCGATGGACAACGCGCAGGTGACGAGCCAGATCGCGCAGATCAACACCGTCACCGGCATCGAGAAGCTGAACACCACCGTCGACGGGCTGAACGCGCAGTTCGTCCAGATGCAGGCGCTGCAGGGCGCGACGCTCGTCGGCACCGACGTCATCGTCGCCGGCAACAAGCTGTCGACCAACGACGCCGGCGTGGTCCAGGGCGGCTTCGACCTGGGCGGCGCCGCCGACTCGGTGAAGATCGAGATCCTCAGCGGCAGCGGGCAGCTGCTCGACACGGTCAACCTCGGCGCGCAGACAACGGGCCGCCACAGCTTCGACTGGAAGCCTCCCGAGGGCGTCGCCGCCTCCAACGGGCAGAGCTTCCGCGTCGTCGCCAAGAGCGGCGCCAGCACCGTGACCGCGACGCCGCTGATGCGCGACACGGTCGACGCCGTGAGCACCGGCGATTCCCTGCAACTGCAGCTCAGCCGCTCCGGCACCGTGAAGTACACGGACATCAAAGCCTTCAACTGACGCCTCGACCCACAGGACCCCACCATGAGCTTCCAACAAGGCCTGTCGGGCCTCAACGCCAGCAGCAAGAACCTCGACGTCATCGGCAACAACATTGCCAATGCCAACACCTACGGCGCCAAGACCTCGCGCGCCGAGTTCGCCGACATGTACGCCAGCGCCCTCAACGGCGCCGGCGCCAACCATATCGGCATCGGCGTGAACCTGCAGACCGTGGCGCAGCAGTTCACCCAGGGGAACATCACCACCACCGACAACGGGATGGACATCTCCATCAACGGCGGCGGCTTCTTCCAGGTCACCGACGGCAAGAACCCGACGATGTACACACGCAACGGCCAGTTCAAGGTCGACCGCGAGGGCTACATCGTCAACAACGACAAGCTCAACCTGCTCGGCTATCCCGCCGACGGCGCGGGGGTGATCCAGCCGGGCCTTTCGCAGCCGCTGAGGCTGCCCACCGCCGGCATCAGCCCGCAGGTCACGACCTCGATCGACCTCGAGATGAACCTGGATTCGCGCCTGGGCGCCACCGCACCCGCCAGCGGCACCGGCATCGACTTCAACGACGCCAAGACCTACAACAACGCGACGTCGCACACGCTGTACGACGCCAAGGGCCAGCAGGTCGCGATGACCTACTACTTCCAGAAGGCGGCCTCGCCGGCGGACACCTGGAACATCTACGCCACGGCCAACGGCACCTCGGTGGCGGGCACCAACGCGGCGCCGCAGCCGCTCACGACCGTCACCTTCAGCACCGACGGCGGCACCATCACCAGCCCGGCGGGGCCGGTGACGATCGACATCCCGGCGTCGACCAACACCGCAGGCGCGGCGACGCTGCCCATCACCGGGATCCAGTTCGACCTGTCGAACTCCACGCAGTACGGCTCGGCCTTCGGCGTGTCCGACCTGCTGCAGGACGGCTATGCCGCCGGCACGCTCTCGGGCGTCGTGGTCGAGGACAACGGCATCGTGCTGGCGCGCTACTCCAACGGCGAATCCAAGCCCGTGGGCCAGATCGAGCTGGCCAACTTCCGCAACCCGCAGGGGCTGCAGCCGCTGGGCGGCAACCTGTGGGCGCGCACCTACACGTCGGGCGATCCGGTCGTCAACGTGCCCGGCGAGGGCAACATGGGCGGGCTGCAGGCCGGGGCGCTGGAGGAGTCGAACGTCGACCTCACCGGCGAGCTGGTCAACATGATCACCGCCCAGCGCATCTACCAGGCCAACGCGCAGACGATCAAGACGCAGGACCAGGTCCTGCAGACGCTGGTCAGCCTGCGCTGACGCTCAGCGCAGCCACGCCGGCGGCTGACGACGGAGGAACCGAATGGACCGCATGATCTACCTGTCGATGTCGGGCGCCAAGGCGACCCTGCAGCGGCAGGACGTGCTTTCGCACAACCTGGCCAACGCCACCACCACGGGCTTCCGGGCCGAGCTGCAGGCATTCCGCGCCGTGCCCGTGCGCGGCGACGGGGCGAGCACGCGCGTGTATTCGCTGGAGTCTACCGTCGGCTACAACGACCTGCCCGGGGCCGTGCAGGCGACGGGCCGCGACCTCGACGTCGCGATGAAGGGCAACGCCTGGCTCGCGGTGCAGGGGCTGGACGGCACCGAGGCCTACACCCGTGCCGGTGCGCTCGACGTCACCGCCGAGGGCACGCTGGTGACCCAGGGCGGCCTGACCGTCATGGGCGACGGCGGCCCGCTCACGGTGCCGCCGAACAGCCAGGTCAGCATCGCCCCCAACGGCACGGTGAGCGCGAAGACGCCGGGCCAGGCGGCGGTGGAGGTCGGCCGGCTGAAGCTCGTGACGCCCGAGGGGCCGATGACACGCGGCGACGACGGGCTCTTCCGCGCGCCGCAGGGCGACCTCGCGGCCGACGATGCAGCGCGCCTGCAGGATGGCGCGCTGGAAGGCTCCAACGTCAGCGCCGTCGAGACGATGGTCGCGATGATCTCCGCGGGCCGGCAGTTCGAGCAGCAGATGAAGCTGCTGCAGACGGCGGAACGCCAGGGCACGACCGCCGCCAAGCTGCTGTCGACCAGCGGCTGATCAGGGCTTCTTCTCGAGACGCAGCGTGTCGTTGAGCTGCTTCATCTGGAAGCGGCTCAGGAAGCTGTTGCCCAGCAGCACGTAGGGCATCTGCGCCGGCAGCACGACCGCCGGCACCTGGTACACCTCCACGCCGCCGACGCGCACCGAGGTCAGCGTGACCAGGTTCACCGGCACGGGGCCGTTGGCCGTCTGCGTCATGCCGCGCTGGCCGCGCCGGTAGTCCAGGCCGATCCGGTCCGCCTCCGCCTGCGACAGCGACACCATCGTGGCCCCGGTGTCCACCATGAACTGCACCGTCTTGCCGTTGATCTGCCCGCCGGACATGAAGTGCCCGCCGGTGCCGGCCGTCAGCACCACGTCGCCCGCGGTGTCCGCAGCCGATTTGCCCGCCAGGCTGACCGGCGCGGCGCCGATGCGCAGCAGCAGCTGCGAGCCGGCGATCTCCACGCGGGCGCCCTCGGGGCCGACGGCCAGCAGCTTGACGGCGCCGTGCGATGCACCGACGGCCAGGGTGCGGGGCTGGCCGTCGATCACGAGCAGCGCGGCGCGTTCGCCCATGCTGCCGTTGAACGTCACGCTCTGGGCGCCGGCGTGCAGGCTGGCCGCCGCGGCCAGGACCGGCAGCAGCCCGCGGGCGGCGCGCAGGGCGGACCGCATCAGTCGCGGAAGTTGTTGAAGGACAGCGGCACGTCCACGTCCTTCTTCAGCAGCGCCATCGCGGCCTGCAGGTCGTCGCGCTTGGCGCCGGTCACGCGCACCGTGTCGCCCTGGATCGCCGCCTGCACCTTCAGCTTGCTCTGCTTGACGATGCCCTGGATCTTCTTGCCCAGCTCGGCGTTGATGCCCGCCTTGAGCACCAGCACCTGCTTGACCTTGTCGCCGCCGATCTTCTCGATCTTGGCGCTGTCGTCGATAAAGCGTGCATCGACGCTGCGCTTGCTGAGCTTGGCGACCAGCACGTCCTTGACCTGGCCGATCTGGAAATCGCTGTCGCCGTAGAGGGTGATCGTCTTTTCGGTGGGCTTGTCCGCCAGTTCCACGCGGGCGCTGGAGCCCTTGAAGTCGAAGCGGGTGGCAATCTCCTTGCCGGCCTGGTCCACGGCGTTGCGCACCTCGACGAGGTTGGGTTCGAGAACGGTGTCGAAACTCGGCATGGGAAGCACCCGCTACGGAGTGGAGAAAGGGTTGGGAGGGAGGAATCGGCGAAAATTCTGCCATGCAACGCTTGGCAACGGCCTTACAGATCGAGCACGACGCGAGCCTGCGCACGCTCAACACCTTCGGCCTGCCGGCCGTGGCGCGTACGCTGGTGCGCATCGACAGCGCCCGGGCCGTGCGCCGGGTGGTCGACCACCCCGAGTATGGCCGCGCGCCCAAGCTGGTGCTCGGCGGCGGCAGCAACATGGTCTTCACGCGCGACGTGTCGCCCGTCGTCCTGAAGGTCGAGGTGCGCGGCCGCCGCCTGGTCGAGGAGCGGCCCGATGCCTGGATCGTGGAAGCGGGTGCCGGCGAGAACTGGCACGACTTCGTCGCCTGGACGCTCGCCCAGGGCTGGCCCGGCCTCGAGAACCTCGCGTTGATCCCGGGCACCGTGGGCGCCGCCCCGGTGCAGAACATCGGGGCCTACGGCATCGAGCTGAAGGACCGCTTCGAGTCGCTGAGCACCGTCGACCTGGTCACCGGCCGCAGCGTCACCCTCGACGCACGCACCTGCGCCTTCGGCTACCGCGACAGCGTCTTCAAGCAGGAAGGCTTCGGCGGGCTGGCGGGCAAGAGCGTCATCACCCACGTGCGCTTCCGCCTGCCCAGGCCTTGGCAGCCGGTGCTCGGCTACCTCGAGCTCGAGCGCCGGATGCACGAGACCGGCAACTTCGCACCTGACGCGCAGACGGTGTTCGGCTGGGTGTGCGACATCCGGCGCGGCAAGCTGCCCGACCCGAGCGACGTCGGCAATGCGGGCAGCTTCTTCAAGAACCCGGTGGTCACGGTGGAGCAGTGCCGCGACATCATCGGCCGCGATCCGGCCGTGGTGCACTACCCCATGCCCGACGGCAGCGTGAAGCTGGCCGCCGGCTGGCTGATCGACGCCTGCGGCTGGAAGGGCAAGAGCGTGGGCCGCGCCGGCGTCTACGAGAAGCAGGCGCTGGTGCTGGTCAACCGGGGCGGCGCGAGCGGGGCCGAGGTCGTGACGCTGGCGCGCGCGATCCAGGAGAGCGTCTACGGCCGCTTCGGCATCCGGCTGGAGCCCGAGCCCGTCATCGTCTGAGCCGGCTCAGGCGCCGGCCGGCTGCGGCATCAGGCCTTCCTGCTGCAGCGCGTCGGCCGTCGATCGCCTCACCGCGTCGAAGTGCCGCACACGCCGCAGCAGTTCGTCAGCGTCTCCCTGGGGCGCGGCTTCGCGCACCGCCTGTGCGGCGCAAGCCAGGCGCTGGAGGCCGAGGTTCAGCGCCGCGCCCTTGGTGCCGTGCATCGTGGCGCGTATCGCCTCGATGCTGCCCTGCACCGCGGCATCGACCATCTGGGGCACGATGGCGGCGCAGTCCTGCAGGAAGCCCTCGGCCAGCAGCGCGAAGCGGTCGCGCGTCATCACGCCGATCACGCTGTCGAGCACCTGGCGGTCGAGCAGCGGCTCTTCCGCGGGCGGCACGGCCGGGGAACGCGCGGGCCCCCCCGGCGGCACCGCGGCGCCGCCGGCGTGCTCCGCCAGCACGCGGGCGAGCTGGCGCGCTTCGACCGGCTTGGTCAGGAAGGCGGTCATGCCGGCGGCCAGGCAGCGCTCGCGGGTCTCGGCGAACGCGTCGGCGGTCAGCGCGATGATCGGCACGCGGCCGTGGTCGCCGCCGAGTGCGCGGATCGCCAGCGTGGCGCCCACGCCGTCGAGCTCCGGCATGTGGAGGTCCATCAGCACGGCATCGAAGCGCCGGGCGCTGGCGGCGCGCACGGCCTCCTGCCCGTTGGCCGCGAACGAGACCGTGTGCCCGAGCCGCCCGAGCAGCGCTTCCAGGTACTTGCGGTTGACGGCATGGTCCTCCGCGACCAGCACCTGCAGCGACGGCCCGAACGACGGTGGGGGCGATGCCGCGTCGCCCGCACCGTCCTGGTCCTGCGCCGCATGCAGCGGCAGCACGAAGACGAAGGTGCTGCCTTCGCCGGTGCGGCTGCTGACCCGGATGTCGCCGCCCATCAGTCGTGCCAGGTTGCGCGAGATCTCCAGCCCCAGGCCCGTGCCGCCATGGCGCCGCGAACGCGAGGTGTCGCCCTGCGTGAACCGCTGGAAGAGGCGCGCCATCGTCTGGTCGTCCATCCCGATGCCGGTGTCGGCGACGGTGAAGGCCAATTGGCCGTGCGAGAGGCCGGCGCTGAGCGTGACCGAGCCGTGGTCGGAGAACTTGATCGCGTTGCTCGTCAGGTTGAACAGCACCTGCTTGACGCGCGTGGCGTCGGCGACGATGCGCTGCGGCACGCCGGGCGCGATGTCGATGCGCAGCGCGAGCCCCTTCGCCGCGGCCTGCGGCTTCATCAGCGCTTCGATGTCGCCGAGCAGCCGGGGCACGACGACCGTGTCCGACACCAGCGTCAGCGTGCCCGATTCGAGCTTGGACATGTCGAGGATGTCGTTCAGGATCGCCAGCAGGTGGTCCGCCGACTCGGTCGCGGTGCGCAGGTAGTCGAGCTGCATCGCGTTGAGCCGCGTGTCGCGCAGCAGCGAAAGCATGCCCAGCAGGCCCTGGAACGGCGTGCGGATCTCGTGGCTCATGTTGGCCAGGAACACGCTCTTGGCCTGGCTGGCGGCCTCGGCGTCGAGCCGCGCGTCGCGCAGGCGCGCGGCGAGCGCTTCCAGGCCCAGCTGGCGGCGCTCGAGCTGGCGCATCTGCCGCACGGCGATCAGCGCGAAGACCAGCGTGCTGACGCACAGCACCAGCGTGAGCGCCACGCTGACGATGTTGTGCTCCCGGACCGTCTGGTTGCGCCGCGAGATCTGCGCCGCCACTTCGTGCGACGCGGAGATCGACAGTGAGTGGATCGGATCGGTCAGCGCCTCGAGATCGCGCAGCAGCGTGCGCAGCGACGCCTCGTCGAGCTCCCGGACCGGCTCCGGCCCCAGGTAGCGGTCGGCCTCCGCCACGAACGCCTGCAGCTGGTGCGTCGTCCTGTCCAGCTTGCTGCGGTCCCGGATCAAGCGGGCGGCCCGCTCGGTCTCCAGCAGGTTGGCCATGCTCACGAAGATGTCATAGCGCAGCTGCAGGGCGTCCCGGTCGAGCGGCTTCTGCTGCGCCGCCTCGCGCCACTGCATCTGCAGCCGCATGTATTCGACCTCCAGCTGGTTCAGGTTGACCAGCAGGAAGTCGCCCTGGAACTGGATCGCCGCATTCAGCGAGCGGAACTGGTGCCACTGCACCGTGGCCGCGAGCGCGAAGGCGGCGACCAGCACCGCGCCGACCATGCCGATCAGCCAGCCACGTCGGGGCTGGGGGGCGCCGGCGCTGCGGCTCGTCACAGGACTTCGAGGCCGGTCAGCTGCCAGGCGCAGCGGCTGAAGTACACCGCGGTGCGCAATTCGGGCTGGCGGTCGAAGGGGTACATGATGAACAGCGGACCCTTGTCGCGCACCGGCATCGGCTTGCCGTCCAGCAGGTGGGCGAGCACCACGTCGTAGCGCACGAGGTCGTCGAAGGGGATCTCCACCCGGTAGTCGTTCAGCGCGATGGCCTGCACCTTCTGGCCGCGCGCGCCGGCGGCGGCCAGCACGTCGCGCACCAGCGGTCCGGTGAACTTGCGCGCCGTGCTGTACCACGGCGTCCGGGTGAAGATGTCGGCCTGCTGCATGCGGCGCAGCATCCCGGTGTCGAACACCGCCTTGTCGCCCCGGTTGGGCGAGCGGACGCGGCCGACGACGGTGAGCAGCGGCTCGGCGCTCGGCACTTCCAGGGCCCGGGCCCGCCGCCAGGCCCCACAGCCCAGGGCCAGCCCGCCGATCAGCGTGGCGCGGCGTCGCGGCGACATCGGCGCGTGACGAACTTCTTCAGCCCCGGAAAGCGCACGGGGCCAGGTCAACGGTGCAGAGGCCATGGGACATGCTGAGGTCAAAGCGGGGAGGGCGCCGACGGACGAGCCGTGGCCGCTGCAGTGCATTCTAGGGACTGAGCCCGCACGCACGGGCTGCGCCGCACGCCTTACGGACGGCGCCGCCTGGAACTGGGTATAGGCTACGCCTGTCGCCCGGTGCGCGGCCTGGCGTTGCCGGGCCGCCGCACCGCAGCCGCGGCCTGGGCTGCCGAGCCGGCAGCGCATCTGTCTTCCACTGCCATGAAAGAGCCAAGCATATGAGCAACCGCGATGTAGTGATCCTGGGCGCAGCCCGTTCCGCGGTCGGCGCGTTCGGCGGCGCCCTGTCAGACACCGAGCCGGCCGAACTGGCCGGCACCGTGATGAAGGCGGCCATCGAGCGCTCCGGCGTCGATCCGAAGGCCATCAACTACGTGACCGTCGGCAACACCATCCCGACCGAGAGCCGGTTCGCCTACGTCGCCCGCGTGGCGTCGATCCAGGCCGGCCTGCCGATGGACTCGGTGGCCATGTCCGTCAACCGGCTGTGTTCGTCGGGCCTGCAGGGCATCGTCACCACCGCGCAGAACATCCTGCTCGGCGACTGCGACTACGGCATCGGCGGGGGTGTCGAGGTGATGAGCCGCGGCGGCTACCTGTCGGCCGCCATGCGCAGCGGCGCCCGCATGGGCGACACCAAGCTGGTCGACATGATGGTCGCCACGCTGACCGATCCGTTCGGCGTCGGCCACATGGGCATCACCGCCGAGAACCTGGCCGCCAAGTGGGGCATCAGCCGGGAGGAGCAGGATGCGCTGGCCGTCGAGTCGCACCGGCGCGCGGCGGCCGCCATCGCCGAAGGCCGCTTCAAGTCGCAGATCGTGCCCATCGTCAAGCAGACCCGCAAGGGCGAGGTCGTCTTCGACACCGACGAGCACGTGAAGCCCGGCACCACGCTCGAGGCCCTGGCCAAGATGAAGCCTGCGTTCAAGAAGGACGGCTCCGTCACCGCCGGCAATGCCTCGGGCATCAACGACGGCGCCGCGTTCTTCGTGCTGGCCGATGCCAAGGTGGCCGCGGCCGGCGGCCACAAGCCGATCGCGCGCCTGGTGTCCTACGCCGTGGCGGGCGTGCCCAACGAGATCATGGGCGAAGGCCCGATCCCGGCCAGCAAGATGGCGCTGAAGAAGGCCGGCCTGACGCTCGACAAGATCGACGTGATCGAGAGCAACGAGGCCTTCGCGGCGCAGGCCATCGCGGTGGCGCGCGGCCTGGAGCTGGACATGGCCAAGACCAACGCCAACGGCGGTGCGATCGGCCTGGGCCACCCGATCGGCGCGTCGGGCGCCGTGATCGCGACCAAGGCGCTGTACGAGCTGCAGCGCACCGGTGGCCGCTATGCATTGGTCACCATGTGCATCGGCGGCGGTCAGGGCATCGCGGCGGTCTTCGAGCGGCTCTGACCGGCGGGGCCCGCGGCGCCCGATGACAAAACTGTCATCGGGCCGTCAGCCTGCCGGCCGGGCCCGCTTCCTAGGATGCCTTCACGCATCGGGCACCACGCCTTCCATCGGAGAAGAGGGCGTTGCCCGGGGCGCAGGGGCCGCTGCCTGGCGGCGGCCGCTTCCCTCCCGCTCATCGTGAAAGGCATCCCATGAAAGCAAAGTTCACCTTCGGCCTGGCCGTGCTCGGTTTCGCCGGCCTGACGACCCTCTCGCACGCCGCCCCGGCACAGCCGGCGGCCCAGGGCGCCGCGGCGCCGCTCACACGCGCCGAAGTGCAGGCCGATGCGGCGCTGTGGCGCCGCGCCGGCCTCGACCTGCTGTCGCAGCTCGAGAGCTACGACCCGCAGAGCGCCGACGTGCAGCGCCGCCTGGCGCTGTACCAGCAGTGGCGTGGCGGCCCGGAATTCCGCGCCGAGCTGGCGCGCCTGCAGGGCACCACCAGCGAAGCCCGCGCCGCGTCGGCCACGTCGGCGAACTGACGGGCGGTGCCGGCCCGGTCCGTCCCCGGACCGGCTGGCTAGACTGACGCCATGCGCGTACTCATCGTCGAAGACGAGGCTAAGACCGCCGACTACCTGCGCCGCGGCCTCACGGAGCAGGGCCATGTGGTCGACGTGGCCACCAATGGCATCGACGGCCGCCACGCGGCGCTGGAAACCCGTTACGACGTGATCGTGCTGGACGCGATGCTGCCCGGCATCGACGGCTTCGAGGTGCTGCGCGACGTGCGGCGCACCAAGCAGGTGCCCATCATCATGCTGACGGCGCGCGACCGCATCGAGGACCGCGTGCGCGGCCTGCAGGACGGCGCCGACGACTACCTCGTCAAGCCGTTCTCGTTCCTGGAGCTGAGCGCGCGGCTGCATGCGCTGTCGCGCCGCAGCCGCCAGCTGGAGCCCACCACGATCACCGTCGGCGACATGACGCTGGACCTGCTGGGCCGCAAGGTGCACCGCGGCGGCGACCGGATCGACCTCACGGCCAAGGAGTTCGCGCTGCTCACCGCGCTGGCACGGCGTGCCGGCCAGGTGCTGTCGCGCACCGAGATCGCCGAGCTGGTGTGGGACATCAACTTCGACAGCAACACCAACGTCGTCGAGGTGGCCGTCAAGCGGCTGCGCGGCAAGCTCGACGGCCCCTATCCGCGCAAGCTGCTGCACACGATGCGCGGCATGGGCTACGTGCTCGAGGAGCGCGAAGGCGACGCGCCATGACGCGTTACCTGTCCATCCGGCTGGCCGCGATGTTCGCGGGCTGTGCGGCCGTCGTCTTCCTGCTCGCCGGGCTGGCGCTGTACCAGGTGCTCGAGGAGGGCATGGCGCGGCAGGTGCGCGGGGAGGCCAAGCTGCGCGGCTCGTGGGTCGAGTCGGAGGTCGCACGCGTGCAGAGCGAGTCGCAGTGGCGGCTGTGGCTGGCGCCCAAGCTCGGCGCGGCCGACCTGGAGCGCAACGGCACCCGGCTGTGGATCGTCAGCGGCAACGCGGCCTTCCGCTACGGAACCCCGACGCCGGAGATCGAGGCGCTGGCCCGCGCAGGGGGCTTCGGCACGCTGGCCGAGGCGGGCCATCCCTGCCTGCTGGTCACCTGGGCGAAGACGGTGCCGGGCGACGGCGACCGGCCCGAGGTGACGATCGTGCTGGCCAAGGACCCGCTGCGGTTCTGGGAGACGCTGGCCGCGTTCCGCCTGGCGCTGATCGGCTTCGGCGCGGCCGGCGTGCTGGCGGTGGCCGCGCTCGGCCTGGGCATCGCGCGGGTCGGGCTGCGCCCGCTCAAGCGGCTGTCGGGCCAGGCGCAGGCGCTCGATCCGAACCACAAGCACCAGCGCCTGGCGCTGGCGCCGATGCCGGCCGAGCTCACCGACCTCACCGCGTCCTTCAACGGCGCGCTGCAGCGGCTGGAGGCGGCGTACCAGCAGCTCGAAGCCTTCAATGCGGATGTCGCGCACGAGCTGCGCACGCCCCTGGCCAACCTGATCGGCCAGACCCAGGTGGTGCTCACGCGCCGCAGGGACGCCGCCGAGCTGGCGGAGGTGCTGCACTCCAACCTCGAGGAGCTGGAGCGGCTGAAGGCCATCGTCAACGACATGCTGTTCCTCGCCCGGGTCGACCAGGGCGCGGCAGCCTCGCACCCGTCGGAAGTCTCGATCGCGGCGGAGGTGGCCAGGGTGGTGGACTTCCTCGATGCGCTGATCGAGGAGCGCGGCGTGCGCGTCACCGTGCACGGCGATGCCCGCGGCTGCGCCGAGACGGCGCTGCTGCAGCGCGCGCTGGGCAACCTGCTGGGCAACGCCATCGAGCACTCCGCCGCCGGCGACGAGATCACCGTGGCCATCTCCCGCGCGGGCGAACACGTCACCGTGGCCGTCAGCAACCCCGGCCGTGCCATCGAACGCCAACACCTCGCGCACCTGTTCGACCGCTTCTACCGCGTCGACACGGCGCGCCGCAACAGCGGCGGCAACCACGGCCTGGGCCTGGCCATCGTCAAGGCGATCGCGGCGATGCACCGCGGCTCGGTGTTCGTGCGCTCCGAGCAGGGGCTGAACACCTTCGGCTTCACGCTGCGCGCGCCTGCCTGACGCGCGCCGGTCCGGGGTCCGCCCGGTCGACCGGGGCCTCCGGTTCGATGCATCATCGGGCCGGGAATGTCCACGCCAACCGACAGGGGTTCCATGACCGACGCCTCGATGCACGCCCGGCCCGATGACGATCCGCAGGAAAGCGCCGAGTGGCGCGAGGCGCTGCAGGCGCTGCTGGAAGCGGCCGGGCCCGCGCGCGTGCGGCAGATCATGGACCTGCTCGCCGAGGCGGCCCGCGAGCCGGCGGTCGGTTGGCAGCCGGTGCGCGGCACGCCCTACGTCAACACCATCCCCGCCGAGCGGCAGCCGCCGTTCCCCGGCGACCTGGCGATCGAGGAGCGGCTCGCCTCGCTGATGCGCTGGAACGCGCTGGCGATGGTCGTGCGCGCCAACCAGGCCTACGGGGAACTGGGCGGCCACATCGCCAGCTATGCGAGCGCGGCCGACCTGTTCGAGGTCGGCTTCAACCACTTCTTCCGCGCCCGCGACGCGCGCTTCGGCGGCGACCTGGTCTTCTACCAGCCGCATTCGGCGCCCGGCGTGTATGCGCGGGCCTTCCTCGAGGGCCGGCTGAGCGCCGACGACCTGGCGCACTACCGGCAGGAGATCAGTGCACGGCGCGCCGGCGTGCAGGGCCTGAGCAGCTACCCGCATCCGTGGCTGATGCCGGCCTTCTGGCAGTTCCCCACCGGCTCGATGGGGATCGGTCCCATCAGCTCGATCTACCACGCCCGCTTCATGCGCTACCTGCAGCACCGCGGCGTGCTGGATGCGCAGGCCCCTGCCAGCGGCCCGGCCAGCCGCAAGGTGTGGGGCGTGTTCGGCGACGGCGAGATGGACGAGCCGGAGAGCATGAGCGCGCTGACGCTGGCCGCGCGCGAGCGGCTCGACAACCTGATCTGGGTCGTCAACTGCAACCTGCAGCGGCTGGACGGCCCGGTGCGCGGCAACGGCCGCATCGTCGACGAGCTGGAGGCGCTGTTCGCGGGCGCGGGCTGGAACGTGATCAAGCTCGTCTGGGGCTCGGATTGGGACGGCCTCTTCGCGCGCGACCGCGAGGGTGCGCTGGCACGCGCCTTCGCCGGCACGGTCGACGGCCAGTTCCAGACCTTCGCCGCCAAGGATGGACGCTACAACCGCGAGCACTTCTTCAACCAGAACGATGCGCTGCGGGCATTGGCCCAGGGGCTGACCGACGAGCAGATCGACCGGCTCAAGCGCGGCGGCCACGACCTCGTGAAGATCCACGCCGCCTACCACGCGGCGGTGCGGGCGGAGGGCCGGCCGACGGTGATCCTCGCGCAGACCAAGAAGGGCTACGGCATGGGCGAGGCGGGCCAGGGCCGCATGACCACGCACCAGCAGAAGAAGCTCGACCGCAGCGACCTGATCGCGTTCCGCAACCGCTTCGACCTGCCGCTGTCCGACGAGCAGGCGGCCAGCCTCGCGTTCTACAAGCCGGCTGCCGACAGCGCCGAGATGCGCTACCTGCTGGCCCGGCGCGCGGCACTGGGCGGCTTCGTGCCCTCGCGCACGGCGGCGCACCAGGCGCTGGCGGTGCCGCCGGTCTCGGGGTATGCCGGGTTCGCGCTGCAGGCCGAGGGCAAGGAGATGAGCACGACGATGGCCTTCGTGCGCATGCTCGCCGGCCTGCTGAAGGACCCGGGCCTGGGCCCGCGCGTCGTGCCCATCGTCGCCGACGAGGCGCGCACCTTCGGCATGGCCAACCTGTTCAAGACCATCGGCATCTATTCCAGCACCGGCCAGCAGTACGAACCGGAAGACATCGGCTCGGTGCTCAGCTACCGCGAGGCGAAGGATGGCCAGATCCTGGAGGAAGGCATCAGCGAGGCGGGCGCCGTCAGCTCCTGGGCGGCCGCGGCCACCAGCTACTCCGTGCACGGCACGCCGATGCTGCCCTTCTACATCTTCTACTCGATGTTCGGCTTCCAGCGCGTCGGCGACCTGATCTGGGCGGCCGCCGACCAGCGCGCCCGGGGCTTCCTGCTCGGTGCGACCGCCGGGCGCACCACGCTGGGTGGCGAGGGCCTGCAGCACCAGGACGGGCACAGCCTGCTGATGGCCGCCACGGTGCCCAACTGCCGCATCTACGACCCCGCGTCGGCAGGCGAATTCGCGGTGATCCTCGACGACGGCATGCGCCGGATGCTGGTGCACGGCGAGGACTGCTTCTACTACGTCACGCTGATGAACGAGAACCAGGCCCAGCCCTCGCTGCCCGACGGCGTGGCGCAGGACGTGGTGAAGGGCCTGTACCGGCGCGCTGCCGCACCCGGCGGCAGCGCCGCGGTGCGGCTGCTGGGCTCGGGCACCCTGCTGCAGGAGGTGGAAGCCGCGGCGAAGCTGCTGGCCGACGACTGGGGCGTGCCGGCCGAGGTCTGGAGCGCGACGAGCTACAGCGAGCTGGAGCGCGATGCCCGGGCCGCAGCGCGCCACGCCCGGCTGCACCCCGGCGAGCCGCCGCGGCGCAGCCATGTCGAGCAGTGCCTGGGCGGCGCGGCACCCATCGTCGCGGCCAGCGACTACCTGCGCGCGTGGCCGCAGCTCATCGCGCCCTACCTCGAAGCGCGCTTCACCGTGCTCGGCACCGACGGCTTCGGCCGCAGCGACACCCGCGCCGCGCTGCGGGCCTTCTTCGAAGTCGACCGCCATCACGTCGTGCTGGCGGCGCTGGACGCGCTGTCGCGCGCCGGCACGGTCGACGGCGGCCTGTGCGCGCAGGCCATCGTGCGCTACGGGTTGCGCACCGGCGATCCGGCACCCTGGACGTGCTGAGTCAGTCGAACGCCGCGCGCTGCGAGCGCAGCCAGGTGTAGGTCACGCCCACGCCCACCGACGCGCCGGTGTTCTGGCGCACCAGCGGGCTGCCGCGGTTGGCTGCGCCCTCGACGGTGTCGATGCGCGCGAATCCGAACAGCCGCCAGTCCCGCGCGGGCTGGTAGGAGAAGGAGGCCCCCAGCCGCCAGGCGATCAGGCCGCTCCCGGCGGCGTACGCCGGCCGGTCGGGCCGGGCATGGACGGGGGCGACGCCGTAAAGGGTGTCGGCCAGGCGCCGGTCGCCGATGACGGCGCTGGCCGACGCCGAGTAGGCCCAGCGGCCCGACGCGCGCCGCTCGTAGACGATCTCCGGCTCGAAGGCCATGCCGCGGTGCGCCAGGCGGTCGCTGAGATCGAACACGCCGCGCAGCGGCAGCTCGAGCCGCCAGCGGCCGCCGGCCGGACCGTCGCCGAGCTGCCATTTGATGCGCGGGCCGAACTCGACCAGCGTGCCCAGGTCCGGCATGCCGCGCCGGGCCTCGACCTCGTCGGAATCGGCCCCGAAGGCGCCCGCGAAGCCGATGTCCAGCTCCATCCGGCGGGTCTTGACCGCGCGCAGCCCGGCGGTCTCCCGGTCGGCGCGCAGGAACTGGCCGCGGTAGATGAGGAACGGCAGCACCAGGCCGCGGTTCACCTGCTCGTCGGCACCCGGGTATGCCTGCTGGGAGACGCCGAAGCCGAGCGCGCCGATCTCCCACAGCGGCAGTGCGGCCGCAGGGCCATCCTGCGCCTGGACGGCGGGCAGGGCGGCCAGGCAGGCCGCCACGCCGCAGAACTTGGCGAACAACGCGGATGAACGCACCGTGAACTCCTCGTGCCAAAGGGGGAGCGGGGCATCGTAGCCGCAGGCAAATCGTTACGTCTTGCGAGGGTCCGCACTGCTCAAGCCGTGCTTGCCGCCGCCGAAGACCGTGGCATGCATCCCCGCGACTTCGAACTGCAGAACCTCACCGAGAACCACCGCGGTGTGCGCCGGCATCGCTTCATGGAATCGGCCGACATCAATGCCGCGTTCCTCGCGGTGTTCGCACCACTGCGCTCGAACATCCGGCGGGGCCGCAGCATCGGGGGCCAGATCTTCGCGATCGAGATGGACGCGTGCATCCCCGGCGAGTTGCTGGGCACCAGCTGGATACCCGCGGCCACCTACGGCATCGCCGATCCCGAGGTGCTGGCCGACGAAGCCCGGCGGCAGGCGCTGTTCGCCCGGTTGCTGGCCGAGCGCCGCGCCGAGGCGCTGTTCGCCTACATCTGCGAGCGCATACCGGCGGCCGGCGAGCCGCTGCTGTACGTGGAGATCGTCTCGGCGGACGGCCGCTACGCCGCGGAGCACCCCATCGTGGAGGGCGGCGGCTGGCACCTGCGCGAGCTGCACCGCGGCGCGCACCGCCGGCTCGGGCCCTCCGGGACGCGCTGAACCCGCCGCGCCCGCACGGCTTCAGCGGCGCCACCAGGCGCAGGCGAGCACCAGCGCGGCGAGCCACAGCGTCTCGGCCAGGATCAGCACGAACGGGCGCCAGCCGGCGCTGGCCAACTGCCTGAACGAGGTCTTCATGCCCAGCGCCGCGATGGCGACGACCAGGCAGCCGCGCGACACGTCGTTCAGCGCGCCCTGGACCTGCGTGCCGAGCGCGCCCAGCGAGTTCAGCAGCACCATCGCGACGAACACCCACAGGAACCACGGCACCAGCGGCTGCCGGGCTTTGCCGCCGCCCTCGGCATGGCTGGCCTCGCGCGCGCGCTTGAAGGCCGTGGACACCACCACCACCACCAGCGCCAGCATGGCCACGCGGAACAGCTTGACGATGGTGGCGATGTCCCCCGTGGCCGGCCCGAGCATGTAGCCCGCGCCCACCACCTGCGCCACGTCGTGGATGGTGCCGCCGATGAAGAGCCCGGCCAGCTCCGGCGGCAGGTTCAGCACGCGCGCGACGCTCGGGTAGAGCACCATCGCGACGGTCGACATCACCGTCACCGTGACGACGACCATCAACGTGAAGCGCTCGCCCTCCTTGTCGCGCGGCAGCACGGCGGAGATGGCGAGCGCCGCCGAGGCGCCGCAGATGGCCACCGAGCCGCCGGAAAGCACGCCCTGCGCCCGGGTCATGCCCAGCCAGCGCGCCAGCAGCAGGCCGGCGCCGATCGTCGTGACGACGCCGGCCACGACGATCAGCGCCGTCGACCAGCCGAGGCCGACGATCTGCGTCGCCGTGATGCGAGCGCCCAGCAGCCCGACCCCGAAACGCAGCAGCGTGCGCGAGCAGAACTCGATGCCGGGCTTGGTCTTGCCGTCCTGGCTCAGGTAGTGGAACGCCACGCCGAAGAACAGCGCGTACAGCAGCTGCGGGCCGCCATGCAGCGTCGACACGAAGGTGGCGGCCAGCGCGATGACGGCGGTGAGCGCCGAGCCCGGCAGCCACGAGAGCACCTGCTGCGCCCAGGCCCTGGCCCGCGGGGCCGGTGCGCCGGCCAGCGCGGAGGGTTCGCTGGAGGGGCCGCTCACGAGGGCCTCGACAGCAGGTTCACGTAGTCGTGCCGCGTGGTGTCGATGGTCGACACCCGGTGCTCCACCGGCTTGTCGCCGAAGGTGAGCGCGGTCCGCTGTACCGACATCACCGGCATGCCCTGCGCCACGCCGAGGATGCGCGCCGCCGTGCGGTCTGCGGCCACGGCCCGGGCCCGTTCCTGCGCGCGCACGACCGTGATGCCGAACTCCGTCTGGTAGAGGTGGTAGATCGTGCTGGGCCGCTCCCGGAAGCGCTTCTCGGTCAGCCCCTTGAACAGCAGCGAGGGCAGCGTGAGGCGGTCGTGGATCACCGCCTTGCCCTGCAGCAGCAGGCGGTTGTCGATCTGGATGACGGGCTCGCCGGCCTTCATGCCCAGCGCCTGCGCGATGTCCGCATCCACACGCAGGCGCTCGAATGCGACCAGCTCGACCTTGGGCGCTTCGCGCAGCCCGTCGCTGCGCTCGACGTGGAAGAACTGGAACAGGAAGCGGTCGGTGTTGTGCATGGCGACGAAGGTGCCGCGGCCCTGCCGGCGCACGAGGATGTGCTCGGCCACCAGTTCGTCGACCGCGTGGCGCAGGGTGCCGATCGACACGCCCAGGGCGGCCGCCAGCCCGGTCTCGCTGGGCAGCGCACCGCCCGCGGGGTAGGTGCCGGCCTCGATGGCGCGCAGCAGCGAGCGCTTGACGACGCGGTACAGCGGCGCGCCCGCCGCGTCGGGCGCGATGGGAGCGAAGTCGGCGGCCGTCGCCACGGACGCCGGGGGGGACGCAATGAGTGCCATGGCGCCATTGTCGTCCGGCGCGCCGGATTCATCCAAGTCATATAAATGACCTGTTTGACACTCCGAGAAGCCGGCTCCGACACTGCGTTCCGTTGAAACCCAACGTGGAACAGGAGACAGCACATGATTCACTTCGTACTGCACGACGCCAAGGACACCGTGGCCGTCGTCGTCGTCGAGGGTGTGAAGGCCGGCATGCAGCTCAATGGCTGGATCATGGACGAGGACAAGATGATCAGCGTCGATGCCAAGCAGGACATCCCCATCGGCCACAAGGTGGCGCTGCGCGACATGGCCACCGGCGACACGGTCTGGAAGTACGGCATCGACATGGGCAAGGTGGTCGCGCCGATCAAGGCCGGCGAGCACGCGCACGTCCAGAACATCAAGACCAAGCGGTGGTGAGCCCACCCCCGGAGCGGCTTCGCCGCACCCCCTCGAGGGGGCGGCACCGGCAGACCGGCGCAGCCGGATCTGCGGTGCCTGCTTGAGCCAGTCACACAGTTTGGAGACCATCAGATGAGCATCATTTCCACCGACACCACCTTCCTGGGCTACCGCCGCGAGAACGGCCGCGTCGGCGTGCGCAACCACGTCATCATCCTGCCGCTCGACGACCTGTCGAACGCGGCGGCCGAGGCGGTGGCGCACAACATCAAGGGCGCGCTGGCGATCCCGCACCCCTACGGCCGCCTGCAGTTCGGCGCGGACCTGGACCTGCACTTCCGCACGCTGATCGGCGCGGGCTGCAACCCCAACGTGGCGGCGGTGGTCGTCATCGGCATCGAGGACGGCTGGACGAAGAAGGTGGTCGACGGCATCGCCGCCACCGGCAAGCCCGTGGTGGGCTTCGGCATCGAGGGCCACGGCGACCACGACACCATCATGAAGGCCAGCAAGGCGGCGCGCGAGTTCGTGCAGTGGGCCAGCGAGAAGCAGCGCGAGGTCTGCCCGATCAGCGAGCTGTGGGTCTCCACCAAGTGCGGCGAGAGCGACACCACCAGCGGCTGCGGCGCCAACCCGACGGTCGGCAACGCGTTCGACAAGCTCTACGAAACCGGCAACACGCTGGTCTTCGGCGAGACCTCCGAGCTGACCGGCGGCGAGCGCATCGTGGCCGAGCGCTGCCGCACGCCCGAGGTGAAGGAGCGCTTCATGTTCATGTTCAACCGCTACCAGGACATGATCAACCGCCACAAGACGAGCGACCTCTCCGACAGCCAGCCGACCAAGGGCAACATCGCCGGCGGCCTGACGACCATCGAGGAGAAGGCGCTGGGCAACATCCAGAAGATCGGCAAGAAGTGCCTGGTCGACGGCGTGCTCGACAAGGCCGAGGTGCCGACCGGCCCGGGCCTGTGGTTCATGGATTCGTCGAGCGCCGCGGCCGAGATGGTGACGCTGTGCGCGGCCTCGGGCTACGCGGTGCACTTCTTCCCGACGGGGCAGGGCAACGTGATCGGCAACCCGATCCTGCCCGTCATCAAGATCTGCGCGAACCCGCGTACCGTGCGGCTGATGAGCGAGCACATCGACGTCGACACCTCAGGCCTGCTGCAGCGCGACATCACCCTCGACCAGGCCGGCGACCAGCTGCTGGAGTGCATGCTGCGCACCGCCAACGGCCGCCTCACCGCCGCCGAGGCGCTGGGCCACCGCGAGTTCGTGCTGACCCGCCTGTACGAGTCCGCATGATGGCCAGGGCCGAGCGCCGGGCCGCTCCCAAGCCGGCCCGTGTCCCCTTGGGGGACCGGTCGACGTACTCGTCGAACGAGGGGCTGGCATGAGCCGAGTTGTCATCACGGAGTTCATGGACGAGCCCGCGGTCGCGAGGCTGCGAGCGGCCCATGACGTGCTTTACGACCCGAAGCTCGTCGACGACGCCGTGCGGCTGCATGCCGAGGCGGCCTCGGCCGACGTGCTGATCGTGCGCAACCGCACGCAGGTGCGCGGCGAGCTGCTCGCGTCGATGAAGCGCTGCCGGGTCGTCGGCCGGCTCGGGGTCGGGCTCGACAACATCGACGTGCCGGGCTGCGAGGCCCGCGGCATGCGCGTGATCCCGGCCGCCGGGGCCAACGCGCTCAGCGTGGCGGAGTATGTGATCGGCACGGCGATGCTGCTGCTGCGCGGCGCCTACCAGTCGACGGCCGACGTGGCCGCGGGCCGCTGGCCGCGGCCGGCGCTGAGCAACGGGCGCGAGGTGGGCGGCAGGACGCTGGGGCTGATCGGCTTCGGCTCGATCGGCCAGCTCACCGCGCGGCTGGCGCAGGGCCTGGGCATGCGGGTCATGGCGTACGACGCCATGCTGGATGCGGACCATCCTGCCTATGCAGCTTCGGGCGTGTCGCCCGCGGGGCTCGACGCGCTGATCGCCCAGGCCGACGTGATCAGCCTGCACGTGCCGCTGGTCGATTCGACGCGCGGGCTCTTCGGAGCCGGGCGCATCGCGGCGATGAAGCGCGGCGCGGTGCTGGTCAACACCGCGCGCGGCGGCATCGTCGACGAGTTGGCGGTGGCCGAGGCGCTGCGCAGCGGGCACCTGGGCGGCGCGGCGCTCGATGTGTTCGATGCCGAGCCGCTGGCTGCGGCACCGCACTTCACGGGCTGCCCGAACCTGGTGCTCACGCCGCACATCGCCGGCGTGACGGCCGAATCGAACGAGCGCGTCAGCAGCCTGATCGCCGACAAGGTGCTCGAGGCGCTGAACGGGACACCGTGAAAGGACCGCAATGAGGGAGATCCACTGATGCCGATGCTCACTCTGCAGCAGGCGCGCGAGGCCGTGGCCGCGGCGCTGCGTGAGGCCGGCGCCGGCGAGGCGATGGCGCAGGCCACCGCGCGTGCGCTGGTGCTGGCCGAGGCCCAGGGGCTGGGCTCGCACGGGCTCAGCCGCATTCCGCAGTACACCACGCACCTGCGCAACGGGCGGGTCGATGGCGCCGCGGTGCCCGAGGTGCGGACCGGCAACGGCCGGCAGCGCGCGGCGTTCATCGTCGACGCGGGCGAGGGCCTGGCCTTCCCGGCCTGCGAGCTGGCGGTGGCCGAAGCCGTGGCCCGTGCGCGCGAGTTCGGCATCGCCATCGCGGGCGTGGCCAACAGCCACCACTGCGGTGTCGTCGTCGACCACCTGCGTGCCGCGGCCGAGGCCGGCATGGTGGCGCTGGGCTTCGCGAATTCGCCGGCCGCGATGCCGGCGGCCGGCGGGCGGCATCCGATCTTCGGCACCAACCCGGTGGCGGCGGTGTTCCCGCGCCGCGGGGCCGACCCGCTGATGATCGACCTGAGTCTGAGCGAGGTGGCGCGCGGCAAGCTGATGGTGGCGGCCAAGGAAGGCCGCAGCATCCCGCCGGGCTGGGCGCTCGATGCAGACGGCGAACCGACCACCGACCCTAAGGCGGGCATGGCGGGCTCGATGCTGCCGATCGGGGCGGCCAGCAGTTCCAAGGGCGCGATGCTGGCCCTGATGGTGGAGCTGCTGGTCACCGCGCTGGTCGGCGCGCAGTTCGGCTTCGAGGCGTCGAGCTTCTTCGTCGACGAAGGCAACCGGCCGCGCATCGGCCAGGCCTTCATCGTGATCGACCCCGGCGCGCTGGCCGGCTCGAACGCCTACCTCGACCGCATCGAGGTGCTGGTGGCCGAGATGCTGAGCGACGACGGCGTGCGCCTGCCCGGTGCGCGCCGCGAGCAACTGCGCCGCCAGGCCGAGCGCGAGGGCATCGCGGTGCCCGATGCGCTGCTGGCTTCTTGGAGCAAGTCATGACTGGCTGACACCCCCAGAACCTTGGCGCGGCCCCCCGCCGCGCCTTCCGTCGGCCTCCACGCAAAAACCTCATCGGCCCATTCCCCGGGTCCGATGTTCATAACGGAGACAAAGGCATGCAACGACGAGACATGATGCGGCGCACGACCGCGCTGGCCGGCGCCGCGATGGCGCTGGCCCTGGGCACCGGCCCCACCTGGGCCAACGATGCGGACTACCCGAAGCCGGGTGCGACGCTGCGCTACGTGGTGCCGTTCCCGCCTGGCGGGCTCACCGACATGATGGCGCGCACGGTGGCGCAGCAACTGGGCGAACGCTGGAAGGTCAGCGTCGTCGTCGACAACAAGCCGGGCGGCGGCGGGCAGATCGGCGCCGACGCGGTGGCCAAGGCGCCGCCCGACGGCAACACGCTGCTGGCGATCACGCTGACGCACGCGGCCAACGTCACGCTGTTCCCGAAGGCGTCGTTCAACTTCCAGAAGGACCTGCGGCCGGTCGCGCTGCTGGCCGGCAGCCCGATGCTGGTCGTCGTGCCTGCGGCCAGCCCGATCAAGGACCTGAAGGACCTGGTGGCGCAGGCGAAGCAGCGCTCGCTGAACGCCGGCTCCAGCGGCAACGGCACGCCGCCGCACCTGACGCTGGCGCTGTTCAACGACATCAACAAGACGACGATCCAGCACGTGCCCTACAAGGGCGGCGCGCCGTCGATGACCGACCTGATCGGCGGCCAGCTCGATGTGATCTTCTCGAACTTCCCCGAGTCGGTGGCGCACGTGAAGAGCGGCAAGCTGCGCGCGCTGGCCGTCTCGACCGAGGCGCGCTACCCGTCGCTGCCCGATGTGCCCACCACCGCCGAGGCCGGCATGCCGGGCCTGGTGGTGGAGAACTGGACGGCGCTGATGGTGCCCGCCGGCATGGCGGAGCCGGCCGTGCAGAAGCTGGGCGCCGAGGTCGTGAAGATCATGAAGCAGCCCGACATCGAGGAGCGGGCGAAGCAGCAGGGCTTCCGCGTGGATGCACGCGGCCCCGAGGCCTTCTCGGCGTTCCTGAACGCCGAGGTGGCGCGCTGGGGCGGCGTGATCCACAAGGCGGGCATCCGGCCGGATTGAGGCGGCCGGCGAGCGGCGCCTGGGCTACCGGGGCCGCGGCAGCACGCCTGTCGCCAGGCTGGTGCCCAGCAGGATGACCGCGCAGCCCGCCACCATCGTGCCGGTCAGCGGCTCGCCCAACAGCATCCAGCCCCACAGCACCGCGAAGGCCGGGATCAGGAAGGTCACGGTGATCGCGTTCGCCGGCCCGACGTTGGCGATGAGGCGGAAGAACAGCAGGTACGCCACGCCGGTGCACAGCACCGCCAGCATCGCGGCGGCGGCCCAGTCGCCCGCGGCGGGCGGTTGCGCCGGCCAGGCCAGGGCGGCCGGCAGCGCCAGCGACAGCGTGGCGCCCAGTTGGCTGCCCGCCGCCACCGGCATCAACGGCACGCCCGTGAGCCAGCGCTTAGTGCAGCTGGCGCCCAGGCCGTAGAAGAAGGCGGCCAGCAGGCAGGCGGCGATCGCCGCGGCGGGGCTGACGCCGTGGTCGCCGGGCTTGAGGCTGGCCTTGTCCCATGCCAGCCAGGCCACGCCGGCGAAGCCGATCGCCAGGCCGATCACGCGCGAGCGGGGCAGCTTGTCCTTCAGCCACACCCGCGCCACGAGCGCGGCCCACAGCGGCGCGGTGGCGTTGAAGATCGACGACAGGCCGGCGCTGATCGCCAGCGCGGCGTAGCTGAACAGCAGGAACGGCAGCGCCGAGTTCACCACGCCCACCGCCAGCACCGGCCGCCAGTGCGCGCGCAGGGCCGGCAGCTCGCGCCGCCATGCCAGCAGGGGCAGCAGGAAACACGCGGCGCCGCCGACGCGCACGGCGGCCAGCGCCACCGGGCCGAAGGCCGCCGCGCCCATGCGCATGAAGAGGAAGGCGGCGCCCCACAGCGCCGCGAGCATCGTCAGGTCGAGCAGATCACGGGGGCGCATCGTCACGCGAACAGCTCCTCGTTGCGCGAGCCCGCCGGCACCGCGCCTTCGAGCGCCAGCAGCGCCCGCTTGCGGTCGAGCCCGCCGGCATATCCGGTAAGGCTGCCGTCGCGGCCGACCACGCGGTGGCAGGGCACGATCACGCTCACCGGGTTGCGGCCGATCGCCGCGCCCGCGGCCCGCACCGCGGCAGGCGCCCCGGCCAGTTCCGCGATCTCGGCATACGTGCGTGTGGTGCCGGGTGCGATGTGCTGCAGCGCCATCCACACCGCACGCTGGAAGGGTGTGCCCAGCAGGTCCAGCGGCACGCCGAAGGGCTCGCTCGCGTCGCCCGCCCAGTAGCGGCGCAGCGCGTCGCGCGCCTGCACGATGAAGCGGTGGCGGTCGTCGACCGGCGCGGTCAGCACGCCCGGGTGGTGCGACTGGCCATCGAACCACAGGCCGGCGAGCCCGAGTTCGGTGACGGCGATGGTCAGCGGGCCCAGCGGCGTGGTCAGCCGCGACTGCGCGCTGAGGCGGGGGAGTTTGGCGTGGGTCATTTCAGTGTCTCGAGGTGTTGCCAGAGGCGCATCACGGCGTAGCCGCGCCACGGGCGCCAGGCTTCGGCCTGCGCCAGCACGGCGGCCACGTCGCGGGTGCCCAGGGCGTTGAGCAGGCCGATGTCGGTGGAGGGGAAGGCGTCGGGCCAGGCCAGCGCGCGCAGCGCGATGAGCTGGGCCGTCCATTCGCCGATGCCGGGCAGCGCCTGCATCGCGGCCATGGTGGCGGCCAGCGGCGCGCCGCGGTGCAGCGCGATGCGGCCGGCGTGCACCTCGGCGGCCAGCGCCTGCAGGGCCCGCACGCGCTGGCGCACGATGCCCAGCCGGCCGATCTCCTCGGGGTCGGCCTGGGCGATGGCGGCCGGGGTGGGCGGCAGGCGCACCAGGTCGGCGAAGGGTGTCTCGATCGCTTCGCCGAAGCGCTCGGCGATGCGCCTGGCCAGCGTGCGCGCCGCGGCCACCGTGACCTGCTGGCCCAGCACCACGCGCATCGCGGTCTCGAAGCCGTCGAAGCTGCCGGCCAGGCGGATGCCGGGCACGGGCACCATCGGCAGCGTCGCGAGCACGGGGTCGACCAGCGCCGGGTCGGCGTCGAGGTCGAGCGCATGCCGCACACGCTGCAGCGCCGCGCCGAGCACCGGCACGAACGCGGGCGAGAGGGTCACGTGCACCTCGTGCCGCTCGGGCACGAAGCGTAGCTCGAGCCAGCCGGCGAGGGCCTCGGCGCCGTGCGGCATGACCAGCGTGCGGCGCAGCGAGAGGCCGTCCACCGCCTCGATGCCGGGCACCGCGCGCTGCGCGAAGAAGCGCAGAACGCCCGGCACATCGAACGGCGGGCGGTAGCCCAGGCGAAGCACGGGCTGCGCCGGCGATGGCCGTGCGCGCCCGCGGCCGGCCGGCATGGCGCCGCGCGGGCTGCGGACCGGTGCACCGGCTTCCGGGCCGGCGGGTTCGCGGCGCAGCGCGCTCGGGCTCAGCCGGTAGCGTTCGGCGAAGGCGGCGTTGAAGCGCCGCACGCTGCCGTAGCCGCTGGCCAGCGCCACGTGCGTGACGGGCATCGCCGTGTCCGTCAGCAGCCGCTTGGCGAGCAGCAGGCGCTGCGTGGTCAGGAAGTCGATCGGCGAGACGCCGTGCGCCTCCTGGAAGATGCGGCGCAGGTGGCGGTCGGTCACGCCCAGGCGGCCGGCCACGCCGGGCAGCGAGACGGGCTGGCCTTCCATCACCGCCTGCTCCATCAGCCGCGCCGCGTGCTGCGCCAGCACCTGCGACGAATCGGTGAACGACAGGCCCGGCGCCAGCTCGGGGCGGCAGCGCAGGCAGGGGCGGAAGCCGGCCTGCTCGGCGCTGGCGGCGTTGCCGAAGAAGCGGCAGTTGCGCTGCAGCGGCAGGCGCACGCGGCACACCGGCCGGCAATAGATGCCGGTGGAGGTGACACCGACGAAGAAGCGCCCGTCGAAGCGCGCATCCCGCGCCGCGAGCGCGGCGTAGCGGGCGTCGGGCGTGTCGGCTTCGGCAGGGGCGGCTGCGGTGTCCATGGCGTGATTGTCGACGCCGCGGCCGGCACGACTCGCCGTTTTCGGACCTGTGCCCGGCCTCCGGGAAAACGCCAAGCGCTGCCTACAATGGTCCGCACGGAGGATATGAATGAACGTGACTGCTTCGGCCTTCAAGGCCTACGACATCCGCGGCATCGTCGGCCAAGCCATCGACGAGACTTTCGCAGAACATCTGGGCAAGGCCTTTGGTACCGAAGCAGTCGCCGCCGGTGAGAAGGCGGTCGCCGTCGGGCGCGACGGGCGCCTGTCGGGCCCCGGCCTGGCCGCCGCGTTGATCCGCGGCCTGGCGTCCACCGGGCTCGACGTGGTCGACCTCGGCGCCGTCACCACGCCGATGCTGTACTACGTGGCGGCCACGCGCGGCCGCCATGGCTGCAACAGCGGCATCCAGGTCACCGGCAGCCACAACCCGAAGGACTACAACGGGTTCAAGATGGTGCTGGCCGGCCGCGCCATCTACGGCGACGAGATCCAGGGCCTGCGCCGGCGCATGGAGGCCGAGGACTACACCGTCGGCAAGGGCCGCTCGGCCGCGATGGACATCGTGCCCGAGTACATCGCCCGCATCGTCGGCGACTGCAAGCTCAAGCGCCCGCTGAAGGTGGTGGTCGATTCGGGCAACGGCATTCCCGGTGCCTCGGCGCCGCAGCTGCTGAAGGCGCTGGGCTGCGAGGTCATCGCGCTGTACAGCCGGGTCGACGGCGATTTCCCGAACCACCACCCCGATCCTTCCAAGCCCGAGAACCTGCAGGACCTGATCCGCACGGTGCACGCCGCCGAGGCCGACATCGGCCTGGCCTTCGATGGCGACGGCGACCGCCTGGGCGTGGTGACGAAGGACGGCCAGATCATCTACCCCGACCGCCAGCTCATGCTGTTCGCGCAGGACATCCTCACCCGCGTGAAGGGCGGCACCATCATCTTCGACGTCAAGTGCACGCAGCGCCTGGCGCCGGCCATCAAGGCCGCCGGCGGCGTGCCGCTGATGTGGAAGACCGGCCACTCGCTGGTCAAGGCCAAGATGAAGGAAGTGAAGGCGCCGATCGCCGGCGAGATGAGCGGCCACGTGTTCTTCGGCGAGCGCTGGTACGGCTTCGACGACGCGAGCTACACCGCGGCGCGTCTGCTGGAGATCCTCTCCCGCCACGACGACCCGAGCGCGGTGCTGAACGCGCTGCCCACCAGCTTCAGCACGCCCGAGCTGAACGTGGCCTGCGCCGAAGGCGAGCCGCGCGAGGTGATCGAGAAGCTGCTGGCCAACGCCGACTTCCCCGGCGCCGAGGTGGTCACGACCGATGGCCTGCGCGTGGATTTCGACGACGGCTTCGGCCTGATCCGCGCCTCCAACACCACGCCGGTGCTGGTGCTGCGCTTCGAGGGCCACACCGAAGAGGCCCTGCACCGCATCGAGTCGGACTTCATGGCGCGCTTGCGCGCCGTCAAGCCCGACGCGCAGGTGGCCGCCTCCGCGCACTGAGCGCCGGGCGGTCCTCCATCGACGGGTTCTTCCTGCAGGGCGAATGTCCCACTGGCTTGCGCGACAGCTGTACGGCGCGCTGCTGACCGTCCTCACGCCGCTGTACCTGTTGCGGCTGTGGTGGCGGGGCCGCCGGGAGCCCGCCTACCGACGGCGCGTGCGCGAACGGCTGGGCTTCTACCGCACGCGCCGCCGCGCCATCAAGGGCCGCGTGATCTGGCTGCATGCCGTGTCGCTCGGCGAGACGCGCGCCGCTGAGCCGCTGATCGCCGCGCTGCGGGCGCACATGCCGGGCATGCGGCTCGTGCTCACCTGCAGCACCGCCACCGGCCTGGAAGCCGGCCGGGCGCTGCTGGGCGAGGAGGACGTGCAGACCTGGCTGCCCTACGACACGCCCGGGGCCACGCGGCGCTTCCTGCGCCGCTACCGGCCGCTGGCCGGCGTGCTGATGGAGACGGAGATCTGGCCCAACCTGCTGCAGGCCGCGCGGCAGGCGCGGCTGCCCATCGTGCTCGCCAACGCCCGCCTGTCCGAGCGCAGCCAGCGCAAGGGCGAGCGGTTCGCACTGCTGCTGCGCCCCGCGGTGCAGAGCCTCACGCGCGTGCTGGCGCAAACCGACGGCGATGCGCAGCGCCTGCAGCAGGCGGGCGCACCGCGGGTCGAGGTCTGCGGCAACCTGAAGTACGACGTCGCGCCGCCGCCCAAGCTGCTGGCGCGCGGCCTGCAATGGCGCGAGCCGCTCAACCACGGCCCGCGCGCGGTGGTGCTGGCAGCCAGCACGCGCGAGGGCGAGGAGCACATGCTGCTGGCCGCCTGGCGTGCGCTGCCCGCGCCGCGCCCCTTGTTGCTGATCGTGCCGCGCCATCCGCAGCGCTTCAACGAGGTGGCGCTGCTGGTCGACAACAGCGGCTTCACGCTGGCGCGCCGCAGCAGCTGGGGCGATACCCCGCCGGCGGAGGCGGCGCAGGCCGACGTGTGGCTGGGCGATTCGATGGGCGAGATGCCGCTGTACTACGCGCTCGCCGATGTGGCGCTGCTGGGCGGGAGCTTCGCACCGCTGGGCGGGCAGAACCTGATCGAGGCCGCCGCCTGCGGCTGCCCCGTCGTGATGGGCCCGCACACCTTCAACTTCGACGAAGCGGCGGAGCTGTCGCTGCGCGCGGGCGCGTCGGTGCGCGTGGCCGAGATGAGCGACGGCGTGCAGCGCGCGGCGGCGCTGGCCTCCGACCCGCAGCGCAATGCCTGGGTGCAGAACGCCTTCGAGTTCGCCGCGGCGCACCGCGGCGCCACCGAGCGCATGGCGCGGCGCATCATCGAGGTGGTGATCGCCGGGCGGCCCCCCGACGCCTGATCAGCCCGCCCCGCCCGGCAGCGCCGCCAGCGGCGGCGGATCGAAGTCGGACCGCAGCGCCCGCCACACCCGCTCGGACGTGACCGGCATCTGGATGCGCTCGGCGTCGCGCCCGAGGCCGGCGTGGTCCAGCGCATCGATCACTGCGTTGACCACGGCGGGTGTCGCGCCGATGGTGCCGAGCTCGCCCACGCCCTTGACGCCCAGCGGGTTGGTGAGGCACGGGATGGAGGTGTCGAACCGCGTCTTGAAACCGACGAAGCCGTCGGCGTGCGGCATCGCGTAGTCGAGGAAGCTGGCGGTCAGCAGCTGGCCGGACTCGCGGTCGTAGACGACCTGCTCCGACAGCGCCTGGCCGATGCCCTGCACCGCGCCGCCCTCGATCTGCCCGCGCACGATCGCAGGGCTCACGACGCGGCCGATGTCGTTCACCGACGCATACGCGACGATCGCCACCTCGCCGGTGGCGGGGTCGATCTCGACCTCGCAGACGTGGCAGCCGTTCGGCCAGCTCGGGGCGCTCGCGGCGTGGGTCACGTCGACGCGGATGCGCCGGTCGGGCTGCCGCCCGGCGAGGTCGAACAGGCCGATGCCGAGGTCGGTGCCGGCCACCGTCAGCCGGCCGGCGCGGTACTCGATGTCGGCCGCCGGCGCCTCGAGCGTCTCGGCCGCGAGCTCCCGGGCCTGTTCGACGGCGCGCTCCGATGCGAGCTGCACCACGGAGCCGCCAGTGAAGAGGGAGCGCGACCCCGCGCTGCCGAAGCCGTTGGCACGGTCGGTATCGCCCTGCAGGATGCGGATGCGGTCCATCGGCACGCCGAACACGTCGACGGCCAGCTGGGTGTAGCTGGTCGCAATGCCCTGGCCCATGGCCTGGGTGGCGGAGCTCACCTCGATGTAGCCGTCGGCCGTGACGTCGATCGCGACGCGCTCTTCCAGGGCATTGCCGCCGGTCCATTCGAGGAAGGTGGCGATGCCGCGGCCGCGCAGCCGGCCGCGGGCGCGGCTCGCTTCGCGGCGGGCGCCTAAGCCGTGCCAGTCGGCGAGCTCGAGTCCCTGGTCGAGGATCTGCTCGAAGCGGCCGCTGTCGTAGGTCTGGCCCATCGGGTTGCGGTACGGCATCTGCCCGGGCCGGATCATGTTGCGCCGGCGCAGCTCCGCCGGATCGAGCTGGAGCGCACGGGCGGCGGCGTCCATCAGCCGCTCCATCACGTAGATCGCCTCGGGGCGGCCCGCGCCGCGGTAGGCCCCGGTGGGCGCACGGTGGGTCAGCACCGCGGTGAAGTGCAGGTCGATGGTCTGCAGGTCGTAGATGCTGGTCGACACCCACGGCCCGATGAGCACCTGGATGGCCACGCCCGGGGCGGTGGCGTGCGCGCCGACGTTGGCCAGCGACCGCACGCGCAGCGCCAGCGCGCGGCCGTCCGCGTCGAGCGCGAGTTCGGCGTGCGTGAGCACGTCGCGGCCGTGCGTCGACGCGAGGAACTCCTCGATGCGCTCGGCCCGCCAGCTCACCGGCCGCTTCAGCGCGAGTGCCGCGTGCGCCACGGCGATGTCCTCGGGGTAGAGGCCGGTCTTCATGCCGAAGCCGCCGCCGACGTCGTCAACGAGCACGCGCACGTTGTCGCGCGTGAGGCCGGGCAGGGCGTCCGCCAGGCCGTTGCGCACGGCGGTGGGCATCTGGTTGGACAGCCGCACGGTGAGCCGGCCGGCGGCGGCGTCCCATGCGGCCTGCGTGCAGCGCGGCTCCATCGGGCTGGCGGCCAGTCGCTGGTTCACGATGTCGACCGAGACGACGTGCGCGGCCCGGGCGAACGCGGCCTGCGTCGCGGCGGCATCGCCGTGGCGCATCTCGGCGGCGACGTTGTCGGGCGCCTCGGCGCAGAGCACCGGTGCGCCGGGCGTGACGGCCTGCACCGGGTCGGTGACGGCGGGCAGTTCCTCGTAGTCGATCCACAGCGAGGCCGCGGCCTCGCGCGCAGCCTCGCGCGTCTCGGCGACGACGGCGGCAACCGCCTCGCCGACGAAGTACACGGTCTCGTGCGCGAGCGCGCGCCGCGGCGGGGTGGCGCCGGGGCTGCCGTCGGGCCGCTTGAAGGCGCCGATGCCGGGCATCGGCGCGACGCCCGCCGCCGCCAGGTCGGCACCGGTGTAGACGGCGAGCACCCCGGGCAGGGCGAGCGCCGGGGCGGTGTCGATCGACACGATGCGTGCATGCGCATAGGTCGACCGCGCGAACGCCAGGTGCACCTGGCCGGCGGGGGCCACGTCGTCGGTGAAGCGGCCGCGGCCGGTGACCAGCGCCGGGTCCTCGACCCGGCGCACCGTGTGGCCGCTGCCGAAACGGCCGGTGTCGACGGGGGCGCTGCTCATGGGACTGCCCTCCGCACTGCGTGCTCCGGGATGAGCGCTTGGGGAGCGGCCCGGCGCGCTCATGGCTGGCTGCCTTGCGCGATCGCGCGCGCGGCGACCTGCACCGATTCGACGATGTTGGCGTAGCCGGTGCAGCGGCACAGGTTGCCTTCCAGCGCGTGCGCGATGCGTTCGGCGCTGGGCCGAGGATCGGTCTTCAGCAGGCAGACGGCGGTCATCACCATGCCCGGGGTGCAGAAGCCGCACTGCAGGCCGTGGCAGGCGACGAAGGCCTCCTGCACCGGGTGCAGCGGGCCACCTTCGGGCGCGAGGCCCTCGATGGTCGTGACCGAGCGCCCCTCGGCCTGCACCGCCAGCACCGCGCAGCTCTTGACGGCCTCGCCGTCGAGCAGCACGGTGCAGGCGCCGCACTGGCTGGTGTCGCAACCGATGTGCGTGCCGGTCAGGCCCAGCGGGCCGCGCAGCAGGTCGACGAGCAGGGTGTTGGGTTCGGCGGCGGCCGCCGCGGGCCGGCCGTTGACGCGGAGTTGCAGCTGACGCATGGGTTCCCTTTGCGATGGCCCGTGCATGCTAGCGGCTGCGGGCCGGATGCGCCGGCCGCGGGGTCAGCGGGTCAGCAGGGCATTGATGGCGAGCAGGTCTTCGCCGCCGAGCTGGCCGGCGGCCTGCTTCAGCCGCAGCGTGCCGAGCAGCACGTTGTAGCGCGCGAAGGCCAGGTCGCGCTGCGTGGTGAAGAGCTGCGTTTGCGCGTTGAGCACGTCGAGGTTGACGCGCACGCCGACCCGGTAGCCGAGCTGCGTCGCTTCCAGCGCGAGCTTGCTCGAGGTTTCGGCGGCTTCCAGCGCGCGCACCTGCGCGAGGCTCGACTGCACCTGGAAGTACGCGGTGCGTGTGGCGGTGGCCACCGCCCTGCGGGCGGCTTCGAGGTCGTTGCGTGCCTTCTCTTCCAGCGACAGCGTTTCCTTGACCCGGTTCTGCACGGAGAAGCCCGCAAACAGCGGCAGGTTCATCTCCACCCCGACGGTGGCGGGCACGCTGTTGCCGGGCAGCTCGGCGGCGTTGCCGCGCTGGCGCTGGCCGCCGAAGCGCGCCACCAGCTCCACGGTGGGCAGGTGGCCGGCCCGGGCCTTCTCGGTTTCGAGCTTGGCGTTGTCCAGGCCGGCCTGTGCGCGCCGGATGCCCGGGTGCACCTGCCATGCGCTGTTGACCCAGGCTTCCGCATCGGCCGGCCTGGGCTCGGGCAGCATCACCGGCTGGGCCAGCGGATCGGGCTGCACGTTGCTGCGGCCCACGAGCTGGTCGAGCACGACGCTCTTGGTGCGCAGGTCGTTGTCGGCGGCCAGCTCCTGCGAGGTGGCGAGGTCGAAACGCGCCTGCGCTTCGCGCGTGTCGGTGATGGTGGCGGTGCCGACCTCGAAGTTGCGCTTGGCGGAGGCGAGCTGCTCGCCGATCGCCTGTTTGTTGGCCCGCGCGGTGGACAGCGTGTCCTGCGCGGCCAGCACGTCGAAGTACGCCTGGGCCACGCGGACCACCAGGTCCTGCTCGGCGGTTTCCAGCTCCGCGCCGCTGGCCTCCAGCAGCACCCGCGCCTGGCCGATGGTGGCGTCGTTGGCCCGGTTGAACACCGTCTGCCGGCCGTTCAGCGCGGCCGCGGTCGTGTGGGTGCGCAGCGTGGCGCCGCGGGTGCGCCAGTCGGTGTCGGAATCGGTGTACGAAGCGCCGAGCCCGAGGCTGGGCAGCCTCAGCGCATCGGCCTGCGCCGCGCGGTACTGCGCCGAATCGGCCTGCGCTCGCGCCGCCAGGTAGGTGGCGTCGTAGGGCCGGGCGGCGTTGTACAGCTCGATCAGCGACTGCGCGTGTGCGCTGCCGGCGGCACCCGCCGCCAGCGCACACGCCAGCGGCAGGGCGTCGGCCGGCCTGCGCAGCAGGCGGCGAAACAGGGAACGGCGCATGGAGAACTCCTTTTTCAGGGCGTTATCGGGCATGCGACAACCTGCACGTCGCGGGCCGTGGGCGGGGGTGATTGCAGCGAAGCCGGGCCGGCCGCGCATGCGTTCAGAAGCTGAAGCGCGTCGGTTCGCCGAAGCCCGACAGCCGGGGCGCGACCGTATCGAAGAGTTCCTCGCGCTGGTAGGCGGCCGCCCCCGTGCGCGTGATCAGCACGGCGCGCATCACGGGCTCCTGGCCGACGATGGCGGCCAGCCTGCCGCCTTCCTTCAACTGCGCCAGCAGGACCTGCGGCACCGCGGAGACCGAACCCGACAGCAGGATCACGTCGAACGGTGCTTCGGCGGGCAGGCCGCCGACGCCATCGGCCTCGACGACCTTGGCGTTCAGCACGCCGGCGCGGCGCAGGTTCTCGCGCGCCAGGGCGGCGAGCTCGGGATTGATCTCCAGCGTGGTCACGCGCTGCGCCTGCGCGGCCAGCAGCGCGGCCATGTAGCCGGAGCCGGCACCGATCTCCAGCACGCGGTCGGAGGGCCGGACCTTGAGTTCCTGCAGCAGGCGGGCCTCGATCTTGGGCTCGAGCATCGACTGCCCCCCGGGCAGCGGCACCTGGGTGTCCATGAACGCCAGCGCGCGGTGCGCCTGCGGGACGAACGCTTCGCGCTGCACCCGCGTCAGCAGGGACAGCACATCCTGGTCGAGCACGTCCCACGGGCGGATCTGCTGCTCGATCATGTTGAAGCGGGCTTGTTCGATGTTCATGGCGTTGGGCGCGAAAGTCGGCGGAAATGCGGGCGAAGCGTGGAAGTTTATTTCGGCAGCGGCGCGTCGATCCGAAGCGAACGCACCACCAGCGCGATGTGGTCGTCGATGAAACGGTGCGGATCGACCATGTCCTCGGCCTCGTGCATGCAGGCGCCCAGGGCGTGCTTGTGCAGGCACAGCATCACCAGCGGCAGCAGCAGCGAATGGGTCACGTGCGCGATGGTGGCGGGCCGCAGCTGGCCCCTGGCGATGCCGCGCTCGATCATCTGGCCGATCAGGCGCTCGCCTGGGACCATGACCTCGCTGACGTAGAACGCGGAGATCTCCGGGAAGTTGCGCGCCTCGGTCACGATGAGCTTGAACACGCCGGAGGCGGGGCTGTCGTACATGCGCTGCCACCAGCGTGCCAGCACGCCGAACGCCACCTCCGGGTCGTCGTCGGCGTGCTGCGCGATCTCCGCCCCTCCGGCGGCGACCTCGTCGCCCAGGTAATGCCGGATCACGGCCTTCAGCAGTTCTTCCTTGCTGGGGTAGTAGAGGTACAGCGTGCCCTTGGACACGCCCGCACGCGCGGCGACCTCCTCGGACCGGCTGTTGGCGAACCCCTTCTCGACGAACACCTCCAGCGCGGCGGCCAGCAGTTCCTGGGGACGCGCTTCCTTTCGGCGTTGACGGGGTGCGGCACTCGGCGCGGCAGCAGGGGACATCGGGAGGGCTTGTTACTGACTGGTCGGTCAGTAATGTAGCCTCTGCCGTCCGGCGGGGTCAACCGCGGCGGCCGGCTTCGGTAAGCTGCGGCGCATGGCACCTCGACACCCCCGACGTTTCTGGATCGCCGCGATGGTCGCTGCGGCGATCACCACCGGCTGCATGCCCCTCGGCCTGCCGCGCACGATCGTCATCACCGAAGCCCAGCTGCAGGAGAAGCTGGCCGAACACTTCCCCGTGCAGCAGCGGCTGATGGCGGTGCTCGACATCGAGGTGCAGCGGCCCCAGGTGCGCCTGCTGCCCGAGCGGGGCCGGGTGGCCGCGGTGCTGAACGTGGACGCCACCGAGCGCCTGTCGCGCAAGCGGCTGCGCGGCCGCCTGGATGCGGACAGCCAGCTGCGCTTCGATCCGCGGGACATGGCGTTGAAGCTCTCGGGCGTGCGCGTGTCGACGCTCGACGTGCAGGACGCGGGCGGCAATTGGCCCGCGCCCCTGCACAACGCGGCGCTGCTGCTGGCCGAGCAGCTGCTCGAAGGCCAAGTGGTCTGGCGGGCCTCGGCGTCGCAGGCCGAACGGCTGGCGCGCCTGGGCGTGCAGGCGGTCGACGTGCAGGTCACGTCCCGCGGCATCGAGATCACGCTGGACGCGGCGGCGGCTGGGGCTCTCCCGGATTGACATCCGCGCATGGCGTGCAGGCCGTCACGGGCCGGCCGCTATGATCGCCGGCTGTTTGGAGCCGAGCGCTTGGCAAGGAGGCCTGTACGTGGATGTGATGTTGCTGGTGAAGGCTGCGGTGATGGGCCTGGTCGAGGGCTTCACGGAGTTCCTGCCGATTTCTTCCACGGGCCACCTGATCCTGGCTGCATCGCTGCTGAAGTTCCACGGCAACGCGGCCAAGGTGTTCGAGATCGCCATCCAGACCGGCGCGATGTTCGCGGTGGTCTGGGAGTACCGCGAGCGGCTGGGCCGCACCGTCTCGGGCATCACGCACGATCCGGTGGCGCAGCGCTTCGCGCGCAACGTGCTCATCGCCTTCATCCCGGCCGTGGTGCTGGGGCTGGCGTTCGGCAGCGCGATCAAGGCCAGCCTGTTCCATCCGGTGCCGGTGGCCATCGCGTTCATCGTCGGCGGGCTGGTGATCCTGTGGGTCGAGCGCCGGCACCGCAGCCGCTTCGGCGAGCGCGATCTCGAAGGCGTGCGCCACGCCCGGGTGGAGACGGTCGACGACATGACGGCGCTGGATGCGCTCAAGGTCGGGCTCATCCAGTGCGTCGCGCTGGTGCCCGGCACCAGCCGGTCGGGCTCCACGATCATCGGCGCGATGATCTTCGGCTTCTCGCGCAAGGCCGCCGCCGAGTTCAGCTTCTACCTCGGGATCCCGACCTTGATGGGTGCCGGCGCCTATTCGGTGTGGAAGGAGCGCGCGGCGCTCAGCATGGCCGATGCGCCGATGTTCGCCGTGGGGCTGGTCTTTGCCTTCATCAGCGCGCTGCTGTGCATCCGCTGGTTGATCCGCTATGTCTCGTCGCACGACTTCACGGTCTTCGCGTGGTACCGCATCGTCTTCGGCGGCATCGTGCTGCTGACGGCCTGGAGCGGCTGGGTCGACTGGTCGGCCTGACCCGTCCGCGCGCGCCGCGGCCTTGCGCCCTGCGCATCACTGCGATGCGGAGATTTCATGCCCGGGCAAGCCGCGCCGCACCGGTGTGCGGGGCTAGCATGGCCGCCCCAAGGAGAGGACACCATGCTGCAACTCGTGATCGGCAACAAAAACTATTCGTCGTGGTCCATGCGCCCCTGGGTGTTGCTGCGGCACTTCGGCATTCCGTTCGAGGAACGCCGGCTGCGCTTCGACCAGGATCCGGGCGCCGCCTTCTTCACGGAGCTGGCCAGGATCTCGCCGGTCGCCCGCGTGCCGGTGCTGGTCGACGAGGGACTGGCGGTGTGGGATTCGCTCGCCATCGTCGAGTACCTGGCGGAGCGCCACCCCGAGCACCCGGTGTGGCCGCGCGCTCGCGGGGACCGTGCCCGCGCGCGCAGCCTGTGCGCCGAGATGCATGCCGGCTTCGGCGCGCTGCGTGAGCACTGGCCGCAGAACATCGAGGCCTCGCTGCCCGACGTCGGCGCGCGCGTGCTGGCCGCGCAGCCCGGCGTACGGCGCGACCTGGACCGCATCGTGCAGATGTGGTCGACGGCACTGCAGGCCAGCGCAGGGCCGTTCCTGTTCGGCGACTTCAGCGCGGCCGACGCGTACTACGCGCCCGTGGCCGGCCGGCTGCGCACGTACGGCGTGGCGCTGCCCGAAGCGGTGCAGGCCTATGCCGACCGCGTGTGGGCCTCGCCCGGCGTGGCGGCCTGGGTGGCGGAGGCCGTCGCCGAGCGCGACTTCCTGCAGTTCGAGGAGCCGTACCGCACGGCGCGCTGATCAGGCCGTGGCTGCGGCGGCCGGTGTGCGCGTGAACACCAGGTCCCACACGCCGTGCCCCAGCTTCAATCCGCGCTGCTCGAACTTGGTGAGCGGGCGGTAGTCGGGCCGCGGCGCGTAACCCTCGGCCGTGTTGCGCAGCGCGGGTTCGGCGCCAAGCACTTCCAGCATCTGCTGCGCGTAGTCTTCCCAGTCGGTTGCGCAGTGCAGGTAACCGCCCGGCGCGATGTGGCGCACGAGCCGGGCGACGAACTCGGGCTGCAGCAGGCGCCGCTTGTGGTGGCGCTTCTTGTGCCATGGGTCCGGGAAGAACACGTGCACCCCGGCCAGCGAGGACTCGGGGATCATCGTGCGCAGCACTTCCACCGCGTCGTGCTGCACGAGCCGCAGGTTGGTCAGGCCCTGTTCGCCGATGTGCTTGAGCAAGGCGCCGACACCCGGCTCGTGGACCTCCACGCCGATGAAGTCGGTGTCCGGCCGGCCGGCCGCGATCTGCGCCGTCGCGCCTCCCATGCCAAAACCGATCTCCAGCACCACCGGGGCCCGGCGGCCGAACACGGCGGCGTAGTCGAGCGGATGCGGGCCGTAGGGCAGCAGGAAGCGCGGCCCCAGTTCCGCAAGCGCCCGCTGCTGGCCCGTGCCCATGCGGCCGGCGCGCAGCACGAAGCTGCGGATGGGGCGGCGGGGGGCGAGTTCGTCGGTCATGGCGGCAGGATCGGCAGGGGCACGGATGCGAGGGGCGGCATTGTCTCGCAGCGGCCGGCCGCCTGCGTCCGGCGCGTGTCACGGCAGCGTGTCGAGGCCCTCGAGGACGATCGCCACCTCCTGGGCCAGCACCTCCACGGCGGCCTCGATGTCACCGCGCGCGGCGTGGCGCCGCAGCGCGTCCTCCAGCGCCTGCGCCGCGAGCTCCACGCCGCGGGCGCCGATCGTCGCGGCGGTGCTGCGCAAGGTGTGCACGACGCGAGCCGCCGAGGCGCCATCGCCCGCGTCGTGGGCCGCGCGGAATTCGTCGATCACGTGCCGCTGGCCCTGGCCGAACATGCGCAGCATGCGCCGGTACAGGCCTTCGTTGCCCAGCGTGCGGGCGCGACCGGTATGCAGGTCGATCCCGGGCAGGGCGTCGAGCGGCGGCAGGCCGGCCGCGGTGCCGGGGGGCGCCGGCAGCACCGGCGGGTCGGCGGGGCGCAGCCAGCGGGCGAGGGTGCGGTACAGGTCGTCGACGTCGATCGGCTTGGCGACGTGGTCGTTCATGCCGACGGCCAGCACCCGCTCGCGGTCGCCGGTCATCGCGTTGGCCGTCATCGCGATCACCGGCAGCCGCTGCCAGCGCGGGTCGCTGCGCAGTCGCCGCGTCGCCTCGTAGCCGTCGGTGACGGGCATCTGGCAGTCCATCAGGATGCCGTCGAAGGTCTGCTCCTCCAGCCGCTGCAGCACCTCGTCGCCGTTGGCGGCCACCGTCGTGACGATGCCCACGCGGTGCAGCAGCTCCAGCGCGAGTTCCTGGTTGATGTCGTTGTCCTCCGCCAGCAGCACGCGCAGGCCCCGCAGGCGCTCGCGCTCCCCAGGGGTGGTTTCCTTGCGGGCCACCGGCTGGCCGCGCGATTCCGCACGGCCGAGCGCGGCGCAGCAGGCGTCGAACAGCGTGGACGGCGTCACCGGCTTGGTCAGCACGGCGCAGACCGCCACATGCTGCTGCCGCATGCGTTTGAGCACCTCGTCGCGGCTGAACGCCGTGACCATGAGCACGTCGATCGGCGCCGTCGCGGCCTGGCGAAGCCGCACCGCGCACTCCACACCGTCCATGCCCGGCATCTTCCAGTCGAGCAGCACGATGTTGAAGGGCCGGCCTTGGCGTTGCTCCCGGGCGACCGTCTCGATCGCCGCTTCCCCGCTGCCGACCGCCGTCACGTCGAAGCCGAACTGGGCCGCCATCGCCACCAGGATGGTGCGCGCGCTCTCGTTGTCGTCCACCACCAGCAGGCGGCCGCCCAGCGGCGGTGTCCCCGCCGCTGGCGGCACGGGGGACGAGCGGGGTGAAGCCGCCACGCCCAGCCGCAGCGTGAACGAGAAGCGGCTGCCCGCGCCGAGCTGGCTGCGCACCTCGATGTGCGAGCCCATCAACCGCACGAGCTGCTGGCTGATCGCCAGGCCCAGGCCGGTGCCGCCATAGCGGCGCGAGGTGGTGGTGTCGGCCTGCGCGAACGGCTGGAACAGCTTGGCTTGCTGCGCCTCGCTGATGCCGACACCGGAATCCTCGACCCAGAAGCTCAGCAGCACGCTGCCGGCGTCGCGCTCCAGCTCCTCGATGCCGATGACGACCTCGCCGCGCGAGGTGAACTTGACGGCGTTGCCTGCCAGGTTCACCAACACCTGCTGAAGGCGCAGCGGGTCGCCGACGAGCATGTCGGGCAGCGTTGGGCTCTGCCGGATGAGCAGCTCGATGTCCTTCTCGTCGGCCTTCAGGCTGATCATGTCGATCAGCGCATCGATCGTGTCGATCAGGCTGAACTCGACCGATTCGATCTCCAGCTTGCCGGATTCGATCTTCGAGAAATCGAGGATGTCGTTGATGATGCCCAGCAGCAGCTTCGCCGAGGTGTGCACCTTCTGGATGTAGTTGGTCTGCCGGGCATCGAGGCCGGACTGCAGTGCCAGGTGCGACATGCCGATGACCGCATTCATCGGCGTGCGGATCTCGTGGCTCATGTTGGCGAGGAACTCGCTCTTCGCGCCGTTGGCCAGCTCGGCCGCCTCCTTCTCGATGGCGAGTTGCTGGCTGAGGCGCTCGGATTCGCGCCGGCGTTCCATCTCGGTGCGCAACGAGACGCGCATGCCGTTGATGGCGCTCGCCAAGGCGTCGATCTCATCACGCTGGTGGCGCCCGCGATCCGGCAGCTTGAGCGGGCTGTCGAGGTTGTCGATGGTCATCTTCGACGAATAGGCGGCGATGTGGCTGAGATGCCGCGTGATCAGCTGGCGCATCGCCAAAATGATGGCGAAGGCCAGGACGGCCGCGCGGACGATCTCGGTGATCACGATTGCCGTGCCGGTCTGCCACAGGCGGCCATGCAGGCCCTGCAGCGACGCTTCCACGTGGAGCTGGCCGATCGAATGGGTCTGGCGCCTGTCGAGCGGATCCGTGTAACGGAGTTCGAACTCCCTGCGCAGGGATGAGCCGTCGTCCGCGTCGTCCGGGACCGCGGCGCCCGCTGCACGCGCCTGCCAGGGCAGGTTGCCGCTCAGGCGGGCGTGCACGATGTCGGGCAGTTGCGCGATGCCGTCGAGCTGCTTCTCGACCAGGTTCTGGTCCAGCAGCCAGACATTGGCGGCGAGCGCGGGCACATGGCTGTTGGCGATGATGTCGAAGGTGTCTTCGATCGCACGCACGCCCGCCCGGTAGCCGCTGTGGATCTGGTATGCCGCCGAAACCGCCGCGATGACCACGCTGATCGCGAGGATCAGCACGGTCATGCGCCGGGTGATCGAAGGCGTCATCGAAGCGGCGACGGCGTCCGCGGCGGCGTCATCTGTGTGTATCGGTCGACAATTTGTTGGAAGGCGCCCGTGCTTTTCATCGTTTTGAGCTGATGTTCGAGGCGTTGCATGTCGCCGGCGGAGCGGCCGACGGCATGCACGCTCACCGGTTCGCGAAAGATCTCGTGGAAAGTGACTTTTTCTGCATAGTCGATGCCCGGAGTATCACTGTCTTTGCGGGCCGCCAGCACTTTGCGGTGGTAGTGGAAGATGTCCCGGTCGATCAGGATCACGTCGACCTGTTCCTGCCAGAAGGCCTGGTTCTGGGCGAGCCGGTTCTGCGTCTCCGCGTAGGCGGGCGAGTCGGCCAGCAGGTGGCGGTGAAAGCGGTTGAAGGCCGGCCCGAGCAGTTGGTGCGCCCCGCCATAGGCCAGCACACGCTTGCCGACCAGATCGCGGAAGCTGTCGATGCGCAGGCCGAGGCGCGCCTTGGTGACGGCCACGTCGTGGAACTCGTAGAGCTTCACCGCCGGGTAGCGCGTGGGCGGGCCGGCCTGGGCACCCACGTACATCGACAGGTTCGGGAAGCGGGCCAGCGGATCGAATTCCAGCTGCAGGTTCGGGAAGAAGCGGGGCACCATCACCCGGCCGTCGGCCTGCAGCGCCATGCGCATGAGGTCGACGAAGATGCCGTCGCGGGCGAACTCGTCGGCAAACGGGGGGATGTTGCGGATGAAGCCGACCTCGGCCTGTCCGGCAGCGGCGGCCCGGCGGCCGGCGGCGGCCAGGCTGGCGGCGAGTGCTGCGGCGAGGGCGCGCAGCGCCCCGCGCCGTGTGCCCTCGCAGGAGAGGCGGGCGGGTTCCATGCGCATCCGGCTGGGGGTGGAGGAGGCTACAGCCCGAACTGGCGACGGAATCGGGTGGTGATGCGGTCGTACTCGCCGCTCGCCTTGATCGCGAGCAGGCCTTGCTCGAAGGTGGCGGCCAGCGCCTCGCCGCCGGCCGCCTGCTTGGAGAACGCGATCCAGAATCCGTCGGTCTGCAAGGTCCCGACGAGCTTGACGCGGCCCTGCAGCGCGGGGGTATTGGCGATGCGCATGTAGCCCGGCATGGTGTTGAGCAGGATGTATTCCACGCGGCCGGCCGCCAGCATGTTCAGCAGGTTGGCGTCGGAATTCGCGCTCTGGCGGGTGATGCGCGGGTTGGTCATGAAGCTCGTAGGGTAGGTGTAGCCGGCGGTGATGCCGACCAGCTTGCCCTCCAGGTGCTTCTCGGTGAGGCCGGCGCGGGCCGCGTCGCTGCGCGCGAAGATGGCCAGGTCTTCATGGAAGAGCGGCGTGGCATGCCAGTGGTAGGTGTTCCGGTTCGCTTCGGTGATCGTGGCGTTGAAGCAGCCCGCCACGCGCCCCGTCTCGGCGTACATCAGGCAGCGCGAGAAGGGCACCACCAGGAAGTTCACCTCGATGTCCTGGGTGCGGAAGGCGGCGCGCACCAGGTCCGGAGACAGCCCTTCGACGCCCGAGCGATCGGCCTTCATCGACGAATAGGGCGCCCAGTCGTCTTCCGCGGCGAGGGTGAGGGTCCGCTGCGCCTGCGCGGCCGTGATCAGCAGGCCCAGTGCGAACGTGAGGAGGATGCGCAGTGTCATGAGAAGTCGGTTCACGAAGAGGCAGCCATGCTGCCGGGCGGCGTGTACTGCAACCCGTGGCCGACCCGCTGCCACGACGCGATCGAGTAGACCGCAGCCGTTTTGCGATGTCCAGCCAATCCCTCGGCGGCCAGACTTTATCTTGAAGGCTGGCTTCATGGTCATGGAAGCCTGGGCAGACTTCCCGAGTGATTGTGAAGATCCTATCGTTCCAGCCTGATGCAACCCGTTGGATGGAACCCATGAAGATCGCACTCATCGGCGGCACCGGCTTTGTCGGCTCGGCCGTGCTGGAAGAACTGCTGCGCCGCGGCCACGCCGTCACCGCGCTGGCCCGCAACACCGGCAAGTACGCCCCGCGTGAAGGCTTGGCGGTGGTGCGGGCCGACGCGCTGGACGCCGGCCAGGTGTCGGCCGCGGTGGCCGGCCAGGATGCCGTCGTCGACGCCTACAACCCGGGCTGGACCGAGCCGCAGATCCACGACCTGTTCCTGCGCGGCACCGACGCCATCCTCGACGGCGTGCAGGCCGCGGGCGTGAAGCGCGTGCTGGTGGTGGGCGGTGCCGGCAGCCTCTACGTGGCGCCAGGCCTGCAGCTCGTCGACACGCCGGAGTTCCCGGCCGCCTACAAGCAGGGTGCGCTGGCCGCGCGCGAGGCGCTGAACCGCATCCGTCAGCGCGGCGCGCTGGACTGGACCTTCCTGTCGCCCCCGATCGGCCTCGCCCCGGGCGAGCGCACCGGCGCCTACCGCGTGGGCACCGACGACGTGCCGATGGACGGCGGCCAGCCCGCCGGCATCTCGGTGGCCGACCTGGCCGTGGCCATCGTCGACGAGATCGAGTCACCGCGCCACGTGCAGCGCCGCTTCGTCGCCTACCGGTAGGCGGGTCAGTACTTGGCGAAATTCGCGTTGACGCGGCGGTAGAGGTAGTCCTCCGCCGTGATCGGCTCGTACTTCTTCGCGGGGCCCTGGACCACCACGTCGCGGTTGGCCTGCGCGAAGAAGGCCAGGCTGTAGCGCGCACCCTGGTATTCGTGGGGCTGCGGGTTCTTCACGCGGTGGAAGTTCGACGGCAGCTGGTCGTCGCTCCAGCGCATCAGCATGTCGCCGATGTTGCAGGTGATGACGTCGTCCGCCGGCTCGATCGGCGTCCACGCACGGCTTTCCATCTCCTTGCCCGGCAACACTTGCAGGCCGCCCTGGCCGGTCTGCTGGAACAGCAGCGTCAGGCAGTCGTAGTCGGTGTGCGCACCGGCGCGCCACAGGCCCATGTGGTCGCGCTGCTCCGGCGGGATCGCGAAGTAGTGCAGCAGGCGCAGCGTGCTCTGGTAGGCCGGCACGCTCGGGTCGTGCGCCTTGGTGAAGAAGTCGGTCTCGAAGCCGAGGCGGTCGGCGAAGCACGACAGCACGCGCATCGCCACTTCCCAGCAGCGCGCTTCGAACGCCAGCATGGTCTGTTCGAAGCCGGGCAGCACGGCTTCGCCCGGCCACAGGCCGTCCATGTGCGGGCGGGTGATCTGGTACGACTCCTTCTGGTCCGGCGTGCCGGTCGAGGGGCGCACCTGGGCGCGGCTTTCCCAGCCGGCGTTGAAGGCCTTCTTCAGCGGGTGGCGCGCCTTCACGCCGTCGGGCAGCGCGAAGAAGGACTCGGCCGTCTTGAACGCGCGGCGGATCTCGGCCACGTCGATGCCGTGGTTCACGAGCTGGAAGAAGCCGATGTCGACCGACGCGGCCCAGAGCTGCTCGGTGATCTCGGCCTTGCGGCGGTCGAAGTCCGACAGGTCGATGCGGCGGATCTCGCGGGTGCTGGTTTCCGACCCCATGGACCCCATGCGGGACTCCTTGGCCAGTTCTTCAAGAGAGGCGACGGTCATGGCGTTTGCTCCAGTTCCATTAAAGGCGGGTCTCAGAGATTCCAGAAGGCACGGTGCGGCGCGGCGGCCTCGTCGAGCAGCGCGGGGCCGAGGGTCTCGATGGCATGGGGCGCGGCGGCGAACACGTCGCGGCACGACATCTGCACGTCGCCCGCGCCGGCCTGCGTCGCGCGGAAGGTGCGCAGGCTGACGGCGTCGATGCCGAACACCACGCGGCGGATGTTCGACCAGAAGATCGCCCCGGCGCACATCACGCAGGGCTCGCCGGAGGCGTACATCGTGGCGCCGGCCAGCACGTCGCGGCCGTGCTTCGGGCTGGCGATGCGCAGCGCGTTGACCTCGGCGTGCGCGGTGCAATCGCCGGTGGCGGCGTTGTCGTTGTGCGCCTCGGCCAGTACCCGGCCGTCGGCGGCCACCACCACCGCGCCGAAGGGCCGGCTGCCTGCGCGCGAGGCGAGGGTGGAGAGCTCGATCGCGCGGCGCAGATAGCGCGCGTCGTTGTCGTTCAGCGTGTCCATGGCCGGTGTCAGGCCTTGAGCAGGCGCTCGGCCTTCGGCGGCAGGAACGACAGGTTGTAGATGCCGTCGGCGCTGGGCGCCTGCTTCAGGCCGAAGGTCTGGCTGACCTCGGCCACCTGCTGCGCCACCAGCTCGGGGCGCACGTCGCCCAGGCCGTGGGCGCGTGTGTCGGCAGCGGTGATGTAGCGCGCGGTGATCTTGAAGCGTTCGGCCTCGACCTTCTCGTCGATCATCGGTTCGCGCCGCTTCACGTAGGCCATGGCGGCGACCGGATCGGCCAGCGTTTCCATCAGCGCGCGGTTCGTCGCCCGCAGGAAGCCGCGCACGAGGTCGGGCTTCTCGGCGATCAGCCTGCTCGAGGCGAGGATCGCGTTGCCGTACAGGTTGAGCCCCGCCTCCGCATACGACAGCACGCTGAGCTGCGCCGGGTCGAGCCGCTGGAAGAGCGACAGCGCCGAATCGTGGAAGTAGGTGGCGCCGTCCACGTCGCCGCGGATGATGACGTTGTCGCGCTGCGAGAAATCGGTGGTGACCCACTCGAACGCATCCACCTTCATGCCGGCGTGCTTGGCGGCCATCGGCCAGGCGCGGCGGGTCGATTCGACCGCGGCGGCCGCGATGCGCTTGCCCTGCAGGCTCTTGAAGTCGGTGGTGATGCCGCGGTCCTTGCGGCCGATGATCACGAAGGGCGCGCGGTTGTAGTACTGGTAGACCGCCTGCACCAGCGGTGCGCCGGGCTGTGCGGCATTGAACTCCACCAGCGCGCTGATGTCGCCGAAGCCCATGTCGTAGGCGCCGCTGGCGGTGCGGGTGATGGCCGCGACCGAGCCGTTGCCGACGTCGAAGCCCGGCTCCAGCCCTTCGGCCGCGTAGTAGCCCTTGTGCAGCGCCACGAAGAACGGCGCCACCTGGCCGCTGATGCGGAAGTCCAGCGTGAACTTGAGCTTGGCGGGATTCGGCTGCGACAGCACGGCCGGGGCGGCCAGGCCGGCGACGCCGGCGGTGCTGAGTTGCAGGAAGTGGCGGCGTTGCATGGCGGTGGCTCCTGGATGGCTGCTGCTGAAGGGCAGTCTAGGAACCGGGCCTCCATGGCAGAAGGCCGCCGCCGGCCATACCCGGCATAACAGGTCTGTTATGCCGCCATCGATTCCGCCTCGGCATGGACCTGCTGGCGCAACCACCGGCTGGCTGCGCTGGTGTGGTTGCGCTCGTGCCAGAGCTGGTAGAAGCGCATCGGCGGGATCTCCGACGGCGCGCGCACCACGCTGATCGGCCAGGTGGCGGCGTAGTGCTCGGCGAAGCGGCGCGCGGTGGTGAACACGAGGTCGGTCGACAGCAGCACGTGCGGAACGAGGTTGAACTCGGGCACCGTGGCGGCGATGTGGCGCTGGTAGCCGGTCTTGGCGAGCTCGCCGTCGATCGGGCCGGTGCGGGGCGTGGCGCTGGCCGCGGGCGCGAGGTGGCGCATGCGCAGGTAGCGCGCCAGCGGCAGGCGGCGGTCCTGCTCCAGCGGATGGCCGCGCCGCATCATGCAGACCACCTCGTCGGTGTAGAGCGCGCCGATGCGCAGGTCTTCGCGGGGGCGCGGGTCGTTGCTGATGACGAGGTCGACGCCGCCGTCGTCGAGCGCCTGTGCCACGTCGAAGGCGGGGTTCGACGGCCGCACGTGGGCGCCGATGCGTGTGCCCGCGCCGGTGAGTCGCGCGATCACGCCGGGCAGGAAGGTGGGCGGCAGGCAATCGGCGCACACGATGTTGAAGGCGCGTTCGGCCGCGGCCGGGTCGAAGCGGGAGACGCCTTCGAGCCTGGCCACTTGGCCGAGGATTTCGCGCAGCGGTGCCTTCAGCGCCGCGGCCCGCTCGGTCGGCACCATGCGCCCGCCGCTGCGCACCAGCAGCGGATCGGCCAGCACCTCGCGCAGGCGCTGCAGCTTGCGGCTGATGGCCGGCTGGGCCTGGCCTGCGCTCTCGGCCACGCGCGTGATGCTGCACTCCTGGAGCAGCAGGGCGAGCAGCCGCAGGTCGTTGAGGTTCAGGGAATGCAGGTCGTCGGGCATGCCGCGATCATCGCAGTGCCGGGCCCTGCGCATTCAGGCTATAGAATGCGCGGCGCTACGCGGGTGTAGTTCAATGGTAGAACGGCAGCTTCCCAAGCTTCATACGAGGGTTCGATTCCCTTCACCCGCTCCAAACACCACCTTCCAGAAGCGGCCCCCGGGGCCGCTTTTTTGTGGCTTGCGAGCCCCCGCCCAGTTCGCGGCCTTGCGGCGGCGGGCCATCATCCCCGCGGCGCCGAGGCCGGTGGTGTGAGCAGTTTTCGGATAGGTCAAGCCCTGTTGCTGTGCCCATGGTGTCGTTCATTGCATGGCGGATCGACCCGTGCATGGCGCCTGTGCGCCCGGCACCTCGCGGGCACGCGGCGCATGCGTCATACACTGTGGAATAAGCACGCTCCAGGTCGGGCGGACCGCGCGCGGTTCGTGGCCGGCCGGGAGCCATCCTCTGGTATGCGCGCAGCGCGAGGCCGATGCCTTTCGTGCGCCTGATTCGCAAGTCGCATGAGCACGACGTACCAACTGCTGACCATCGGTCCGGTACCGGATGACCTGGCCGCCTCGGCATGGGGGCCGTTCGAGGCGACCGCCTGCACCTTCGAAGGCGCCAATGCGGTGCTGCATGAGCAGGCCTTCGATGCCGTGCTGATGTGGCTCGACGAAGACGAACTGCAGCAGCTGCCGTTGTGGCCGGCGCTCTCGCATGCCGTGCTCGACGCGGCGGTGTTGGTCGTCTCGCCGCAGTTGTCGCCGCTGGTGGCCATGCGCCTGCTGCAGGCCGGCGTGCAGGACGTGCTCGCGCCCGGCGAGGCCGAGACGCTGCCGCGCCGGCTGCGCCTGGCGATCGAGCGCAAGCAGCTCGACCGCACGGCGCGCAAGGCGCATGCGACCGACCTCGCCACGGGCCTGCCCAACCATGCGCAGCTGCTCGAGCACATGACGCACCTGCTGGCCCTGCGTGAGCGCGAGCCCGCTCCGATGGCCCTCGTCGTGCTGCGCATCGAAGGATTCGCCACCGCGTCGGCGCGGCTGGGCGTGGAGTCGGCCAACGTCCTGCGGCGCAAGGTGGCCGTGCGCCTGCGCGCGGGGCTGCGGGCGAGCGACGTGGTGGCCTCGGTGGGCAACGACGTCTTCGCCGTCCTGCTGGCCTGGATCGACGCGCCGACCGATGTGCCGGGCGTCGTCCACAAGCTGGTGCAGTCGCTGCAGCAGCCGTTCAGCGTGACTGGCCGCGACGTGGCCGTCGCCGTCAGTGCGGGCGTTGGCCACTATCCGGAGCATGGCAAGGATGCCGGCGCTCTGATGCGGCGTGCGATGGGCCAGGCCACGGGCGCGGCGCCGGTGGGCCGCGCAGGCTTCGCGAACCGCGTGGAGCGCGGCCCCGCCGCGGCGGCCAACGACGAGGATGCGGCGCCGGCGTAGGCGCCGTCCGCCGTCCGCCGTCAGCGGCGGCGCGTCACCAGAAGAGCATCCAGGCGACGGCCGCGATCAGCGCCCATTTGCCGGCGTAGTACAGCGTGCGGTTCGACGCCTTCAGCGCCTTCGCCTTCAGCCGGGCCTGGTAGGCGTGCTGGAAGACGCGGTTGATGCCGCCGACCGCCTCGGCCTCGGTGTTCTGGCTGGACGCCGCCGCCATCACGTGCTTCGCGAAGAAGCGGTTGAACCAGCGCAGCGGCGCCCCGTGCAGCGGCCGCTCCACGTCGCAGAACAGGATCACGCGCTGGTGCTGCGTGGCGTTCTCGGCATGGTGGATGTAGGTCTCGTCGAACATCACCGCCTCGCCGTCGCGCCAGTGGTAGCGCTGGCCGTCCACGTCGATGTAGCAGCCCGGGTCGTTCGGCGTGACGAGGCCCAGGTGGTAGCGCAGCGAGCCGGCGTACGGATCGCGGTGGCGCACGAGCTTGGCGCCCGGCGGCAGCGAGGCGAACATCGCCGCCTTGATCGTCGGGATGCTCTTCAGCAGCGCCACGGTCTGCGGGCACGCGGCCTGCGCGGAGGCCAGGTCCTTGCCGTACCAGCTCAGGTAGAAGCGCTTCCAGCCGGTGCGGAAGAACGAGTTGAAGCCGATATCGTTGTAGGCGCCCGCGGCGCGGATGTCGCCCGCCTCGTTCAGGCGCATCGCCTCGTCGCGGATGGTCTGCCAGTTCGCCTTCAGCACCTCCAGTTCGGGAAAGTCCTTTGCGTCGAGGTACGGCGTGGCCGGCGTGCGCGAGAACAGGTACATCAGCGCGTTGACCGGCGCCAGCAGGATCGTGAAATCGAGTGCGCGCTTCAGGCTGAACCGCACCCGGCCGCGATAGTGGATATAGAGCGCCGATGCGAGAAACACCAGCAGGACGGCGTGCCGAACTTCCATGACTGCCTCAAGCGTCGGGTTACTTCTGGATGTCGCCCAGGCAGAGGTACTTCACCTCGACGTAGTCGTCGATGCCGTGGTGCGAGCCCTCCCGGCCCAGGCCCGACTGCTTCACGCCGCCGAAGGGCACTTCGGCGGTGGAGATCAGGCCGGTGTTGATGCCGACGATCCCGTATTCCAGCGCCTCGCCCACGCGGAAGATGCGGCCCACGTCGCGGCTGTAGAAGTAGCTCGCCAGCCCGAACTCGGTGTCGTTAGCCAGCGCGATGGCCTCGGCTTCGGTCTTGAAGCTGAACACCGGCGCCACGGGGCCGAAGGTTTCCTCGCGCGCGCACAGCATGTCGCTGGTGGCGTGGGCCAGCACGGTGGGCTCGTAGAAGCGGTCGCCGCTTTTGCGGCCGCCGGTGAGCACGCTGGCGCCCTTGGCGACGGCGTCGGCCACGTGGCGTTCGATCTTCTCGACCGCCGCGTCCTCGATCACCGGGCCGATCGTCACGCCGGCCTCGAAGCCGTTGCCCACCTTCAGGCCCTTCACCTTCTCGGTGAGCTTCTGCACGAAGGCGTCGTACACCGTGTCCTGCACGTACAGGCGGTTGGCGCACACGCAGGTCTGGCCCGCGTTGCGGTACTTGCTGGCGATGGCGCCTTCCACCGCGCTGTCGAGGTCGGCGTCCTCGAACACGATGAAGGGCGCGTTGCCGCCCAGTTCCAGACTGAGCTTCTTGATCGTCGGGGCGCACTGGCCCATCAGGATGCGGCCTACCTCGGTCGAACCGGTGAAGGAGAGGTGCCGCACCACGTCGCTGCCGCACAGCACCTTGCCGACGGCGGCCGAATCGCTGCTGGTGATGACGTTGAGCACGCCCGCCGGCATGCCGGCGCGCTGCGCCAGCTCGGCCACGGCCAGCGCCGACAGCGGCGTCAGCTCCGCCGGCTTGATGACCACCGGACAGCCGGCCGCCAGCGCGGGCGCGACCTTGCGCGTGATCATCGCGATCGGGAAGTTCCACGGCGTGATGGCCGCGCACACGCCCACCGGCTGCTTGATGACGAGGAAGCGCTTGCCGTTGTCGTTGGTCGGGATCGTTTCGCCGTACACCCGCTTGGCTTCCTCGGCGAACCATTCGATGAAGCTGGCCCCGTACACCACCTCGCCGCGCGCCTCGGCCAGCGGCTTGCCCTGCTCGGCCGTCATGATGCGGGCGAGGTCGTCGGCGTTCTGGTTGATCAGCGTGAACCAGCGCTGCAGGATGGCCGCACGCTCCTTGGCCGTCTTGGCGCGCCAGGCCGGCCAGGCCTTGTCGGCCGCGGCGATGGCGGATTCGGTCTCGGCCGGGCCCAGGTCGGCAACGTCGACCAGCTTCAGGCCCGTGGCCGGGTCGGTCACGTCGAACCGCGCGTCGCCAGGCAGCCATTCGCCGTTGACCAGGCCGTCGGTCTTCAGCAGGCTGGGGTCGTTGAGTTCGGCGAGCGGGGTGGTCTTCGTATCCATTGGAGTCTCCTGTGCAGGCGGCACTGTAGCGTTGGCACCAAGGCCTTGCCGCGGACGCTAGAATCTGGTTGATTCAACCAATTGGGGTGCTGCCATGGCGTCCATCGGCTTGTTCGAGGCCAAGACCCACCTGTCCGAGCTGGTGGCCCGGGCGGAGCGGGGCGAGGAAGTCGTCATCACGCGGCACAACCGGCCGGTGGCCAAGCTCGTTCCCGTCGATGGCGTGCCGGCCGACCTGGTCGAGCGCCGCCGTGCTGCACTGATGCGCATGGGCAGCATCGGGCGCGAAGTCGCGCGCAACGGCGGCCCCGTCACCCGCGAGGAGATCCTCGAGTGGGTGCATGAGGGCCGGCGGTGATCGTCGTCGACACCTCGTATTCGCTGGCTGCCGTGATGCCCGACGAGACCCGCCCTGCCAGCCTGGAGTACGCGCTGCAGGCGCGCCTGCTGGTGCCCGCGATCTGGCCCCTCGAGGTCGCCAACGCACTGCGCAACAGCCTGCGGCGAGGACGGCTGGACGCCCAGCAGCTGCCCGCGCTGTGCGAGACGCTCGAGGCGCTGGAGGTCGAGGTCGAGCAGCCATCGCCCTCGCCGCTGCGGGGCGTGCTCGAGGCCGCGCAGCGGCACGGCCTGACGCCCTACGACGCGAGCTACCTCGAACTTGCCCTGCAGCGCCGCGCGTCGCTCGCGACGCTCGATACCCAGCTTGCCGCCGCCGCCCGGCGTGCCAACATTCCCGTGCTCGATTGAGCCCGTCCTGCTTTCCACTGAGACCGACATGAAAGCCTCCGCCATCCGCTCCACGTTCCTGAAGTTCTTCGAATCGAAGGGGCACACCATCGTCAGCTCCAGCCCGGTGGTGCCGGGCGACGACCCGACGCTGCTGTTCACCAACGCCGGGATGAACCAGTTCAAGGATGTGTTCCTCGGCTTCGACAAGCGGCCGTACACGCGCGCCACCACGGCCCAGAAGTGCATCCGCGCCGGCGGCAAGCACAACGACCTGGAGAACGTGGGCTACACCGCGCGCCACCACACCTTCTTCGAGATGCTGGGCAACTTCAGCTTCGGCGACTACTTCAAGAAGGACGCGATCGCCTACGCCTGGGAGCTGCTGACCGAGCACTTCAAGCTGCCGAAGGAGAAGCTCTGGGTCACCGTCTACTCCGAGGACGACGAGGCCTACGAGATCTGGAACAAGCAGGTCGGCGTGCCCGCCGAGCGCATCGTGCGCATCGGCGACAACAAGGGCGGCCGCTACATGTCCGACAACTTCTGGATGATGGGCGACACCGGCCCCTGCGGCCCCTGCACCGAGATCTTCTACGACCACGGCCCCGAGGTCGCCGGCGGCCCCCCGGGCAGCCCGGACGAGGACGGCGACCGGTACATCGAGATCTGGAACAACGTCTTCATGCAGTTCAACCGCACCGAAGACGGCGTGATGCACCCGCTGCCCAAGCCCAGCGTCGACACCGGCATGGGCCTGGAGCGCGTGACGGCGGTGCTGCAGCACGTGCACAGCAACTACGAGATCGACCTCTTCGTCGCGCTGCTGGCCGCGGCCAAGGCCTCGGTCGATGCCGCCGGGGCGGGCGACTGCGACAAGGACAGCCCGTCGCTGAAGGTCATCGCCGACCACATCCGCGCCTGCTCGTTCACCGTGGCCGATGGCGTGATCCCCGGCAACGAAGGCCGCGGCTACGTGCTGCGCCGCATCGCGCGCCGCGGCATCCGCCACGGCTACAAGCTCGGTGCGCGCAAGCCCTTCTTCTACACGCTGGTGGCGGCGCTGGTCGAGCAGATGGGCGAGGCCTACCCGGAGCTGCGCCAGCAGCAGGCCCGCATCACCGAGGTGCTGAAGCAGGAGGAAGAACGCTTCTTCCAGACCATCGCCAACGGCATGGAGATCCTGGAAAGCGCGCTGGCGAACGTTGAAACCGCTGGCACCAAGGTGCTCGACGGCGAACTGGCCTTCAAGCTGCACGACACCTTCGGCTTCCCGCTCGACCTGACGGCCGACGTGTGCCGCGAGCGCGGCGTGACGGTGGACAGCGCCGGCTTCGACGCCGCGATGAACCGCCAGCGCGAGCAGGCGCGTGCCGCCGGCAAGTTCAAGATGCAGGCCGGCCTGGAGTACAGCGGCGTGCCCACCGCCTTCCATGGCTACGACGGGCTGACGCACGAGAACGCGAAGGTCACCGCCATCTACGTCGACGGCACGCCGGCGCAGAGCGCCAGGGCCGGCGACGACGCGGTGATCGTGCTCGACCACACGCCGTTCTACGCCGAGAGCGGCGGCCAGGTGGGCGACACCGGCGAGCTGCGCAACGGCAGCAGCCGCGTGCTGGTGGAAGACACGCTGAAGATCCAGGCCGACGTGTACGGCCACCACGGCCGCGTGGTCGAGGGCGAGGTGAAGGTCGGTGACGTGATCAATGCGAAGGTCGACACCGAGCACCGCGCCAAGACCGTGCGCAACCACAGCGCCACCCATCTGATGCACAAGGCGTTGCGCGAGGTGCTGGGCGCGCACGTGCAGCAGAAGGGCTCGCTGGTCAATGCGGAGCGCACGCGCTTCGACTTCGCGCACAACGCGCCGCTGACGCCCGAGCAGATCGCCAAGGTCGAGGCCATCGTCAACGCCGAGGTGCTGGCCAATGCCGACACCAGCGCGCGCACGATGCCGATCGACGAGGCGCAGAAGCTCGGCGCGATGATGCTGTTCGGTGAGAAGTACGGCGACGAGGTGCGTGTGCTCGACATCGGCTCCAGCCGCGAGCTGTGCGGCGGCACGCACGTGCAGCGCAGCGGCGACATCGGCCTGTTCAAGATCGTGGCCGAAGGCGGCGTGGCCGCCGGCATCCGCCGCGTGGAAGCAGTCACCGGCGACAACGCGCTGGCCTACCTGCAGTCGCTGGAACACACGGTGGACGGCGTGGCCTCGGCGCTGAAGGTCACGCCGGCCGACGTGCCGGCGCGCGTGGCCGCGGTGCTCGACCAGGTGCGTTCGCTCGAGAAGGAGATCGCCGCGCTGAAGGGCAAGCTGGCCTCCGCGCAGGGCGACGAACTGCTGGGCCAGGCGGTGGACGTGGGCGGCCTGAAGGTGCTGGCCGCGCGCCTGGAAGGCGCCGACGCGAAGACGCTGCGCGAGACCATGGACAAGCTGAAGGACAAGCTCAAGTCCGCCGCGATCGTGCTGGCCGCCGTCGACGGCGACAAGGTGCAGCTCGCCGCGGGCGTGACGGCCGACAGCGTCGGCAAGCTCAAGGCCGGCGAGCTGGTGAACTTCGTCGCCCAGCAGGTGGGCGGCAAGGGCGGCGGCAAGCCCGACATGGCGATGGCCGGGGGCACCGATGCCAGCAAGCTGCCCGCGGCGCTGCAGTCGGTGCGCGGCTGGGTGGCCGAGCGGGTCTGACGCGGCGCGGCGGGCGCGGCGGTCCGCGGGGTCAGGCGATGGCCGCCGCGGGCTCGTTCGACGTCGCCTGCCACAGCAGCCGGGCGTCGAGCAGCGTGAGCATCTGCAGGCCCGTGCCGCGCACCAGGCGCTCGGGGCCGCCGGGCAGCGCCTGCACCGCGTCGGCCGGCACCTCGAAGACGGGGCCGAGGGCGTGCACCCTCAGGGCCAGCCGATGATGGCGTGCGGCCTGCACGACCACGAGCGGGGCGTCCGCCGGCGCCGGCGCCGCGCTGCCCCGTAGCAGCGCCAGATCGAGCACGGGCAGCCACTCGTCCTCGAAAGCAAGCAGGCCCGGCAGGTGCCGCGGCGTGCTGGGCAGCGGTGTGAACCGCGCCGTGTCGGGCGCCTGGATCACCTGGTCGGCCGGCAGGCCCAGCCAGGTGTCGTCGATGCGGAAGCCGGCCACCTGCAGTGCCTGCGCGCCGCGCGCGTGCGAGGCCGAAGGGGCGTGCGTGAAGACCTCCAGCGCCGGTGCCGCCTGCGGCAGCCGATCGCCCAGGCGCGTCAGCACCAGCGCGCCCACGTCGTCCTGCGGCGCGCGCGGCGCGACGGGGTATTCGCGGTAGCCGCCGGCCATCGCGTAGCCGGCGGCATGGGCGACGCCGTCGAGGTCGATCACCGCGCTGCCTGCCTCGCCCCGTTCCAGTGAGGCCCAGCCCGGCGGCAGCGGCGCACTGCTGCCCACGGCGAACCGCTCGTCGCTGCTGGCGACCACGGTGCCGCTGCGGCTCACCAGCAGTGCGCAACTGGCGGCGCCGTGGGGCAGCGCGTCGGCCAGCATCGCGGCGAACTGCGGTGCGCCGTCGAACACGATCGCGATGCCGCCGAGGGCCCGGCCGCCGTCGTCGCGCACGCAGGCGCCGTACACATAGGTGGGCCGTCCGCCGTAGAGCGTGCTCGGCAGGTGCCGCGATACCGCGTGGCTCTGGCTGTCGCGGGCGGCCAGGGTGTCGGCCACCCAGGGCTCGTCCAGCACGCGGCCCTGCCAGTGCGCAGCGGCCGGGTCGGACACGGCCACCACGCAGCCGGCCGCGTCGAACAGCACCAGCAGCGAATACACCGTGTACAGCCCATTGATGTGGCGCAGCACCGCGGCGGCGCGCTGGATCGACCGGGTCTGCGGCGGCTCGGCGAGCGTTTCGCGCAGCACGCCGTCGAGCGCCCACCACCGGCAGTCGTTCGCACGCTCGTAGAGGTTGCGGTCCATGATGTCGATGGCCAGCCGGGCGTGGTGGCGCGCCTGGTCGAACACCGCGGCCAGCGTCGCGCGGTACAGGTTGCCGATGGCCTGGTCGAACACGCCGCGCAGGCGCTCGCCGGTCTGGCCCACCTCGTTCAGCAGCGTGTCGGCGAAGGCTGCGTCGACCGTCGCCGTTGCGCGCTGCCGGCGCAGCCTGCCGTTCCAGAGCAGGCGCGACAGGTCCTGCTCGATGCGCCGGGCCTGCGGGGCGATCGCCAGCAGCCCCGCATCGAACAGGCCCCGCGTGTCGAGCCGCGTGGCCAGGCTGGCGATGCCGTCGTTCGCGTCGTCGGCCTGCAATGCTTCGAACGCCTGGTCGATGGGCGCCAGCGCGAGCGCCGACCAGCCGGGGCCGTGGTAGCCCTCGTAGCCGGTCGCGTTCGCCGCGACGGCGAGGTAGTCGCGCCCGGCGAAGCGCAGGCGGGCTGCGCCGGCGGGCCGCAGCGGCGCGCCCGCGGGCAGTTGCCAGGGGTCCGAACTGGCCACGACCCGGCCGGCGGCGTCGACCAGCACCAGCACGTCGGCGTCGTCGCCGGCGAGCAGTTGCCGGAAGACGCGGTGCATCTCGTCGTCGAGGCGGAACGACAGGCACAGCACGCCGGCCACGCCGCCCGCCGGGCCGCGCACGGCGCTGGCGTAGAGCAACCCGCACCGGCCGCCCAGCAGGGGCGTCGGCCCGTGGTGCTCGACGTAGCCGCCCTGGCGCAGTGCGCGGGTGAACCACGGTGCGTCGGCGATGCCCGGCAGGTCGGTGTCGACCGTGCGGTCCAGCCTCGCCAGCACGCGGCCCGACGGCGACAGCACGACGATGTCGTCGTATACCGAGTACTTCGCGACGTAGGCGCGGAAGCGCGCCTCGATCGCGCTGCGGTCTGCGTCGGGCACCGGCGCGTCGCCTGCGTGGAAGCGCTGCGCGTGTGCGCACAGCGCGCTGTCGGTCGACAGGAAGCCGACGTCGGCCGTGCGCTCGAAGAGGTTGCGCACCAGGATGTCGATCGCCACCTGTGCACGCCCTTGCAGGCGGTGGCGCAGGTTGGCCAGGGTGCGGCTGGCCAGCGCATCGAGCAAGGTGGCCCCGAGCGACGCGAACGCGCGGCGCGTGTCGCCGATGTCGGGCACGGTACCGCTCATCTGGCCCAGCAGCGCGAGGCTGTCCCACACGTCCTGCAGGCGCTGCAGGTTCTCACGGTGCTCCTCGACCGTGGGCATGCGCGCCACGAATGCGGCGACGTCCGGGGAGAACGGAACGCCCCGGTGGAGGATCTTCTTGGACATGGCAACGGCCCCCAACATCGGCCGGCGGGTACTGCGATTACGTGGCAGGCTACGCGCCGCCATGCGGGCCGATCTGCGGAAAAGCGGCGCAAAAAGGGGCCGGCCGTGCCGCCGGCGGCGTCAGTCGTGCGATGCCGAGCCGCGCCGTGCCTCGTCGTCCTCCATCAGTTCGTACCACATCGCATTGAGCACCGCGAAGGTGGCGGCCAGCGGCAGGCCGAGCAGCCAGGCGAAGTACCACATGGTCGGGTTCCTTTCTTCTTGCCCGTTCAGTAGGCGTGGGTGTGCGGGTCGTCCAGCGAGGCTTCGTCGACCTTGCCCCACAACACGTGGTAGACCCAGCTCGTGTAGGCCACGATCAGCGGGATGAACACCGCGGTGACGACCAGCATGATGAAGAGCGTGAGGTGGCTCGAGGACGAATCCCACACGGTGAGGCTCGCGCGCGGGTCGGCCGACGACGGCAGCAGGAACGGGAACATCGACACGCCGACGCTCAGGATGATCCCCGTCACGCCGAGCGCGCTCGACAGCAGCGCGAAAATCTCGCGCCGCGCGCGCAGGCCGATGAAGGCCATGGCCGCGCCCACCAAGCCCAGTGCCGGGGCGGCCCACAGCGCGGGGTGCGCGCGGTAGTTGTCGAACCAGGCGCCCGCGGCCGCCACCGCCACCTTGCGCAGCGGGTTGGAGGGGCCGAGCGTGTCGACCTCGCTGGTGATGCGGTAGCCGGCTACCCCCTGCGCCAGCCACAGGCCGCCCAGCGCGAAGAGCACGAGGGTCGCCACCGCGGCGATGCCGCCGTAGCGACGCGCCCGGTCGGCCACGGGGCCGGAGGTCTTGAGCTGCAGCCAGGCCGCGCCGTGCATCACCAGCATCGCCACCGAAACGCCGCCGCACAGCAGCGCGAACGGGTTCAGCAGCCCGAAGAACGTGCCCTCGTAGGTGATGCGCAGTTCGTCGCTCAGCCGGAACGGCACGCCCTGCAGCACGTTGCCGATCGCGACGCCGAAGATCAGCGCGGGCACGAAGCCGCCGATGAAGAGCGCCGCGTCCCAGCCCCGGCGCCATGCGGCGCTGTCGCGCTTGCTGCGGAACTTGAAGCCCACCGGCCGCAGGATCAACGCCGCGAGGATCGCGAACATCGCCAGGTAGAAGCCCGAGAACGACACCGCGTACAGCGGCGGCCAGGCCGCGAACACGGCACCGCCGCCGAGGATCAGCCACACCTGGTTGCCTTCCCATACCGGGCCGATGCTGTTGATGATCACGCGGCGCTCCTTGTCGGTGCGCCCCGCGAAGGGCAGCAGCATGCCGGTGCCGAGGTCGAAGCCGTCCATCACCGCGAAGCCGATCAGCAGCACGCCGATCAGTGCCCACCAGATGAAGCGCAGCGTGTCGTATTGGAGGTATTCGTGCAGGATCATGCGGTGTGCTCCACGGCTTGCGGGGGTTGCGGGCCGACCAGCGGCGACAGCAGCGCGGCGCCTTCGCCGCGATCGGGGTGGGGGCCCTGGCGGATGGCCTTGAGCATCAGCTTCATCTCGATCACCAGCAGCACGGTGTAGATGAGCACGAAGCCCACGAGGGTGGACAGCACCGTCGCCACGCCCAGGTCGGAGACGGCGGCCGCGGTGGGCAGCACGCCCTCGATGATCCAGGGCTGGCGTCCGAACTCGGCCACGATCCAGCCGGCCTCCGCCGCGATCCACGGCAGCGGGATCGCGAGCACCGCCAGCTTCAGCAGCCATCGGTGGCGGTCGAGCCGCCGGCGGGCCGAGAGCACGAAGAACGTGGCGGTCAGCACGATGAAGAACATGCCCAGTCCGACCATGACGCGGAACGACCAGAAGAGCGGCCAGACCTGCGGCACGGTGTCCCAGGCGGCCTTGTCGATCATCTCGGGCGTGGCCTGGCGAGGGTCGTCGATGTAGCGCTTGAGCAGCAGCGCGTAGCCCAGCTCGAGTCCGTGCTCCTCGAAGGTCTTGCGCACGTCGGGCGGGATGGCCGAATCGCGGCCGGCCGCACGCACGGTTTGCAGCGCGTCGTAGGCCAGCACGCCGTTGTGGATGCGCTCCTTCGCACGTTCCACCAGTTCGTGGATGCCGGGGATCTCGGTGGTGAGCGACCGGGTGCCGATCAGGCCCATCACGATCGGGATGTGGATCGCGAAGTGCGTCTCGCGCGCGGCCTGGTCGGGGAAGCCGAAGGCGGTGAAGGCGGCCGGCGCGGGCTCGGTGTGCCACATCGCCTCGATCGCGGCGAGCTTCATCTTCTGGTGCTCGGTGCTGAGGTAGCCGGATTCGTCGCCCAGCACCACGACCGACAGCGAGGCGGCCAGGCCGAAAGAGGCGGCGATCGTCATCGAGCGCTTGGCGAGCTGCAGGTGCCGGCCCTTGAGCACGTACCACGCCGACACGCCGAGCACGAAGATCGCCGCCACCACGTAGGCCGCCGACACCGTGTGCACGAACTTGGCCTGCGCCACCGGGTTGGTGAGCACCGCGAAGAAGTCGGTGACCTCCATGCGCATGGTCTGCGGGTTGAACTGCGCGCCAACCGGGTTCTGCATCCAGCCGTTGGCGATCAGGATCCACAGCGCCGAGAAGTTGGAGCCGATGGCCACCGCCCAGGTGGCGATCAGGTGGCCGACCTTCGAGAGCTTGTCCCAGCCGAAGAAGAAGAGGCCGACGAAGGTGGCCTCGAGGAAGAAGGCCATCAGCCCCTCGATGGCCAGCGGCGCGCCGAACACGTCGCCGACGTAGTGGCTGTAGTAGCTCCAGTTCATGCCGAACTGGAACTCCATCACGAGGCCGGTGGCCACGCCCATCACGAAGTTGATGCCGAAGAGCGTGCCCCAGAACTTGACCATCTGCCGCCATACCGGGCGGTCGGTCATCACGTACACCGTCTCCATGATCGCGAGGATGACCGCCAGGCCGATCGTCAGCGGCACGAAGAGGAAGTGGTACAGCGCCGTGATCGCGAACTGCAAACGCGAGAGCGCAACGATGTCGAGGTCCATGGTGGAGTGCCTTCCGTGGGGTCGGTGTCAGTCGGGCCGGAGGGTGGCGAGGGTCGTGTCGAAAAGGGGGTCGCCGCGGCGCAGGTCGGCGGCAATGCGGCCGTTGCGCATCACGAGCAGGCGATCGGCCAGCGCGGCTTCACGCTGCAGGTGCGTGGCCATCAGCCAGGCCGGGCCAGCCGATGCGCCGGCGCGGGCCGCAAGGCGCTGCAGCACGTCGTGCGCGGTCGCGGCGTCCAGGCCTTCGGTGGGTTCGTCGAGCAGCCACAGCGGCACGCGCCGCAGCAGCAGGCGCGCCAGCGCCAGCCTGCGCTGCTGGCCGCCCGACAGGCCCAGGCCGCCCTCGCCGAGCGGCGTGTCCAGGCCCTGCGGCAGCGCGGCGACCACCTCTGCCAGTCCCGCGGCCTGCAGGGCCTGCAGCAGGCGGGGGTCGTCGGCGGCGGGGTCGGCGAGGCGGAGGTTGTCGCGCAGGCTGTCCTGGAAGAGCTCGGTGCGCTGCGTCAGCAGCGTGTGGGGCAGCGCCTGCAGGCGGCCGCGGCGCGGTGCCAGTTCGCCGGCGATGGCGGCCAGCAGGGTCGACTTGCCGCTGCCGCTGGGGCCGACGAGCGCCACGCGTTCGCCCCGCGCGATCGACAGCGACACGTCGTGCACCGCGGCGGCCGGGGCGTCGGCATGGGCGACGGTGACCGACTGCAGGCGCAGCGCGCCATCCCCGGCCGGTGCCGTGTGCGCGGCCTCGGGTGCGGCGTCCGGCCGCAGGCGTGGCGCCAGCCGGCGCGCGGCCAGGGCGCAGCGGCCGAGCTCGACGGCGCCGCGGCGCAGCGCGGCAAAGGGCTCCATCGCCCCCAGCACCATCAGCACCGCCAGGGCGGCGAGTGGCACGCCGATGCGGCCCGCCTCGACGAGCGCTGCCGCCGCGAGCAGGGTGCCGGCCAGCAGCAGCGTGCCGGTGGCGCCGAGGGCCATGCCGGCGCGCACGTCGAGCCGGTGGAGTGCATCGTCGGCCTGCGCGAGCCGCCGGTCGGCATCGGCCACGGACCGGCACTGCGCCGCCAGCCGGCCCGCCATCGCCAGCGTGGCCTGGCCGGCCACCAGGTCGACCGTGCGGGCGCGCAGGGCCTCGACCGCATGCGCGCGCCGCCGAGCCGGCCGGTCCGCCCGGCGGGCGGCGGCCAGCGGCACGCCCAGGCCGGCACCGGCCAGCACGCCGCCGAGTGCCAGCCCCAGCAGCGGATGCAGCCACAGCCCCACGCACAGGCCGACGACGAGCGCTGCGGCGATGCCGGCCACCGCGGGCACCAGCACGCGCAGGTACAGCGTGTCGAGCGCGTCGATGTCGGCCGTCAGGCGGAACAGCAGGCGCGCCGGCCGCGCCAGCAGGCTGCGCGCGGCCGCCGGCTTCGCCCAGCCGAGGAACAGCCTTTCCCTCAGGGCGGCCAGCACGGCCAGCGTCGCGTCGTGGGTGACCAGCCGCTCGCCGTAGCGCGAGGCGGTGCGGCCGAGCGCGAACAGCCGCACCCCGGCCCCGGGAGCGAACAGGTCGAATGCCCAGGCGGTGGCGAGCGACAGCCCCGCCAAGCCCGTGGCGGTGATGAACCAGCCGGAGAGCCCCAGCAGCCCGATGCCGGCCGTGACCGTCAGCGCGGCCAGGGCCGCGCCCCCGATCAGCATGCGCCGGCGTTCGGAGAAGAAGAGCCGCAGCACGGCGCGCAGCGCGGCGTGGCGGCCCCGGCGTGCGCGTGCGCCCGTCATGCCGTGCTCCCCTCGACGGACGTGTCGTGCAGTGGGACGGCGCGGTCGAGCCGCGCGGCGAGCACCGGGTCGTGCGTGGCGACGATCAGCGTCCGCCCCTGGGCCAGCATCAACAGCCGCTCGGTCACCTCGTCGGCCGTGGCGCGGTCGAGGTGCGCGGTGGGTTCGTCGACCAGCAGCAGGTCGGCTGCCGGATCGGCCGCGGCGCGGGCGATGGCCAGGCGCAGCGCCTCGCCGCCCGAGAGGCCGACGCCGCCTTCGCCCAGCGGCGTGGCGGCGTGGGCCTGCGCAACGTGGCGCAGCGCGGCGATGTCGAGCGCCTGGGCGACGCGGGCGGCGCCGATGCCCGGGCGGCCGAGCGCGATGTTGGCTTGGACCGTACCGGCGAAGAGGTGCGTCGCCTGGCCGATCCAGGCGATCCGGCGGCGCAGCGCTGCGGCGTCGGCGGACGTCAGCGCCTGTCCGCCGATGGCGATGCTGCCGGCGTCGGCCGGCACGAGGCCGGCGATCAGCGCCAGCAGCGTCGACTTGCCGCTGCCGCTCGGCCCGACCAGCGCCAAGTGCTCGCCGGGCGCCACGTGCAGGTCGAAGCCGCGCAGCACGTCAGTGGCCGCGCGGGCGTGTCGGAAGCGCAGGCCGTGCACCTCGACGGCCGGCGGGCGCGGGTGGTGCACCGGCAGCGCATCGGCCGCAGGCGATCCTGCGCCGCCGGGCAGCGGCACGCCGTCGTCCGCCAGCGCGGCCAGCGAGGCCAGCGCCGCCTGCCCGGCGGCGCGGTCGTGCCATGCCGCCGACAGGTCGCGCAGCGGCTCGAAGAACGCCGGCGCCAGCAGCAGGACAAAGAGCCCCTGGCCGAGCGACAGCCGCCCGCCCCAGGTGCCGGTGTCGAACTGACCCAGCAGGTGCAGCCCCGTGTACACCGCCACGGTCGCCACGCCGAGGGCGGCGAACAGCTCCAGCACCGCCGACGACAGGAACGCGATGCGCAGCACCGCCATCACGCGCTGGCGCAGCTGGTCGGCCGAGGCGCGCAGGCGCCGGGCCGTGGCTTCCACCGCACCCATCGCGCGCACGGTGGCCAGCCCGCGCAGGCGGTCGAGCAGGAAGGCGTTCATGCCGCCCAGCTCGACCAGGTGCGCCCGGCTGGCGGATTCGGCACGCCAGCCGATCAGGGCCATGAACAGCGGAATCAGCGGCGCCGCCAGCAGCAGCGCGAGCGCGGCCAGCCACGACAGCGGCGCCACGGCGGCCAGGATCGCCGGCATCACCACCATCACGCGCAGCCGCGCCGGCTCGAAGCGCGAGAGGAAGGGCACCAGGCTTTCCGCCTGTTCGGCCAGCACGCTCGCGGCCAGCCCCGAGGCCGGGCGGGCGGCATCGAGCGGCGAGCGCTGCGCGAGCGCCGCGGTGGCGCGATCGCGCAGCGCCGTCAGGTGACGCCGCGCGGCCCGGAAGCTGCCCCGTGCGCCCGCTGCGTCGAGTGCGCTGCGCAGCAGGCCGAACAGCACGACGCCGCTGGCCGGCGCCCACGCCTGCGCGAGCCCGCCGCCGTCGGCCAGCCGCTGCAGCGCCCACGCGAGACAACCGGCCTGCGGCAGCCAGAGCAGCGCCGCGGCGGCCTGCAGCCAGGCCCCCGCGCGGGAGACAGGGGGCAGCTCGGCAGGCCCGGGCGGCGCAGGAGGGGGCTGCGTGGCCATCGCGTCAGCCGGCCTTGCCCTTGCTGCCGGCCACCAGCTTCACCTTGCCGGTGAACTCCAGCAGCCGCTGCACCTTGGAGCCCATCTTCATCAGCTGCGACAGGGTCTGGCGGTCCATGCGCTGCACGTCGTCGAACCAGGTCGTCATCAGCTCGATCAGCTCGTGCATGCCGCGCATGCGCTCCTGCGCGATGCGGTCTTCCTCGGTCGCGGGCGTCTCCAGCAGTGCGGCGCGCAGCATCGACAGCGTCGGCTCGATCTCGCGGCGGCGGCGTTCCTCGGCCAGCGTGCGGAAGATCTCCCATGCGTCGGTCGGCGCCTCGAAGTACTCGCGGCGATCTCCGGGCAGGTGGCGCAGCGTGACCAGGCGCCAGGACTGCAGCTCTTTCAGGCCCATGCTGACGTTGGAGCGGCTGAAGGCCAGCTGCTCGGCGATGTCGTCCGCGTTGAGCGGCCGCACAGACACGAAGATCAGCGCATAGATCTGCCCCACCGTCCGGTTGATGCCCCAGCGGCTGCCCATCTCGCCGAAATGGGCCACGAAGCTGCGAACGAGGGGAGAGAGGGTCGACATGGGAGGCGACTGTAGTTTGAATTTTCAGTAATTACTGAAATTTAAAGACAAACCCTGCGGCGCCGCGGGGCTTCGGGCCGCCGGTCTGCCGCTACAGTGGCGCCATGTCCGAACGCCTCGACCTCGCCGGCCGCCACATCCTGCTGGGCCTCTCCGGTGGCATCGCCTGCTACAAGTCGGCCGAACTCGTGCGCGAGCTGGTGCGGGCCGGTGCCACCGTGCAGGTGATGATGACCGAAGCCGCCGAGCACTTCATCACCCCGGTGACGATGCAGGCTTTGTCCAACCGCCCGGTCTTCACCAGCCAGTGGGATGCGCGCGCGGCCAACAACATGCCGCACATCAACCTCACCCGCGAGGCGGATGCGGTGCTGATCGCGCCGGCCAGCGCCGACTTCATCGCGAAGCTGGTGCAGGGCCGGGCGGACGACCTGCTCAGCCTCACCTGCTTGGCCCGGCCGGCCGGGCGCTGCCCGCTGCTCGTCGCCCCCGCGATGAACCGCGAGATGTGGGCCCACCCCGCCACGCAGCGCAACGTACGCCAGCTGGTGGCCGATGGCGCCACGGTGCTCGGGCCCGACGCCGGCGACCAGGCCTGCGGCGAGATCGGCGACGGCCGGATGCTCGAGGCGGTGGACCTCTGCGAGGCCATGGTCGCGTTCTTCCAGCCCAAGGTGCTGGCCGGCCGGCGCGTGCTGGTGACGGCCGGGCCCACGTTCGAGCCGATCGACCCCGTGCGCGGCATCACCAACCATTCGAGCGGCAAGATGGGTTTCGCCATCGCCCGCGCGGCGCAGGAGGCGGGCGCCCAGGTCACGCTGGTGGCGGGGCCCGTGCACCTGCCCACGCCCCGCGGCGTGGTGCGCCTCGACGTGCAGACGGCGCAGCAGATGCACGACACCGTGCTGCCGGCCGCACCCGGCCACGACGTGTTCGTCGCCACTGCCGCGGTGGCCGACTGGCGGCCGGCGGCGAGCGCGCAGCAGAAGATCAAGAAGCAGGGCGACCGGCGCGTGCCGACGCTCGAGCTGACCGAGAACCCCGACATCCTGGCCGCGGTGGCACGGCTGCCTTCGCCGCCCTACTGCGTGGGCTTTGCGGCCGAGAGCGAGAACCTGCTGGCCCACGCCAGCGAGAAGCGCGTGCGCAAGAACGTGCCGCTCATCGTCGGCAATGTCGGGCCGGCCACCTTCGGCCGCGACCACAATGCCCTGGTGCTCGTCGATGCCGACGGCCACCGCGAGATTCCCACCGCCGACAAGCTCACGCTGGCGCGCGCCCTGGTGCGCGACATCGCGGGCCGGCTCGACTCCTCCCGCCCATGACCCTCATCGATGTGAAAGTGCTCGACGCCCGCATGGCCGAGCAGATGCCCGCCTATGCGACACCTGGCAGCGCAGGCCTCGACCTGCGCGCCTGCCTCGATGCCCCGCTGGTGCTCGAGCCCGGGCAGTCGGCGCTGATCCCCACCGGCCTGGCCATCCACATCGGCGATCCGGGGTTCGCCGCGATGCTGCTGCCGCGCTCGGGCCTGGGCCACAAGCACGGCATCGTGCTGGGCAACCTGGTCGGCCTGATCGACAGCGACTACCAGGGCCCGCTGATGGTGAGCTGCTGGAACCGCAGCCCCGTGAGCTTCACCGTGCAGCCGATGGAGCGCATCGCGCAGATGGTGATCGTGCCGGTGGTGCAGGCCTCGTTCCGGCGCGTGGACGCGTTCGACGCCAGTGAGCGCGGCACGGGCGGCTTCGGGTCGACCGGCACGGCCTGACCCGCCGCGGCCGGGTCAGTGCAGGCCGGGCGCCGGCGGCACGGTGCTCAGCACATTGAAGGCGGCTTCGCCGACGCTGCCGGCCTCCACCTCTTCCTCCGTCGCCTCGCGCACGTCGCGCACCGTCAAGTGCAGCCGCAGCGCGATGCCCGCCAGCGGGTGGTTGGCGTCGAGCACGACTTGCGACGGGTAGACCTCGGTGACGGTGTAGACCGCGTCCTTGGGCATGTCGGGCGTGGCGGCGCCTTCGGGCAGCCCCTCGAACTGCATGCCGGGCTCGACCTGTTCGGGGAACAGCGCGCGGTCCTCGAAGCAGACGAGGTCGGCGTCATAGTCGCCGAACGCATGTTCGGGCTCGAGGTGGAGGTGGACTTCGTAGCCCGTGGCCTGGCCGGCCAGCGCTTCCTCGACCTTGGGCAGCAGGTCGTCGCCGCCGAAGAAGAATTCGACCGGCTCGGCCAGTTCGTCGATGGCTTCGCCCTGGGTATCGGAAAGGCGCCAGGTCAGTGAGACGACGCAGGGGGCAGTGATCAGCATCGGGCGATGATGTCACAACGTACGGGCCCCTCCGCGCGGCGCGGCGAGAATCCCGCGATGGACATCGATCGACCTTTGCCGCTGCTGGGCGGGCTGTCGCCGGCGGCTTTCATGCGCCGCCACTGGCAGAAGAAGCCGCTGCTCGTGCGCCAGGCCGTGCCCGGCGTGCAGCCGCCCGTGACACGGGCCGAGGCCTTTGCCCTGGCCGCCCGCGACGACGTCGAGTCGCGCCTGGTGGTGCAGTCGGGCGAGGACTGGCGGCTGCGCCGCGGGCCGCTGCCCCGCGCTGCGCTGCCGCCGCTCAAGCAGCCCGGCTGGACGCTGCTCGTGCAGGGGCTGGACCTGCACGAGGCCGCGGCGCATGAGCTGCTCGCGCGCTTCCGCTTCGTGCCCGAGGCGCGCCTCGACGACCTGATGGTCTCCTACGCCACCGACGGGGGCGGCGTCGGGCCGCACCTCGATTCCTACGACGTCTTCCTGCTGCAGGTGCAGGGGCGGCGGCGCTGGCGCATCGCGCCGCCCGGTGACGCCACGCTGCGCGAGGGCCTGCCGCTGAAGATCCTGGCCCGGTTCGAGCCGCAGCAGGAATGGGTGCTCGAACCCGGCGACATGCTGTACCTGCCGCCCCGCTGGGGCCACGACGGCGTCGCCGAGGGCGGCGACTGCATGACCTGCTCGATCGGATTCCGCGCGCCGTCGCGGGGCGAGCTGGCGCGGGACCTGCTCCAGCGCCTGGCCGACATGGCGGCCGAGGAGGCCGACGAGCGGCTGTACCGCGACCCTTCGCAGCCCGCCACGCAGGCGCCGGGCCAGGTGCCGGCCGCGCTGGCCGTGTTTGCGCAGCAGGCGCTGCAGCGTGTCTTCGAGGATCCCGATGCCCTGGCCTGCGCGCTGGGCGAGACCCTGAGCGAGCCGAAGTCGGCCGTGTGGTTCGAGCCGGGCGAGCCGCTGAAGGAAGGTGCCGCCGTCACGCTCGACCGCCGCACCCGCATGATGTACGACGAGCGGCACGTGTTCATCAACGGGGAGTCGTTCCGCGCGGGCGGCCGTGATGCCACGCTGATGCGCCGGCTGGCCGACGGCCGCCGGCTGGCGGCGCCGGACGTCGCGCGCCTGAGCCCGCAGGCGCGCGGCCTGCTCGGCGACTGGGCCGCGGCCGGCTGGGTCCGCGGCGCTGCCGCTGCGGCGGGCGAGGCGCAGCGATGACGCCGGACGCCGGTGGCGAGGGCGGCCGCTTCACCGGGCTGCGCGAGTTCCGCGAGGTGGCGCTGCAGGTGCTGCACGACGCCCTGGCGGCCGGCCAGCCGGACATCCTGCTGCTGGACGCCGACTTCGCGGCATGGCCGCTGGACGATGCCGGCCTGCTGCAGGCGCTGACCCGCTGGGCGCGGGCGCCGCAGCGCCGCCTGCATCTGCTCGCCCGGCACTACGAGGAACTGCCGCGCCGCCACCCCCGTTTCGTGCACTGGCGGGACCTGTTCGCGCATGTGGCGTTGTGCCGAGCGGCACCCGGCGTCGACGCCTCGGAGTTCCCCGTCCTGGTGCTCACGCGCAGCACGGGGCTGTACGCCACGGCGCCGCCGTCATGCCGTGGTTACAAACTCGTGACAGAAGCCGACCTTCGGACCTGGCGCGAGGTTTTTGACGCTATTTCACAACGGTCTGAAGAGGCGTCTCCGGGGCACTCCCTCGGTCTCTAGGGAACTCCCCTAGTCCTCGTATAATCATGGGCTAGACAAAGGGACAGCTCGAGCGTTCCTTGTCTTGGGTGGCGAGCAGCGCCTTGCGTAGTCGCCCCATGACCAGTAATTGTTCGACATTCAGATCTGAGGACACAAATGAACAAATCGCTCCTGTTGGCTGCCCTGTTTGCTGGTGTTGCCCTGACCGCCTGCGGCAAGAAGGAAGAAGCTCCGGTCCCGGCTCCGGCGCCTGTCGAAGCTCCGGCTCCGGCGCCCGTGGAAGCCCCGGCTCCCGCCCCTGCCGCCGCTGCCGAAGCCGCCTCCGCTGCTGCCGAAGCCGCGTCGGCTGCCGTGGAAGCTGCTTCCGCCGCCAGCAACTGATCGTCCACGATCCTTGCTCGAAGAAGCCGCCCTTGAGGCGGCTTTTTCATGCCCGCTCCACGGGAGCGCGGCCCCGTGGCTTCAGCGGGGGGCGTTGCTGAATGGCGCACCCGACAGCTTGAAGCCCGGCTTGATGCCGCGCTTCGCGAACCAGCCCTGGTTCATCTCCAGCGCATAGCGCACGGGCTGCGACGAGCAGTGGCTGTCGAGCTGCTGCGGCTGCATGTCGGCGATGCTGACCACCGTGCCATCGTCCGCCAGGAAGGCGATCGACAACGGCAGCAGCGTGTTCTTCATCCAGAAGCAGCGCTGTGCCGACTGCTCGAACACGAACAGCATTCCCTCGTGCGCCGCCATCTCCTTGCGGAACATCAGGCCCTTCTGGCGCTGCTCTTCCGTCGCGGCGACTTCGGCGCGGATGTTGTGCATGCCGGCGTTCAGCGCGATGGCCTGCAGGCGTTGCGGGCCCTCCTGGGCGGAGGCGCCCATGGCGGCGCAGGCGGCGAGCAGCAGGCCGGCCAGGGCCTTGGGTATCGGTTTCATCGGTCTGGAAGGGAGCTGGAGGCGCACATGGTAGCGAGCGCTCCGGGCCTCGCCCGTCCCCATGGTTGACAGGGACCCTGAACTAGAATTAATCGCGATCCCCCTTCGTTGTTTACCGGAGCCCCTCCATCCATGTACCAGCACATCAAGGTGCCCGCGGGCGGCCAGAAGATCACCGTCAACGCGGACTTCTCGCTCAATGTTCCCGATGAGCCGATCATTCCCTTCATCGAGGGCGATGGCACCGGGCTGGACATCACGCCGGTCATGTTGAAGGTGGTGGATGCGGCGGTGGCGAAGGCCTACGGCGGCCGCCGCAAGATCCACTGGATGGAGGTCTACGCCGGCGAGAAGTCGACGAAGGTCTACGGCCCCGACGTGTGGCTGCCCGAAGAAACGCTGCACGCCGTGCGCGACTACGTCGTCTCGATCAAGGGTCCGCTGACCACGCCCGTCGGCGGCGGCATCCGGTCGCTGAACGTCGCGCTGCGCCAGGAGCTCGACCTGTACGTGTGCCTGCGCCCGATCCAGTACTTCAAGGGCGTGCCCAGCCCGGTGAAGGAGCCTGAAAAGACCAACATGGTCATCTTCCGGGAGAACTCGGAAGACATCTACGCCGGCATCGAGTTCGAGGCCGAGAGCGACAAGGCGAAGAAGCTCATCAAGTTCCTGCAGGAGGAAATGGGCGTGCGGAAGATCCGCTTCCCCGACACCTCCGGCATCGGCGTCAAGCCCGTCTCGAGGGAAGGCACCGAGCGCCTGGTGCGCAAGGCCATCCAGTACGCGATCGACAACGACAAGCCCAACGTGACCATCGTGCACAAGGGCAACATCATGAAGTTCACCGAAGGGGGCTTCCGCGACTGGGCCTACGCGCTGGCGCAAAGGGAGTTCGGCGCGCAGCCGATCGACGGCGGCCCGTGGTGCAAGTTCAAGAACCCGCGCACGGGCAAGGACATCACCATCAAGGATTCGATCGCCGACGCCTTCCTGCAGCAGATCCTGCTGCGTCCGGCCGAGTACTCCGTGATCGCCACGCTGAACCTGAACGGCGACTACGTCTCCGATGCGCTGGCGGCGCAGGTCGGCGGCATCGGCATCGCGCCCGGCGCCAACCTGTCGGACTCCGTCGCGATGTTCGAGGCCACGCACGGCACCGCCCCGAAGTACGCCGGCAAGGACTACGTCAACCCCGGCTCCGAGATCCTCTCGGCCGAGATGATGCTGCGCCACATGGGCTGGAAGGAAGCCGCCGACCTCATCATCAGCGCGATGGAGAAGGCGATCGCGTCCAAGAAGGTCACCTACGACTTCGCCCGACTGATGGAGGGTGCGACGCAGGTGTCCTGCTCGGGCTTCGGTCAGGTCATGATCGACGCCATGGATCAGTAGTCCCGGCCCCTGTACCGTACCCCCGTTTCACGCCGCGCAGGCGCCAGGCCCCACCTCGGGCGGCGCCGGCGGGCGCTACCTCATTCAGGAAGTCCACGATGAGCACCACCCAGCAACCCACCATCATCTACACCCTCACCGACGAGGCGCCCGCGCTGGCCACCTGCGCGTTCCTGCCCGTCGTGCGTGCGTTCACCGCGCCGGCCGGCATCCGCGTCGAGACCAGCGACATCTCGGTCGCCGGCCGCATCCTGGGCCAGTTTCCCGAGTGCCTGACGGAAGCGCAGCGCGTGCCCGACAACCTGGCGGAGCTGGGCAAGCTGACGCTCCAGCCCGACGCCAACATCATCAAGCTGCCCAACATCAGCGCCTCGGTGGCGCAGCTGATGGCGGCCATCAAGGAACTCCAGGGCAAGGGCTACAAGATCCCCGACTACCCGGAGAACCCGAAGACGGACGAAGAGAAGGCCGTGCGCGCGCGCTACGCGAAGTGCATCGGCAGCGCGGTGAACCCGGTGCTGCGCGAAGGCAACTCCGACCGCCGTGCGCCGCTGGCCGTCAAGAACTACGCCCGCAAGAACCCGCACAGCATGGCCGAGTGGAGCCAGGCCTCGCGCTCGCATGTCTCGCACATGCATGCCGGCGACTTCTACCATGGCGAGAAGTCGATGACGCTGGACAAGGCGCGCGACGTCAAGATGGAGCTGGTCACCAAGAGCGGCAACACCATCGTGCTCAAGCCCAAGGTCGCGCTGAAGGACGGCGAGATCATCGACTCGATGTTCATGAGCAAGAAGGCGCTGCTGGCTTTCTACGAGAAGGAGATCGACGACGCGTACAACACCGGCGTCATGTTCTCGCTGCACGTGAAGGCGACCATGATGAAGGTCTCGCACCCCATCGTGTTCGGCCACTGCGTCAAGATCTTCTACAAGAAGGCCTTCGAGAAGCACGCCAAGCTGTTCGAGGACCTGGGCGTCAACGTCAACAACGGCATGGTGAACCTCTACGACAAGGTCAACACGCTGCCGCAATCCCAGCGCGACGAAGTCCTGCGCGACCTGCACGCCTGCCATGAAGGCCGGCCCGAGCTGGCGATGGTCGACTCGGCCAAGGGCATCACCAATTTCCATTCGCCCAACGACATCATCGTCGACGCCTCGATGCCGGCCATGATCCGCAACGGCGGCAAGATGTGGGGTGCCGACGGCCGCCTGAAGGACGTCAAGGCCGTGATGCCCGAGAGCACCTTCGCCCGCATCTACCAGGAGATGATCAACTTCTGCAAGTGGCACGGGGCCTTCGATCCGAAGACCATGGGCACCGTGCCCAACGTCGGGCTGATGGCGCAGCAGGCCGAGGAGTACGGCTCGCACGACAAGACCTTCGAGATCGCCGAGGACGGCGTCGCCAACATCGTCGACCTGGCCACCGGCGAGGTGCTGCTGTCGCAGAACGTGGAAGAGGGCGACATCTGGCGCATGTGCCAGGTGAAGGACGCGGCCATCCGCGACTGGGTCAAGCTGGCCGTCACGCGCGCCCGCAACTCCGGCATGCCCGCGGTCTTCTGGCTGGACCCGTACCGCCCGCACGAGAACGAGGTCATCAAGAAGGTCAAGACCTACCTGAAGGACCACGACACCACCGGGCTGGACATCCAGATCATGAGCCAGGTGCGCGCGATGCGCTACACGCTGGAGCGCGTGATCCGCGGGCTCGACACGATCTCGGTCACCGGCAACATCCTGCGCGACTACCTGACCGACCTGTTCCCCATCATGGAACTGGGCACCAGCGCCAAGATGCTGTCCATCGTGCCGCTGATGGCCGGCGGCGGCATGTACGAAACCGGGGCCGGCGGCTCCGCCCCCAAGCACGTGCAGCAGCTGGTCGAGGAGAACCACCTGCGCTGGGATTCGCTGGGCGAGTTCCTGGCGCTGGCGGTTTCGCTGGAGGACCTGGGCATCAAGGCCGGTAATGCGCAGGCGAAGATCCTGGCCAAGACGCTGGACCTCGCCACCGGCAAGCTGCTGGACAACAACAAGAACCCGCTGCCCAAGACCGGCCAGCTGGACAACCGCGGCAGCCAGTTCTACCTGGCGATGTACTGGGCGCAGGCGCTGGCCGAGCAGACGGAGGACAAGGTGCTGCAGGCGCACTTCGCGCCGCTGGCCGCCACCCTGGCCGCCAACGAGCAGACCATCGTGGCCGAACTGCTCGCGGTGCAGGGCCAGCCGGCCGACATCGGCGGCTACTACCTGCCGGATGCCGAGAAGACCCGGGCCGTGATGCAGCCGAGCAAGACGTTCAACGCGGCCCTGGCTTCGGTGCGCGGCTGATCGGCCTGCCGTCCGCCCCGCGGCGGGCGGCTCACCGGGAGAGCCGATAGGGCCCGCCGCGCTGCAGGGCCTGCCGGTAGGCCGGGCGCGCGTGGATGCGTGCCAGCCAGTCGGCCAGGTGGGGGCGCGACGGCCCGGTGTCGCCGCCGGCCGCTGCGGCCTCGACCGGAAAGCTCATCTGGATGTCCGCGGCGCTGAACTCGGCGCCTGCGAACCAGGGCTGCCGGGCCAGCGCGGCGTCCATGAAATCGAGTTGCCGGCGCAGGTTGGGCTGCACGAGCAGGTCCATCACCTTGTCGGCGATGCCACGCGCGATCGGCTTGACGAAAAACGGCATCGGCTGGCTGCGGATGCGTTCGAAGACCAGCTTCAGCAGCAGCGGCGGCATGGCCGAACCTTCGGCGAAGTGCAGCCAGTAGGTGTATTGGCGCCCCTCGGCGCTGCCGCGCGGCGGTGCCAGCCGGCCCGCGCCGTAGGTGTCGAGCAGGTACTCGACGATGGCGCCCGATTCGGCCACCGTGATGTCCCCGTCGGTGATGACCGGCGACTTGCCCAGCGGGTGCACGGCGCGCAGTTCCGGCGGGGCGAGCAGCGTCTTCGGATCCCGCTTGTACAGCGTGATCTCGTAGGGCAGCGCCAGCTCCTCCAGCAGCCACAGCACTCGCTGCGAACGGGAGTTGTCGAGGTGGTGGACGGTGATCATCGGCGCCGCGCCAGGCCAGGGCTCAGGCCCGCAGCATCTTCTGCACCAGCTCGGGCGTGGTGGCGGCTTCGTACTTGCGCATCAGGCGGGCGCGGTACACGTCGACCGTGCGGGGGCTGATGCCCAGGCGCTTGCCGATCAGCTTGCTGGTCAGGCCGTCGATCAGCAGCGCGGCGATCTCCCGTTCGCGGGCCGTGAGTTCGCAGCCGACACGGCGCTGCGCGGAGAGATCCTCGAAGGTCCAGATCCCCGCGGCGTGCGGCTGGCTGGGATCGAGGGCGCGGCCGGAGACGTGGCACCAGAAGAGCTCGCCGCCCTTCGCGCCGCCCAGGCGCTTCATCACGCGCTCGTCGGCGTAACGCCCCCCCGGGCCGAGGCGGGCGACGATGCGCGCGCCGGTGCGCTCGAACTCGTCGTGCGTGGGATAGAGCCGCTCGAAGGACTGGCCGATGATGTCCTCGCGCGAGGCGCCGAAGATCTCCAGCATCTGGCGGTTGCAGTCCACCATCAGGCGATGGCGCGACATCACCAGCCCGATCGGTGCCTGGTCGAACGCGGTGCGGTAGTCCAGCGGAAGCTCGGCGAGGGCCACCATGGCAGGCTCCGGTTCAGAGCAGGGCGTAGGTGGTGGTCGCCTGGGCCGCAAGCTGGCCGTCGGCGCCGGTGATGTCGATGCCGCCGAAGGCCAGGCTCTTGCCCATCTTGAGCACCCGCGCGCGCACCCGGGCGCTGCCGGCGCCGGCGGGCACCGCACGCAGGAAGCTGGTCTGCAACTGCACCGTGGTCATCGGCCGGAAGCGGCCGCCGTGGCGGCTCATGACGGCCAGCACCATGGCGGTGTCGGCCGCGGCCATCAGCGTCTGGCCGCAGACCACGCCGCCGACGTGCACGTGATGCGGCGTGACGGGCAGCGAGAGCAGCACCTCGCCGGGCGAGGCCTCCAGCACCTGCAGCCTCAGTTCCTGTACCCATGGCGCGAAGAGGCTGGAGAGCGCATCCTGCAGGCCCGGTACCGACACGGGCTCGGTTGCGGCGGGGGTGGGCTCCATGCTCCTCCTTAAGCGATTGTGCGTATCTTCTACTTAATCCTATACGTAGTACGCTCGCGCGTCCCGTTCCAGGAGCTTCCAGATGAACAAGGTTTTCCCTAGTGCCGCGGCGGCACTCGATGGGGTTGTGAAGAGCGGCCAGTTGCTGGCGGTCGGGGGCTTCGGCCTGTGCGGCATCCCCGAGGCGCTGATCGACGCGCTGCGCGACAGCGGCGCGAACGACCTGACCGTGATCTCGAACAACGCAGGGGTCGACGGCTTCGGCCTCGGCAAGCTGCTGGAGACGCGGCAGATCAAGCGGATGATCTCCAGCTACGTCGGCGAGAACAAGGAGTTCGAGCGCCAGTACCTCGCCGGCGAACTGGAGCTGGAGTTCACCCCGCAGGGCACGCTGGCCGAGAAGCTGCGCGCCGGCGGCGCCGGCATCCCGGCGTTCTTCACGCGCACCGGCGTCGGCACGATCGTGGCCGAAGGCAAGGAGACGCGCGAGTTCGATGGCCACTTGTACGTGATGGAGCGGGCGCTCAACCCGGATGTGGCGCTGGTCAAGGCCTACAAGGCCGACAAGAGCGGCAACCTCGTCTTCCGCCGCACGGCCCGCAACTTCAACCCGGCCTGCGCGATGGCCGGCAAGCTGACGGTGGTGGAGGTGGAGCACCTGGTCGAGACGGGCGACATCGATCCCGACGACATCCACCTGCCCGGCATCTACGTGCACCGCATCGTCGTGAATGCCCATCCCGAGAAGCGCATCGAGAAGCGCACGATCACCGAGAAAGTCACTTCGAAAGCAGGAGCCTGACCATGGCCTGGACGCATGACGAAATGGCCGCGAAGGCCGCCGCCGAACTGCAGGACGGCTTCTACGTGAACCTGGGCATCGGCCTGCCCACGCTGGTGGCCAACCACCAGCCCCCGGGCATCGAGGTCTGGCTGCAGAGCGAGAACGGCATGCTCGGCATCGGCCCGTTCCCGACGGAGGACGAGGTGGACGCCGACCTCATCAACGCCGGCAAGCAGACGGTGACGACGATCCCCGGCTCGTCGATCTTCGGCTCGCACGACAGCTTCGCGATGATCCGCGGCGGCAAGATCAACCTGTCGATCCTCGGTGCGATGCAGGTCAGCGCCAAGGGGGACCTGGCCAACTGGATGATCCCCGGCAAGATGGTCAAGGGCATGGGCGGCGCGATGGACCTGGTGGCCGGCGTGCCGCGCGTGATCGTGCTGATGGAGCACGTCGCGAAGAAGAAGGACGGCAGCACCGACCTGAAGATCCTGCCCGAGTGCACCCTGCCGCTGACGGGCGTGGGCGTGGTCAACCGCATCATCACCGACCTGGCGGTGATGGACGTGACGCCTCAGGGCCTGAAGCTCGTCGAACTCGCGGCCGGCGTCACCCGCGACGAACTGCAGTCGAAGACGGGCGTGCCGCTGCTCTGAACGCGGCCTGCCTCACGCGCGTGCCGGCCCGAGCCCGATCGGCGCCGGCACCAGCGCGACGATGCGGCTGAACAGCGCCGCGTAGTCGGCGGTCGGCGCGTGGCCGGTGAAGGGGTCGCGGTTCTGCTCGAACGCGGCGTCCAGCTCCGCCCAGTCGGTGGGCGTCAGCACGCGTTCCGCCAGCGGCAGCAGCTGCTGCTCCTCCAGGCTCATGTGGGCCCGGTAGTGGTCGACGTACCACTCCATCGCACGCTCGAACGGGCCCCGCCGCGGTTCGCCCATCATCTCGAAGCCCAGCAGCGCGTGCTCGACCTCGCGGATCGCGCGCTCGCTGCGGCCATGCTGGTGGTCCAGCTCGTCGAGCAGGTCGCGCGAGAGCGGCGTGCGGGCGCGCAGCTTGGGGAACAGCAGCTCCGACTCCTTGCGGTGGTGGCGCTGTTCGGGGAACTCGTCCACGTAGAACAGCATCGCGCGCAGCGCCGTGAAGTCGGGCAGCGTGCCCTCGCGCCGCGACTGCGCCAGCAGCAGCAGGATCGAGCGCAGCATCGCGGAGAGGGCCGCGTGCTCCTGGCGGATGATGTCGGTGGTCTTGTGCATGATGGGCATGCACTCTAGGCCTGCGCGCCGCGGCCACCCTGATCCAGATCAAGGCGCTGCGATCGGGCCGCGCATCGCGAGCGCCGCTTCGTGCACCAGGGCGGGCCCGCGGTAGATGAGCCCGGTGTAGATCTGCACCAGGTCGGCGCCGGCCGCCAGCTTGGCGCGTGCATCGGCGCCGCTGAGTACGCCCCCCACGCCCACGATCGGGAAGCCGCTCCCCAGCTCGGCGCGCAGCTGGGCGATGACGCGGTTGCTGGCTTCGAAGACGGGGCGGCCCGACAGCCCGCCGGTTTCCTGGGCGTGCGGCAGGCCTTGCACCGCCTCGCGCGAAATGGTGGTGTTCGTCGCGATGACGCCGTCCACGCCGGTGCGGCGCAGCGTGCCGGCGATGAGCTTGACCTGCGTCTCGTCGAGGTCCGGCGCGATCTTGACGAACATCGGCACGCGGCGCGAGCGGTCGGGCTGCGCCGCCTCCAGTTGCTGCTTGCGCGCCTGCAGCGTGCTCAGCAGCGCATCGAGCGCCTCGTCGCTTTGCAGCGAGCGCAGGTTCTGCGTGTTGGGGCTGGAGACGTTGACGGTGACGTAGTCCGCATGCGGGAACACGCCCTCCAGGCAGGCCAGGTAGTCGTCGGCCGCCCGCTCGATCGGCGTGCTCGCGTTCTTGCCGATGTTGAGGCCGAGCACCCCGCCGCCCCGCCTGAAGCTGTACGCGCGCTGCACGTTCGACAGGAACGCCGTCAGCCCTTCGTTGTTGAAGCCCAGGCGGTTGATCAGCGCCCCGGCGGCCGGCAGGCGGAACATGCGCGGCTTGGCATTGCCCGGCTGGCCCTTGGGCGTGACGGTGCCGATCTCCATCGCGCCGAAGCCCAGCGCGCCGAAGCCGTCGATGCAGCGTCCGTTCTTGTCGAGCCCGGCGGCCAGGCCGATGCGGTTGGGAAAGCGCAGGCCGGCGACGGTGACCGGGTCCGATACGCGCGCCTGGGCCCAGAGGCACTGGGCCGGCGTGTTCTGCAGCCGCGAGACGGCATCGAGGGTGAGGTCGTGCGCGCGCTCGGCATCCATGCCGAAGAGCAGCGCGCGGGGAAGGGCGTAGGGAACGATCATGGCGCTATTGTCCCGCGCCGCCGGCACTCGATAATCCGCGCATGACACAAGACGAACTCAAGGCCCTCGTCGGCCAGGCCGCACTGGCCCATGTCGTGCCCGGCAGCATCGTTGGCGTGGGCACCGGCTCCACGGTGAACAAGTTCATCGATGCGCTGGCAGGCATCCGCGACCGCATCGCCGGGGCGGTGTCCAGCTCGCAGCAGAGCACCGCACGGCTGGAGGCGCACGGCATCCGCGTCTTCGACGGCAACGAGGTCGAGCACCTGCCGGTGTACGTCGACGGCGCCGACGAGATCGACCACCGCGGCTTCATGATCAAGGGCGGCGGTGCCGCGCTGACGCGCGAGAAGATCGTCGCCGACCTGGCGGACCGCTTCGTCTGCATCGCCGACGCCTCCAAGCTCGTGGGCACGCTCGGCGCCTTTGCGCTGCCGGTCGAGATCATCGCGTCGGCGCAGGCGCAGATCACCCGGCGCTTCGCCGCGCTGGGCGGCCAGGCCACGCTGCGGGCGGGGGTGCTGACCGACAACGGGCATCCGCTGCTGGACGTGCGCGGCCTGTCGATCACGGATCCGCTGGGCCTGGAGACGGAAATCAATCAGTGGCCCGGCGTGGTCAGCGTCGGGATCTTCGCGCGCCACAAGGCACGCGTGTGCCTGCTCGGCACCGCCGACGGCGTTCGGACGCTGGAGTTCTAAGCGCCGTTCCCGCCGGGGCGGCGCATCCTGCGCACCGCGAAGCGGGCCGGGTCGAGCGCATCGACGAGCGCTGCCTCCAGCGGCATCGGTGCCCCCGTGATCCACGCGGCCAGCAGCTCGCCGGCGAGCGGCGCCCAGGTGATGCCGCGCGAACCGAGCGCGGTGCACACGTAGAGGCCCGGTTCCCGTGCAACATGCCGCGGCTGCTCGGCCTGCGCGTCCGGCTGCGGCACGGCGCCGACCACCGGCAGCCGGTCGCTGGCCACCAGGCGGAACGCCGTGCGGCCGCTGACCCTGCCGCTGCCGGCGTCGATGTGCGTGCCGGTCAACCGTGCCAGCTGGGCGAGGTTGGCGGTGGTGTCGGCCGGCCGGACGGCGGGGTCCTCGTCGCCGAACTGCGCCGTCGCCCCGCACAGCACGCTGCCGTCCGGCAGCGCCAGCGTGTAGCCCGCGCCGGCCACCGGCAGCGCCGGCGGCACGAGCCCGGGTTCGCCGGCACCGACCCGCGTGAGCTGGCCGCGCTGGCGCTGCACGGGCCAAGCAGGGCCGCCGAGCAGCCGCAAGGCATCGTGCGCATTGCAAAGCACCACCTGTGGAGCGGCGGCGATCACGCCGCCATCCGCATCGAGCGCCAGCCAGCGCCCGCCCTCGCGCCGCAGGCCGGCCACGGCCGTGCCGGGGTGGGGCGTGACACCCGGCCCGGCGAGCCACTGGCGCACCAGCGCCCCGGGGTCGAGCCAGCCGCCCTGGGGATAGGCCCAGGCAGGCTCGCCGAGCGGCAGCCCGCTGCGCTGCCGGGCCTGCGCGGCGTCGAGCGCCTGCACGTACTCGGGCGGCAGCGCCAGGTCGGCCAGCACGGCCTGCATCGCCTCTGCGGCCCCTGCGTCGAACACCAGCCTCAACAGGCCGTCGATGCGGCCGGGCACGCGACCGTCGGCCAGCAGGGGCGCGTAGCAGCGTGCCGCCGCCAGCGCCGCCGCGCGGTTGAAGCGGGCATGCAGGCCGTCCTGCGGATTGACGATGCCGTGGAACAGGCCGCCCGGATTGCCCGAGGCCTCCTGCGCCGGTGCGGCATGGCGCTCGAGTACCGTCACCTCGCAGCCCTGCCGGGCGAGCGCGCGGGCGCAGGCGGCTCCGGCCAGCCCGGCCCCGACGACGAGCACGCCGGTGCCGGCGGCGTTCATCGGCGCGGCCTGCACCGCGCGGGGTGCCGCGAAATGCGGCGCGAAGCGGGCGACCGTCATCTCCGGCTTCGGCGGCAGGCCCGGAGCGAGCTGCACCTCGAATCCCGCGGACACGAGGTCCCGGCGCATGCTGCGCGCGATGCTCCAGGTGGCGGCCGTCGCGCCCGGCGCAGCGAGCCGGCCGAGCGCCTTGAGCACGTGGCGGTCCCACATCGCCGGGTTGCGCGATGGCGCAAAGCCGTCGAGGTAGATCGCGTCCGCCTGCAACCGGAGCTGGCGCATGCCGCTGGCGACGTCATCGAAGAGCAGGTGCAGCAGCACGGCGCCGTCCTCGAACGCCAGCCGGTTCATCCCCGGCGCCAGCGGCGGCCAGGCAGCGACCAGCTGGCGCGCCAGCGGCGCGTGCGGCGAGACGGACAGCGCGCGGTCAAGGTCCTCCCGCCGAGGCGGATGCTTCTCGATCGAGACGAACCAGAGCCGTGCGCAGTGCTGCGGGTCGTTGCGCCATGCGGCCCAGGTCGCGAGGAAGTTGTTGCCCAGGCCGAAGCCGGTCTCGAGCACGACAAAGCGGGGCCGGCCGCGCCAGCGAGTCGGCAGGCCGTTGCCGCCGAGGAACACATGCTCGGCCTGCGCCTGGGCGCCCGTGCGCGCGTGATAGACGTCGCCGAAGGCCGGCGCCTCAGGCACCCCATCCGGGCCGAAGCGGATCGTCGCAGGCTCGAGGCGATGGAGCTGATTCACGCGCATCCCGCCAAGTGGTGTTTGTGTGCTGAAGAAGTGAGGAATTTTGCACTGACGGCTCCCTTCCTCAGGGGGGGGAGGGTGCCACTCTTCGGCGTGATACAGCCCTAGGATTTGGGCATTCGAACAGTTGCCAGGGGTAGGCGGGCTGGCGCCGCAGGGCTGAATAAAGCCTTGTCGTCCACCTCGTCGCGGTTTTCACCATGCATCGATTTTCACTGCCCGGATCACGGGGCGGCGGGCTTGCCATTGCCGTTTTTTGGCTGGGTGTCGCTGCCTCGTCTGGCGCAACCGACACGCACGCCGTTGCCGCCCCCGCCGTGGCGGTGCCGCCGGCGTACGTCTACCGGATCGTCCGTGGCGACGAGCTGAACTTCCGCTTCCTCTACACGCCGGAGCTGAACACCGTGGCCACGGTGCGCTCCGACGGCCGCGTGGCGCTGCCGCTGGCCGGCGAGCTGGAGGTCGAGGGCCTGAGCGTGGCCGAGCTGACGGCGCTGCTGGCGCAGCGTCTTGAAAGCAGCGTGAAGCGCTTCGAGGTCTCGATCAACGTCGCCGGCGCGGCATCGCAGCGGGTGTTCGTGGGCGGTGAAGTCGCGCGTCCCGGCGTGCAGCCTTTGCTCGGGCCGCTGACCGCGCTGCAGGCCGTGATGGCCGCGGAGGGCTTCCGCGAAACGGCCCAGCCGCGTGAGGTCGTGCTGATGCGCCGTGGCGAGCGCGGCGAGCGCCAGATGGTGAAGCTCGACCTCGATGCCGCGCTGGCCGGGGGCGACCTGTCGCAGGACGTCCTGCTGCAGCCGTACGACGTGGTGGTGGTTCCGCGCAGCGGCATCGCGAACCTCAACCTCTGGATCGACCAGTACGTGCGGCGCAACCTGCCGATCAGCGTGGGCTTTTCCTACTCGATCAACCGCGACGGGGTGGGGGTGCAGCGATGAAGAACGAGTGGGCCGCGACCGTGGTCATGCCCGAGCTCGCAGCAGTGCACAACGATCTCGCACGCCTGTCGGCCCCCGCGCTGGGCAGCTCGCGCCTGTCGCTGCGCGAGTTCCTGAACACCGCCTTCTGCGACCGGCGCCGCATCGCGCTGGCCTTCCTGGCGGCCATGGCGCTCACGGTGCTGGCGTCGTTCATGCCGTCGCCCCGGTACACCGCGGAGTCCTCGCTGCTGCTGCGGCTGGGGCGGGAGTACATGTACCGGCCAGAGGTCGGCGCGGCCGCCGCCGCGTCACCGATCGCCTACGACAGCCGCGAGACGCTGCGCGCCGAGGTCGAGATCCTGAACAGCCGCGACATCAAGGAAGCGGCGGTCGACCGGATCGGCCCGGCGGTCGTCTATCCGTGGCTCGCGAAGGACGCGAAGTCGGCAGCCGAGCTGCGCGACCAGGCGGTGCTCGAGCTGCAGCATGGCTTCGACGCCAAGCTGATCAAGGACTCCAACGTCGCCGTGCTCACCTTCACGCACCGCGATCCCGAGATGGCGGCCCGCGTGCTGGCCCAGATCACCGAGGCCTACCTCGATCACCGCCGCACGATCTTCAGCCCGGCGTCGCTCGGCACCGCGCAGGCCAAGGCGGACGAGCTGGCCGGCCGGCTGCGGTCGCTCGAGACGCGGCTGGAGGCGTTCAAGAAGGACAAGGGGATCCAGTCGTTCAGCGAGCAGCAGAGCCTGCTGATCACGCAGCGCAACGGCATCGAGATGCGACTCGGCGACATCGAGCAGCAGCTGGCGCAGACGGCCGGCCGCGCGGCGTCGCTGCGCAGCAGCCTGGGCGGCATGAACGACCAGATGACGCTGTCCTCGGAAACGCAGCGCAGCGAAGCGCTGGACAGTGCCCGCAAGTCGCTGCTCGACCTGAAGCTGAAGGAACGCGACCTGTCGTCGAAGTTCTCAGACGACGTGCCGATGGTGCAGGACGTGCGTGCCGACATCGCCCGCACCGAGGCCTTCATCGCCGACCTCCAGCGCAACCCCGAACGGCTGGTCCGCACGGGGCGCAGCCCGGTGCTCGACAGCATCGAGTCCGACTGGCTGCGCACGCTGGCGGAGCAGCGGCAGGCCAACGCCAGCCGCGCGACGCTGAAGGCACAGCGCGAGGCGATCGACCAGCGTCTGCAGCGCCTCGCGTCGAGCCAGCGCGAACTGCAGGTGCTGGAGCGCGAGCGCAAGCTGGTGGAAGATACCTACCAGGGCGCGATGCAGCGGCTCGAGGAGGAGCGGGTCATCCATGGGCTGGAGCGCGACCGCCGGTCCAGCGTCAGCGTGGTCCAGGCGCCGCGCGTGCCGCTCGAGGGCCGCAACCTGCAGCCGATCATCCTGGCGGTGGGCGCCGTGCTCAGCGTGGTGTGCGCGCTGCTGGTGGCCTTCGTCACTGCACTGCTGCGCGACACCTTCATCTCGCCCGAGCAGGTCCCGCGCGAACTCGGCCTGCCGCTGCTGGCCGCCGTGCCACTCGTCCGCTGAGGCGGCACGATGGTGGACGCCTTCACGGCCCGTGACGAGGCCGCCGGTCCGTCACGCCGCCGCGCCCTCCGGCGCGCGGTGGGCGCCGGCCTGGCGCTGGCGTTCGGCACGACGGCGCAGGCCGCCGCGCCGCGGCCTGCGCTGCGCCGCGGCGTCAACCTGACGCACTGGTTCGACTACGCGCGCAACCGCGGGGTCTCGCCGGAGGAGATGCAGGAGCTGGCGCGTTCGGGCTTCGACCACGTGCGGCTGCCGTTCGATCCGGTCGTGCTCGGCTGGCGCGATGCGGCGATGCCCGATCTGCGCGGGCTGCGTGCCGGCGCCGAGAGGGCGATCGCGGCCGGGCTCGACGTGGTGATCGACCTGCACATGGTCCACGAGACCAAGGTGGCGATCGAACAGGCCCCGCGGCTGGAAGACGGGCTGGTGGCGCTCTGGTCGCACGTCGCGTCGGCGTTCGCCGACCTGCCACCCGCGCATGTGGCGTTCGAGCTCTACAACGAGCCGCAGTACTACGGCTGGCGCGAGCGCCGCTGGCCCGCGCTGCAGCGGCGCCTGCTGGCCGCGGTGCGCGGGCATGCGTTCCGACACCTGGTGCTGCTGACCGGCGCGCGCGGCGGCAGCGCGGACGGCCTGATGGCGCTGCCGCCGGACGGCGACCCGTGGGTCGCCTACACCTTCCACTTCTACCTGCCCTACCTGTTCACGCACCAGGGCATGGACTGGCTCGACGAACGCCACACCACCGCGGGCCTGTGGACCGGCATCGGCTATCCCGCCAGCGCCGCGGTGGATGCCGAACCGCGCCTGAAGAAGCCGCACCGCCGGGCGCACCGGGAGCTGCAGGCCTACCGCGACGAGCGATGGGGCCCCGAGCGCATCGCCGGCGAGTTCACCGCGGTCGCGGCCTGGGCCCGGCGCCACGGCGTGACGGTGGTGTGCAACGAGTTCGGCGTGGTGCGGGCCGGCGTGGCGCCGGCCGCCCGCTACCGCTGGATCGGCGACGTGCGCCAGGCGCTCGAGCAGGCCGGCTTCGGCTGGACGGTCTGGGACTATGCCGACATCTTCGGGATCGCGGTCGACACCGGCGGTGCGGATGGCCTGCCGCGCCGGCTGGAGCCCGCGGCCCGGGTCGCGCTCGGCCTGAGGGCAGCACCATGACGCCGGCGCCCGGCGTCCGCTGGCGGCGCGTGGCCGCGTGCCTGTTCGGCCTGGGCCTCGCGGCCTACCTGGGTCTGTCGGCCTCCAGCCTGTTCGCGCTGGGCATCCCCTACGACGCGCCCTACGGGCCCATGCCGGCCAAGATCCATCCGGGCACCTACCTCACGCTGCTGGCGCTCTTCATCGCGCTGTGCAGCCATGGCAACCCGCTCGGCGTCGCGCTGAGGCTGCTCGGCCAGCAGCCGCTGGTGGCGGTCTACCTCGCGAGCGTGGTGTACCTGCTGGCCTATTCGGTGCTGCGCTATGGGCCGTCGGGGGCCGCGTTCGTGATCGACACGCTGATCATGGCCGGGCTCTGCCTGCTCACGACGATGCTGTTCGAGGCGCGGTGGCAGCGCCGCTTCCTCGCCCTCATCGGCTTCACGCTGGTGGCGAACGCGCTGCTCGGGCTGGGCGAGGCGCTGGCGCAGGCGCGCCTGGTGCCGTTGCGGCTGGCCGGCGGCCCGGAGATGCTGGACGAGTACTTCCGCGCGTCGGCCCTGCTGGGCCATCCGCTGATGAACGCGCAGACCACCGCTTCGCTGCTGCCGGTGGTGCTGCTGCTGCCCGCCCCGCGCGTGCTGCGGTACGCCATGGGCCTGGCGATGGTGCTCAGCCTGCTGGCCTTCGGCGGCCGCACGTCGTTCGCGGTGGCGCTGCTCATGTACGGCAGCTACGCCGTGTTCCGTCTCGTCGATGCCCTGGCGCGCGGGCGCCTGAGCTACCTGCAGCTCACCGGCGGCAGCGTGGGCCTTGGCCTGCTGATGGCATTGACGGTCGGGGTGGTCGCGGGCAGTGGTCTGGGCGAGCGCATCTTCAACGGCCTGGTCTGGGACAACAGCGCCAGCGTGCGCATGCGCGTGTGGGGCGTGTTCGACTTCATGGGCGCCGACCAGATCCTCTTCGGGACCAGCCCCGACGAGATGGCCAAGCTGATGATCCGCCTCGGCCTCGATGCGCCGGTCGAGGCGATCGAGAACTTCTGGCTCGTGCTGTTCATCCAGTTCGGCGTGGCGGGCTTCGTGCCCTTTTTCATCGGGTTCGGCTGCCTGCTGCGCTGGCTCTGGCGGCGGGCCTTCGGGGCGCTGCGCGTCGCGCTGCTGACCTTCGTCGTCATCTCGTCCACCACCAACTCGCTGGCCAGCAAGACCGTGGGGCTGAGCCTGCTGTGCTGCGTGGTGGCCTCCGCCGCGTCGCTGAGGCCCCGGCCGTCGGTTCAGCACCTCCCCTTCACCTCCTTGCGTACGAACCCGTGAAGCCCATCCACATCCGCATGTTCTATCCGGCCGATCCCGTTGGCGTGGTGCCTGGCGGGATCGACACCTTCATCCGCGGCATCATCAAGTCGGCGCCCGAGGACCTGCGCTTCAGCCTGGTGGGCATGACGACCGACCCGCAGGCGCGCCCGCTCGGGCAGTGGACCCGCTGCGTGCTCGGCGACGTGGAGTTCGACTTCCATCCGCTGGTGGCCGTGGAGCATGCCGGCCGGCGCGGCGCGCTGCCGCTGTCGGCCCGCTACACGTATGCGCTGTGGAAGCACCACGTGAAGCTGGCGCGCGGCGCCGACGTGTTCGACTTCCACCGCATCGAGCCCTGCCTGCCGCTGCGCGGCTTCGCGCAGCCGATGAACGTGTTCTTCCACCAGGACCCGGAGGTCGTGCGCTCGGCCCAGTCCGACATGCTGTGGCGGCGCATGCCCGGCCTCTACGGCAGCCTGGAGGCCAGGCTCGTCCCGGAGTTCGCGTCCATCTGGTGCGTGCGCGAGACGGGCGTGCACACCCTGCGCCAGCGTTACCCCGCGCAGGAGGACGACATCCGGTTCCTCCCGACCTGGGTCGACAACGCGGTGTTCACGCCGCCCAACGCGGCACAGCGCGAGCGTGCGCGCAACATCGTCCAGCAGCGGCTCGGGCTCGATGCCCAGGCCGAGTACGTCATCAGCGTCGGGCGGCTCGACTCGCAGAAGGATCCGCTGCTGCTGCTCGGCGCCGTGGCGCGGCTGCGCTCGCTCGGCCGGCACGTGCAGTTGCTCGTGGTCGGCGACGGGGCGCTGCGCGGCGCGATGGCCGATGCCGCGGTGGGCTGGGGCATCGAGCCGCACGTGCATTTCCTCGGCCTGCGGCGGCCCGCCGAGATCGCCAACCTGCTGCGTGCCAGCGATGCCTTCGCGCTGTCATCCGCGTACGAGGGCATGCCGATCGCGGTGCTGGAGGCGCTGGCCTCGGGCCTGCCGGTGGCGACGACCGACGTCGGCGAAGTGCGCCGCGTGGTGCTGCCCGGCACCAACGGCCTGATCGCCACCGACCGCACCGAGGCCGCGTTCGCCGAATGCCTGGCGCAGGTGCTGGACCACCGCGACCAGTGGCGCGGCGCGCCCGCCGCGGACGCGGTCGTTCCGTACCAGCCGGAGACCGTGCTGGCGCCGGTCTACGAGACCTACCGCCGGCTGGGCGAGCGCTACCGCCTGCGCTTCACCGGCACCGATGCCGCCTACCAGCCGCGCCATCGCGGCGTGGTGGTGGGCATGCCCGTCGACGTGATCTCGCGCGACCGTGTCCGTCGCGTGCTGATGCGCTGGGCGCTCAAGCGCGAATCGCGCTACGTGTGCTTCTGCAACGTGCATTCGCTGGTGGCCGCCAGGAGCGACACGGCGCATCGCCGGGTCATCGAGCAGGCCGACATGGCGCTGCCCGACGGGGCCCCGGTGGCGTGGACGCTGGCGCGCAACGGCTTCCCGCGGCAGACGCGCATCGACGGGCCGTCGAAGATGTGGTCGCTGTGCCGCGAGGCGGAGATGATGAACGTGCGCATCGGCCTGTTCGGCAGCACCGCGCAGACGCTGGAGCGTCTGCGCGAACGGCTGCAGTCGGCGTTTCCCGCGCTGCAGATCGGCTACATGGGGTCGCCCCCGTTCCGCGAGCTGACGCCGGACGAGGACCAGGCGGTGTGCGACGCCATCAACGACGCCAACGTCGGCCTGCTGTTCGTCGGCCTCGGCTGCCCCAAGCAGGAGGCCTGGATGGCGCGGCACCGCGGCCGCATCCGCTCGGTGATGCTGGGCGTGGGAGCGGCCTTCGATTTCCACGCGGGCACGGTCTCGCGCGCGCCCGAGTGGGTGCAGCACAGCGGGCTGGAATGGCTGCACCGGCTCGGGTCGGAGCCGCGCCGGCTGTGGCGCCGCTACCTCGTCTCCAACTCGTCCTTCGTGATGCGCACGGCCCGCGACGCCGCGCGCAAGCCGCGGTACGGCCTGCCCAACCGACGCGTCGCACCGCCCGGCGCGCGTTATGGCGGTATTGAAAGAAGACGTTCCATGAAGCATGAAGTCCAGTTCTCGCAGATGGGCGATCTGCGCCTGCGCATCGACGCCATGCTGCCGCGCGGCCGCGCCGGCCGGGTGGTCGGCTTCATCTCCAGCGGCTCGGGCGAAGGCACCAGCACGCTGGCGCGGGCCTATGTGCAGGCCGTCACGCAGGGCACGGGGCGGCGTGCGCTGCTGCTGACGGAATCGGCCTGGTCGGGCCGCAGCGTGCTGGTCGCGCTGTCGCAGGCCGAGGGCGACGGCCAGGCGGAGATCCGGCAGACGGCCCATGGCTGGTGGCTCGGCTCGCTGCTCAGCGAGCAGGCCGAGACCTCCCAGGAACTCGCGCTGCAGCGCGAGGCCTCGTGGGACATGCTGCGCCGGTCGTTCGACGAGATCGTGATCGACATGCCCGCGGCGTCGCGGTCGCGGGCGGGCCTGCTGATCGCGCCGCACTGCGACGGCGTGGTGGTGGTGCTGGAGGCGCAGAAGACCCGCCGTCCCGTGGTCGACAACCTGCTGGCGGAGTTGCGCGCGGTGCACGCGCGGCCGCTGGGTGCGGTGCTCAACAAGCGGCAGTTCCACCTGCCCGAGAGCCTCTACCGCAGGCTGTGAGCATGGCCGAGCATTGCACGCCATCGAGGGACCGCCGGCCGCTGCGCATCCGCGCCGGTGCGCCCGGCGCGGCGCCGTCCCCCTGGCTGCCGCGCCTGGCTGCGGCATTGCAGGGGGTGGACGGCGTCGAGCTGGTGGCGAGCGGCAGCGCGGCTGCCGCCGACATCGTGCTGGACACCGGGGAGGCCGGTGCGCCGGTCGTGCGCGGCAGCGAGCGTCGATGGGCCATCGTCGACGCGAAGCACCGCCTGCTGGCCGGCGATGCCGCCTGGTGGTGTTCACTCTCGCAGGCGCAGGGCGTCGACATGACGCTGATCGAGGAAGCGGCGGGCGGCTGGTGCGCCCTGCGACGCAGCCATGCCACCGGCCCGCTCGCACAGGGTGACGGTCTGCAGGAGGCGCATGCCGCGCTGGTGGCGATGCTCGTGCAGGCGCTGGTCGACGTGCGGCTGGGCGTGGCGCCGGACGCCGGGTGCCTGCTCCCCGCCCCGCGGCCGCCGGTGCGCCGGGGCGCGTGGCTGAGCCGGCTCCAGTCGCGATGGGCCCGCGGCCTGCGGCGCCAGCGGTCGCGCTGGCTGACGGAGCACTGGCGCGTAGGGGTCGTCGACCAGCCGATCCATGCGCTGCTGCAGGCCGAGACGATGCCTCCCATCCAATGGCTGACGCCGCCGGACGACGCCGGCTATTGGGCCGACCCGTTCGGCATGCCGGGCCACCCCGGCCTGCTGTTCTGCGAGCGCTACGACGAACGCACCTCGCTCGGCCACCTGGAGTGCCTGCGGCTCCACGGGTCGCGCATCGAAGTGGCCGGCCGCCTGCCGGTGGGGCGCGGCCATGCCTCGTTCCCCAACGTCTTCGAGGCCGATGGCCAGGTGTACGGGCTGGCCGAGACCGCCGCCGACCGGGAGTGCGTCCTGCACCGCGTCGGGCCGCAGGGGCAGTGGGTGCCCGTGGCCACGGTGTTGCACGGGGTGGCGGCGGCCGACCCGGCGATCTTCCGCTGGCAAGGACGCTGGTGGCTGGCCTTCACCGACCTGGACCGCGGCACCTGGGACAACCTGTGCCTCTACCACGCCGAGCGCATCGAAGGGCCCTGGCGGCCTCACCTCAACAACCCGGTGAAGGTCGACGTGGCCGGCGCACGCATGGCCGGCGGCTGCTTCGAGCACGAGGGCCGGCTGTACCGGCCGGGGCAGGACTGCCGCGCGGGTTACGGGCACGCCCTGGCGCTCTACCGCGTCGACGAAGTGGGCCCGGCGCACTACCGCGAGACCCTGGTGCGCCGGCTCGCGCCGCACGCCCGCGGCGAGGCGCCCGAAGGGCTGCACACGCTGACGGCGTGGGGCGAGCGCACCCTGGTCGACGGCAAGAAGCTGCGCTTCAACCTCCTGGCCCTGCGCCTCAAGCTCGGCCGCCGCAGCACGCAGGGCCGGCAGGCCGGCCCGGCCGTGCAGAAAGGGATCTGAGCATGGCGCGGCGATTGCACATCTATGTGCCGCATCTGGGCACCGGCGGCGGCGAGTTGTCGCTGATGCGGCTGGCGGAAGGGCTGGCCCGGACGGGCTGGGACGTCACCTTCATCGTGCACGGCGAGGCCCGGCGCCCCGCGCCGCTGCCGGCCGCCGTGGGCATCCGCACGCTGCAGGCGCGGCGCACGCTCGATGCGATCTGGAAGCTGGCCCGCTTCATCCGGCGCGAGAAGGTCGAGCTGCTGCTCACCGCGTTTCCGCACGGCAACGCGGCCGCGGTCGCTGCGCGGGCCTTGTCCGGCAGCGGGTGCAGGCTGGTGCTGTCGGACCACGCACCGCTGGCGCAGCAGGTGCGCCGCATGGGCGGCTGGCGGTACCGCCTCGTGCCCTGGATGGTCCGGTGGTGTTATCCGCGGGCCGACGCGGTGGTGGGCGTGTCGTCAGGCGTCTGCGAGGACCTGCGGGCGCGGCTGCCCGCCAACATGCCGCCGCGGCTGATCTACAACCCCGTGCTGCCGCCGGACCTCGGCGCGTTGTGCACGGCGCCGGCGCCGCATCCGTGGCTGGCCGATCCGGGATTGAAGGTCGTGCTGTCGGTGTCGAGGCTCAGCAGGGAGAAGAACCTCGGCAGCCTGCTGCAGGCCTTTGCACAGGTCGCGCGGGACGATGCCTCGGCCAGGCTGGTGGTGGCCGGCGACGGCCCCGAGAAGGCGGCGCTGGAGCAGCTGGCCCGCGGCTTCGGCCTGGCGGACCGGGTGCACTTTCCCGGCGAGGTGCGCAATCCGTTCGCCTGGATGAGCCGGGCCCGGGTCTTCGTGCTCGCCTCGCAGTTCGAGGGCTTCGGCAACGTGCTGGTGGAAGCGCTCGCCGCCGGGGCGCATGTCGTGAGCACCGATTGCCCGGTGGGCCCGCGCGAGATCCTGCGGGGCGGCGACCTGGGCGCGCTGGTGCCGGTCGACGACGCCCCGGCGCTGTCGTCGGCCATCGCTATGGCGCTGGCGCGGCCGCCCCGAGCCGTCGACCGGCAGTCGATCGCCTCCTACACCCAGGACCGCTCGTGCGCGGCCTATGCCAGCCTGTTCGAGTCGCTGACGGCGGCCCCGCGCTGACTTTCCGGAAAGACCCTTTTCGATGCTGCTGCGCCATACCCTCAACTACCTGCCGGCCCAGATGCTGGCGCCGGTCGCCCAGCTGGCGTCGATCATCCTGTGGACGCACTGGCTGCCTCCGGAGGAAATGGGGTTCTTCGCGCTCGTCACGGCGACCCAGGAGCTGACCTACATGCTGTGCATGGGCTGGTTCTCGATGTACGTGCTGCGCTTCCTGCCCGACGCCTCCGAGGGTGCCGCGCGCGACCGCTTCCTGCGTACCGAAAGCGTGCTGCTGCTGCTGGCCATGGTGCCGGTGGTGGCGGTGGCCGCGGTCACCGCGTGGGTGCTGCCCAGCGCCCATCCGCGCTGGCACACGCTGGTCGCCGTCACCGCCTGCATCGGCAGCCGGATGCTGGCGGCCCACTACGCCGAGCGGGCCCGGGCGCAGTCCTCGTTCGTCGCCTACAACCTGCTGCAGGCCAGCGGGCCGGTGCTCGGCCTCGGGCTGGGCATGCTCGCGCTGCAGTGGCTCCCGCCGACGGCCACCGTGCTCTGGCTCGGCTATGCGGCCGCGCAGCTGATCGGGGTGTGCCTGGCGGTGCCGTTGATGGGGGCGCGCCTGCGGGGCGGGCGCCTCGACCGCGAGGTCGTGCGCGAGGCGTGGCGCTTCGGCAGCCGGTTCCTGGTGCTGGCCGGCCTGGTCTGGGTGGCGGAGAACTACATCCGCTACCTGGTCCAGTGGCAGGTGGGCGCGGCGGCGCTGGGCCTGCTCGCCGTGGGCTGGGGCCTGGGCAGGCGCTGCGCGACGGTGGGGGTGATGCTGGTCACCACGGCGGCGTTTCCCCTGGCGTCGCGCCTGCTCAACCAGGGGCGGCGCGAAGATGCCCTGCAGCAGCTGCGCATCAATGCCGGCATGCTGCTGGCCGTCATCCTGCCGCTGACGGTGGGCTTCGGGATCGTCGGGCCGATGCTGGTGCAGCTGGTCGTCGCCACGGCCTACCGGGATGCCACGGCGGACATCGTCGCGCTGTCGGTGCTGTCGGGCACCTTGCATTGCCTGCACGTGCATGTGACCGACCAGCTGCTGGTGCTGGAGCGGCGCTTCGACCTGGCCGCGCGGGTCGACCTGGTGGAGATCGCCGTGGGGGCCACCGCCACGCTGATCGGGCTGCACCTGGGCGGGCTGCGCGGCGCCGTGCTGGGCGTGGCCGTCGGTTCGCTGGCCGCGGTGGCCTGCAGCACCTACTGGAGCGGGCAGCTCGGCTTCACCTGGCCCTGGGGCGATGTGCTGCGGGTGCTGGCCGCGACCGCGGCGATGGCCGCGGTGCTGGTGTGGCTGGGCTCGCGCAGCGGCGTCGGGGCGCTGGTGATGGAGGTGGCCGCGGGGGCGTCGACCTATGTGGCGGCGATCGCGGTGCTCTACGCCCCGCGGCTGCTGAAGGAACTGCAGCTGCGCCGGCGGGCGGCGGCGCCGCCGGCGGTGTGAGCGCGCGGCCTCAGCGCCGCCGCTTCTCGAGCCACCGGACGCACCACGGCTGGCGCTTCAAGGCCCGCTTCGCGCGCCAGCCCTGCAGTGCCACCCACCCGCGCCAAGACAACGCGAGGCGTCCGTCCCACAGCGGCGTCGGGCGGACCTGGAAGACCCGCTTGTGGAAATAGTCGCCGATGGCGAAATCGAAGTACCTGCAGCCCTGCTGGTGGAGGTGATGCATGGTCCGTTCAATCAGCAGCTTGCCTGGCGAGCAGGGTTTCCAGGTATCGCCGGCATGGCAGATGCGCAACATCACATAGCGGCCCTGGTGATGGATGCCGTAGAGCACGGCCACGACGTCTTGCGCCGAAACCAGGGCCGTCAGAATCACTTCGCCGGTTTCGAGTCCTGACTGGAGCCGGTCTTGGTAGAAGGCGCGGTAGGCTGGCTTGTCGAGCTGGTAGGCCGCGCCGGCATGCTGCATTCTTGCTGACTGAAGAGTTTCCAAGGCCTGGAACAAGGAATTCGCTTCGCCCTGGTTCGTTGCCCGGACGAACCGCGCATCGGGGTATTTCTGGAAAACGCGCCAAGAGCGCTCGAGTTCCTTGCGGACGGTTTTTTCCAACGAATAACGCCAGCCGTCCCAATCGTCCCCCAGCTGAACATGGTTGCCGAAGAAATCGCAGGGTTGTGCAGGCATGAGCGCGTGCAACGCAGCATTGCCCGGCGTGTGGAGCATCTTGCCCAGCGCGAGCAGGTCATGGCCACGCAGCGCCTGCCGAACGACCCGGCGCAAGGCCTGTCGTTGCGAGGGGTCGAACTTGAACGAAGCGTTGCATAGCGCGGCGTTGTAGTCCGTTATACCGAGATCGGCCATTTCCACCCTGCGCAGCCCGGCGGCGCGCCGGCTGATCAGCGGCAGGAGCAGCACGTCACGCCCCGCGCCGTCGCTGATGCACAGCCAAAGCGGTAGCACGCCGGGCTGGGCGCCGAGCTGCCGATACCACGCCTGCAGCCAGCCTGCCGCCTGGAAGGCCGAAGGCGCCCCGCCCGGCATCGCCTCATACCGTCGCAGGAAGCTGCAAATATCGGCTGAAAATTCGGCGCGGAAGAGCGCGGGGTATGCGGGTTGTGCCACGGGGTGATAATTTCGGATGCGCACCCTTATTTTCCGCAAGGATCATCTGGCAGTAAAGGGTTTTGTCGACGCCGCTCCCCACGCACGTGCGGGAATGCGCACGGATACCTCCCTGGCTCGACGCAACTGCCGGGTTTTCTGTCAGGCTTTTGTAGAATGCCCTTCCATCGTTCCTCCGGAATTTGTCGGGTGGTGGAAGCAGAAAATCCGAGTCGCAGTGGCCTGCGGTTGACGTCCTTCTCGATGGCCGAATTCCCGGCCGCGATGGACCTGCTGGCGCTGGGTTATCCCCGCACGCCCAGGAGCTTCTGGGAGGCGGGCCGCCGCCGGCTGCAGGCCGTGCCGCCCAACCAGGCCGACCAGCCGCTGGGCATGTTCCTGGAGCATGAGGGCCGCAGGCGCGGACTGGTGCTGGGTTTCAGCGGCAAGAGCGCCGAAGGGCAGCACAACCGCAATCTGTCGAGCTGGTTCATCGATCCATCGGCGCGGGTGCATGCGCTGTGGATGGCGCGCGAACTCTGCCCCGACGCCTGCGCCACCGCCTTCACCCTGTTGACGCCGGTGAGGGCCGTGCGCCGGCTGTTCCGCCACGTGCCGTTCCGCGCCGTCAGCCACCAGGCCGTCGTCGTGTGGACGCCCAAGGTCGCGATGCGCGCGCGCCCGGGGGTGCGCCTGCTCGGCCGCGCCGCCACGGTGGAGGCCGTGCGCGATCCCTGGACGCGCCGCGCACTGGAGGACCATGGCCGCCTCGGCTGCCTGGTCTGCGGCATCGAGGTGGGCGGGTCGGTGGTGCCGCTGGTCTTCCGTGCCCGCCGCCGTGTCCGGCTGCTGCCGGTGGCCGAACTGATCTACACCCCGTCGGTGGCCGCCGTCGTCGAGCACGCCGGCAACATCGGCAGGTACCTGCTCCAGCGCGGCTGGCCCTGCATGGAGTTCGAGGCGGCCGAGGACGAGGAGCTGCCGTTTCCGTGCACACGGCTGTTCCGTCGCCGTTTTGCACGGGGGCCTTACACCCGCCACGGCATCGATCACCTCTATTCGGAGCTGGTGTACCTCGGCGTGGACTGAGTGCCCCTGCGGCCGGCCCTCAGCGCCGGCTCAGCGATAGAACGGCGGGATGTCGCGCATCAGGCCGGCGGCCGTGCGGTCGAGCCGGAAGTCGATCGGGCGTTGCAGCCGCTGCACGCGGCGCGACCAAGGGCTGCGCCGCCACGCGGCCTGCAGCGCGGCCTTCATCCAGAAGCCCGGTCCCTGCAGCTCGCGGCCCGACGGGTGGAGCTTCAGGTGGCGGCGCAGGATGCCGTTGGCCATCGTGACCATCTGCGAACGCCGGATGCCCGGCGTCCAGTGCTCGGTGGTCACCGAGACGTTCAGGCAGTCGTGGTTCTCGACCCGATGCGGCGCGTTCAGCGGCCAGTGCAGCATGGCGCCCGGTGCCAGCTCGAAGACGCGGGCCTGCTGGTCGAAGGCCGGGTCGTAGGGCATCTTGACCTCGACGCCGGTCAGCGCGATGTCTTCCAGCGCGGCCGGCGGCAGGAAGGGCGGCCTCGCGGGGTAGAGGTAGACGCGCTTGCGGCCGGCCACCTGCCACAGGGCCTGGCCCGGCAGGTCCGCGTGGTAGTGCACGTGGATGCCGGGCGACGAGATCAGGATCCCCATGCGCAAGGCACTGGGTTCGAAACCCGGCACGCGCTCGGCCAGCTCGGCATACGCGGCGTCCAGCAGGCGGGCATAGCGGGCGTCGACCAGGTGGACGTTGCGCAGGTTGAGCCACATGCGTCCCTGGGCGATCGCCTCGATCACCTCCTGCCCATTGAAGTCGCCGATGTCGCCTTCGCGCCACTGGCGGGCCGCCTCGCCCTGCAGGCTGGTGCGCACCAGCGCGTAGTGCTCGGCCGGATAGCGCTCGATCAGGCCCGCAAGGGCCTCCCGGCTGAACAAGGGGTGCTCGTGCCAGCGGTGCGCCAGCTTCAGCTCGGCATGTCCCCATTGCCGGGTGTCGCTGTCCTGCCACGCGGGGAACAGGGGAGAGGGGGTGTCGTCCACAGGAGAAGTCGTGCAAAGCCGCGAACGATAGCCATCCCCCTGAAGGGCCGCCCGCCCTGGTCTGGGTGGTCGGGCCCGGAAAGGCGCGCCAGACGTGAAAAAGGCCCCTTGCGGGGCCTCTTGTGCAGCGCGGCGGGGCTCAGACGCGCTTGCGGTATTCGTGCGTGCGGGTGTCGATTTCGATCTTGTCGCCGCTCTCGACGAACAGCGGTACCGAGATCTCGAAGCCGGTGCCGACCAGCTTGGCGGGCTTCATGACCTTGCCCGAGGTGTCGCCCTTGACGGCCGGCTCGGTCTCGATCTCGCGGACCACGGTGGTGGGCAGTTCGACCGAGATGGCCTTGCCGTCGTAGAAGACGACTTCGACGGGCATGTTGTCTTCCAGGTAGGAGATCGCGTCGCCCATGTTCTCGGCCTCGACCTCGAACTGGTTGTATTCGCTGTCCATGAACACATACATCGGATCGGCGAAGTACGTGTACGTGCACTCCTTCTTGTCCAGGATGATCTGGTCCATCTTGTCGTCCGCCTTGAAGACGACTTCCGCACCGCCGCCGTTGAGCAGGTTCTTCATCTTGATGCGGACGGTGGCGGCGCCGCGGCCGCCGCGGCTGTATTCGGTGCGCAGCACGACCATCGGGTCCTTGCCTTGCATGATGACGTTGCCAGCGCGGATTTCCTGAGCGAGTTTCATAGCGGGTCTCGTGTTCCGTAGGGCGTCGTGGGGGGTGGTGACGCCGGTGTAGGGCGCGGACCCTTGCCGGGAACGCGCAAAGCCCGTCATTCTAGCCGGACGGGCGCCCGCCGGCCAGTGCGGTGTGGGCGAGCCCGGCGGGGCATGAACCGAAAAAGCCGGCATTCCCGTGCCACTACGGGCAACTGCAAGTGCCTGACAGCCATCACCCTTCGGTTTCTGATTGGAAATGCCGATAGGCCTTGCGGGCTGTCGGAAATTGTCCTCGCCCGCCCCGCACTTGCCGTACCCCGATGCCTTCATTGCCACGCCGCCACCACCTCCCCTCCACCCTCGCCCTGGCCGCCTGGCTGTGCTGCCTGGCGCCGCTGGCGGCGCAGACGCTGCCGAGCCAGCTGCCGTCGGGCGCCGAACCCGGCCGCGCGCCCGCCCGGCCCTTGCTGCCCACGCCCGGCATGTCGGCACCGCCCGTGAGCGTGCCGCAGGCCAGCGCTGCGCAGGCGCCGGCCGGCGCCGAGCAGCTGCGGTTCACGCTGCGCGAGTGGGTGATCGAGGGCCACACGGCCTTCAGCACCGAATCGCTGCAGCCGCTGTACGCGGACCTGGTCGGCCGCGAGATCACCGTGGCGCGGGCCTTCGAGGCCGCCAACGCGATCGAGCTGCGCTACCGCAACGCCGGCTACGTCACCTCTCGCGTGATCGTGCCCGCCCAGGCCATCGAGGACGGGCGCTTCCGCGTCGTCGTGGTCGAGGGCTTCATCGACCGCATCGAGCTGCGCGGCGACATCGGCGCGGCGCAGGCCGCCGTCGAGCGCCTGCTGGCGCCGCTGCGCGGCGTGCGGCCGGTGAGCGTGGCGGAGATCGAACGCCGCCTGCTGATCGCCAACGACATCCCCGGCCTCACCGTGCGCGCCACGCTCGAGCCCTCGGCCACCGCGCAGGGCGCTTCGGCGATGGTGGTGCAGGTGACGCGGGACGAGGTGGACGCCTCGTGGTCCATCGACAACCGCAATTCGCCGTACCTGGGCGATGCGCAGGCCACCGGCACGGTCGCCTGGAACGCCCTGGGCACCCAGGCCACCCGCCTGTCGCTGAGCGGCCGGGTGTCGGTGCCGCTGAACCGCAGCCAGTACGTCGGCGCCAACGTCGACACGCTGCTGGGCGCCAACGGCGCCACGCTGGGCCTGGCCGCCTCGGCCGCCCGCTCCCATCCCGGGCGCGAGCTGGACGTGCTGGACGTGCGCAGCCGCGTCGGCGCCGCCAGCGCCACGCTGACCTATCCGCTGATCCGCTCGCGCGAGCAGAACCTGCGCGCCGTCGGCCAGTTCGAGGCGCGTGACGTGGCGACCGACATCACCGGCATCGCCTTCACCCGCGACCGCCTGCGCATCGCGCGCTTCGGCCTGAGCTACGACCGCACCGACAGCCACGACGGCATCACCGCGCTGCGCGGCACGCTGCACCGCGGCCTCGACGGCCTCGGCGCGACCGACAACGGCAACGCGCGGGCGTCGCGGCCCGACGGCCGCATCGACTTCTTCAAGTTGACCGCAGAGGCCACGCGGCTGCAGCAGTTAGGCCAACGCTGGAGCCTGCTGGCCACCGTCGCGGCCCAGCTCAGCGCCGACCCCCTGCTGGCGAGCGAGGAGATGGGCCTCGGCGGCGCCAGCTTCGGCCGCGGCTACGACGAGGGCGAGGTGTCCGGCGACAGCGGCATCGCCGCGTCGGTCGAGCTGCGCTACGTGCTGCCGCGGCCCGAGACGGCTCCGGCCTGGCTGCAGCAGTTGCAGGCCTACGGCTTCGCCGACGGCGGCCGCGTGCGTGCCCGCGCGCCCAAGCCCGCGCCCGAGCGCCGGACGCTGTCGTCGGTGGGCGGGGGCCTGCGCGCCGCCCTCGGCCAAGGCCTCTTCGCGACGATCGAGATCGCGCAGCCCACCAGCGGCGACGTGAAGACCCGCGACAACAAGCACCCCCGCGTGTTCGTCAGCCTTTCGGCGCGCTACTGAGCGCCCGCCCCGCCTGGCCTGCCGCCCCGCCCGCGCGGCCCCGTGCGCCGTCCTGAGCCACCAGAACACAGAAAGTCGTTGACCGTGAACCTGTTTGCCACCACTCCCTCCCGCAAAGCCCTTCGCCTGCGTGCCGCCGAACGCCGCCGCCAGCTGCGCGCCCGCCGCTGGGGCGGGCCGGGCTTCTCGCTCAGCGGCGTGGTCGCGGTCATCGCGGCGCTGCTGGCAGGGCAGGGCACGGCACTGGCGAACCCGACCGGCGGCCAGGTGGTGGCCGGCTCGGCCACGTTGAACCAGAAGGGGCCCGACACGCTCGACATCCACCAGTCGACGCACAAGGCCATCATCAACTGGCAGAGCTTCAGCGTCGGTGCGGGGCAGAAGGTCAACTTCCTGCAGCCCGGGCGCGGCAGCGTCACGCTCAACCGCGTGCTGGGCAACGATCCCTCGGCCATCTTCGGCCAGATCAGCGCGCCGGGCACCGTGATGCTGGTCAACCCCAACGGCGTGGTCTTCGGACCGGGCTCGCGCGTGGACGTGGGAGGCCTCGTGGCCTCCACCGCCAACCTGCGCGACGAGGACTTCCTGGCCGGCCGCTATGCGTTCACGCAGGCGTCACCCCGGGCCGACGCGGCCATCGTCAACCAGGGCACGATCAGCATCCGCGACAGCGGCCTGGCCGCGCTGGTCGCGCCGCGCGTGCGCAACGCGGGCGTCATCGAGGCCCGGCTCGGCCAGGTGGCGCTGGGCGCCGCGCAGACCTTCACGCTCGACTTCCACGGCGACGGCCTGCTGTCCTTCGACGCCGGCTCGGCCGTGCAGGGCGCGCTGCTGGAGCACAGCGGCCGCATCCAGGCCGACGGCGGCTCGGTGCTGCTGACGGCGCGTGCCGTCAAGGGCGTGGTCGACAACGTCATCAACACCAGCGGCATCGTCAGCGCGCAGAGCGTGGGCACGCAGGCCGGGCGCATCGTGCTGTCGGGCGGCGAGGCGGGCGGCGTGGCCGTCGGCGGCGCGCTCGATGCCGCCGGCCGCGCGGCCGGCGAGCAGGGCGGGCGCATCGTCGTCAACGGCCAGGACGTGCACCTGGCGGCCGGCGCGCAGCTCGACGCCTCGGGCGCCGCGGGCGGCGGCGAGGTGGCCGTCGGCAGCGCGGGCGTGGCGAGCGGCTATGCCGACAAGGCCCGCAGCGTCACGATGGAGGCGGGCGCCGCCATCCGCGCCGATGCGCTGGACGACGGCCGGGGAGGCCACGCCACGCTGTGGTCCGACCAATCCACCACCTTCGCCGGCGACATCTCGGTGCGCGGCGGCGCGCGCGGCGGCGACGGCGGCTTCGTGGAGGTGTCCAGCCACCAGAACATCGGCTTGAGCGGCCAGGTCGACGCACGCGCCGACAAGGGCAAGACCGGCGATTTCCTGATCGACCCGGCCACCATCCGCATCACCGACAGCAGCAGCTCCAGCAATACCACCGTCAGCAACAACAACACGGTGACGCGCGGCTGGCTCGAAGGCCAGTCGGGCAGTGCCAACCTCACGCTCGAAGCCACCGGCCAGATCACCATCGACGCGATGGCCGGCCAGCTCATCAACCTGGCGACCACCGCGGGCCACCAGTTCACGCTGCGGTCCACGCAGAGCGACGGCATCCGCTTCGCCGATGCGGCCACCGAGATCCGCACCGCCGGCGGCAGCATCCGCCTGGAAGCCATCGGCATCGACAGCACGCTGGCCAATGTCGGCAAGCTCAGCACGCAGGGCGGCGGCGTCACGCTGCTGGCCACGCGCGACGTGCAGCTGGCCGGCGCGGTCAACGCCGGCGCGGGCACGGTGTCGGCGCAGTCGCTGGTGGGCTCGGTGGTCAACCAGGCAGGCTCATCGCCGCTGGTCACCGGCGGGCAGGTCGAGTTTCGTGCCGCGGCCGGCCATGTCGGCGCGGCGGGCGGGGCGCTCCAGAGCGCCACCACGCGCCTGGTCGTCGAAAGCGGCGGCAACATCGTGGTCGGCAACGCCGGCACGCTGACGTCGCTGTCCTTGGCCACCACGCACAGCGCGGGCGGCGCGCCGTTCAGCTACCTGCTCTCGTCCACCGGCCTCACGTTCGAGGCCACCGACGCGATCACCACCGGCGGCGCCACGCAGCTGGGCCGCGTGCAGCAGGCCGGCGCGCTCGACTTCAGCTTCAGCGCCGACCGTTCGGTGGCACTGGGCGCGCTCGACGTCGGCGGCGGCGCGATGTCGCTCACCTCCACCGGCGGCGACCTGCTCGCGGCCGCGGGCGGCAGCCTCAAGGCCGGCACGCTGGCGCTCACCGCGCAGGGCAGCACCCTCACCAACGGCGCCATCGGCAGCGGGGCTTCGCCGCTGCAGACGGATGTCGCCCGCCTCAGCGCCACCGCGGGCAGCGGCGGCGTGGCCGTCGCGAACGCGTCGGCGCTGGTGGTCGACAAGCTCAACGCCACCGGCGCGTCGTCGGTGACGGCCGCGGGCGACCTCACGGCCGGCCGGATCGCCACCGGCAACGCCGCGCTGGCGCTGACCTCCCAGGCCGGCCAGGTGCTCGACGACGGCGACGCCACCACACGCGCCGATGCCGGCGCCGGCACGCTGACCGTACAGGCCGCCACCGGCATCGGCAGCCCGGGCGCGGCGTTCGACTTCAACGCCGGCACCCTGACCGCGCAGACGGCGCAGGGCGACATTGCCGCCAGTGCGCGCGGCAGCGTCAATGCCGACGTGCGTACCGGCGACGGCGCCATCACGCTGGCCAGCGCCGGCGCCCTGGCGGCCACGCGCGCCGCCACCGGCACATCGCGTGTGGGCAACGACATCACGCTCAGCGCCCAGGACAACCTGAGCGCCGGCGAGGTGGACGCCGGCACGCTGGGCAACGTGAGCCTGAGCTCCACGGCCGGCAGCGTGCAGGGGGCATCGGGCACGGGCCGCATCGTCGCCGACCAGCTCACGCTGAGTGCCGCGACCGGCATCGGCAACGGCACCGCGCTGCGCACGGCGGTGCGCACCGTCAGTGCCAGCACCGCTGCGGGCGCGCTGCAGATCGCGCAGAACGGTGACCTCGTCGCCACGTCGCTGCTGGCGGGCGCCTCGCAATCGGTCGCCGTCGACGTGGTCGGCGGCCAGCTGCAGGTGGGCAGCGTGGGCGCCTCCTCGGGCAGCCTGTCGTCCGCCTCGCTGACGGCGCAGGGCGCGATCGTCGACGATGGGCAGGCCGGCACGCGCGTGGCGGCCAACAGCGTCACGCTGCGGGCTGGCGCGTCCATCGGCGCGCCGGCGGCGGCGATCGGCACCGCGGCCACCAGCCTCACGCTCGCCGCGGTGGGTGATGTGTACGTCGGCAACAGCCGCATGCTGACCGCGCTCGACATCACGCACGCCCACACCACGCCGGGCGCGTCCAACCAGATCTCGCTGAGTTCGCCGTACCTCGACTTCAGCATCACCGACGACGGCAGCCGCTACACGCTGAGCCGCCTGGTCGGTGCCAACCTCAACACGCTGCGCTTCAGCGGCGACCAGGGCATCGTCGCCGGCACGATCAAGGCCGCGGGCAGCGTGACGCTGCAGGCCGGGGCAGGCGACATCCTCGACGACGGCCAGTCGCAGACGCGCATCACCGGCTCGTCCGTCACGCTGTCGGCGGCCGCCGGCAAGCTCGGCACCGCCAGCGCGGCGCTCGGCGTGGCGACGTCCAACCTCAGTGCCACCACGCAGGGCGACCTGTACGCGCACAGCATCACCGACCTGGCCCAGCTGACGATCGACAGCCGCCATGCCGATGCCGCCAGCACGTCCATCCTGCAGATCACCGCGCCTTCGCTGAAGGCCGTGCTGACGGACACTGCCGGCGGCCTCGTCGTCGGCTCTTTCACCGACGTCACCAGCCTCAACCTGAACCTGAAGAGCGACCGCGACATCACGCTGGGCGCGGTCGATCTCACGTCTTCGGGCACCGCGCGCTTCGAGAGCACCACCGGCGCCATCACCGACGACGGCCTCAAGTCGACTGCCGTGCTGGCCAACAGCGTGACGCTGGCGGCCGTGGGCGCGCTGGGCGCGGGCGGCGGCGCGCACCTCGACGTGGCGACCTCCACGCTCAACGCCAGCGGCAGCCGCATCGACATCAACCTGCAGCGCCCCTACGGCAGCAGCAACACCACGCACGTGACGGCGCTCGGCACGGTGTCGTCCACCGGCGACGTGACCATCGCCGCCGACCGGGGCGACCTGCGCGTGGGCAACCTCAACGCCGGCGGCAACGTGGCGCTCACCGTGCGCGACGGCGCCATGCCCGTCAGCATGAGCGGCGCGGTCAACGCCACCGGCACGGTGGCGCTGAACGCCACGGGCGACATCGGCACCGCCGGCGCCACGCTGACCGTGACCGGCAGCGAGGTGACGGCCGCCTCGTCGAACGGCAGCGTGCGCTTCAACACCAACGGCAGCACCCGCGTGGCCGACGTGCACACGGCCGGCGGCGACATCACGATCGCCAGCAGCGGCCAGCTCGCGGTGGGCACGCTCAACGCCGGCAGCGGCACGCTCACGCTCAGCAGCGGCGTGTCCTCGGGCTCGATCGTCGGCATCACCCCCGGCGGCGCCACGCTCACCGGCCAGAAGCTGGTGCTCAGCAGCGCGACGGGTGCGGTCGGCAGCCTCGATGCGCCGCTGGCGATCAACGCGCCCGACGTGGCCGTCACCGCCCGCGGGCAGATCGGGCTGGCGAACGCGCTCGCCTTCACCCGCCTGGCCATCGACCGCACCAGCGTGGCCGGCAACGACTTCGGCACGCTCGTCACCGGCGCCAACCTCGCGGCCTTCTCGATGACGGAGAGCAGCGCCGGCTACCGGCTGGACGCGCTCACCGCCACCTCGCCGCTGGCCTTCAGCTACAGCGGCGTGCGCGGCATCGGCATCGGCCACGTCGACAACGCCGGCGGCAGCGTGTCGCTCACCAGCACCGGCGGCAGCCTCACCGCCGATGCGGGCGGCGCGGCCAACATCCGGGCCACCAGCGTGAGCCTCGCGGCCGGCAGCAGCCAGTCGATCGGCACCGCGACGGACGCGGTCCGCGTGGACGGCGCGGCCTCCCTGTCGCTCAGCGCCGGCCGCGACATCCACGCCGACAGCGCCACCGCGCTGCAGGCGCTGGCCATCCACAACACCAACACCAGCGGCACCGCCGGCCAGTTCGGCATCACCGCGGCAGGCCAGACGGTGGCCCTGGCCGACGACGGCACCGACGTGACGTTGTCGGTGGGCGGCGCCAACACGCTGCAGTCGTTCGGCTACAGCGGCACCGCGAGCCGCAACCTCGTCGTGGGCGCCGTGGCGGCGAGCGGCGATGTGACGCTGTCGGTGGCGGGCAGCGGCGCGCAGGGCAGCCTGCGCAGCGACGGCGGCAGCGGCCGCATCACTGCCGGCAGCGTGACGCTGACGGCCAGCGGCACGGACAGCAGCGCCACGGCGGGCCAGATCGGCGCCAGCGGCACGGCGCTGCGCACCACCGCCAGCCAGCTCGCGATCGAGGCCAAGGGCGACGTGCGCGTGGACAACGGCGGCCAGGCGCTCGACAGCCTGACGCTGGCGTTGTCGCACAAGGCCGCCGACGCCGCCCCCTCGACCTACAGCCTCACCGGCCTGGGCGGCGGCAGCTTCTCGCTGACGGACGGTTCGACGCAGTCGCTCGGGTTCATCTCCAACGGCGCCGATTTCCGGTTGACCACCGACCGTGCGCTGGCGACGTCGACCATCAACGTCGGTGCCGCAGGCTCGGTGGCGCTCGAGACGCAGGGCTCCGGCGCCTACCTGGGCGGCAGCAGCTACCAGGCCGCATCGATCAACCGCCTCAGCGGCAGCATCACCGCGGGTTCCGTGTCCTTGTCGGCGAAGGGCTACAACGCCCACGTGGGCAATAGTGCGACCCTGTCGACCGCCACGCAGTCGCTCACGGTCGCGACGGGCGGCAACGTCAGCATCAGCAACTCGAGCACGCTGTCGTCGCTGGGCCTGGACCTCACGCACAACATCTCCGGCACCAACACCAACTCGTATTCGCTGAGCTCGAACGGCGGCTTCACCTTCTCGGTGACCGACAGCACCGGCACGAGCGGCCTGTCGCTCAACAGCGTGTCGCAGTCGGGCCTGGCGTTCTCGCTGAAGGCCGACCGCACGATCACCGCGGCCAGCGTCAACATGGGCCCGGGCAGCGTCAAGCTGGAGAGCCACACCATCCGCAGCAACGGCGGCACGTCGATCATCGCGGACGAGCTCACGCTCGCCGGGGGCAGCGTCTACGGCTCCGACGGCACGGTGGCCTTGGGCACCACCGTCAACAAGCTCAACACGCAGCTCACGCAGAGCCTGAAGCTGTCGAACACCGGCGCGCTGGCGCTGGGCAGCAACGCCGTGGGTTCGTCGGCAGACATCACGGCCGCCGGCAACATCACGCAGGCGGGCGGGCGCTTCGTGGCGCCGTCGCTCTCGCTGCGCTCTTCCAACGGCTCGCTCGGTGCGCCGGGCGCCGAGCTGCTCACGCAGTCGCGGCAGCTGACGCTGTCGGCCGGCGGCAGCATCCGCGCCGACAACAGCGTCGACCTCTTCTCGCTGACGGTGGATGCACGCGCGCCCAACGCCACGCCCACCACGCTGGCCATCACCGCGGCCGGGCTCGACTGGTCGGTCACCGACACCGGCACCGCCTACCGGCTGGACCGCGTGGTCGACGCCAGCGGCCTGGACTTCAGCTTCACCGGCAACCGCGCCATCGAGCTGGGCGCACTCGACGTGCAGCCGGGCCGCAACCTCACCGTGTCGGCCGCCGGCAGCGCGGGCCTGGACATCACGCGCGGCGCCGCCGGCGATGCGCTGCTGCGCGCCGGCAAGGTGAACCTGCTGGCCACCGGCAGCATCGGCACGAACGCCATGCACATGCTGACCGAGGCCGCCAGCCTGGCGCTGACCACCGGCGCCAATGCCTACGTGGACAACACGCTCGACCTGTCCGCCCTCTCGCTCACCAGCACGCAGACGGCCGGCGCCGGCACCTACCAGGTCGGCGCGACCGGCCTGGTGTTCGACGTGGTCGACAACGGCACCACCACCACGGTGAACCAGGTCGCCGACGGCACGGGCCTGAACTTCACGCTCGACACGCAGCACGCGCAGGAGATCCGCGTGATCGACACCACCGCCGCGGGCACCGTGACGCTGCGCGGCGCCAACGGCATGGCCGGCAGCACCGACGTGGGCCACCCCGGCCGCATCACCGCCGCGGCGGTGACCATGCACACGACCGGCGGCGCCGCCAACCTGGGCAATGACACCGTCATCACCGCGCCCCAGCTCACGCTGACGCTGGCCGGCAGCGCCGACCTGGTGTCGGACGTGCTGCTCGAATCCATCTCGCTCGAGACCACCGGCAGCAGCGCCCGCACCATCGGCATCGCCGCGGCCGGCGGCCTGGCCTTCAGCGGCGTCGACAACGGCAGCACCACCACGCTGAGCCTGGCGGAGGGCCAGCACAACGGCCTGGCGCTGAACGTGACCTCGTCGCGTGGCCTGGTCCTCGGCGACATCGACACCGGCATCGCGGGCCAGGTGTCGCTGCATGCCCGCAGCGGCTCGATCGTCGACGACGGCGACGGCGCCACGCGCATCGACGCGGCCACGCTGAGCCTGTCCACGCAATCGGGCGGCATCGGCAGCGGCGGCCTGGCGATCGACGCGCAGGCGGGCCGCGTGACGGCCAGCGCCCAGGGTGGCGCGCTGGGCCTGGCGCTGCGCGACACCGCGGCCATCTCGTCGCTCTCCGCGACCGGCGGCATCGCGGTCAGCAACCTCGGCGGCGACATCGCGATGGGCAGCGTCGATGCCAAGGGCCAGGCGTTCTCGTTCGACAACCAGGGCGGTTCGCTGCTCAGCGGCAGCATCAGCAACGCGACCTCGGTCACCCTCTCGGCCCAGGGCTCCATCGGCAGCGACAGCACGCTGCAGATCTATCCGCAGAGCAGCGGCACGGTGACGCTGACGGCCTCGGCCGCCGCCGCCAACGGCGCGCGCGGCAGCATCGACATCTCGGCCGGCTACGCCCTCAACGCCGCCTCCGTGACCGCGGCCGGCGACGTGAAGCTCAGCTCGGGCAGCCAGTCGAACCTGACCTTCGGCACCATCACGACCGCAGGCAAGGTGACGCTCTCGTCCGCCGCCGGCATCTACGGCAACAGCGTCGGCAACCTGATCACCGGCAGCAGCGTGAGCCTGCTCACCGCCTACACCAGCGCGGCCGGCGGCAGCATCGGCACCAGCGGCACGCGGGTGCGGGTGAACACGAGCGACCTCACGCTGCAGTCGCGCAACGACCTCTACATCACCGGCCTGGCCGACCTGGATTCGCTGTCGATCGCACGCGGCCAGTACGCGACCTACACCAGCAACGGCACGTTGTCGGTCAATGCATCGAACCTGACGATGTCGGCCACCGACAACGGCACCACGACGCTGACGAACCTGGTCGACAGCACCGGCCTCAAGTTCAGCTACGTCACCAACGGCGACGTCGCCGTCGGCAACGTCAACGTGGGCAGCAGCGGCACCGTGGCGCTCACCGCCAGCGGCGGCAGCGGCTCGCGCAGCATCGCCGCGACCAGCGGCAGCTCGCTGATCACGGCCGACAGCGTGACGCTCGCCACCAGCGGCAGCGCGGGCGCGATCGGCTCGGCCGGCACCGCGCTCGGCCTGGCGACGGCGCACGTCACCGCCAGCACCGGCAGCGGCGGCCTCTACCTGAAGCAGGCCGGCAGCGCCGAACTGAGCAACCTCTCGACCACCGGCGCGCTTTCGTTCACCGCGAGCAGCGGCGACATCACGCTCGGCTCGCTGAGTTACGGCAGCAACTCGGCGCTGACGCTCACCGCCACCAACGGCCGCATCCTGGCCGGCGGCAGCGGCGGCGTGATCACCGGCAACGGCGCGGTCACGCTGACGGCCGGGCAGGGCATCGGTACCGAGCTGGCGCCGATCCTGTTCGGCACGCGCTCCAAGGCCGCGGGCGCCCAGGCCGTGACGGCCAGCGTCACCGGCACCGGCGACGTGCACGTGGTCGGCACCGGCGACTTCACCGGCGGGCTCGACGTCTCGACGCACGACGGCGCGATCAACGTGCGCACGGCCGGCGCCCTGAGCCTGCTGGGCGCGCACTCCGATGCGGACGCCCTGGGCCGCGAGATCACCGTGGTGGCCGGCGGCAACCTCACGGTGGGCGAGGTCACGGCCGGCACCACCGCGGGCCGCGTGTCGCTCACTTCCACCGGGGGCAGCATCAACTGGGAGGCAGGCAGCCACCAGCTCACCGCCTTCGCGGTGGACCTGTACGGCGCCACCGGCGTCGGTACGTCCGGCAACCGCATGGGCGCCGAGGCGCAGCGCCTGTCGGTCGGCTCGGCCGGCAGCATCTACCTGCAGACGGTGGACGGCACCGCGCTCACCCGCGCCTACTCCACCACCGGCACCATCGACATCGCCGGCAGCGGCGACCTGCTGCTGGGCAGCCTCTCGACCAGCGGCGGCAACATCCAGGTGGCGACCACCGGCGCGGGCAGCGACATCATCGCCGGCCAGATCGACGCCCAGGGCGGCCGCGTGACGCTGAACGCCGGCGGCCAGCTGCTCGACGACGGCGATGTGCGCACCCGGGTGAATGGTGGCGACCTGCGCCTCACCGCGGGCCAGGGCATCGGCGCGGCCGGCGCCGCGCTGCAGACCCGCGCCGCAGCCATCACCGCGGAAGTGACGGGCGCCGGCGCGCTGGTGCTGGCGAACGACCTCGCCGGACCGGTCACGCTGGCCAGCCTGAAGACGGCCAACGGCGCGATCGACGTGCACACGGCGGGCGACACCACCGTCACGTCGGCGGTGTCGACCACCAGCCATGCCGACAACGACATCGGCATCACCAGCGGCGGCGCGCTGGTGGTGGGCCAGGTCGACGCGAAGGCGCTGGGCGGCGTCTCGCTGTCGGCGCAGGGCGCGATCACCGCGGCCAGCAACAGCGCACTGGTGCGCGGCGCGAGCGCATCGCTCGTGTCGACCACCGGCATCGGCGCCGAGGTGAACGGCAGCGTGCAGGCGCTGCGCACCGACGTGGCCGCGTTCGACCGGCTGGCCGCCACGGCCGCCGGCAGCCTCGTCGCGATCGACAACGTCGGCACCGGCACGCTGGTGCTGGGCTCGAACACCGTCGACGTCGGCGCGGGCAGCAGCCTGTCACTGTCGACCGCGGGCGCGCTGGACGCCAGCGCCGGCATCGCGCCGGTGCTCGAGCACCTGTCGCTCGCCGCGGCCGGCACGCTGACGGTGCCCGCGGGCGGGCTCTCGGCCACGCAGACGCTGTCGCTCAGCGGCGGCGACGTGGTGGCCGCCGGTGCAACCCCGCGTGCACTCACGCTGCAGGCCGGCGCCATCACGCTGCGCAGCGGCGCGGCGGGCGGCGACCTGCGGCTGGACACCACCACCACGTCGCTCGACGCCGCGCTCACCGGCGCGGGCGCGCTGATGGTGGACAACACCGGCACGCTGGCATCGGCGACGCTGGCCACCGCGAACGGCGACATCGAGGCAGGCAGCAGCGCCGGCCTCACCGCCACCAGCGTCACGGCCGGCGGCACGAACCGCACGGTGACGCTCGCCGCCGCGGGCGGCGACCTCACGGCCGGCGCCATCGACGCCGGCGCCACCGGCCGCATCGTGCTGCAGGCGGCGGGCTCGCTGCTGACGGCGGACGGCGGCACGCTGAACGCGGCGGCGCTGGACCTCACCAGCGCCACCGCGATCGGCAGCGCCGCGTCGGCGTTCCAGGTGACGGCCGGCCGCGTCGCGGCGCAGGTCACCGGGGCCGGCGACATCCACCTGGCGAGCGCCGGCGCCTTGACGCTGGACCGCATCGCGACACACAACGGCTCGATCACCGCCGAAGCCGCGGGCGACCTGACGGGTGCGGCGGCGATCTCGGCCGGGCACGGCGGCAGCGTCACGCTCGCGTCGCAGCGCGGCGGGGTCACGCTGCAGCACGCGCTGGCCACCAGCGGCGACCTGGCCGTGACCGGCACGCAGATCGCCGTGGGCGACGTGACCACCGGCGGTGCGCAGCGCTTCACCGGCACCACGACGCTGACCGGCAACCTCGCCGGCACGGCCATCGTGGTTGACGGCGACCTGATCCTGGCGGGCGCGGACCGCCTCCTCGACACCCGCAGCGGCAGCGGCGGCGTGCAGGTCAACGGCACGCTGGACGGCGGCGGCCATGCGGCCACGCTGCGGGCAGGCAGCGGCGACGTGGCGCTGGCCGGCGCGGCCGGCCAGCTCGCGGGGCTGACCATCGAAGGCCGGCAGATCACGCTGGCCGACGTCGGCACCAGCGGCGCGCAGTACTACACCGGCGCGACCGTGCTGGCCGGCCAGTACACGACCGGCGGCGGTGCGTTCACCGTCGACGGCACGGCGACGCTGGCGAAGGACGTGCGCATCGACGCCGGCAACGGCGCGTTGCGCCTGGCCGGCAACGTGTCGGGCGCGCAGGCGCTCGACCTGCGCAGCAGCGGCGGCGCGCGGCTGGACGGCAGCGTCGACATCGCGGCGCTGCAGGCCGGCGGCGGCACGCTGGCGCTGAACGGCGGCAGCGTCCGCACCACGGGTGCGCAGACCTACGGCGGGGCCGTGGTGCTGGGCGCCGACACGGTGCTCGAGGCGGGCGGCGACGTGCGCATCGAGGCCGGCGCCAGCGGCGCGCACGCCCTGGCCATCAACACCGCCGGCGACACGCGCCTGGACGGCACGCTCACGCTCGGCGCGATCACCACCGATGCACCCGGCACGCTGCACCTGGCGGGCGGCCGCATCACGACCACCGGGGCGCAGGCCTACGGCGAACGCGTGGTGCTGGACGCCGACACCGTGCTGGCCGGCGCCAGCGTGGGCCTGGAGGCCGGTGTCGACGGCGGCCGTCGCGCGCTGCAAACCACTGGCGCCACCCGCCTGGGCGGCACGGTCGCCGCAGGCGCGCTGACGATCGACGGCGGCACGACGCTGGTCACCGACACGACCGTCTCGGCAGGCCGGGTGGACTTCCGCGGCACCATCGGCGGGGCGCAGGCGCTCGTCGTGAACAGCGACGGCGCGACCCGCTTTGGCGGAGCGGTGAACGTGGCCTCGGTCACCACCGATGCGGCGGGCACGCTGGCGCTCGACGGCGGCCGCATCACGACCACCGGCGCGCAGCGCTTCGGCGAACGTGCGGCGATCGGTGCCGACGTGGTGCTGACCGGCAGCAGCGTGCTGCTGGCCCAGGGCGCGCAGGGCACGGCGAGCCTCGCGATCGACGGCGCGGCCGACATCGGCGGCACGCTCGACCTCGGCGCCTTGTCCATCACCGGCAGCAGCGCGCTGCGCACCGACAGCATCCGCACCAGCGGCGGCCAGCACTTCGGCGGCGACGTCGAGGCGGCGGGCGCGCTGACGCTGAGCGCGGGCGGCGCGGTGGACTTCGGCGCGGCCTTCCGGGCCGACAGCCTCGCGCTGGTGTCCGGCGACACGGCCACCTTCCGCGGCCCCGTCACGCTGCAGGGCCAGGGCGGCCTGCAGGCCGAGGCGCGCAGCCTGCGCTTCGAGGGCGCGGTCACGGCCATGCTGGGCGCGGTCTCGGTCACCAGCACCGACGCAGCCTCGGGCGTGGTGCACTTCGGCGGCCCCGTGCAGGCGGCCACGGGCCTGGTGCAGCAGGGCGGCTCGCGCGTCGAGTTGCCGGCCAGCATCCAGGTGGCCCGGGGCGCGATCCGCCTCGACGCGCCCGCCACGCTGCCGGCCGGCCTCGCGACGATCAGCACCGATGGCGACATCACGATGGCCGGCCTGGCGGGCGCGCAGACGGCGCTGACGATGGCGGCCGGCACCGGCGTGATCCGCATCGGCTCGGCCGGCGGCGACGCCGGCCACGTGCTCAACGTGGCGAGCCTGGCCGTGCCCACCGCGGCTTCGGCGCAGCTCCACGGCACCATCAACGGCCGCGGCGGGGCCTTTGCCGCCTCGATGATCGACAGCCTGCTGGTCGGTTCGCCCTGGTACATGAACGGCACGCCCTGGGGTCCGCTGGACACCGTGACGCGCCTGGCCACCGTGATCGTGCCGAACGCCGTCGTGCCCAGCACCCCCGATGCCGCCGCCTTGTTCCGCGGCGTGACGGAGCGCGCGGCGCTGACGCCCGATGTGCTGGCCGTCTTCCGTGCGCCGCAGGTGCTCAGCATCGCGGGCGCCTCCAACCTCCTGAGCCACGATGAATCCCAGTCTTCAAGAGAACCGGCCGCCACGGCAGAAGCCTCGCCACCGCCCGCCGCGCCGGCGGGTGCGCGATGAGGCGCCGCGCATGACGAGCCCCACCCTGGCCTCGCCGGAGACGGCGGCGCAGGCCGCGCCGGCCCCGGTCGGCGGGATGCCCCTCTTCTACCGGCGCCCCCGCGTGCTGCGGCCGGCGCTGCATGCCGGCCTGTCGCTGGCGCCGGCGGGCGACTACCGCTTTGCGGCGTCCGCCAACGCGGTGCCGCTGCTGGCCTCGGAGCTTCCCACCGCGGCGAGGCATTTCCCCATCGTCTTCAGCCGCGAGGCGGTGCCGCATCCGATGGCGGTGCTGGGCCTGCGTGCCGGCCACAACGCGTTCGTCGAGGCGGACGGCCGCTGGCGTGCCGGCAGCTACATGCCGGCCTACGTGCGACGCCATCCGTTCATCTTCGTCGAGGGCGAGGGGGCGGGCGGGCCGCGCTTCACGCTGTGCGTCGACGAGGAGGCCGCCACGGTGGTGCCCGGCCGCGGCAACCCCTTCTTCGACGAGGCGGGCCAGCCCACCGCGGCGACGCGCAGCGCGCTCGACTTCTGCCGCGACTACCAGATGCACCATCACGCGACGGCCGAGCTGGGGCGTGCGCTGCTGGCGGCCGACCTGCTCGTCGAGCACCGCGCCGACGTGGCGCTGCGCGACGGCGAGCGCCTGAGCCTGTCGGGCTTCCGGGTGATCGACGAAGCGCGCTTCGCCCAACTGCCGGACGAGACCTTCCTGGAGTGGCGCGCCAAGGGCTGGCTGCCCGCGATCTACGCGCAGCTGGGGTCCGCGTCGGCCTGGTCGTCGCTGATCGACCGCCTGGCCGACTGAAACGCCAGCAGCTGCGTGACGAGGTCGGGCTGCGCGAGCAGCCGGCCGCGCCACGCCTCGCAGGCCGTGCGCCAGGCCCGGGCGTCGGGCCAGGGCGTGCCGGCCGCGAGCGCGCCGGCCGTCGGCGCGATGCCGTTCCAGGCATGCCACAGCGCCCGCACGCCGGCTGCCAACGCGGGGCCGGCGTCCTGCTGCCACAGCCCGAGCAGGGCATCGAGCTTGGCCACGTGCGCGTCGTCGTGCTGCGGATAGATGTGCCACGCGAAGGGTGCGCCCGCCCACATCGCCCGCACGATCGAATCCTCACCACGGACGAAGTTCAGGTCGCAGGACCACAGCAGGCGGTCGAACCCGGCCTGCGGGAGCCAGGGCATGGCGTGCACGCGCAGCCGGCCCGCCGAAGGCCGCCGCGCGAGGGCCTCGAACGCCGACAAGGCCGGCGCCTGCGATGCGCCGGCGCATACCAGCATCAGCGTCGGCGCTTCGTCGAGCCGCTCCATCAGCGCACCGAACGGCGCGCCCGGGTAGGCGAAGAGGCTGGCGACCCGCTCCCCCGGCCGGCGCCGCAGGCCGAAGCCGGCCAGCCAGGCGTCGCGGTCGAAGGCTTCACGCTCGGCCATCAGGCCGGGCTCGCGCAGCAGGCCGCCGGTGCGCACCGTGAAGCCTGGGTAGAAGAACCACTTCGTCAGCCCGTTGCGCTGCGGCGAGGGCAGGCCGTGGCTGCGCTCGACGTAGCCTTCGGCACTCAGGTACTCGAGATTGATCCACACCGGCGCCACCGCCGCCGCGGCCATGCGGTCGACGAAGGCCGGCGGCGGATCGCACCCGAAGGTCTCGACCACGACGTCGCCCGGGTCCATGCCGGCGGGCGGGTCGCCCCACGGCAGCACCTGCACGCCGGGTGCGCCGTGCGGGGCCATCCAGGCGAGCGGCGCGCCGTCGTCGAGCCACAGCCGCACCGCATGGCCGCGGGCGGCGAGGCCGGCCGCGAGCCGCCAGCTCACGCCCACGTCGCCATAGTTGTCGATCACGCGGCAGAAGAGATCCCAGCGCAAGCCGCCCGCAGGCGGCTGCGCCGGCGGGCGGGGCGGTGGCTGGGGGCTGGGCATCGCGGGATTATCGAAGCGGCACAATCCGCGGTCCGATGAACGCGCAGCCCCCTGTTCCCGCCGAGCCCGCGGCCCCGACGCCCGGCGACGCCGGCCCCGATGCATCCGCCCAAGCCGCCGCGCAGCGCGAGCGCCTGCTGGCCGAGGTGGCCGCGCTGCCGCCGCTGCCGGGCGTCTACCGCTACTTCGATGCCGGCGGCAACGTGCTGTACGTCGGCAAGGCGCGCAGCCTGAAGAAGCGGGTCGCGAGCTACTTCCAGAAGGACCACGGCGGCACGCGCATCGGCCACATGGTCGGCCGCATCGCGCGGCTGGAGACGACGGTGGTCCGCACCGAGGCCGAGGCGCTGCTGCTCGAGAACAACCTGATCAAGACGTTGAACCCGAAGTTCAACATCCTGTTCCGGGACGACAAGAGCTACCCCTACCTGAAGATCACCGGCGCGCGGGCGTCGGGCAGCGAGGCCGATTCGGCCTCGACGCGCTTCCCGCGCGTGGCCTATTACCGCGGCGCGGTCGACCGCCGGCACCGCTACTTCGGCCCGTACCCGGGCGCGTGGGCGGTGAAGGAATCGATCCTGCTGATCCAGAAGGTGTTCCGACTGCGCACCTGCGAGGACACGGTGTTCGCGAACCGCAGCCGGCCCTGCCTGCTGTACCAGATCCACCGCTGCACCGCGCCGTGCGTCGGCTTCATCGGCGCCGACGACTACGCGCGCGATGTGAGCCATGCCGAGCGCTTCCTGCTCGGCGAGACGCAGGAGGTGCTCGACGACCTGCAGCAGCGCATGATGGCCCACGCCGAGGCGCTGGAGTTCGAGAAGGCGGCGGCGCTGCGCAACCAGATCAGCGCGCTGTCGCGTGTGCTGCACCAGCAGTCGGTCGAGACGAACAGCCTGTCCATGTCGGACAAGGACGTCGACATCCTCGCCGTGCGCGTGCAGGGCGGGCGGGCCTGCGTGAACCTCGCGATGGTGCGCGGCAGCCGCCACCTGGGCGATCGCGCCTACTTCCCGGCGCACGTGGAGGACGCCACCGCGGTGGCCGGCGACGCCGCGGCCGGTGAGATCGACGACGAGGCCGCCGCGCGGCCGGCCGCGGCGCCGGTGGAGGTCCAGGTGCTGGAGGCCTTCATCGCGCAGCACTACCTCGGCAATGCCGTGCCGCCGCTGCTGCTGCTGAGCCATGCGGTCGACAAGGCGCTGCTGGAGATGCTCTCGGCGCAGGGCGGCACCCGCGTGAGCGCGCAGCACCAGCCGCGCGAGCAGCGGCGCATCTGGCTGGAGATGGCCGACAAGGGCGCGCAGATCGCGCTGGCGCGCCTGCTGGCGGAGGAGGGGTCGCAGCGCGAGCGCACGCGGGCCCTGGCCGATGCACTGGGCCTGGAGGTCGATCCGCTGGAGGCGCTGCGCATCGAGTGCTTCGACATCAGCCACACCGCCGGCGAATCGACGCAGGCGAGCTGCGTCGTGTTCGAGAACCACCAGATGCAGAGCGCGCAGTACCGCCGCTACAACATCACCGGCATCACCGGCGGCGACGACTACGCCGCCATGCGGCAGGTGCTGTCGCGGCGCTACGGCAAGATCGCCGAGGCGCTGGCGGCACAGGCGCAGGAAGGCATCGCGCCCGGCGACCCGGGCGCCCGCGTGCGCATGCCCGACCTCGTGCTCGTCGACGGTGGCCGCGGCCAGGTGTCGATGGCGCGCGAGGTCTTCGCGTCGCTCGGGCTCGACGTGGGGCTGATCGTGGGCGTCGAGAAAGGCGAGGGCCGCAAGGTCGGGCTGGAGGAACTGGTGTTCGCCGATGGCCGGCCGAAGGTGTACCTCGGCCATGACTCGGCCGCGCTGATGCTGGTGGCGCAGATCCGCGACGAGGCGCACCGCTTCGCGATCACCGGCATGCGTGCCAAGCGCGCGAGCGTGCGCACCGGCGGCAGCAAGCTCGAGGAGATCCCGGGCGTGGGCCCCAAGAAGCGCGCGCGCCTGCTGCAGCGCTTCGGGGGTGCGCGGGGCGTGGCCAACGCGAGCGTCGACGAACTGACGGCGGTCGAAGGCATATCCAAACAACTGGCGGAGGACATCTACCGTGCATTGCATTGAATGGCGCCCGGTGCGCCGGCTGGCCGCCGTGGCTGTGGCCCTACTGATGGCGGCCTGCGGGTCGCAGGGGCCGCGGCCCGAACCGCGGCCGTCCGCACCCGGTGCGCGCCCGCCGGCACCGGCCGCGCCGTCGGCGGCCGTGCCTGCGCGCAGCTGGCAGGAATACAAGCTGCAGGCGGCGCGGCGCCTCGTCGAGGCGAATCCGGAGCGCACCTACCTCGGCGAGGTGCAGCAGCCGCTGCTGGCCATCCCCGTGCTCGAGATCGAGCTGAACGCCGACGGCAGCGTGCGCCACATCAAGGTGTCGCGCAAGCCGGGCCAGGCGCTCGACACGGTCGACCTGGCGATCGCCGCGGTGCGCCGCGCCGCGCCCTTCGGCGACGTGCGCCACCTGCCGCGGCCCTGGGTGTTCAACGAGGTGTTCCTGTTCAACGACGAACGCCGCTTCAAGCCGCGCATGCTCGATGAATGACGGCACCGCCTGCGCCGCAGGGCATGCAAGGTAGCATCGGCCATGTTCTTCAACCTGCCGACTCTGCTGACCTGGGCGCGCATCGTCGCGATTCCCCTCATCGTCGGCATCTTCTACCTTCCGCTGGACAGCGGCACGCGCAACCTGATTGCCACCGTGCTGTTCATCGTGGTGGCGGCCACCGACTGGGCCGACGGCTACCTGGCGCGCAAGCTCAACCAGACCTCGAAGTTCGGCGCCTTCCTCGATCCGGTGGCGGACAAGTTCCTCGTCTGCGCGGCGCTGATCATCCTGGTGTGGCTGCACCGGGCCGATGCGATGGTCGCGCTCGTCATCATCGGCCGCGAGATCGCGATCTCGGCGCTGCGCGAGTGGATGGCCGAGATCGGCGCGCGGCGCAGCGTGGCCGTGCACATGCTGGGCAAGCTCAAGACCGTGGTGCAGATGGTCGCGATCCCGTTCCTGCTCTACGACGGCCCGCTGTTCGGTGTGATCGACACGCGCATCTGGGGCACCGGGCTGATCTGGGTCGCCGCGGTGCTCACCATCTGGTCGATGGTGTACTACCTGCAGAAGGCGCTGCCCGACATCCGCGCGAACGTGCGGTGAGCCTGTGACGACCACCGGCGGCCCCGGGCGCTCCGAAGCCTTTGCCGCTGCCATGCCCGCGGTGTTCGTGCTCATCTGGAGCACGGGCTTCATCGTCGCGCGCTACGGCATGCCGCATGCACCGGCGCTGGCCCTGCTCAGCTGGCGCTACGGGCTGTCCGTGATCGCCTTTGCGCTGTGGATCGGCCTGAGCCGGCCGGGCTGGCCGCAGGGGCGGGCGCAGTGGCTGCACCTGGGCGTCACCGGCGTGCTGATGCACGCGGTCTACCTCGGCGGCGTGTGGTCCTCGGTGAAGGCGGGCGCCTCGGCTGGCACGGTGGCGCTGGTGGCCGGGCTGCAGCCGGTGCTGACGGCGCTGTGGGTCTCGGCCATGGGCCGCGAGCACCGCGTGTCGCCGCGGCAGTGGCTAGGGCTGGCGCTGGGCCTGCTCGGGCTGCTGCTGGTCGTGTGGCGCAAGCTGGGCCAGGGCGAGCTGACGGCCTGGAACCTCGGGCTCGCGATCTTCGCGCTGCTCGGCATCACCATTGGCACGCTCTACCAGAAGCGCCACGTCGCGCCGTGTGATGTGCGCACCGCCAACTTCGTCCAGCTGCTGGCGGCCTTGGTGGTTTCCGCGCCCCTCTCCTGGTGGCTTGATGCGGAGCCCATCGTCTGGCACCCGGAGCTGATCGGGGCGCTCGCGTGGTCGGTGCTGGCGCTCACGCTGGGTGGCAGTTCGCTGCTCTACCTGCTGATCCAGCAGGGCGCGGCCACGCGTGTCACCAGCCTGCTCTACCTCGTGCCGCCCTGCACGGCGGTGATGGGATGGCTGCTGTTCGACGAGGCGCTCGGACCGCCGGTGCTGGCCGGCCTGGCCCTGACGGCGATCGGTGTCGCGATGGTCGTGCGTGCACCGCAGCAGGCACCCGACAAGTGACCCGCCGGTGCCTCGGACTGCACCTAGAATCCGCCCCTTCGCGCTTGACACTGCCGAGGGGCGAGGCTGTAATCGTTCGCCTTGGCTCGACCCGGTTCGCACCGATCACTCTCGAGCTTCGCAGGCCAGAGGCGCTCCAGCCGTCCTCCATCATTCGTAAGACACCAGAGAGGGGATACCTTCGTGAACAAGAGTGAACTGATCGAGCACATCGCCAAGCAAGCCGATATTTCGAAGGCTGCTGCAGGCCGTGCGCTCGAGGCCGTCATCGGTGGCGTGAAGACCACCCTCAAAAAGGGCGGCAGCGTGTCGCTCGTCGGCTTCGGCACGTTCTCGGTCACCAAGCGGGCAGCGCGCAGCGGCCGCAACCCGCGCACCGGCGCTACGATCAAGATCAAGGCTGCCAAGGTTCCGAAGTTCCGCCCCGGCAAGGGCCTGAAAGACGCACTTTGATCCAACGGTTACCGGGTGCTTAGCTCAGCCGGTAGAGCGGCGCCCTTACAAGGCGTAGGTCGGCGGTTCGAACCCGTCAGCACCCACCAGCGACAATAGGCGGCTGCACGCCGCCTGATGGTTGCCCCGGCGGGCCTTTCGAGGCCCGCCGGGTTCCTCAAAGGCGGACCCCCTCGGGTTCGCCTTTGTGCCGTCTAGGCACCGGTATTCCTGTTCGAAAGCCGTTTCCGCATGTTCGAGTTTGTCCGCAATAACACCCGCCTGCTGCAAGGCATCCTGGTGGTCCTGATCTTCCCGGCGTTTGTCGTCGCGAGCTGCCAGGGCTACGAGCAGTTCATGGGCGGCGGCAACGCCACCGTGGCGAAGGTCGATGGGCACACCATCACGCAGGCCGAATGGGATGCCGCCCATCAACGCCAGGCCGAGCGTGTGCGCCAGCAGATGCCCAACGTCGACCCCAAGCTGTTCGACACGCCGGAGGCACGCCACGGCAGCCTCGACCAGCTGGTGCGCGAGCGCGTCATGTTCGCGGCCGTCAACAAGCTGCACCTGGCCGTGCCCGACGAACGGCTGCAGCGCGAGCTGCTGGCCGTGCCTCAGCTGGCGGCGCTGCGCCGGCCGGACGGCAGCATGGATCTCGACGCCTACAAGGCGCTGCTCGCGGCGCAGGGCATGAGCCCCGCGATGTTCGAAGCGAGCGTGCGCCAGGATGCCGCCTTGAAGCAGGTGTTCGCCGGCGTGGAAGGCAGTGCCTTCGCACCGGCCAGCGTCGCCCGCGCGTCGCTCGATCCGCTGCTGCAGCGCCGGATGGTGCAGCTGCAGCGCTTCGATGCGCGCAGCTACGCCGCCAAGGTCCAGCCGAGCGACGCGGAGATCGAGGCGTACTACCAGTCGCATGCCGACCAGTTCCGCGCGCCCGAGCAGGCCAGCATCGAATACGTCGTGCTCAATGTCGATGCGCTGCTGGGCGGGCAGGGCATCCCCGAAGAAGAACTGCGCAAGTACTACGACGAGAACATCGCGCGCTACACCAGCGCCGAAGAGCGCCGCGCGAGCCACATCCTCGTGAAGGCCGACAAGGATGCGCCCGCCGCCGAGCGCGAGAAGGCCAAGGCCAAGGCCGAGGCGCTGCTGGCCGAGGTGCGCAAGGCGCCCGCCACCTTCGCGGAGGTCGCACGCAAGAACTCCGACGATCCGGGCTCGGCCGAGCAGGGCGGCGACCTCGACTTCTTCAGCCGCGGCGCGATGGTCAAGCCCTTCGAGGATGCGGCCTACGCGATGAAGCCGGGCGAGATCAGCAACCTCGTCGAGAGCGACTTCGGCTACCACATCATCCGGCTCGACGCGGTGCGTGGCGGCGACAAGAAGCCGTTCGCCGCGGTCCGGCCGGAGATCGAGGCGGAGGTCAAGAAGCAGCTCGCGCAGCGCCGCTACGCCGAAGCGGCGGAGCAGTTCAGCAACACCGTCTACGAACAGGCGGACAGCCTGCAGCCGGTCATCGACAAGCTGAAGCTGACGAAGCAGACCGCGGTCGTGCAGCGCACCCCGGCGCCGGGCGCCACCGGGGCGCTGGCCTCGCAGAAGCTCCTCGAAGCGGTGTTCTCCACCGATGCGACGCAGGGCAAGCGCAACACCGATGCGGTGGAGATCGGCCCCAACCAGCTGGCGGCCGCCCGTGTCGTCGAGTACACGCCCGCGCGCGTCGTGCCCCTGGCCGAGGTCAAGCCCCAGGTGCGCGAGCGGGTGGTGCAGGAGCAGGCGGCGGCGCTGGCTCGCAAGGAAGGCGAAGCGCGCCTGGCGGCGGTGCGCGAGTCGGCCGACGGTGCAGGCCTGCCCGCGGCCACCGAGGTGTCCCGTGCGCAGTCCCAGGCCCTGCCGCGTGCCGTGCTCGACGCGGTGCTGCGCGCCGATGCGGGCAAGCTGCCGGCGGTGGTGGGCGTCGACGTGCCCGGCGAAGGTTACGTGGTGGCGCGCATCACCGAGGTCCGTGCACCCGACGAGAAGGCGCCGGAGCTCGTGCAGCTGCTGCCGCGGTATGCGCAGGCCTGGGGCACGGCGGAATCCGCGGCCTACTACGATGCGCTGAAGAGCCGGTTCAAGGTGGAGCTGAAGGGCGCCGGGCTCCCCGCGCCGGCCGACGCTGCATCGGCAGTCGACAAATAAGTCACTCGGTCCACGCGAGTGGGCCATGAGTGGGCTATACTTGTGGGCTCTGCGGTGGCTGTAGCTCAGTTGGTAGAGTCCCAGATTGTGATTCTGGTCGTCGTGGGTTCGAGTCCCATCAGCCACCCCAAAGAACTCTAGTTGTACGCGCAAGGCCTTGATTTCCTTAGGAATCAAGGCCTTGTTGCTTTAGGCTAAACGGCCGGTTGCTACACGGTCTGGCAATCTGTACCGTGCGTCGTCGCATCCCCGCCGCCATCCGCGCCGCATACCCCTCCCATCAAGAGCACGTAGTCCGTAGCTTGGGCACGTCCGATCGTTGCGCGGCCAAGGAGCTGGCGCGAGCGGAGAACACGCGCATCGACATCGAGTTCCGGCGGACCCCACGGCGGTGCATCCTTTGCATGTCATCGCGCCCCAGCGTGTGGCGGTGGACCCAGACCTGCCGACCTGGGACAAGGTTTTCGCGACCTGGCGCGACTACGTTGACAACCGCCGGACGCCCACGACGCTCGCTTCGCAAACCGCGTGGCGCGACCTGCGGCGCTTTGCCGCGATCCACGGCGTGGAGATGCCGGGCGAAGTGGCGCCCGAACTGATGACCGCCTTCGTGCAGGACATGCGGCCTCGCATTGAAGTGCCCACCCTCAATGAGTGACTGACCAAAATCCATCTACAAGATTGCGGTTGGCAAGCACGTCCTGCGCGCGAACCCGGCCGCCGGCACGCTCGGCGTCGGCGTCGGCGCCAGGAAGCGCAGGAAGCGCAGGCTGCCCTTCGACAGCACCGACCTGCAGACTCTCTTCGGCTTCGAGTGTTGACGACCACTGAAAACTGACTCACGGGCGCCGCGCCCCCTTTGTTCGGCGACGTGACGGAATCAGAGATCAGCTGATCTGACGACGGGCGGATGAACCTGGGCGGCATCAACCGCGTCAGTACGTGCCTGGGAAGGCACCCCCGTCGATAAGCAGGTTCTGACCCGTGATATAGCCGGCACGCTGGCTGCAGAGAAACGCGCACAAGGCGCCGAATTCCTGCGGACTACCGAAGCGCTGCGCCGGCACCGTGTTGCGCCGTGCAGCCGAAACGTCGTCGATGGACTGACCGCTGGTCTCGGCCGCCTTGGTGAACCCGGAACGCAAGCGGTCGGTGTCGAAGAAGCCAGGGAGGATGTTGTTCAGCGTGACATTGCGCGACGCCAGCCGCGGCTGCCTCGCCACGCCTGCGACAAAGCCTGTCAGGCCAGAACGCGCGCCGTTGGACAAGCCCAGGGTGTCGATCGGCGCCTTCACCGACGACGACGTGATGTTGATGACCCGGCCATAACCACGCTCGGCCATGCCGTCGACCACCGCCTTGATCAGTTCGATCGGCGTCAGCATGTTGGCTTCCACCGCCCGCAGCCAGTCGGCCCGATCCCAGTCACGGAAGTCGCCGGGCGGCGGCCCGCCGGCGTTGTTGACCAAGATGTCCACCTGCGGGCAAGCGGCCAGAGCCGCAGCACGGCCTTCCGGCGTGGTGATGTCGCCGGCCACCGCCACCACCTGCGCGGCGGGATTGAATGCGCGCAGCGCCTCGGCGGTCGCCTGCAGCGCCGCATCGCCACGCGCCGTGATGACGACGTTGACCCCATCGGCCACCAACGCCTCAGCGCAACCCCGTCCCAACCCCTTGCTGGCAGCGCAGACCAACGCCCACTTGCCCTCGATTTCCAAATTCACTGTTCGTCTTTCCGTTCGTTCAACGCTTCCGCCTCAGCGCCCACACGCCCAACAACGTACTTGCGCCGGTCCAGGCAATCATCAGCTCTCGCAACCTCGGCACGCCCCAGGATGCTGGACAGCGGGCCAAGCACACCAGTCTGCGCGGCCACTGTCGCGCTCACACGCTCGATGGCCGTCTTCATCGTCCCCCACCGATGCTGCAGTGCAGGCCGTGACATTCAGCAGCTCCAGCCGGATGACCGGTGTTCGCACCGAAGCCGCCCGCAGCGGCAGCAGCAGACGCTGCGCGATGCAGGATCGGCCGGCCGCCACGCTGGGCCAGCCGCCAAGGTGCAATGCGCCCGATCGTCCGACCTCGTTGCCAATGAATGCCAGGTAGATGACATCGCTGACGACATTTCCGTACCTCGGCCTGCTGTCAGTTCAGGGGCATCCGGCGCTGCCGCAAGAAGCACCCGATGAGTCCGATTCCGAACAACAGGAGCGTGCTCGGCTCGGGAACAGGAGATACGCCGAACGTGACAGAAGAAAAATTGGATGCATTCCCCCCGGTCGAAGTATTTGCCTCGCTGGAGAGCAGCAGGCTGAACATGTAGCTCCCGCCGATCGACGGACCCAACGTGTAGTTGTAAAGACCGCTCGACGACAGCTGTTCGTCGAGGTAGGTCGTGCCATCGACCGTCACAAGCACAAACAACGTACCACTTGAAAACGCGGCGGCATCGGAGAAATCCAGGTTCGTCAGATCGATTGAGAGCTGCAACGACGAGTCGAGATTGAAAGTGCCCAGGAACTCGGAGGTTCCCACCGCGCTGGCAACTCCCGCCAGACTGCTGGCCTCCGCTTGCGTCGTCAGCAGCCCATTGGCTGCAATGCCGCTGCCTGAGGCGAATTCAGTGGCGTTGAAAACGGTGGCACTGGTGAGCAGGGGCGGTGCCGCGGAAGCGCTGCTGTCGGTGTTGAAGTCCGCGTCTGCGCCCGCGCTTGCTGCTGCGACAGTGGTGTACTGAGCACTGGTGTAGACGAGGGGTGCGGCATTTGCGCCCAACATCCACAGGGCTACGCAACCAATTACGAAGCGTTTGAACATTTTGCTGATCCCAGTCGAACTTGCCTGTTTTCCAATCCAGGGTCGGAGCGACCCCTGGCCGGCGCGGCGCCGGCCAGGGATCAGTGCCTACCGAATGACCCGCACCAGGGTGCTTGCCGACAGCGGCGCCTGTGCCCCGTCGAAGTTGAACCTGCCGGTGACCGTGATCCTGACTTCGTTGCCGGCGGGCACGCTTGCAAACGCCGCCTTGTTGAAGGTTGCGACGATCGTCCGGCCGTCGGATGAGTAGGCCGCGGATACCGCAGGCGTGCCTTCAGCGCGGACATCGGTTACCCCCCATGTGCGCAAATCCTGGCCCGCAGGGACGGAGATGACCATGGTGACCAAGCCGCCGCCCGTGCGAAGGTTCAAGGTGCTGGGCACAGCTTGCAGGGCGAGGGGCGGAAGATCGATGACCCCGACCGTCAGCTGCTTGGGCGCCTCGACATTGCCCGCCTTGTCCACCGAGCGGTAGCGAAGCGTGTGCATGCCGTTGCCGCTGATCTGAAAGGGGCCCACATACCGTGTCGGTTGCGCGGCGTCATCGAGCCAGTATTCGGAATAGTCCAAGTCGTCTGACAGGCTGTTCGCGTCGGGGTACCCGCTCAGCGTGACTGTCGGTCGGAGGTACGCGCCACTCGATGTAGGTTGCGGGAGCATCGCCCTGGTCGACGGCGGCATGACTTGCACCGGAGGCGTCTCCGGTGGGTTTGTCTGCCGCCAGAGATGCGCACCCCTCGGATAGCCGTTGATGGCCACCCGTGTCCCGGTCCCCGTCTGGGGGTGGAACCCCGCCCGATGCCAGCGGCCTGGTGCGGCATAAACGATATCACCCGGGGTCGCAGTGAAGTAGGGCAGGCCTTCGATCAGGTAGCCGAGCGTGCCTTCCATGACGAACCAGAATTCGCCGTAGGAGTGGAAGTGTCCGAGGTCCGTCGCAGGCGGAAGGGAATTCGATGACCCGCGGATGGCATTGACGAACAAGCGGTCGTCGCTGACAAACGCGCCGTTGAATGGCGCCGCCAGGAAGTCACGGTATATGGCGTTCTGGCCAGTTCCATAGGCACCTGCGGCATCCAGGCGACTCAGGTACCACGAATGAAATGACGGTGGCGGCGGCAACGTTTGCGCGTTCTCCGGGTAGAGATCTACACGGTCGGGAACGTAGATCTCGAAGTGCAGCGACGGTACCTTGCCGATGTTCGTCAACTTGTACTCACGACGGAACGGGACATTGATCATGAAACCTTTGGTGGCCGTGAATGTGTCCACACCCTGGATTTCGACCTGAACCGTTCCATCCCAGACGATGAAGGCAACGCGGTGATCCGCCGACAGCACCTGCGTCCTCGCATCGCCGACCTTCATGCCAACCCACTTGGCCGACGCGTTCGGCTCGGTGACGACCTGGTGCTCCCAGGTTTCTGTGGCCGATTTGCCGGCCAGTACCTCGGTCAGCTTCGTATGCGGCTGGTTCCCATTCACGTACGGCGCCAGCTCTGCCGGTTTCGGCGCCCAGCCGAACGTTTGCTGCGCATGCGCCTGCGTCATCACCGCCGTGCTGAGCACCAACGTGCCCAGGGCAGCCAATCCACCTCTCCACAGATTTCTCACGTTCTCCTCCGGACTTGTCAATCAACACACGCCCAATCCCGGCCCATCATTTCGGGCTGTGTGGATCCGGGCCCGTAGGTCTGGCTTCCTCATCGCGACCACCGTAGGGACCACGGTCGGCAGCAAGCGCTTGCAGTGTTGCAGTGCGTGCCCGCGCAGCGCCTTAGTGTTTGCCCGCGCGGAAACCTGAGAAGATGTGATGTCGCTATAACATTTGCGCAACTCAGGCATGATCCCTCCACTCCACTCGATCATCTCCAGGCTCCACCTGAAACAGCTGCGGCTGCTGATCGCGCTGGGCGAGCACGGCTCGCTCCTGAAGGCGTCTCAGCAGGTCGCTTTGTCGCAGCCGGGCGCGAGCAAAGCCCTGCAGGAGATTGAGACCACCTTCGGCACACCGCTGTTCGTTCGCACCAACCGCGGTTTGGAGGCCAACGCCGTCGGCCAGTGCGTGATCCGCTACGCGCGGCTGATCCAGACGGATCTCGCGCACTTGCGCGAAGAGGTCGTCGGCATCCTGCGAGGCCAGGGCGGGCGGGTGGCCGCCGGCGTCATCATGGGCGCGGTGCCGCTGCTCACCGATGCGGTCTCCGCGCTCGTGGCCAGGCAGTCCGAACTGTCCGTCGATATCGTCGAGGACACCAGCGCCACGCTGCTGGCCCAGCTCGATGCCGGCCGGCTCGACCTGGCGATCTGCCGCACGACCGTCAGCCAGACGCCGCACGCCTATGACAGCGTCAAGCTGCAGGATGAGACCCTTGCGGTCATCGCCAACGTCGGCCACCCGCTGCGGCGCGCGAAGAAGCTCACCTTGCAGGAGCTGGCGCGCTTCAGATGGGTGGTCTACCGCGCGAACATGCCGATGCGGCTGTTGCTCGAAGGCGAGTTCCGCGACTGCGGCATCCGCTTCCCGCAGCACCTGCTGGAGACGACCTCCGCCTTCGCGACGTTGGCACTGCTGCAGGCCAATCCGTCCTTCGTGGCCCTGGCGTCGATCGAAGTGGCGCAGTTCTTCGCGCAGCAGCAGATGTCGTGCATCCTGCCCCTGGCCCTGACGTCGCGCAGCGAGCCTTATGAGCTCGTCACCCGCAAGGGCGGGCCGGTCCAGCCTGCTGCGCAACTGTTGATCGACGAGTTGCTCCATCGCCGTTCCTGAGCGACGAAGCGGGAGCCCGTGGCGCTCCCGCCAGCCCGCGCTCGACGGGACCGCGCGCGATCGGCAATGGCGCGGCGATTAGACACGTGCTATAACGATTGCTCATTGCACGCGTTGCGCGGATCGCCATGACCCTCATCAATTGCATCGCCCAGATCCAATTCAAATTTGGCGCCATCGGGCTGCTCAAGGAGCAGTTCGAATGGGCGAGCATCAGGCGTGCGCTGATGGTGTCGGACCGGGGCGTGAAGGCCGCCGGCATCGCCGTGCCGACGATCGCCTGCACCGGCAGCGAAGTGGGCCGCGGCGCGCCTGGGGCTGCATCGAGCGGGCAACGCGACAGCCCGATGACCGCGACGCACGGCTGACCATGATGAGCGTCGACGCAAGGCGTACTGGCTTTCCAGATGGGGCTCGGCTTCGTTCACAGCCTGAGCCATTCGCTGGGCGGCACCGACCCGCAGCGACACCACGGCACGCTCAACGCGACCTTCCTGCCGCCGGTGATCGCATTCAACCAAGAAGCCGCCTCGGTATGCGAGGAGAACAAACTCGACCGCCCAGCCCAGGCGATGGGCCTCGCCAGTGGGGCCGAGCTGGTGCCCGCGCTGCGCGACATGACCCAGCGGCTGGGCTTGCCCACGGGCCTGGCCCAACTCGGCGTGCGCACGGCCATGTCCCTGACATTGCCCGCGGCGGCCTCGAGGGCCTCAGCCACCGTACCAATCCGCGCGTCTCATCCGAGACGGACTCAGCAGCGTTGCTCGACGCCAGTTTGTAAACGAGAAGAGAGAAGCAGCACACCATGTTCAAGAATCTGATCGGCGGCGAGTGGGTCGAAGGGGCCCGCGTGTCGCGCAACATCAATCCGTCGGACACGCGCGATGTCGTGGGCGAGTTCGCGCAAGCCGACCAGGCGCAAGCCAGGCAGGCCATCGCCGCGGCCACCCAGGCCCAGGCTGCCTGGGGGCTGTCCACCCCACAGCAACGCTTCGACATCCTCGATGCCGCCGGCGCCGAGATCCTGGCGCGCAAGTCCGAGCTGGGCGACCTGCTCGCCCGCGAGGAGGGCAAGACGCTGCCTGAGGCCATCGGGGAGGTTGCTCGCGCGGGCAACATCTTCAAGTTCTTCGCCGGCGAAGCGCTGCGGGTGGGCGGTGACGTGGTGCCTTCCGTGCGCCCGGGTGTCGGGGTGGAAGTCACCCGCGAGCCCGTGGGCGTGGTCGGCCTGATCACGCCCTGGAACTTCCCGATCGCCATCCCGGCCTGGAAGATCGCGCCGGCGCTGGCGTTCGGCAACACCGTGGTGCTCAAGCCGGCCGACCTGGTGCCCGGCAGCGCCTGGGCCATCGCCGACATCCTGCACCGCGCGGGCCTGCCGGCGGGGGTGTTCAACCTGGTGATGGGCCGCGGCTCGGAAGTGGGCCAGGTGCTGCTGGACGACAAACGCGTCCACGCCATCAGCTTCACCGGCTCGGTGGCCACCGGCCAGCGGATCGCGCAGGCCTGCGTGGCGCGCATGGCCAAGTTCCAGCTGGAGATGGGCGGCAAGAATCCGATGGTGGTGCTCGATGATGCCGACCTGGACGTGGCGGTGAACGCAGCGCTCAACAGTGGCTTCTTCTCCACCGGCCAGCGCTGCACGGCCTCTTCGCGGCTGATCGTCACCGAAGGCATTCATGACCGCTTCGTCGCTGCGATGGCCGACAAGATGCAGGCGCTGAAGGTGGACGACGCACGCAAGAAGGGCACCGACATCGGCCCCGTGGTCGACGACAAGCAGCTAGCGCAAAACCTGGAGTACGTCGCGATCGCCAGGAACGAGGGCGCCAAGCTGGTCACGGGCGGGGAGGCGATCGCGACCAACGGCGATGGTGCGCCGGGCTACTACATGCGCCCGGCCCTGTTCACCGAGGCAACAGCATCGATGCGCATCAACCGCGAAGAGGTGTTCGGCCCGGTGGTGAGCGTCGTCCGCGCGAAGAACTACGACGAGGCACTGGCCTTGGCCAACGACACCGAATTTGGTCTCGCCGCCGGCATCGCCACGACCTCACTCAAGCACGCGACACATTTCAAGCGCCATGCTCAGGCCGGCATGGTGATGGTGAACCTGCCGACCGCGGGGGTCGACTACCACGTCCCCTTCGGCGGCCGAAAAGGCTCCAGCTTCGGTCCCCGTGAACAGGGACGATACGCCGCCGAGTTCTACACGACGGTCAAGACGGCATATACCGCCTCCTGATCATCTTCGCCAGGCGCTAACGCCTGTTCGGACCGCGCGCTCCTGCGCGTCATTCATTCCTGGGAGATGCCTCGATGGCACAAAAACGGGTCGCGATCGTTACCGGCGCTGGTAGCGGCATTGGCAAGTCTGCGGCGCTCGCGTTGCTGAAGGACGGCTACCACGTCGGCCTGGTAGGCCGGCGCAGGGAACCGCTGGAACAGACCGCCACAGAATCCGGAAGTGCCGAGCGCGCGCTGGTGCTGCCTGCCGATATCACGAACGACGCCGACGTCGAGCGTGTGTTTTCGGCAGTGAAGCACCAGTTCGGCCGGCTCGACGTGTTGTTCAACAACGCTGGCATGGGTGCGCCCGCAATGCCGATGGAAGACTTGCCGATCGAGACGTTTCGCGAGGTGGTGAACCTCAACTTGGTGGCGACGTTCATGTGCACCCAGCACGCCATCCGCATCATGAAGGCGCAAAGCCCAAAAGGCGGCCGCATCATCAACAACGGGTCGCTCTCGGCGCACGTGCCGCGGGCGCTGTCGGTGGCCTACACCGCCACCAAGCATGCCGTCACCGGCCTGACCAAGGCCATCTCGCTCGACGGACGCAAGGACGACATCGCCGGTGGCCAGATCGACATCGGCAATGCGCTCACCGAACTGGCCACGGGCATGAGCACCACCGAGCCCATGATGGACGTGAAGTATGCCGGCGCCGCAGTGCTGCACATGGCCAACCTGCCGCTCGATGTGAACGTCCAGTCCATGGCCATCATGGCCACGAAAATGCCGTTCATCGGCCGCGGCTAGCTGGCGCGCACGGCGTCCCGTCATCGACGATGTGCCGCCACAGTCGGAGCAGGACCGACAGGCTGGTCGGCATGGAGATCGACTGGACCCGCGCGCGCCAGCGCCGAGCCTGCATCGGGCGAAGCGACCCGCTGGCACAGCGCCGCCGACAGCCTTCGCGGCTCAGCGCACCGCAGGCGACACTACGCCAGACCATCTGCGTGGATCGAGAGATCCCCAAGTGGTGCCAAGCTCTGGAGGCGGCGGAGGCGGCGTTAGTGATGCGCCTGGGCGAGTTTGACCCAGTGTGACCTGGTCCAGGCGGCGTGGGACTGGCGTATTCAGTTCTTCGCGTTCCCGCTGGCGGTCCGCATGGTGGTCCGGAGCGTCCACAGCCCGGCGTGGAAAAGCACGAGTACCGCCAGTCACTTGCCGGCGATGACGCGGCCACCGACGTGATTTGCTCGCGCTGCGCAGCATGATGGATCACGGCGGCGGCGCGGCTAAGCAATGCAAGGCGACGAATCGATTCGCCATCGTGGACGACGAGCTTGTCGCCCACCCCTCCCGGCCTGCAGAAAGCCGAGATTTCAAAATTGCACGGATCTGCAGGAACTCGGAGCGGGCTTCAGGCGCCCGAGAGATGGAGGTCTTTGGTTGAGGGCGCAGGACACGCCCTCGACCATTTTTTTCCTGGCCCGCTGTCTAGTCTCTACTTGGCCTTGGCCATGTCCTCGCGCGCCTGTTTGATCACGTCGGCGCCAATGACTTCGGAAAACTGCGCCACAACGGGCTTGACCATCTCGCGGAGCTTCGCGATCTCGGCCGGCGCCAGCGTTGTCACATCCATGCCCCCTTGGTCCCTGAGCTCACGCGTGATGCGTTCGGCGGCGTCCCGAGACAGCTTACGCTGATAAGGCGCCGATTCACGCGCGGCCTCCAGCACGGCCTTCTGGTCTGCGGGGGACAGCGTGTCGAACCACTTCTTGCTGGCCGCCACGAAGAACGCGGTGTAGGCGTGGCCGGTCATGGTCATGTACTTTTGTACTTCGTAGAACTTGCTGGACTGGATCAAGCCGACCGGCGTTTCCTGCGCATCGACCGCTTTGCTTTCCAGGGCGTTGTAGAGCTCGGGATAGGGCATCGGCACCGCATTGGCGCGGAGTGCTTTGAACGTATTGATGAAAACGGGGTTCGGGATCACACGGATCTTCAGGCCGTTGATGTCTTCGGTTGTCGTGATCTTTCGCTTGGAATTGGTCATGTGGCGAAAGCCGTTATCCCAATACGCCAGGCCAACCATGCCGATGCCTTCCATCTTCTTGAACAGTTGGGCGCCAACAGGACCATCCATGATGGCATCGACTTCCTTGAAGTCGGCAAAGAAGAACGGCAGGTCAAAAATGCCGAACTCCTTGATCGAGCCCACCAGGTTGGGTGTCGGACCGACCATCAATTGAAGGACACCCGACTGGAGCGAGGTCTGCATCTGCGGCTCGTTGCCGATCTTGCCGCAGCAATAGGTATTGATCGTGATGCGTCCGCCAGTCTTGGCCTTGACGAGTTCGGCAAACCGTTTGACACCCTGTCCGACCGGATGATCTTCCGTGGGCACATAACCCAGCTTCACTTCCTGTGCATTGGCGCCGGTCAGTGCAAAGATCGCGACCGCGGCGGCGATCATTTTGAGGAATTTCATTGTCGACTCTTTCGTTTAAAAAGGTGATTACCAAATCAATGGAACCAAGAAGCGGGAACAGTGACGAGCGCCGGAAAAACGATCATCAGTATCAAGATCGCAAATTCTGCGATCAGGAACGGAATTACTCCTTTGACGGCATCCTCCATAGAAATCTTGGCTACACCGCAGACAGTGTTCAGCACGGCGCCAACAGGCGGCGTGATCATTCCTATGGCGGCGGTCACCATGAAGATCACCCCGAAGTAGATCGGATCAATACCAGCAACTGTGACGACTGGCATCAAGACGGGCGTGAGGATCAAGATGACGGCGGCAAAGTCCAGCGCCATACCGATCAAGCTCACGAAGAACGCGATCACGAGCATCAGCAGGATCGGGCTGTTCATGAACGGTTGTAGCAGCGCCACGACTTGCTCTGGAACGTTGGCGATCGTGATGAGCCAAGCTGGAACAGTCGATGCTGCCACCAGCAGCATGATCACCGCGGAGGTCTTCACGGCAGCAAGAATCGCGTCATACAGCGCGCGCAGGGTCAGTTCACGGTAGACGAACCCGCTGACCAGCAACGCATAGGTGGCTGAGACGACTCCGGCTTCAGTTGGCGTGAAGATGCCGAACTTGAGGCCGACGATCATCAAGACCGGCAGCCCGAACGCCCAGGTCGCATTGACGAGCGCGCGTCGCGTTTCAGCCTGCGATCGTTTCGGCGGCAGCGGGGAGGCATCGGTTCTCACGAGCCACCACCATGCAGCGACCAACGACACCGCCATCAGCACGCCCGGCACGATGCCCGCCAGGAACAGTTTGCCAATCGACACGTTGGCCGTGACGCCAAACAGGATAAAGCCGACCGACGGCGGAATGATGGGCGCAATGATGCCAGTGGCTGCGATGAGCCCGGACGAGCGGGTGATGCTGTAGCGTGCTTCCCGCATCAGCGGCAGCAACATGACGGCCAGTGTGGCGGTATCGGCGATCGCGGAGCCTGAAATGCTTGCCAGCAGCACACCCGTCCCGATGACCACGTAGCCAAGTCCGCCGCGCAGGTGACCGAACAGCGCCATCGCTGCAGCAACAATGCGACGCGACAGGCCGCCGGCGTTCATCAACTCGCCGGCGAGAAGGAAAAACGGAATCGTCATCAGCGGATAACTGTCGGCGCCATCGATCAGCTTCTGAGCCAATATCTGGGCGTCGAAGATGCCCAGCTGCAGCATCAGGGCGATACCGCATACCAACAGGGCGAATGCGATCGGCATGCCCAGGCTCATGGAGCCCAGGAGCGACCCAATGAAAACCCAGACGGTCATCTCGCGCTCCCTGGCATCTCCTGTTCATGGGAGACGCTGTACTCAGCCTCCGGCGACACGGCCTCCTCGCGGAGGTCGCCCCGCAGTGAGCGCCACAGATTGCCGGCCAGTATCAAAGCCATGAGGGCGGACGCGACCAGCCCTGAGCCGTACATGGCGGCCACAGGTATTCCAGAAATCGCAGAAACGTTGTGCAGATTGTTCTTGGTGAGCTCCCAACTGCCTTTCCAGATCAGCCAGCAGCACCAGAGCATCAGCGCGTGGCTGAGCCAATAGCACACGAGGCGCGCACGCCTGGGCAAACGCCGAACCAAGGTGTCGACTCCCAGATGCACCCCCGTCTTCAAGGCGATGATGCTGCCCAGGAAGGTCAACCAGACGAAGATGAACCGAGACACTTCTTCCGAGATCTCCAGCCCTGAATTGAATACGTAGCGCAGGATCACGTTGCCGAGCACCATCAGCCCCATGATCGACATGCCGAGCACCATCAGGTGTTCGACAAGCTTCTGAATGGGACCCTTATTTGTTTCCATTGCTGTCATAGGTTGTCGTCAGTGTGTTCTGTAGTGTTCTGCTTCCCGGCCGTGAGGAGCACGGCCTGGCCGCATGCCGATGGGCCGGCGGTGGAACAGGACCCCTGTCCCTGGAGCTGCCTGAGAGCGAGTGCGTGCGCCCGCTGGCCGAGGCCCGCCCGTGGCCAAAGACGGATGCCAGGCGCCATGCCCGGGAAGCGGCGACGGCGCGGCGCCGGATGCTGTCCTGCGGGCTTGGACAGTTGAAACCTGGCATCGGCTCCATGGCAAGGCGGCACTGCCCGGGTCGCCTGCATCGGCGGCTACCTGGGGCCAGCCGCCGTCGCGGCGAGCGCCGGTCCATGCCGACGCGCACCGCCCGTTGCGCCCGTGGTCGACCCGAGCCTGTCGTCGATGCACGGCTCGATCATGGTACGCACCGAGGGGCGCCCGGATGACTGCACTGATCTGCATGCTGCTGGCGCGCGACCCCAGCGGAGGTCGCGCGCCGGTGGGAGCCCGACGGTCCCAGTGGCCCTGCGGCGAATCAACCTTCTCAGCCACCGCGCCGGACTTGGTTGATCGGGGGCACCGGAGGTTGGGTCTCTGACCAGTGACGCGAACCAGCGCGATAGCCGTTGATGAGGATCCCCGTCGAGTAGGCGGCACCGTAGTGCCATGGTTGGTGGAAGCGGCCCTCGGGGATGTACACGATATCGCCCGGGTTCGCGACAATGGAGTCCAAGCCCTCGACCGAGAAGGCCATCTGACCTTCCATGACAAACCATGCGTCGCCACCAGAGACCTTGAAATAGGCGTCGGGCGTGACGGGGGAATTCGCGCCGCGGATGGCGGTCATGAACAACCTATCGTCGTTCACGAAGGTGCCGGCGCTCCCCGCCGGGTCGGCGAGGAAGTTGCGGGAAACCGGCGTACCCTGTGACGTGAAGCTGTCAGGCTGTTCGTACCGGTGCGGGAACCAGACATAGCCTTCCGGTGATGGTGGCAACCCCGCTGTCGAAGTGGGCTGCGGATAGATGATGACCCGCAACGCGTTGTGAACCTCGAAGTGCAGCGATGGCGTGGAGCCCACGTTCGTCAACGAGTACGGCCGGCGGAGCGGCACCTGGACCATCATCCCTTTGGTTGCGGTGAAGGTCGCGGGAGTCTGGCCGGGGATGTTGACCTCAATGGCTCCTTCCCAGACGATGAAAGCGGAGCGGTGATCCTGCACCAGCTTCTGCCTCATCGCATCACCTGGCTTCAAGCCCACCCAAGCAGCTTTCACACTTTGATCGTCGACCACCTTATGGCGCCAACTGACCGACGGGTCCTTGTCGGCGAGCACGTCGCTCAGCTTTGTGAGCGGCTTCATCCCGTTCACATAAGGCGCCGGCTGTGTCGGCTTCGGCGACCAGGCCTTGGCCTGCGCATGCGCCTGCGTCATCACTGCCGTGCTGAGCACCAACGTGCCCAGGGCAGCCAATCCACCTCTCCACAGATTTCTCACGTTCTCCTCCGGACTTGTCAATCAACACACGCCCAATCCCGGCCCATCATTTCGGGCTGTGTGGATCCGGGCCCGTAGGTCTGGCTTCCTCATCGCGACCACCGTAGGGACCACGGTCGGCAGCAAGCGCTTGCAGTGTTGCAGTGCGTGCCCGCGCAGCGCCTTAGTGTTTGCCCGCGCGGAAACCTGAGAAGATGTGATGTCGCTATAACATTTGCGCAACTCAGGCATGATCCCTCCACTCCACTCGATCATCTCCAGGCTCCACCTGAAACAGCTGCGGCTGCTGATCGCGCTGGGCGAGCACGGCTCGCTCCTGAAGGCGTCTCAGCAGGTCGCTTTGTCGCAGCCGGGCGCGAGCAAAGCCCTGCAGGAGATTGAGACCACCTTCGGCACACCGCTGTTCGTTCGCACCAACCGCGGTTTGGAGGCCAACGCCGTCGGCCAGTGCGTGATCCGCTACGCGCGGCTGATCCAGACGGATCTCGCGCACTTGCGCGAAGAGGTCGTCGGCATCCTGCGAGGCCAGGGCGGGCGGGTGGCCGCCGGCGTCATCATGGGCGCGGTGCCGCTGCTCACCGATGCGGTCTCCGCGCTCGTGGCCAGGCAGTCCGAACTGTCCGTCGATATCGTCGAGGACACCAGCGCCACGCTGCTGGCCCAGCTCGATGCCGGCCGGCTCGACCTGGCGATCTGCCGCACGACCGTCAGCCAGACGCCGCACGCCTATGACAGCGTCAAGCTGCAGGATGAGACCCTTGCGGTCATCGCCAACGTCGGCCACCCGCTGCGGCGCGCGAAGAAGCTCACCCTGCAGGAGCTGGCGCGCTTCAGATGGGTGGTCTACCGCGCGAACATGCCGATGCGGCTGTTGCTCGAAGGCGAGTTCCGCGACTGCGGCATCCGCTTCCCGCAGCACCTGCTGGAGACGACCTCCGCCTTCGCGACGTTGGCACTGCTGCAGGCCAATCCGTCCTTCGTGGCCCTGGCGTCGATCGAAGTGGCGCAGTTCTTCGCGCAGCAGCAGATGTCGTGCATCCTGCCCCTGGCCCTGACGTCGCGCAGCGAGCCTTATGAGCTCGTCACCCGCAAGGGCGGGCCGGTCCAGCCTGCTGCGCAACTGTTGATCGACGAGTTGCTCCATCGCCGTTCCTGAGCGACGAAGCGAGAGCCCGTGGCGCCCCCGCCAGCCCGCGCTCGACGGGACCGCGCGCGATCGGCAATGGCGCGGCGACTAGACACGTGCTATAACGATTGCTCATTGCACGCATTTGCCTCGATTGCCATCGCGATCTCGACTACACCACTCGAATCCTGGTCGAGTTCGTCGCCATCGGGCGGTCCGGATGGCAATGCGACCGGCTCGGCGCATCCAGGTATCCCGCGCCCGATGATTTGTGTGACAGAACGCAGCCTGAAGATCGAACTCATGCGGATCATCCTCAGTCTGCAATCCGCCCATGGCCGCCGAAAGGCGCCAGGCTGCACATGATGACGTCGGTCGGATGCACCAGTCTCGGCGACCGCTCGTACCGGCCCGTCGTGCTGGCACGGCCGGCGTGAGATTCGACTGACGGTGTCACGCCACGTTTCCCTCCTGCACAGTTCAAGGACTCCATGAAAACCCGCCTCCTGCATGTCGGCCAATTCCCGGCCGAACTCGACGCCCGGCTGGCCCAGGCCTACGACATGACCGTGCTGGCCGAGCAGCCCGACCGCACGGCCTTCCTGGCCGCCCACGGCGCCGACTTCGAAGCCCTGGCCGCGTCGGCGATCACCGGCGTGGACGCGGCGCTGATCGACGCCCTGCCCAAGCTGCGCGTGATCTCCAGCTTCGGGGTCGGTCTGGACAAGATCGACGTGGCCGCCGCCAAGGCGCGCGGCATCACCGTGGGCTACACCCCCGAGGTGTTGAACGATTGCGTCGCCGATACCGCCTTCGGGCTGCTAATCGACACGGCCCGCAGCCTTAGCGCAGCCGATCGTTTCGTGCGCGCCGGTGACTGGCTACGTGGCGCTTATCCGTTGACGAAGAAGGTGAGCGGGAGCCGGCTCGGCATCCTGGGAATGGGACGCATCGGCCGCGCCATCGCCCAGCGTTCTATCGGTTTCGACATGCAGGTGCGCTATCACGCCCTCGAACCGGTGTCCGACGTGCCGTGGCAATATGAGCCGTCGCTGCTGGAACTGGCCCGGTGGTGCGACTTCTTGATCGTCATCACGGCCGGCGGCGCAGCCACACGACACCTGGTCAATGCCGAGGTGCTGGACGCATTGGGGCCGCAAGGCTTTCTGATCAACGTGGCGCGCGGCAGCATCATCGACGAAGCGGCGCTCGTACGGGCCTTGCAGGAGAAGCGAATCGCCGGCGCCGGCCTGGACGTGTTCGAGAGTGAACCTCACGTCCCACCCGAACTCTTTTCTTTGGATAACGTAGTGCTGCTGCCCCACGTGGCCAGCGGCACCCGCGAGACACGGCAGGCCATGGCCGACCGCGTGTTCGACAACCTGCAGAGCTATTTCGCTACCGGCAGAGCCCTGTCGGCGGCCTGAGCAGCCCGCTGCGACCTCTCGGCGGTGGCGATCGGCTGCTGGGTGCCAAGTGCTCCGGCACCCGCACAGCGTGGCGAAGCCCATCGGTGGCCGGCTCGAACGCTGCCGTCGGCAGCACGCCTTCAGCAGGCCCTGCCGCCACTCGCGCAGAGCTTTGCTACGCGAGCGGGGACTGCCGTGGCGCAGTGACTTGGGATGGGGTCCGGGCGAGGCACAACGCCGCCGCGTGAGCGGCACCGGAGCCTTCATCCCGCACGCGGGGCACTGGACTGGACTGGGTCGGCTGGGCAGGCCGAGTACAACTTGGCGTCGCGACGCGCGTCATCATCCAATGCCGGCGCAAACCGCGGAGCACCGCATGCAGTGCTCGGCGAGCGGTTGGCTTGACAGTCAAGCGCGTGGTGCGCCATCGCAGCGTAGAGGCGCTCAGCGAGATGCCAGGGGCCCACCGCGACGGATGCCCGCCGACGCGGGTCCGGCATCGCCGAGACGCCATCGCCAAGAGCGTCACCACGCGCGTGGTCGATGCGTCGCGGAACGGGCCGGTCCCAACTGCTTCATGACCGGGCGCAGCTGGGCTTGCGGCTGCACGCCGCCGCCCGCGCCCAGGCGCGACCCACCCCCGACTGGTGGGCTCCGGGGCGCGGGGTCACCCCACGCGGCGGCGGCGGGCGGCAAAGCCCCCCATGGCGCCAAGGCCCAACACCATCAGCCCCCAGCTGGCAGGCTCGGGTACGGGAGTCATCACCGAAATGCCGATGGCAGCGACTGGCAGGTTACCCACCCGAGTAAGCGCACCCGTGCCGAGGTTGATGCTGAACAGCTCGCTGGCCGCGGTAGGACTGTCGTTGTCGTCGGCAGCGAAGTAGGCCATGCCGGTGGCGCCGCTGATGTCCATGCCGGCGGCCGCGCTGAACGTGACGACGCCGCTGCCGCCGATTGCCGTGTACAGCCCGCCATTGGGGCTGTTGGGCGCACCGTTGAGGCCGCCGATCGTGCCCACCGTGTCGGTGAAGTAGTCGTAGCCGTAAAGCGTGGTCTGGGTTGCGCCGGCGAAACTGTTGCTGTAGGCGATACCCGACATCTGCGGCGTGTCCGTGCCGGCGGACAGGCTGGTGTCCTGGGCCACGAGCGTGCCGTCGATGGGATTGACGCGGTAGTTGTGGCCATCACCGGTGACCACACGCAGGCGGTCAACCACCGGATTGAAGTCGACCGAAAAGCGGCTCGACGTATTGCCGGTGAGCGTGAAGCCGGTGCCGACGGCAGTGGCTGCCCCGGTGCCAAGATCGATGGTGTAGAGGCGGGCGCTTGTCGGGAAGTCGGCGGTGGTCGTGATCGCGTAAAGCAGCCCGTCGGCGGGGCGGAAGTCGATGTCGCGGATGACCTGGTCTGCGGCCAGGCCGGTGATCGTGCCAATCACCGTGCTGCCGGCGGCGTTGGCGCTGTCGAACATGAACAGGGCCTGGCTGCTGGACGCATCGCTGACGCCGTAGATGGGTTCGGCCCAAGCGCCGACCGAGAAGGCCAGCGTCGCCACGGCGCTCATGGTGAAAAGTGTTCGCATGGTGAATACCTCTGTTTCCGGTCTGCTGTTACGTACGACCCACGGCGTGCCGTGCTGCGATGTAGCCTTGCGTGATCGCCCGCGCATTCCCGTGCTGGCTGAATCCACCAGCCGATTCGCCGGCGGCGTAAAGACCGGGAATGACCTTGCCGGTGTAATCCAAGACCTGGCTCGAGCCGTTGATGCGCAGGCCGGACCGGGCGTCGTGCAGCACCGGCGTTGACCAGGCGGCGTAGAAGGGCGCCTGTTCGATCTTGAATTGCGGCGACGGCTTGCCGAAATCGGTGTCGACACCGCCGACAAAGCTGTTGTACCGCGCCACCGTCTGGACGAGGTTGGCACCCGGCATCGGTACCCGCTGATACGGCATATTGATCTTCGCCGCAAGTTCTTCCAGCGTGTTCGCCTCGAAAAAGAACCCATCCGGATCGACGAACGGCGGGGCCACGTTCCAGTTCCGGCGGGCCCGGGCAGCGCCGTCGAAGATGGCCCAGATTGGGCCACCACCGTTATGCCCATCGTCGATGCCGGCCATTGCGGCATTGATCCAGTTCTGTGGGTTGTAATTGACGTTCTTGGCGTTCAGGTAGCTGTTGGGTACATACGGCCTCACCGACCCGGCGCTGTTTGTCCCGAACTGGCCGGCTGTTTCATCGTAGAAGCGCTTGCCGATCATGTTGACGTGGATCACGTCCTGGAAATTGTTGACGGTGATGCCTCGGGCTTTCGCGAGCGAGAACACGGCGCTTGTCGGCAACCACTCCAGGAACGAGTAGTTGTATCGCGTCCCGATGCGGCTTGGCTTCGTGATGTTGGTGCCGAACTCGCCGGTCTGGTTGTACGTTCCCGCAAGGCCCGCACCGGCATTCAGCGCTGCCAGGATGCCACTGGCATCCTGGAAGGACCAGGGTTCGCCGGCGACGCTGCAGTATTCCGCGGTCAGTCTTGGGTCGAACGTCCGGCGGTATTCCACGTTTCCATTTCCGCCGCCGGTCGCAATCACGACACCCTTGCGCGCTTGAATGGAAATGAGGCGACCCTGATGAGAGGCCGTGATCCCGACGACGGCGCCGCCCGGCGCACGCGTCAGCGACTCGAGGCGGTGTTCAAGCAGGATCCGCACGCCGCGTGCCCTTGCCGCGGCCTCCAGCGGATAAATGAAGCCCGGCCCTTGCGAGGTCGTCGCCTGCTGCGAAACGGCGACCGGCAGGCCGGTCCGGGCCGACGGCCAGCCCATGATGGCCGTGTGCATCATGCGGTTCACCGAGTTGCCAACCTCGTTCCCGCCGACGTTGTCGGGCGTGGCTCTCGTCCACCTCACGCCATTGCGGGCCAGAAAGTTGTAGATGGCGACGTTGTTGTCGGCGAAGGCCCGGATGACCTCGCGATCGTTGTAACGGTAGCTGGGAAAACCGTTCGCCTGGACGATGGACCAATCGGTCAGGTCGCTGTAGAGGAGATCCGGCGAGTCGGCGATGCTGGCCAGCACTTGGGCAGGCGTTCCGCCGCCCAGGGGAATGTTGCCTGAACTGACGATGCCGCGCCCCCCGAAATGCGGTTGGGCTTCGAGGACGACGACCGACGCGCCGGCCTCCGCGGCGGCAACCGCGGCGGCGAGACCCGCCGAGCCGCAACCACAAACGACGATATCGGCACCGACGGCTTTCGCCGTCTGCGCATGGGCAATGTTCGGCGCGACGGAGCCGCTACCCACCCCTGCGGCGGCGAATCCGGCTGCGCCCTTCAATACTGAGCGTCGACTGACTTCCATGATGTTTTGTCTCCTGAGTGTCTACGGTCGATATCTGGCCGGCCGCAGTGTTACTGCATTTGCCTGCTCGACAACTGAGAAGATGTGATGCCGATATAACTTACAGGCAATACAGTCGCGCATCTTCGCCTACCGATGTCGGCGTCGGATCGAGCGTCATTCATGCTCAGGCGATCGATTCGCGAGTGAAGCACCGCGTCTCACGGCCCGCCAGCCGGGCGCCCTTTCGCTGCCGTCAGCTGCGGGTGGCAACACGGCCAGGAAGCTGGAAAAGCCAGTATTTGTGGGTAAACCCGCGTGTGCAGCCCGCCACGCAAAGGGTTGGTCTACGACCCACGAAGGGCCTGCCCGCAGCACCGACCCCTAGGTACGGCACGACGGCCAGGCGACGTTGAAGATGCGACAGCCGCACATCGTTGTTGATGATCTCGATTGGTGCGTGATATAACGAATGCTCATTTCACATACCGACCGCATTTCGCGAGGATTGCCATGGCCCTCATCAACTACATCACCCAGATTCAATTCGAATTTGGTGCGATCGGCCTGCTCGGACAGCAGTGCGAACGTGTCGGCATCCGACGTCCGCTGATCGTGACCGACCGGGGCGTAAAGGCCGCCGGCATCATCGACACCGTGCTGAATGCTCTCGAGCCTGCGGTCACCGTCGCCGTCTATGACCGCACGCCGCCGAACCCCAACGAGGCGGCCGTGCGTGAAGCGGTAGGCGCGTACAAGGCGGGCGATTGCGATGGCATCGTCGCCGTGGGCGGCGGCTCGTCCATCGATCTGGCCAAAGGTGTGGCCGTCTGCGCCACACACCACGGCCCGTTGCGGAGTTTTGCCGTGATCGAAGGCGGGGCCGATCGCATCACCTCCCGCACGGCTCCCGTGATCGCCGTGCCGACGACCGCCGGCACTGGCAGCGAAGTGGGTCGTGGCGCGATCCTGATCCTGGACGACGGCCGCAAGGTGGGGGTGATCTCGCCCTTCGTCGTGCCCAAGGTCGCGATCTGCGATCCGGCACTGACCATGGGCCTGCCGCCGATGCTGACGGCAGCAACGGGGATGGACGCCATCGCGCATTGCATCGAGACCTTCTTGTCGCCAGCGTTCAATCCGCCGGCCGACGGCATCGCGCTCGATGGGCTGCGGCGCGCCTGGCGCCACATCGAGCGCGCGACACGCCAGCCCGACGACCGCGACGCGCGGCTGAACATGATGAGCGCTTCGATGCAGGGCGCTCTGGCGTTCCAGAAGGGACTGGGGTGCGTGCACAGCCTGAGCCACTCGCTCGGCGGCATCGATCCGCGCCTCCATCACGGCACGCTGAACGCCATCTTCCTGCCCGCCGTGATCGCCTTCAACCAGTCGGCCGCATCGGTGCGCGAAGACGACAAGCTCAACCGGCTGGCCCAGGCGATGGGCCTGGCCAGCGGGGCCGAGGTGGGGTCTTCCCTCCGCGCCATGACCGAGCGCCTGGGCCTGCCAACGGGCCTGGCCACCGTGGGCGTGACGCGTGCGATGTTTCCGGACATCGTCCGCGGCGCGCTGAAAGATCACAGCCACCGGACCAACCCACGCATCGCAGCGGACACCGATTACGAAGCGATGCTCGAAGAAAGCATGTAAGGAGCAATGCAGATGAGTTCACCGCCCGCCAACCCGCCACGCAAGAAACCTGGCGAACTGCGCAGCCAGCAATGGTTCGGTCGCCAGGACCGCGACGGGTTCGCCTACCGCAGCTGGCTCAAAGGCAAGGGTGTGCCGCACGACCAGTTCGACGGCCGTCCGGTCATCGGCATCTGCAACACCTTCAGCGAACTCACCCCCTGCAACAGCCACTTCCGCACGCTGGCAGAGCAGGTGAAGATCGGCGTATACGAAGCCGGAGGCTTCCCGCTGGAATTTCCGGTGATGAGCCTGGGAGAGACGCTGCTACGCCCCACTGCCATGCTGTATCGCAACCTGGCCAGCATGGATGTCGAGGAAAGTATCCGGGGCAACCCCATCGACGGCGTCGTGCTGCTGATGGGCTGCGACAAGACCACGCCGGCGCTGCTGATGGGCGCCAGCAGCGTGGATCTCCCCACCATCGGCGTCAGCGGCGGCCCCATGCTCAACGGCAAGTGGCGAGGGCAGGAATTGGGCTCGGGCACTGGCGTGTGGTCCATGAGCGAGCAGGTGCGGGCAGGCACGCTCAAGCTGAACGACTTCTTGGAGGCCGAGAGCTGCATGCACCGCAGCCATGGCCATTGCATGACCATGGGCACGGCCAGCACGATGGCCAGCATGGTGGAAGCATTGGGCGTCGGTCTGCCGGGCAACGCCGCATACCCGGCCGTGGACGGTCGCCGCAACGTGCTGGCACGCAGCGCCGGTCGGCGCATCGTCGAGATGGTGCACACCGACCAGAAGTTGTCGCAGATCCTCACGCGCGAGGCGTTCGAGAATGCCATCAGGACGCTGGCCGCCATCGGCGGTAGCACCAACGCGGTGATCCATCTGATTGCCATCGCCGGCCGCATCGGCGTGCCGCTTTCCATTGACGATTTCGAACGTCTGGCCAGCGAACTGCCGTGCATCCTGAACCTGCAGCCCTCCGGCCAGCACCTGATGGAAGACTTCTGCTACGCCGGCGGCCTGCCGGCGGTGATGAAAGAGATCGCGTCGGTGCTGCACACGGAGATCGTGACTGCCAGCGGTCATACGGTGGCGCAAAACATCGCCGATGCGCAGAACTTCGATCCACGCGTCATCAAGACGATGGAGCAGCCGTTCAAGGCTAAAGCGGGCATCGCCATCCTGCGCGGCAACATCGCTCCGCGCGGCGCTGTCATCAAGCCCAGCGCCGCCACGCCAGCGCTGATGCAACATACCGGCCGCGCGGTGGTCTTCGAAAGCGGCGACGACTTCCATGCCCGCATCAACGACGACGACCTGGACGTCGACGAAACCTGCATCTTGGTACTGAAGAACTGCGGCCCCAAGGGCTACCCCGGCATGGCCGAACTGGGCAACATGCCGCTGCCGCCCAAGGTGCTGAAACGCGGCATCACCGACATGGTCCGCATCAGCGATGCCCGCATGAGCGGTACGGCGTACGGCACGGTGGTGCTGCACACCACGCCAGAAGCCGCCGCGGGAGGGCCGCTGGCACTGGTGCACAACGGCGACCTGATCACGCTCGACGTGCCCGCGCGCCGGCTGCACCTGCATGTGGACGACGCCGAACTCGAACGTCGCCGCGCCGACTGGACTGCACCGCCGCCGCCGATGCAAAGCGGCTACTGGAAGCTCTACATAGACCACGTGCTGCAGGCCGATGAAGGCGCCGACCTGGATTTCCTTCGAGGCAAACGCGGTTCGGCCGTGCCCAAGGACAACCATTAGCCGCCGTCGACGAACACCGGCAACACAAAAAGCTCAGGGACAACCGCAGATGTATCGGCAAGGGCTCCCGCATCCAGCGCAGGCAGCCACGGCGTTGCAACATGCGCACCGGCGCTGCTGCCAGACCGCGGGGTTTCTTTCTCGTCAGCCACCTTGGGAAGCGCAATCACAGTCACGAGTGCTCAAGCTCCACGGGAGCTACAGAGCCCATTTCACAAATCTCAACAAGGAGATCTCATGCCCAAAGCCTACTGGGTCACTATGTACCGCGCCGTGAAGGACGCGGAGAAAGTCGCTGCCTACGCCAAGCTTGCGGGCCCTGCACTCACGTCAGCAGGCGGCCGCTTCATAGCGCGCGGCGAGCCGTCGACGATCTATGAACTCGGGTCGAAGCAGCGCACAGTCGTCATCGAGTTTGAGAGTGTCGATCAGGCCGTCGAAGCGCACGACAGTCCCGCCTACCAAGAGGCCCTGGCAGTGCTGGGCGATGGTGCGGAACGAGACATCCGAATCGTCGGAGGTATTTGAACGCCAGCGAGCTCAAATCCGGTGGTGCCATGTCGCCGGAAGCCAAGCACCACCTGCCGGGGAAGGTGACTTAGTCAAAGGCCCCCTGATCCGACCTTGGATCAGGACGCTCACTCCAGCACGTACTTGATCGCCTTCACGACCCCCGTCCACTTGGCGATCTCGGCGGCCTGGTAGCTGCCCAACGCCTCTGGCGTTCCGCCGACGGGATCCAGCCCTGCCTTCTTGAACGTCGCCAAGAGGGCCGGGTGCTTCGAGGCAGCGTAGATCCCATCGTCCAGTTGCTTCACGACCGCACGCGGTGTGTTGGCCGGCGCATAGACGGCAATCCAAGACAGCGACTCGAAGCCAGGAACCGCTGTCTCGGCCACTGTAGGGACGTCGGGTACGAGTTCGGTCCGTTCGCACCGGTGACGGCCAATGCGCGCAGCTTGCCAGCGGCCGCAAGCGGTGCGGCCGAGGGCACGTTGTCGAACATCACCTGCACGTGGCCGCCCATCAGATCATTCAACGCCGGGGTGCTGCCCTTGTAGGCCACGTGTCGCAGCGTCGTGCCGGTCTGCATGGCGAACAGCTCGGTCGTCAGGTGCATCGAGCCGCCGTTGCCGGTGCTGGCGTAGGCGACCTTGTCGGGGTTGGCCTTCCGGTACGCCATGAACTCCTGCAAGGTCTTCGCAGGCACGGACGGTCCACTTTGGGACCCTGCCGATTTCTGGCGCGCACGAAATGATAACAATCAAAGTGCATCACCTTTGTGGTGCAACTTTGGATTTTTCAATCAAGTCGTAGGCGCACCATGCGGGGTGTCATCACCCTCTTCGCACTGAATGCCGTGTGCGGAGTTCAGCAAAGGTCAGCCCATGTTTTTCATCCGGAATCTGCGCATCGCCACCCGCCTGTGGCTTCTCATCGGCCTGATGTCGTCGGTGCTGCTGTCCATCGGCGCCACGGGCCTGGTGGCGCTGCACAAGACCAACGAGTCGCTGCGCACGGTGTACGAGGACCGCACGGTCCCGCTCGGCCAGATCGCCGACATCCAGCGCATGGTGCAGCGCAGCCGCCTGCTGCTCGACGGCATGCTGATGCATCCGCACCAGGAGCGCAGCGCGGAGGCCCCCGCCAGCGTGGAACGTCTGGCAGCCCAGATCGATGCCACCTGGCGGGCCTACCGCGCCACCTTCATGACGGCGCAGGAGGAAAAGCTCGCCACCAAGCTCGGCGACGACCTCGCCCGGTTCCAGCAGGAGGCGCTGCAGCCGGCGCTGGAGGCTGCCCGGCAGGGCCGGCTTGAGGATGCAAAGCGCCTGAACGCCGGCCCTGTGCTGGCGCTCTACGAGCCCACCCGCGAAGGGCTGGAAGCGCTGGTCAAGCTGCAGCTCGACGTCACGCGGGCGGAGTACGACGCGGCCGTCGCCCGTTATGCCCTGGTCCGCTGGGCGAGCCTGGCGGCCATTGCGGCCGGCCTGGTGTTCGGGCTCGGCTTCGGCATGCTGCTGGTGCGCGACATCTGCGGCCCGCTGGCGCAGGCGGTCAGCCTGTCGAACGCGGTGGCCGAAGGCGAGTTGTCGCACGTGTCGGAGCCGTCCGGGCGGGACGAGGTGGCCCGTGTGCTGCAGGCGCTCGCCCGCATGAGCGGCAACCTCGCGCAGACGGTGGGCCACGTGCGCACCGGCGCGGACAGCGTCGCCACCGCCAGCGCCGAGATCGCGCAGGGCAACCTCGATCTCTCGTCGCGCACCGAAAGCCAGGCCAGCGCGCTGGAGCAGACCGCCGCCTCGATGGAGCAGTTGAGCGCCACCGTGAAGCACAACGCCGACAACGCCCGCCAGGCCAACCAGCTGGCGCAGAGCGCGGCCGACGTGGCCACGGAAGGCGGCCGCGTGGTGGCCGAGGTGGTCGACACCATGCGCGACATCAACGATTCCAGCAAGAAGATCGCGGACATCATCGGCGTGATCGACGGCATCGCGTTCCAGACCAACATCCTGGCGCTCAACGCGGCGGTGGAGGCCGCGCGGGCCGGCGAGCAGGGCCGCGGCTTCGCGGTGGTGGCCGGCGAGGTGCGCACGCTGGCCCAGCGCAGCGCCGAAGCCGCCAAGGACATCAAGGGCCTGATCACCGCCAGTGTGGAGCGCGTGGACCAGGGCACCGAGCTGGTCGACCGCGCCGGCGCCACGATGACCGAGATCGTCGCGAGCATCCGCCGCGTGACCGACATCATGGGCGAGATCAGCGCCGCCACCTCCGAGCAGAGCGCGGGCGTCGCGCAGGTGGGCGTGGCCGTCACGCAGATGGACCAGGCCACGCAGCAGAACGCCGCGCTGGTCGAGCAGATGGCGGCGGCCGCCTCCAGCCTGCGGGCGCAGGCCGACCAGCTCGTGCAGTCGGTCTCCGTGTTCAAGACGACGGCAGGCACCGGCGGGCAGGCCACTGCGGCGGCCTCCCCGGCCGAGGCCCTGGCCTGAGGGCAGCGCCGGCCGGCGGGCTCGACGCCGTCAGGCCTGGCCGTGCAGCGCTGCCAGCGCCGTGGCGGCCGAGCGGGTCTCGACGCCGAGCTTCTCGAACAGGTGCTCCAGGTGCTTGCTCACGGTGTGGCGGCTGATGCCGAGGATCTCGGCGATGTCGCGGTTGGTCTTGCCCTTGGCCAGCCACGACAGCACCTCCGCCTCGCGTGCGGTGAGTGCCGCGGCGGCCACGCGCGGGCGTGCCGCGGGCGTGCCTTCGCGCAGCTCCAGCATCAGCATGGTCTCGCCGAGCCCGACCTCGCCGACGTGGCGCATCAGCACGTGCCCGCCTGCCGGCAGCGGCAGCGCCTGTTCACCGGCCGGGGCCACGGCCCAGGCTGCGGGCCAGCACGAGGCCTGCGGCGGCAGGCCCAGCGCCTGCAGCCAGCGCTGTGCCTGCGGCGAGCACCAGGCAATGCGCCGGCCCGCCGCCTGCGCTTCCCCCCGCGCTTCGTCCTGCCGTTCGCCCAGCCGCTCGCTCAACATCACCACGCCGCGGCCCGCGACGTCGACTGCCTCGCGCGCCAGCCGGGCCTGGCGCGCGTTGCGCCAGTGGGTGTGCAGCCGTGCCAGCACCTCGCGCGTGCGCAGCGGCTTGGTCACGTAGTCCACTCCGCCCGCCGCGAAACCCTCCAGCACGTGCGTGGTCTCGGTGAGGCCGGTCATGAAGACCACCGGGATCTGCGCGAGCCCGGCATTGGCCTTGATGCGGCGGCAGGTGTCGAAGCCCGACAGCCCGGGCAGCATCGCGTCGAGCAGGATCGCGTCGGGCGTGGCCCAGCTCAGGCATTCGAGGGCGGCTTCGCCGTCGGCCGCCACCAGCACCGTGTAGCCCTCGGCCTCCAGCGCGTCGCGCAGCATGCCCAGCGTGCTCGGCGCGTCGTCCACCACCAGCACCACCGGCTTGTCGGTGGCCGTCGCCTCAGATGCGGGTTTCACGCGGGTCCTCCCTCAACATGGCTTGAAAGGCCGCCAGCTCGTAGCGGCTGACCAGGCCGCGCAGCCCCTCGCAGGTGCCGGCCAGCGCCGGCGAGCCGGCGGCCAGCTGGTCGAGCGCCTGGTGCAGCCCCTGCGCGTGGCCCATGCGCGCGAGCCGCAGCAGGTCGGTGCGCACGTCGGCCGGCAGGCCGGTGGTGACGATGGCGCGGGGCGGCGGCACGGGCTCGGGCGGCGCCGCGGCCTGCACCCAGGCCAGCCCCAGCTCGGACTGCAGCGTGTGCAGCAGCTGTGATTCGCGCACCGGCTTGCCGATGAAGCCCTGGCAGCTCGCGGCCCGCAGCCGCTGCGGCTGGTTCTCGTAGAGGTCGGCCGACACCAGCACGATCGGCAGCAGCGCATGGCCGGCCCAGCGGATGCGCGCGGCCGTCTGCCAGCCGTCCATCGGCGCCATGCCGATGTCGAGCAGCAGCAGGTCGGGCACTGCGCAGGCCAGTTCGTCGAGACATTCGGCGCCGCTGGCGGCTTCTCGCACCGTGAAACCCAGCGGTGCGAGCATGCCGGCCAGCATCTGCCGCTGCACCGCCTGGTCGTCGACGACCAGCACGCTGCGCCGCGGCCCCTCGTAGCCGATGATGCGGTGCGGCTCCGGCGCCTCGGGCCCCGGCGCATCGGCCGGCGGCAGCGGCACCTCGACGCTGAAGGTGCTGCCCAGGCCCGGCGTGCTCTGCACCGCCAGCCGCCCGCCCATCAGCGCGACCAGCTTCTCGGTGATGGCCAGGCCCAGGCCGGCGCCGGGCTCGCCGCGGCGGCGGCCCACCGCGCCGCGCTCGAAGGGCTCGAAGATGCGCCGCAGATCCTGCGGCGCGATGCCGATGCCGGAGTCGGCGATGTCGAAGCGCAGCGCCGCCTGGCGGCAGTCGACGTGCAGCGTGACCGAGCCCGCATCGGTGAAGCGGATCGCGTTGCCGATCAGGTTGATCAGCACCTGCCGCAGGCGTTTGCCGTCGGCCAGCACCCAGGCGGGCACGCTGCCGCTGGTCAGGTGCAGGAAGCGCAGGCCCTTGGCCTCGGCCTGCGGGCGCACCATGCGCACCAGCTCCTCGAGCAGGCCGGGCAGCGACAGCGGCATCGGCTCCAGCTGCAGCCGGTCGGCCTCGATGCGGGCGAGGTCGAGCAGCTCGTCGACCAGGCCGACCAGGTGCTCGCCGCTGCGCTGGATGGTCTGCACCGCGTCGCGCGGCGCGCCGGGCAGGCTGTCGCTCTTCAGCAGGATCTGCGCGTAGCCCAGGATGCTGTTGAGCGGCGTGCGCAGCTCGTGCGAGATGCCGGCCACGTAGCGCGTCTTGGCCTGGCTCGCGGCCTCGGCTTCGTCCTTGGCGCTGCGCAGCGCGGCGGCGGTGTGCTGGTGCGCCACCACCTCCTGCGCGAGCAGCTCGTTCTGGCGGTTGGAGTCCTCCTGCGCGAGGTGCCGCGCCTCGCTGCCCAGCGCCACCCACCAGCTCGACACCGCCACCAGCAGCAGCAGCATCGCCGCCACCTTCCACAGCGCCGAGGCCAGTGCCTCCCGCACCTCGGCCGAGGCGGCCACCGTGCTCTCCTGGATGTAGACCATGCCCAGCACCGTCGCGCCCAGCGCGCACAGCGACAGCAGCACCACCATGTAGTGCCCGAGGTGGAAGTTGACGCGCCGCGTCAGCGCCGCCGGCAGCAGCGCGCCGAAGAAGCGCTCCATCTGGTCGACCGCGCGCGAGCGGGTCTTGCAGCGGTCGTGGCAGCGCGATTCCAGCGTGCAGCACAGCGAGCAGATCGGCGCCTCGTAGGCCGGGCAGTGCGTCATGTCTTCCGACTCGAAGCGCTTCTCGCACACGCTGCACAGCACCGGCTCGCCGGCCTGCCCCACCGGGGCGGGCGAGCGCGCCACGTAGTAGCGGCCGCGCGTGGCCAGCGCGATGGCCGGCGCCAGCACGAAGGCCAGCCCCAGCGCGATGAAGGGCGAGAACGCCGCCGGCCCCGGCCCCAGCAAGCCCACGTGCGCCACCATCGCGACGGCCGCCGCAACGCCCATCGCGCCGAGGCCGACCGGGTTGATGTCGTAGAGGTGGCCGCGCTTGAACTCGATGCCCTTCGGGCTCAGGCCCAGCGGCTTGTTGACCACCAGGTCGGCCACCAGCGCCCCGATCCACGCCACCGCCACGTTGGCGTAGAAGCCCAGCACGGTGTCGAGCGCCTGGAACACGCCCAGCGCCATCAGCAGCACCGCGATCAGCACGTTGAACACCAGCCACACCACCCGGCCCGGATGGCTGTGCGTGAGCCGCGCGAAGAAGTTGGACCACGCGAGCGAGCCCGCATACGCATTCGTGAGGTTGATCTTGACCTGCGACACCACGACGAACACCACCGTGGCGGCCAGCACCCAGGCGGGGTCGGAGAACACGTGCGCGAAGCCGGCCAGGTACATCTGCGTGGGCTCCATCGCATCGCTGGCGGGGGCGCCGGTGCCGAGCACCAGGAAGGCGAGGAACGCCCCGCCCAGCATCTTCAGCATGCCCGGCACGATCCAGCCCGGCCCGGTGAGCACCACCGCCGCCCACCAGCGCACGCGGTTGGCGGCGGTGCGCTCGGGCATGAAGCGCAGGAAGTCCACCTGCTCGCCGATCTGCACGACGAGCGAGAAGGCCACCGTGGCCGCCGCGCCGAACATCAGCGGATCGAAGCCGCTGCTGCCCGAGGTGCTGCCCGCCAAGTGCGTGAACTCGACATAGGCCTGCGGCTGCTTCCACCAGATGACGAGGTAGGGCATCACCAGGAGCACGGCCCACAGCGGCTGCGTCCACACCTGAAGGCGCGAGATCAGCGTGATGCCGCGCACCACCATCGGCACGATGAGCAGCGAGCACAGCACATACAGCACGGACAGCGGCAGCGGGACCACCATCTGCAAGGCCACCGCCAGGATGGCCGATTCCAGCGCGAAGAAGATGAAGGTGAAGCCCGCGTAGATCAGCGAGGTGATGGTCGAGCCCATGTAGCCGAAGCCGGCGCCGCGGGTGAGCAGGTCCATGTCGAGGCCATGGCGGGCCGCGTAGTAGCTGATGGGCAGGCCGGTGAGGAAGGTGATCAGCGCCACGGTGACGATGGCCCACAACGCGTTCGAGAAGCCGTACTTCAGCGCGATGGCCGCGCCGATGGCTTCCAGCGCGAGGAACGACACCGCCCCCAGCGCGGTGTGGGCCACGCGCCATTCGGACCACTTGCGGAAGCCGAGCGGCGTGTAGCGCAGCGCGTAGTCCTCCATGGACTCGTCGGCGACCCAGCTGTTGTATTCGCGGCGGATGCGGAAGATCTTCTGCGGGACCATTTCCGAAGAAATGCCATGCCCGCCAGGGGCTGGCAAGCCGGGTTTCACCCAGGCGCACGCCGGGCGCATCAGACGAATGCCTTATTCGGCTTCGCGCGGCGCGTGCGCACCATGCCTCCCGTTCATCCGCTGTTCCACTGACCAGGAGACGTGACATGGCCGAAACGCTGATCAAGGTCGATCTCAACCAGTCGCCGTACGAGAACGAGAACGTCCACAACCGCTGGCACCCCGACATCCCGATGGCGTGCTGGGTCAAGCCCGGCGACGACTTCGTGCTCGAGACCTACGACTGGACCGGCGGCTTCATCAAGAACAACGACAGCGCCGACGACGTGCGCGACATCGACCTGTCGATCGTCCACTTCCTCAGCGGCCCGGTGGGCGTGCAGGGCGCCGAGCCGGGCGACCTGCTGGTGGTGGACCTGCTCGACATCGGCGCCAAGCCCGACAGCCTCTGGGGCTTCAACGGCTTCTTCAGCAAGAAGAACGGCGGCGGCTTCCTGACCGACCACTTCCCGCTGGCGCAGAAGTCGATCTGGGACATCCAGGGGCTGTTCACCGCATCGCGCCACGTGCCGGGCGTGCGCTACGCCGGGCTGATCCACCCCGGGCTGATCGGCTGCCTGCCCGATCCGAAGCTGCTGGCCGCGTGGAACGAGCGCGAGGTGGGCCTGATCGAGACCGACCCGCAGCGCGTGCCGCCGCTGGCCAACCCGCCCTTCGCGGCCACCGCGCACATGGGCAAGCTCGCGGGCGGCGCCAAGAGCAAGGCCGCGGCCGAAGGCGCGCGCACCGTGCCGCCGCGCGAGCATGGCGGCAACTGCGACATCAAGGACCTGTCGCGCGGCTCGAAGATCTTCTTCCCGGTGTACGTGAAGGGCGCAGGCCTTTCCGTGGGCGACCTGCACTTCAGCCAGGGCGACGGCGAGATCACCTTCTGCGGCGCGATCGAGATGGCCGGCTGGGTGCACATGCGGGTGCAGCTCATCAAGGGCGGCATGGCCACCTACGGCATCAAGAACCCGATCTTCAAGCCCAGCCCGATCACGCCCACCTACAACGACTACCTGATTTTCGAAGGCATCAGCGTCGACGAGCACGGCAAGCAGCACTACCTCGACGTGAACGTGGCCTACCGCCAGGCCTGCCTGAACGCCATCGAGTACCTGGGCAAGTTCGGCTACAGCCGCGCGCAGGCCTACAGCATCCTCGGCACGGCACCGGTGCAGGGGCACATCAGCGGCGTGGTCGACATCCCCAACTCGTGCGCCACGCTGTGGCTGCCCACGCAGATTTTCGACTTCGACGTGAACCCGAGTTCGGCCGGGCCGGCGAAGCAGGACTTCGCGGGCATCGACATGCCGGTGTCGCAGGACGTGGCCTGACACGGCGCCGCCCATGCCGACCTACGACTACCTGTGCCCGCAATGCGGGCCGTTCGATGCGCTGCGTGCCATGGCCGAGCGCGACGTGCCGGCGGCCTGCCCGGCCTGCACCCGACCCGCGGCGCGCGCGTGGCTGGCCGCGCCGCGGCTGGCCGACATGCCCGCCGACCGGCGCCATGCGATGGCCACCAACGAGCGGGCGTCCCACGAACCCAGGCGCTCGGGCGATTACGCGCGGCTGCGCCATCCGTCGGGCTGTTCCTGCTGCTCGCCGGGCCGCAGGTCGGCCACCGTGCGGGCGCCCGACGGGGCCAAGGCCTTTCCGGCCAAGCGGCCCTGGATGATCAGCCACTGACGGCACGACCCGACCAACCGCAAGGAGGACTTCATGCTGCTGGGCTTTTCGCTGCTCTACGTGGGTGCCGTGCTGTGCCTGAATGGCCTGTGGCTGCTCGGGCGCATCGGCGACCGCGAGATCTGGGTCATCAACGTGTTCTCGGGCTTCGTCACGCTGCTGATCGCGCTGCAGCTGGCGTTCGGGCCGGACGCGGACCCGGAATCGGTGAAGGGCGCGGCGTTGCTGCTGCTGTTCACCTTCACGTACTTCTGGGTCGCGTTCAACCGCTTCAACGGTTCCGACGGCCGGGGCCTGGGCTGGTTCAGCCTGTTCGTGTCGATCACCGCCGTGCCGGTGGCGGTGGATGCGCTGATGCACGCGCAGACGCCCTGGGGACTGTGGCTCGGGCTGTGCTGGGTGGCGTGGTCGGGGCTGTGGCTGCTGTTCTTCATCCTGCTGGCGCTGCAGAAGCCCATCGTGCGCCTGACCGGCGCGGTGGCGGTGGCCGAAGGGGTGCTGACCGGCTGGCTGCCCGGCTACCTCCTGCTCAACGGCTTGATCCGCTAGCGGGATCACCGCAGGCGTGAAGAGTCAGCGCTGCGTGAGGGTGACGCCAGCGCCAGCACCTTCTTCACCATGCGGCCGGTTTCGCGGTAGTGCCGGGCCAGCAGCCCGGCGGCCAGCCCGGCGTCTCGTGCCACTGCTGCGTCGAGCAGTTGCCGGTGCTCCACGGCCACATCGCGTCCGGGTGTCCAGTACGCGCTGTCGCGCAGGCTGGGCTGGCGGTAGCGCTCGGTCTGAGCGTAGAACTGGTCCGACAGGTCCAGCAGCCAGCGCGAACCACAGGCGGAGATCAGTGCGCAATGGAACTCGTGGTGTCGTGCCTCCAACTGCACGTCGTCGGGGGGCGTGACCTGCGGCGCTCCTGCTTCGCGCTGCTGCTTGGCCTGCATCAATGCGTCGAACGCCGCCACGAGCCGGTCCTCCCATGCAAGATCGCCACGCACCAGCGAGCGGCGAAGCGCCTCGCAGTCGATCAGGATGCGGGTCTCGATGGCGTCCCACATCTCTTCCTCGGAGAAGGGGGCGACCCGGAAGCCGCGCGACGTGGTGGATACGACCAGCCGCTCGCTCTGGAGTCGGTTCAGGGCTTCCCGCAGCGGCGAGAAGCTCAATCCATAGCGCTCTTTCAGATACTCCAGGCGCAGCGGCTGGCCGGCCGGAATGGCGCCGGAGATGAGGTCCTTGCGCAGCGCCCGGTGCGCTTGTTCGGCCAGCGTGATCTCCTCGATCGTGGCATCCGGTGCTGTGACGGCATCGACGGTCCCAGGCACCACGCGGATGCGCGGCTTCATCGCCCTGCTCCTGCGGCGTGCGGAATCATCGGTGGCAAGGGCAGTGGCATGCCGGAATCATAGGACGGAGCAGGCTCAGTACCGCCCCGACAGCAGCGCGCCGAAGCCCGGCACAGCGGCCGGCAGCCCCAGGCGCTTGAGCATCATGTAGGTGGTGGCCACGGACGAGGACACCACCGGCAGCCCGGTGCGGTCCTCGATCGGTTGCACCGAGGGCAGCGAGGGCATCTGCACGCAGGCGGAGGCGACGATGGCATCCACGCCGGCGGTGTTGAGCCGGCGCGTGATCTCGATCGGCGCGCACGGATCCTGACGGCCCACCTCCAGGTTGTCGGGGATCTCGAGCGAGATGCTGTCCACCACCTCGATGCCTTCGTGCTCGATGTAGTCGATGACCAGCTGCGTCAGCGGCTTCATGTACGGTGCGAGCAGCGAGACCTTCTTCGCGCCGATGGCATGCAGGCCGTCGACAAGCGCGCCCGCGCTGGTGACCACCGGCGCCGGGCCGCCGTTCTCCTGCGTGCGCCGGTGCAACCGCTGCTCGGACAGGCGGTGGTAGCCGCGGCCCATGCTCATGATGGCCACCAGGCAGGCGTAGCCCAGCACGTCCACGCGCGCGTCGGACAGCTCCAGCGCGCAGCGGTCGCTGTCGGCGTCCATGGCAGCCAGTTCCTCCTTCGTCACCTTCTTCATGCGCATGCGGCTCGCGTGGAAGGTGAAGCGCTCGGCCGCCACGGCTTCGCGCGCCCGCAGGATGGTGGGGATCTCGGTCTCCATGGTGGTGTTCGAGGAGGGCACGATCTGCCCGATACGCAGGATGCGTGGCGCGTTCATTGCAGTTCCTCTGGTTGGTCGACGGCGAACTCGGCGATGCCGCTCCCCTCGGGGCCGTCATCGAAGCGTGCCGATTGCTGCGGCCTGCGGTTGACGCGCAGGTCGAACACGTCGAAGCGGTTGTAGTGGCCGGTGATGTCGTGCATCTGGCGCGGCTGGATGCAGCGCGCCAGGTCGATGTCGGCGTAGACGATGCCCTCCTCGTCGATCAGCGGCTGGCCTACCACGCGACCGTCGGGGCCCAGGATGGCGGAGAAGGCGCTGTTGGGCCGCTCCAGCAGCGTGCGCGCCTGCGGGTGCGTGGCCGCCATGGCTCTGATGATCTCCTCGGAGATGGTCGAGCACGCCACGACGGTGAACAGCTTGCCCTCGAAGCAATGAGCCGCGGCACGGACCTTGATGGCCTCGGCCATGTCGTAGTCGGCCGGCGCCACCGGCAGCGCGATGTAGCTGGCCACGTGCACCAGCTCGCCCTGCGCCAGCAGGGCGAAGCGCGCCAGCGTGTTGGTGTTCTCGCCGCAGGCCAGCGAGCCCAGCGGGCCGATGCCGGTCGCGTGCACGCGCAGCGCCGAGCCGTCGCCCGGAGCCCAGGTCAGCTTCTCGGCCCAGGTGGGCACCAGCTTGCGGTGCCGGCCGAGGATGCGGCCGTCGTCGGCGATGGTGATCAGCGTGTTGTAGACGGTGCCGACGCCGGTGCGGCTGCGCTCGTTGGCCCCCACCACCACGTAGACCTGGTGGCGCGCGGCGGCCTGGCAGATCTTGGCGATCTCGGGGCCAGGGATCTCGATTGCCGACCGCACCAGCTTCTCGAACCAGGGGCTGCCTTCCACCGGATTCATGATCCAACTCCAGTACGGGTAGCCGGACACGAACACCTCAGGAAACGCGACCAGCCGCGCCCCGTTGGCCGCGGCCTCGGCGATCAGCGCGCAGACTTTGTCGACGGTGGCGTCGGTGTCGAGGAAGATGGGCGCGGCCTGTACGGCGGCCGCCTTGAAGCGGGGAAGGTCAAGCATGGGTGCTCCTGGCATCGAAGGAATGGATCGCTGCGTGCGATGTCGACATGGTTGTGGCACGGTCGTCAGATGCCTAGGTAGCGTTGTGCGAGGTCGGCGCGCGATGCGAGTTCGGCCGGCGTACCGGACCAGACCACGCGCCCCTTCTCGACAATGTGATGGCGGTCGAGCAGCGCAGCCATTTCCGTCAGGTTCTTGTCGATCACCAACGTCGTCAGCCCTTCGGACTTGAGCGTGCGCAGGCAGTCCCAGATCTCGCGACGGATCAGCGGTGCGAGGCCTTCGGTCGCCTCGTCGAGCACCAGCAGCGCGGGGTTGGTCATGAGCGCGCGGCCGATCGCCAGCATCTGCTGCTCGCCGCCCGACAGGGTGCGGGCGGACTGGCGGCGGCGCTCGCCCAACCGCGGGAACAGCCCCAGCACGCGGTCCAGCGACCAGTGGCCGCGGGTGGCGCTCCGGCGCGCTGTGGCCACCAGGTTCTCCTCGACCGAGAGCGATCCGAAGATGCGCCGGCCTTCAGGGACCAGGCCCATGCCCAGCCGCGCGATGGCGTGCGGCGCGAGGCCGGCCAACGGCCGGCCATGCAGCACGACGCTGCCGCCACGAAGCGGCAGCATGCCCATCAGCGTTCGCACGGTCGTGGTCTTGCCCATGCCGTTGCGGCCGACCAGCGACACGGCCTGTCCCGTGGGCGCCTCGAAGTCCATGCCGAACAGCACCTGGCTGCCGCCGTAGCCGGCCTGTAGTCCTTCCACGGTCAGCATGTTGTCTCCTCTCCCAGATAGGCGGCGCGCACTTCGGCGTGGCCGCGCACGGCCTGCGGCGTGCCGGTAAAGATGGTGCGGCCGTAGACCAGGACGGTGATGCGGTCGGCCAGCGCGAAAACGGCGTCCATGTCGTGCTCCACCAGCAGGATGGTGTAGCGCTGCTTCAGTCCCAGCAGCAGCGCGGTCATGCGCGCCGACTCCTCGCCGCCCATGCCGGCCATGGGCTCGTCCAGCAGCAGCAGGCGCGGCTCGCGCGCCAGCGCCACGGCCAGCTCCAACTGGCGCTTCTCGCCGTGCGCCAGGTCGGCCACGCAGACATCGGCACGCCCGCCCAGATCCACCTCCACCAGCCGGCGCCTGGCCTCGACCAGCAGGCCGGCATCCTGGCGCGGGTCGGCCCAGGCGCCGAATGCGCGGCCCGTCTTCAGTGTCAGCGAGAGCACCACGTTCTCGAGCGCCGTGTAGTCGGCGCACAGTTCGGTGATCTGGAACGAGCGTGACAGGCCGCGCCGCGCACGCAGATGCGCCGGCATCGCCGTGACATCCGTGCCGTCCAGCACGATGCTGCCGGCATCGGGTTGTTGCTCGCCGCACAGCTGCGAGATCAAGGTCGACTTGCCCGCGCCGTTGGGGCCGATCAGCGCGTGGATCTCGCCCTCGGCGAGTTCCAGGTCCACGCCGTCAGTCGCCTTGACGGCGCCAAAACTCTTGTGCAAGCCGCGCACGGTCAGCAGGGCGCGGGCGGGCTCAGCCATGGCGCGCTCCCAGCCAGCGGCCGAACAGGCCGTTGCGACCGGCCAGGACCACGACCACCAACACCGGGCCCATCACCAGCATCCAGTGCTCCGTCCATGCGGACAGCGCCTGCTCCAGGCCCAGGAAAACGGCCGCGCCCGCGATCGGGCCCAACAGCGTACCCACGCCGCCGAGGATCACGATGGCCATCAATTCGCCGGACTTGGTCCACGCCGCCATGTCCGGCGTGACCAGGCCTGCGAAGTTGGCCCACAGGATCCCGGCCAGCCCGGTGCCCACCGCCGACAGCACGAAGGCTGAAAGCCGGTAGGGCGTGGGCGCGGCGCCCAGGTTCACGGCGCGGCGCTCGCTCTGGCGAAGCGCCTGCAGCACCATGCCGAAGCGCGAGGCCACGATGCGGGCGCAGACGAAGGTCCAGGCAGCCAGCAGGGCGAGGCACAGGAAGTAGAAGGTCGTCGGGCTTTCCAGGTTCAGGCCCGGCAAGGTATTGCGCTGCGACATCATGAGCCCGTCGTCGCCCCCGTAGACCTGCAGCGACATCAGCACGAAGTAAACCATCTGCCCGAAGGCCAGCGTGATCATGATGAACTGCACGCCGCGCGTGCGCAGCGCCAGCGCACCGACCACCGCGCCCAGCAGGGCGCAGCAGGCGAGCGCGAGCGGCCACACTACGAGCACCTGCATGGAGCCGCTCCATCCCAGCAGGGGCCCGGCCTCCAGCGCGTGGTGCGCGACGATGGCGACCACGTAGCCGCCCAGGCCGAAGAACATCGCGTGGCCGAAGCTGACCATGGCGCCGTAGCCCAGCACCAGGTCCAGCGACACGGCCGCCAGGCCGTAGATCAGGAAGCGCGTGGCCAGGTTGATGGCGTAAGGCGCGCCCGCCAGGGCCGCGCCGGCCGGCAGCAGGGCCAGCACCAGCAGGCCGCCCAGCGCCACCATGCGGCGTCGATTCATCCATCCGTCCATGGTCAGGTCCTCGCGGGAAAGAGCCCCAGGGGGCGGACGATCAACACCACGGCCATCAGCACGTAGATCGCGGCCGAGGCCAGGCCGGCCGCCAGCGGCGTGGCCACCTCGGGCGCGAGCAGGCTCTCCAGCAGCCCCGGCAGGAAGGCCCGGCCCAGGCTGTCGACCATGCCGACCAGCAGTGCGCCGGCCATGGCACCGCGCACCGAGCCGACGCCGCCGATGACGATGACGACGAAGGTGGTGATCAGCACGCGCTCGCCCATGCCGATCTCCACGGCCAGCAGCGGCGCGGCCATCACGCCGGCCAGGCCGCACAGCAGTGCGCCCAGCCCGAACACCAGCGTGTAGAGGCGGTGGATGTCCACGCCCAGCGCGCCCACCATGTCGCGGTCGTCCGCACCGGCGCGTACCAGCATGCCGATGCGCGTGCGGTTGACCAGGAACCACAAGCCCACCGCCACCAGCACGCCGACGGCGATGAAGGCCAGGCGCATCACGGGGTACTGCAGGCCGGGTGCGAGCGTCACCGCGCCCGACAGGAGCGCCGGGATTTCGACCAGCGGCGGGCGCCGGCCGAACAGCAGGCTCACCGCCTCGTTGGTGAACAGGATGAGGCCGAAGGTGGCCAGCACCTGGTAGAGGTGGTCGCGCTGGTACAGGCGCCGCACCACCAGCAGCTCGACCAGCAGGCCATAGCCCCCGGCGCCGGCCAGAGCGGCCACCAGTGCGGCGGCGAACGAGCCCGTGTTGCCCAGCGCGAAGGCCGCACAGTAGGCGCCGACCATGTAGAAAGAGCCGTGGGTCAGGTTGACCACGCCCATGATGCCGAAGATCAGCGTCAGCCCCGAGGCCAACATGAACAGCATGGCCCCGAACTGCAGCCCGTTCAGGACTTGCTCGAGCAGCAGCGTCATGACGGCATCTTGCAGTCGGCGGCGTAGGTGTCGCGGTCGTCGCTGACGATCTTGCGCATGACCTTGGGACCGAGCTCACCGTCGGCCCCCTTCTCGATGCGCATCAGGTACAGGTCCTGGATCGGGTGCTGGTTGGTGTTCAGTGCGAATTTTCCGCGCAGCGACGTGAACGCGGCCTTGCGCAGCGCCGTGCGGAAGGCGGGGGTCTTGTCCAGGTCGCCGCCCACGGCTTTCAGGCCCGAGGCGATCCACTGCGCCGTATCGAAGGCCTGCATGGCGTAGTCCGTCGGTACGCGCTTGTAGGCCGCCTGGAAGTCCTGCACGAACTTCCTGGACGCCGGGTTGTCCATCGCCACCGACCAGATGCCGGTGGTGTAGAAGCCTTCGGAGGCGTTGCCGGTGGCCGTGAGCATGCGCGCGTCCATCGAGAAGCCCGGCATCAGCATCGGGATGGTCTTGCCCAAGCCAGCGTTGCCGTACTGCTTGGCGAAGTTGATGCCGGCACCGCCGGGGTGGAACTGATAGATGGCGTCGGGCGCGAGCGAGCGGATGCGCGCGATCTCGACCGAGAAGTCCGACTGGTCGAGCTTGGTGTAGACCTCCGCCAGCAGCTCACCCTTGAATGTGCGCTTGAAGCCGGCGATGGCATCGCGGCCGGCCTGGTAGTTGGGCGCCAGCGCCACCACGCGCTTGAAGCCCAGTTCGTTGGCCGCCACGCCGCCGGCCGTGTGGAAGGCGTCGTTCTGATAGGAGGCGACGAAGTAGTTGGCATCGCACTTCTCGCCGGCGAACGCCGAGGGTCCGGGGTTGGCGCTGATGTAGGTGTAGCCGGCTTTCGTGACGCTGGGCACCACGGCGGCCAGCACGTTCGAGAAGTTCACGCCGGTGTAGAGCTTGATCCCGGACTGCACCATGCGGTCGACCGCCTGCTTCGCGTTGGCGGGCTTCAACGCATCGTCCTCGACGACCAGTTCCACCGGCACGCCGCCGAGCTTGCCCCCGCCTTGCTGCACCGCGAGCATGAAGCCGTCGCGCAGGTCTTCGCCGATGTAGCCCGCGGGCGTGGACAGCGTGGTGATGAAGCCGATCTTGACCGGCGTGGCGGCCTGCGCGCCGGCGGCGGCGGCCAGCATGGCCGCAAGGCTGAGGTGCTTGAGCATGGGGGCTCCTGTGGAGACTGGAGGCGGGTGGGCGGTGATGCGGTCAGACCGCGACGACGGGATGGCGCAGCTGGCCGATGTGTTGCACGGTGGCTTCGACCACGTCGCCAGGCCACAGCCATTCCTGCGGGCTGCGCCCGGCGCCCACGCCCTCGGGCGTGCCCGTGGCGATGATGTCGCCGGGCTCCAGGGTGATGCCGGCGCTGATGTCGGCGATCAGGGTGTTCACCTTGAACAGCATGTGGCGCGTGTTGGAGTCCTGCTTGGTCACGCCGTTGACCTTCAGGCTCAGGTCCAGCACTTGCGGGTCGGGGATCTCGTCGGCCGTCACGATGACCGGACCGAACGGCGCATAGGTGTCCATGCCCTTGGAATAGATCCACTGGCCGGCGCGCCGGTTGTCGCGTGCGCTGATGTCGATCATCACGCTGTAGCCGAACACGTGGCCCAGCGCGTCCGCCTCGCTGATTCGCTTGGCTCGCGTGCCGATGATGGCGGCCAGCTCCACCTCCCAATCCAGCTGCTGCGTCAGCGCGGCGTTGTGCTCGATCGCATCGCCCGGGCCGATCACCGTGGTCGGCGGCTTCGAGAAGAGGACGGGCTGCCTGGGCAAGTCCTTGGCCGTGTCCAGCGCGCGGCTGGATTCGGCCACGTGCTCGACGTAGTTCAGGCCGATGCCGAAGATGTTCTTGCGCGGCCGAGGGATGGGCGCCAGCAGCTTGACGTTCGCCAGCGGCCGCGCCGTGCCGACCGGCCACCGCCCTTCGCACGACTGCAGCAGCGCGGTGGTCGACGCCACGGCCTGCGGCCCCAGGTCGATGAAGGCCAGCATGTCGGCGGGCAGCGGCTGCCCGGCGTGGGCGCCCAGCAGGGCGAGGTCGACGACATGGTTGCCGACCACGGCGCCGAGCCGCGCTGCGCCGGTGGTGTCGGCGCGGTAGGTGACGAGTCGCATGGTGTTCTCCAGGAAAAAGGGCAAGGGGATGCCGCGGGCGCCAGCGGCGCCCCGAGGCGGACGGCAAGGGAACTGAAGTAAGAGAACCGGCGCGGAACGGTCAGCCGGGCAGCGGCGCCACCGGCTGGCGCCCGCCGTTGTCGGCCAGGGCCTGCTCGTGGTACAGCCCCAGCTTCTCCATCACCGGCAGGTCGCTGAAGCAGAACAGGCAGGCGTCCTCGCTGTCGCTGGCGTTGGCGTGCTCGTGCCAGGCCCAAGAGGGCACGCAGAAGATGTCGCGTTCCTGCCAGTCGAAGCGCCGCCCGTCGATGATCGAATGGCCGCGGCCTTTGGCGACCTGGTACAGGAAGCTGCCGGTGTGGCGGTGCGCCTTGCCTGCAAAGCCCGGGCGCAGCCGCTGCATGCTGGCACCGATGGTGGCCATGACGTGGCCGCCGTCGACCGGGTTCACGTAGTGCATCAACGTGTCGTCGAACGGGTTGCCTTCCTGCAGCCGTGCCAGCCTGCACAAGGCTTCATAGGTGGGCTCCCACGGGTACTTGAACAGCGGCGAATAGCGGTGCGTCCAGCGCTGTCCCTGCGGCCGCAGCCCGGCGGCGCCCCACAGGGCGACAGAGTCGTCCACGGGGTGTCCGACGGCTTGGCGAAGGTCAGGGTGTACTTCGTAGAAGCCGGCTTCCAGCGTGTTGACCAGAGGAATGTCCAGCCCGTCCTGCCAGATGCAGGTCCGCCCGTCGGCTTCCACGCCGTGCTCGTGCCAGGTGCCGTTGGGTGTGAGCACGAAGTCGTTGGCGCCCAGCGTCATCTTGTGGCCGTCGACGATGGTGTACGCGCCGCGCCCTTCCATGATGAAGCGCAACGCCGAGGACGAATGCCGGTGCGCGGACGCCGCCTCGCCTGGATGCATGACCTGCAGCCCGGAGTAGAGCCAGCCCACTGCGGCGGAGACATCGCGTCGGCCCGGGTTGTCCAGGTAGATGACGCGGCGCCCGGCCTTCTCAGGCGTGACGAGGTCGACGGAGCGCAGCACATGCTCGCGCAGATCGCGGTAGCGCCACAACACGGGCACCGAGGCCGACTTCGGCTCCCAGGGCTCGATCTTGTTGGCGACCGTCCATAGCGCCGCCGTATCGAGCTGCGCGAGCTGCTGGTAGTAGGCCACCAGTTCAGGCGTGTCCGCGACGTCGGATCGCCCCGCTACGTTCTCTCGATAAGCGTCGTATGCCGGGTTGCCCATGCGTTGCTCCGTCTTTCCAGTGGACGCATTTTTTATAAAACAAAGCCAGCAAGTACCCGTGTATTCCCTGAGATCCTTTCATTTACGCAGATTTTGGTGACTTTTCGTCCTGAATTTTATAAAAGATGAGGTGTCCGCGGTCCGTGGTGCAGAGACTGACGCTGACGCGCTGCCCCTGCGCGGCTGGCCGCGGGGAGGCACCGTATTTGCCAAAAGCGTGCATGAACGCACGCCATACGCCCAACCCGCCCGGACCCACGTCGCCTCCGTCCGAACCTCCGCCTCTGGAGAGCCCGATGCCGCGGTCGGACATCCTTGACAACGAGGAGCCGGAATTCCAGCCTGACGAGCCGGACATCGCGCCCGAGCACAAGGGGGGCGCCGTGCCCCACCGCCTCGGGCGCCGCGATGCCGCCGCCAGGCGAGGGGCAGACATGAACGGCGACGTGGCTGGGCAGTCGGAGCCTGCGCCGTCGCCTGGGCAGCCGGATCCGGCGGACCAGCTGGGTGTGGTCCGGGAGGACCGGGTTCGGCGCGACGGCCGCGGGCAGATTCCGGTGCCGGCCGATGCTGCAGAACCTCCGCCCGCCCCGGCGCCTACCTCCTGAATGTCGTTCGCTACGGCACGAGCGAGGAGATTGCGGCCACCGGGTCTTCCTGGCGGCGCCGCTTGCACCGCCGGCCAGAACCTGCGTTGTCGACGGCGGCGTCACGGCAGCGGATGCTGGTGGTTGCCGTGGCTGACCACTCGCCGCACATGCTGCCAAGGTCGCCCGCCCCGGTCCGGCGGCCGCATCGCCTGCGGCCGCCGTGTCAGCGACGCCGGCCGTGCCGGCGCCGATCTCGTCAGGCCGCCTTGCGGCGCCCCAGGAACACGAGCCCTGCCAGGCCCATGCCCATCATGGCCATCGTCGCCGGTTCGGGCACCGCGGTGACCGAGACGGCATCGAGGAACATGAAGCCGACCGGATCGACGAAGTTGAAGGCCAGCGTCATGGTCTCGCCGGTGGTGAGGCCGCTGAACTCGTACAGCGTGTAGCCGCCGGCCGCCGGCGTGGTCAGCGACAGCAGCGTCTGCCCGCCGAACATCACGCTGAAGCTGCTGGGGATGGCGCCATCCGGCTGAAACGCGAACGAGAGGTTCCACGTCTTGCCGGCGCCACCGACGTTGATCGTCTGCGTGATGCCGCTGTCGGTTCCGGAGCCGAAGTACGCGCTGCAGGCGCCGGCAAACACGCTGTCATCCGCGCCGGGGCACTGCACCCCGTTGAACAGCGAGTCGCCGGTGGTGATCCAGCCGGAGAAGTCGGCGGTTTCGAAGCTGCCGTTGGTGACCAGGTTGGCCTGCGCGGGGGCTGCAAAAGCCGCCGTGGCGGCCAGTACCAGCCCTGCTGCCGACACACCGAGTTTTTTCATGATCGTTTCCTTGTGATGAATGAGTTTGGCTTGCACGCAGATCACTGCGGGCAGGAGGGAACCGGGACGATCGACGTCATCAGCGACCAGTCCTTGATGTCCACGGCGCCATTGCCGTCGAAGTCGGCGCGAGCGTCGAATCCGGCCTGGCCCTGCCGCTTGTTGAACGTGGCCTTGGTCAGCGCGAGGTCACTGCAGTTCGCCACGCCGTCGCCGTTCACGTCGCCCGGGGTCTTGAACGTCACGTAGATCGCGTCCGGCGAGGCGAACTCGGCGTCCTTGCTGCCGTCGCCGAAGAGGAAGAATCCGCGCTGCTTCTTGGCGCCGCGTTCCGGGAACGGGTTCGCGTTAGACGCCAGGTAGTTCGGGTTCACCGAGTACAGGTCCGTCTTCGAATCCGCGATCACCGTGCTCACGCCTTGGTAGGGCGCATCGGTGACGGCGAGGTTGACGGACACGTAGAGGCTGTTCGGATCCGTGGCGGACACCCGCTTGTAGAAGAACTTGTCGGCGTTCGCCGCATCCGGGGCCACCAGCGGAACGACGCTGCCTCCCTTCAGGGCGTTGAACGAGAAGTTCTTGAAAGTCCCGGTGACGAGGGCCTTCCACTGTGCGGCGTTCAGGTTGGCGGGCTTGTTGACCTTGAATTCGAGCCGCATCGGCAGCACGAACGTGTTGGCCAGGAAGTCCGAATCGTTCAACGGCAGGTAGACGCCGCCGGCCTCGTGGCCCAGCGCGTAGGCGGCGGCCGAGACGGTGGTGTTGCCGCGGCCGTTCCACATCGGGATGCGGAACGAGGTCGCCGCCGCGAGCTTCTTGTCGGTGCCGAGGTATTGCGGCAGCACGGCGGCCGAGGCGTCCTTGTAGGTGCCGATCGTCACGTCGAGCAGGTCCAGGTCGGCACGGTCGGCGTTCAGGCCGGGGATGTCGGCCCACATGTACTGCGCGCCGGCCGGGCCCGAATAACGGGCCATCTCCAGCATGCCGTCGGCCATCATCTTGGTCATCTGCACGGCCGATGCCACCTTCATGCGCTCGTTGGCGGTATGCCACCACCGCTCGTTGCCCGGGATCACCGCGCCGAAGGCGTTCATCTTGTTGCGGAAATTGCTCGCGAGCGTGCCGCCCGTCGTGCCCTGCGCATAGGTCAGGTCGAGCAGCCCGTACACATCGCTGAACGCCGCGGGGTCGTGGTTCATCGTGCCGCGGTAGCTCGCCAGTTGCAGCGCGATCAGCGGGTTGTCGTGCGTCATGTACAGCGTCGGGTTGGCAAACGCCGCGATGGTGCCCAGCGTGAAACCCTTGCCCTGCCAGGCGCCCGTCACCGCGGTGATGGCTGCGTTGTAGTCCGTCGCGTTCTTGTGCATGCTGCGCATGAACATCGGGATGCTCAGGCTGCCCCCGGTATAGAAGCTCGCCAGGTTCTCCGAGTTGATGCCGCCCATCAGCGCGAACGTCAGGTTCGGCGCGCCGTTGTCGATGTTGCGCAGCAGGTTGTCGGGGATGCCCATGTACCTTCCGATGTAGGCCTCGCCCTCCACACCGCCGCGGAAGAACAGGTCGGCCAGCCCGTCGGCGGCCTTCTTGAGCTGCAGGTCCGACGCGGTGATGCCGTTGGCGCCGAGCGCCTGCGACAGCAGGTGCATGCCCCAGACGATGGCGTTCTTGCCGTAGTGGGGCGTGGGCATCTCCATCGCCACGCCGGTGTTGATCTCCAGGATGATGGTGTCGCCGGCGATCTCGGTCCGGACCTTCGGGGTTTCCGTCGGCAGGCCGGTGAGCCACCGCTGGGCCGTGGCGGCGGCGGTGATGCCGCTGATGAAGCTGCTCCGGCTGCTGGCGCTGACGCCGGCGGCATTGAGCGTGAACACCGCCCTGGAAGCCACCTGGGTCGTGCTGCCGTAGGTGATGTCCTTCAGCGTCGGGTCGCCGGCCCGCAAGGTGACGCCGGCTACGGCGGAGACGAGGCTGAAGGGTTTTCCGGCATCGCTCGAAAGATCCATCGATACCGTCGGCGTCGACGCGACGGAATTACCGACGATCACCGGAAAGCGGGAATCCGAGGTATATGCCGCGATGGGCATTTCTTCCCGGTTCAACATTTTGTACGCCCAGTTGTCGTAGAAACTGGGGTTGGCCGTGTAATAGGGAATGCTCATGAAGTTGGCGGTATTGGCCACCGTGGGGGTACCCGGGCCGCCATCTTCGTAGATACCCATCACGATGCGGATCCGCCGGTCGCGGGGCAATCCGGCTTCCATCAGGGCCTTGGCCGCGAGCATCGTCGCGAGCGTCGGGCCGCTGTCGTCCTGGATACCGGCGCCGTAAATCCATCCGTCCTTCACATAAGGCGTGTGGTAGGAATCTGGGTAATAGGAGGACGCGGTACCGAGCAGGCCGTCCGCACCGCGCCAGCGTTCGAGCTGGGCGGCGCTGACGGAAGCGGTCGGGGAGTCGAGGTGGCTGAGCGCCATGATCATCTCGGGCGCATCGGGGTCGCCGATTTCCACGTAGACGTATTTGTCGGCCTGCCTGCGCACGACGACGGGGAAGCCGTGGGATTTGGCGAGATCCACCAGCCAGTTCAGCTTCGCGGTCTTTCTTTCACGCTCGTTCTGGTTGTTCGCGTTGCTGTTCACCGGGAAGGGATAGGCGGTCGATACCGCCTGGCCGCCGGCGCCGCGGGAGATGGAGTCGTACTTGCCCCCGTCGAGCATCGCGCCGACCAGCGACAGCGGGTTGTAGCGGCCGTCGCCCACGATGGTGTTTCCCACGTCGCCCGCCAGGGCTTCGACCTTGGCGTGCACGGCCGCCCGCTCGGCCGCGGTCACCGTGGGGGTATAGGTCTGGACGGGCGGGGCGGCGACTGCAGGGATGCACAAAGGCAGTACGGCAAAGCCACTGAGGAGTTTTTTCATCGCAGGCTATCCTTCACAAGATACAGGTATTGAAACGGGCGCGCCCCACGGCGGCGCTCGAGCCGGATCCCCGGCTCGCGGCGTGCAGCGCGCGCTCGACGCTGGCGCTGCACCGATACCCGGCCGGGCCGCACGTTGCCAGTTTCGAGCGTGAAATTCTGACGGTTATTTGCAAAAACCGCACCAGCGGAAAAACCCCGGACGGAAACCCGTGCGGGCCTGCAGGCGTCGGTTTTCCGTCCGATCGCCGTCCCCGGCGTAGGAAATTTGCCGCCCGCGCAGTCCTCGTCAGAGGGAAATGGCGTGTAAAAGCCGGCGACGGGAAACCGTCCAGGCCGGCCGATCGAAAACCGGAATCCCGTTGGGATATTCAGCGTGGCGCCCGGATTACCCCGTCACCCCTCAGTTGAGGGGGGGGCAGCGTGCGGCGCATGCGCGCCCGCAGGCCGATGGGGCCGGGCCGGAAGAGGGCGGCATCCATCGGCTTCGGGGCGCCTTGGAGCACCGGTGTGAAGCGCATGTGCGCCAGGATGTCGCGCTGCACGTCGACGCCGGGGGCGATTTCGGTGAGCACCAGGCCCTGCGGCGACAGCTCGAACACGCAGCGCTCGGTGACGTAGAGCACCGGCTGGTGTTGCGCCGCGGCGCGCCGGCCCGCGAAGCTGCGCTGCTCCACCTCGTGTACGAACTTGCGCACCTCGCCGTCGCGCACGATCACCAGCCGGCCGTCGTGCACCTCGAAGGCCTGCCGGCCGGCCATGAAGGTGCCCACGAAGACCACCCGCTTCGCGTTCTGCGAGATGTTGATGAAGCCGCCCGCACCGGCCAGCCGGCTGCCGAAGCGCGAGACGTTGACGTTGCCTTCGCGGTCGGCCTGCGCGAGGCCGAGGAAGGCGAGGTCGAGCCCACCGCCGTCGTAGAAGTCGAACTGGCTCGGCTGGTCGATCACCGCGGCCGTGTTGATGGCGGCGCCGAAGTCCAGGCCCGACGCCGGCAGGCCCCCGATCACCCCGGGCTCGGCCGTCAGCGTGATCAGCCCGGCCACCCCTTCCTCGCCGGCGATGCCCGCGATGCCTTCGGGCATGCCGATGCCGAGGTTCACCACGCTGCCGGCCGTGAGCTCCAGCGCCGCGCGGCGGGCGATCACCTTGCGTTCGTCGAGCGGCATCGGTGCGAGGGCCGATACGGGCACGCGCAGTTCGCCCGCATACGCGGCGCTGTAGGGGGTGGCGAAGGTCTGCGGATGGAGTTCAGGCCGTTCAGCCACAACCACGCAGTCCACCAGCACGCCCGGGACCTTCACCTGCCGGGGCGGCAGGGCGCCGCGCGCGGCCACGCGCTCCACCTGCACGATGACGATGCCGCCGCTGTTGTGCGCGGCCATGGCGATGGCCAGGGTCTCCAGCGTCAGCGCCTCGCGTTCCATCGTCACGTTGCCGTCGGCATCGGCGGTCGTGCCGCGCAGCAGCGCGACGTGGATCGGGAAGGCCTTGTAGAACAGGTACTCCTCGCCCTCGTAGGGCCACAGCTCGACGAGTTCTTCCGTGGTGCGCGCGTTGACCTTGCCGCCGCCCAGGCGCGGATCGACGAAGGTGCCCAGGCCCACGCGCGACAGGTGGCCGGGCTTGCCGGCGGCGATGTCGCGGAAGAGGTGCGAGATCACGCCCTGCGGCAGGTTGTAGGCCTCGATCGTGTTGTTGACGGCCAGCGCCTGCAGGCGCGGCACCAGGCCCCAGTGGCCGGCGATGACGCGCTTGAGCAGGCCGGCGTGGCCCAGGTGGTTGAGGCCGCGCGAGTGCCCGTCGCCCTGGCCCGCCGCGCAGACCAGCGTCAGGTTCTGCGGCCGGCCCGGTTCGGGGTGGCCGGCGGGGCCGCGGGCCAGGAAGGCCTCCTCCAGCGCGACGGCCAGGTTCTCCGGGAACCCGATGCCGACGAAGCCGCCGGTGGCCACCGTGTCGCCGTCGCGGATCAGGCGGACGGCGTCGCGCGCCGGGAGGATCTTGTCTTGGCGGGCGGCGGTCAGTTCGCGCAGCGCATCGCGTGCTTGCATGGTGTGTGCCTGCACGCAGTGTCAGAACACGCCGACCGTGAGGTACAGGCCCAGCACCAGCACGCTGGCGGCCAGGGCCGTGACGCTGCCCACGACGAAGAGGTCGAAGTAGGACTGCCGGTGCGTCAGGCCGCAGATCGCCAGCAGCGTGATCACCGCGCCGTTGTGCGGCAGGATGTCCATCGCGGCGGAGCCCATCGAGGCGATGCGGTGCATGATGTCCGGATCGATCCCCGCCACGCGCGCGGCGTGGGCGTAGTACTCGCCCATCGCGCCGAGCGCGAGGCTCATGCCGCCCGAGGCCGAGCCCGTCATCGCGGCCAGCACGGTGACCACCAGCCACAGCGACACCACCGGATCGGACGCCACCGAGCGCAGCCCCTCGCGCACCACCGCGAACGCGGCCAGCGCGGCGATCACCGCGCCGTAGCCCACCTCGGAGGCCGTGTTGGCCATCGGCAGCAGCGAGCCCACGGTGCCCTGGTTGAGCGCCCCGACCAGGTCGCGGATGCGGTGCCGGTTGAGCACCACGATCGAGACGATGGCGCAGGCCATCGCGCCGATGATGGCCCAGATCGCCAGCACCTTCTTCAGCTCGACGTTCCTGAACCTCGGCGTGGCGAGCTCGCTGTGGTCGAACGCGGGGATCACGTACTTCGACAGCACGAAGTTCAGCACGATCACCAGCAGGATGGGCAGCAGCGCCACGAGGAAGGGCGGCAGCGCCCGGCCGTCGGCCGCCGCCGGCGCGTCCGGGTGCTCGCCGTAGCCTTCGCCTTGCGCCCGGGCCGCGCGGGCGCGGCGGCCCAGCCAGAACATGCCGGTGGCGAACATGAACACCGACGCCACCACCCCCATGCCGGGCGCCGCATAGATCGTCGTCTGGAAGAACGGGATCGGGATCGCGTTCTGGATCGACGGCGTGCCCGGCAGCGCCACCATCGTGAAGGTGAAGCTGCCCAGGCCGATGGCCGCGGGGATGAGCCGCTTGGGGATGTGCGCCTCGCGGAAGAGCGACGCGGCGATCGGGTAGACCGAGAACGCCACGACGAACAGCGAGACGCCGCCGTAGGTGAGCAGTGCGCAGGCCAGCACCACCGCCAGGATGGCGCGCTGCGCACCCACCCAGCCGACGATGCGGCGTGCGATGGCGCGGGCCGAGCCCGATTCGTCCATCAGCTTGCCGAACACGGCGCCGAGCATGAAGAGCGGGAAGTAGGTGGCGAAGTAGCTGCCCAGCGCGGGCATGAAGATCTGCGTGTAGCTCGCGAAGAAGGGGAGGTCGCCCAGGTTGAACAGGATCGCGACGCCGGCGCAGATCGGCGCGATGAAGATGACGTTCCAGCCGCGGTGCGCGAGGAAGATCAAGAGGGCCAGGGACACGAAGATCCCGGTGATTCCGAGCATGGCTGTCTCACTCTCTGGTGTGGTTGTGCCTCTCGCTTTGCAGCGCGCATGCCATCCCGGCCCCCGGCGGCCGCCGCCGATGCGCCGCACGGGCTGCGGCCCAGTGGCGGCGCGGGTTGGCGGCCTGCCGGCAGGGCCTGGGCGGGTCCGGGGCGGGGTGCGGGCCCGGCCCGCGCGTGTCTGCCGCAGCGGACACCCGTCTGCCGCGGCGGACAAACCCGGGCTGACCACCGTGCCACCGCTGCCACAATCAGCAGATCAAAAATATCAAATTCAGGAGGCCTGGATGACGGCGTGGCCAGCAGATGCCGCGGACCGCGGCGAGTCCTTCCGGCAGCTGGCGATGCGCTCGCTCTTCGACCGGCTGGAGGCGCTGTGCGAGGGTTCGGTGGCGGTCGACCGCGAGGCGCGCGTCACCTGGATCAACGCCAAGTACGCGCGGCGCTTCGGGCTCGAGGCGGAGGCGGCGGTCGGCATGGACATCGAGGCGCTGATCCCCCACAGCCGGCTGCGCGAGGTGGTCGACTCGGGCCGGCCCATCGTGCTCGACATCATGGACATGGGCAGCGGCCACTGCGTGGTCACGCGCATGCCGCTGTGCGACGAGGGCGGCGAGGTCATCGGCGCGATCGGCTTCGTCCTCTACGACCGCGTGGAGGGCCTGAAGCCGGTCGTCGACAAGGTGGCGCAGCTGCAGCGCCGGCTGACGGCGGCCGAGCGCGAGCTGTCGGAGAACCGCCGCGCCAAGTACAGCCTCGCGTCCTTCATCGGCGTGTCGCCCGCCTGCACGGAGATCAAGCGGCGCGCGCGCCGGGCCGCGCAGCTCGACAGCACCGTGCTGCTGGCGGGCGAGACGGGCACCGGCAAGGAGCTGCTGGCGCACGCGATCCACAACGTCTCGCCGCGCGCCGACAAGCCCTTCATCGGCATCAACGCCGCGGCCATCCCGGAAAGCCTGCTGGAGGCCGAGCTCTTCGGCGCGGCGCCCGGTGCGTACACCGGCGCCGAGCGGCGTGGCCGCGAAGGCAAGTTCAAGCTGGCCGACGGCGGCACGCTGTTCCTCGACGAGGTGGGCGACATGCCGCTGTCGCTGCAGGCCAAGCTGCTGCGGGTGCTGCAGGAGCGCGAGATCGAGCCACTGGGCGCCAACCGCATCGTGCCCGTCGACGTGCGCGTGATCGCCGCGACCAGCGTCGACCTGGCGGGCGCCGTCGCGCAGGGCCGCTTCCGCGCGGACCTGTACTACCGCCTCGCCGTGCTGCAGCTCGCGGTGCCGCCGCTGCGCGAGCGCCTGCCCGACCTGCCACTGCTTGCCGAGCGGCTGCTGGACGACATCGGCAGCCGCATCGGCCAGCCGCTGGAGCTGGCCGACGACGCGCTGGCGGTGCTCGCGCGCCACGCCTGGCCCGGCAACGTGCGCGAGCTGCGCAATGTGCTCGAGCGGGCGGTGCTGATGTTCGAGACGCCGCGCCTGGCCGCTGCGCACCTGCTGAAGCTGCTGCCGGCCGCGGCCGACGCGGGCCCGGCGCCGGTGGCCGCGGCGGGCGGGGTGGGCCGCCTCGCCGAAGCCACGGCCCAGGCGGAGCGCCAGGCCATCGTGTCGGCGCTGGCGTCCACGGGCGGCAACAAGCTGGCGGCGGCGCGGCTGCTGGGCATCTCGCGGGCCGCGCTGTACCAGAAGCTGTCGGTGCTTGGGATCGGCGCGCCGGCGGCCGGTGCCGGCTGACCGCGTCCGAAGCCCCTGCCGCGGGGTGAACCAAGGGAAATCCCTTAATCTCCAGACTTCGGGTTTTTACCTACTTCCGCTGTCTGCAGGGATCGCCATGAACCAGTTCGCCACCTTTTCGCTCGCCGGCCTGTTGTCCGTGGCCGCCGTGGCCGCCCAGGCCCAGGCGCCGGCCACCCACCCTGCGCTGCAGCGCGGCGCAGCCGCGGTGGCCGGCGGCATCGATCCTTCCACCTTCCGCGTTGGCCACCCTGCCAGCCCCCGGTGGCAGGTGGCCTCGGCCAACGGCCAGCATCCCGCCGTGCTGGTGGCGCGCCAGGCCCCGCGCATCGACAGCAACACCTTCCTGGTGCAGCCGCCGGCCTCGGTGACCTGGACGCCCGTCTCCGAGGGCGGGACCGCCGTGGCACCGACGGTGGCCGCCGCACGCTGACACGCCGCGCGGCCTCGCCGCGCTGCGCTGCCTCCCCCCAAGAACCGAAGTCGAAACTGGGGAGTGCGGGGGCCGCCGCGTGGTGCTGTGATGCGGTCGTTCCGGGGCCCGAAGGGCAAGGAGAACCGCGATGGTCCAGCCCGCACCGTCATGCGCCGGCGCCGCAGCGTGCGCGGCCCTGCGGCCCGGAGCGCCGCTGCGCGCCGCGCTGCTGGCCCTCGTGCTGTCGCTGTGCGGCTGCGCGGCCTTCGAGGGCTACCCGGAGCGGGCGACCGATCCCCACCGCGACCTGGCCGAACTGCAGCCGCTGATCGACGCCAAGGCGGTCGCCGCCTGCCTGCAGGCCGCCACGGCCGCCTGCCGCGATACCGTCGTGGGTGCGCGCATGTATGCGGCAGACATCCGCTTCTCCGAGTTCGAGGAGAACCTCTTCCGCGAGACGCGCAAGGCGGGCTTCGGCGCCACCCTCGCCACGATGGGCCTCAGCACGGCCGCGGCGGCCTCGACCGGCGGCGCCTCGCAGTGGCTCTCGGGCCTCAGCGCCTTCGTCATCGGCGGCCGGGAGGCCTTCCAGAAGGAGGTGCTCGCCGAGCGCACCGTCGTTGCGATCCACACGGCCATGCGCAGCCGCAGGGCCCAGGTGGCGCTGCGGCTGCGCTCCGGCCTCGCCCAGCCGCTGGAGCGCTATCCGCTGCCGGCCGCCCTGTCCGACCTGAACGAGTACTACAACGCGGGCACGGTGCTGGGGGCGCTCGTCAGCATCACCGAGACCGTGGGCGCCAGCGCGCTGCAGGCCGAGGCCGAGCTGCGCCAGACCATCCGCTTCAATCCCGACGCCTCGGCGGACAAGCTGCAGCCCTTCCTCTGCGGCGGCGCCGCCACCTGCACGACGCTGAACGATGCGGCCGTCCGGCGCATGCGCACCGAATGCTGGCCGAAGGCCGGCGTGGCGGCGGGCACGCCGGTGGTCGACTTCATGCTGCAGGAAAGCTTCGCGCGCCAGCGCGCCGAGGTGACCAGGTGCCTCGGCCTGTGACCGGGGCCGCGTACTCGCCGGACAAGGGGCGAACATGAACCTTCTGCGCGTCATCACCGACATCCCCGCCGACCGCGTCGGCTTCGTGCTCGCGATGATCTCGGCCGACAGTGGCCGGGTCGTCGAGCAGAAGGCCGAGGGCGACGGCGAGTTCACCGTGGTCGCCGAGTTCGCCGGCGTGGCGGCCCCGCCACCGCTGCAGCCGGCCGCGGGTGCGTCCCAGGAGAAATGGCTTGGCGTGGCGAAGGCCGAGCTTGGCCAGTCCGAACAGGCGGGCGCCGCGAGCAACCCGCGCATCGAGGCGTACCACGCCACCACCTCGGGCGGCGCGGCCGACGACTCGGTGCCCTGGTGCTCGTCGTTCGTCAACTTCTGCGTCGAGGCCGCGGGCGTGCGCGGCACCCGCTCGAAGGCGGCCCGCTCGTGGCTGCGCTGGGGCGTCGACGCGGGCGATTTCGTGCCGGGCTGCGTGGTCGTGCTCAAGCGGGGCGAGCCGCCGCAGGGGCACGTCGGGTTCTACGTGGGCACCGAGGGCGGGCGCATCCGCGTGCTGGGCGGCAACCAGGGCGACCGGGTCAGTATCGCGAGCTTCGACGCCCGCCAGGTCCTGGGCCGCCGCCTCGCCGCCTGAGCCGTGCCGGCCCCGCCCCGCGCGTGACCCTCTGCCGGGAGAATGCCATGAGCCGCCAGCAACGCGTGGTCTTCGACGTGCCCGACGAACGTGTCGACTTCGTCGTCGCGATGATGCGCGCCGACGGCGCCGAGACGAGCCGCCAGCGCCAGCCCGACGGCCGGTGGACCGTCACCGGCCGCTTCCCCGAGCCGGCGCCCACCCCGGCGCCCGACCCGGCGCCCACCCCGGCCGCCGGCCCGCCCGCGCCGACCGGGCCCCGGCCCGCCGGCCC